>JANWWK010000022.1 GCA_025056175.1 Anaerolineales bacterium
GCCATGCAGCGAATTAGGCTTATGCAGTCGTGGGTATTCTTGTCCTGCAAACAATCATTGTTGCATGCCTTGTGTTTCTCCCACCTCCACCCCTGCCCCAACACCAACAAGTGTCCGCGCCACCCCGACCCAACCACCCACTCCCACTCAGCGCCCCTGCGGATGTTCATCAAACGGAGTATGTGGCGGTTCCTGCTCTGCCGGATTTGAATGCAAAAGCATCGGCAGCGCCTGCGGAATAAACACCTGCTCCTGCCAGCCCCCAACCCTTCGGGGCGATTCGCAGTTCCGCTGGGAGAGTAGAAATCGCCCAGAGTGGGGGCCAGGATAAGGTGAAAGTAGGTAGGTACGCCAACATTAAAAATTCTGTTGTGTTCGTAGTGGGTTACGGAGAAAGGATTTGAATGAAAACAGACGGAGCGCTTTTTTCTCGTAAGCCCGAATACACGCTGGTTTTCAGCAAGACCCGCCCCGCTTGAAGGCCGGCAAACCAGAGTTCTACGCGCAACGTTTCGCCAGGCGCAAGGACGGTATTCTCATATTCCAGAGTGGTTCGCGGCCCTTCGGTAGTACTGCGAAGCGGAGGGTTGGAAAGAACAAAAATGAGTTTCTCGGAAACGGTGGTTTCGTTCGAGTCCCAACTGGTTGTTTTGATTCTGGATATAAGCGCCTCTTGCTCACCACGATTTTCGATGAGGAACGTGATGGGAAAGGGCGTATTCAGCGTCACCGTCTCAGGCGCATTTTCCAGACGTACCTCCAAAAATTCGGGTTCGCGCGTTGCCCACAGGCAGGTCAGGCCTGAGAAACACGCCAGCATGCAGGTTCCGATTATCGCTATCGAAAAGCGTATCAGAGCGGTCTTCAGGTTCGCCTGGTTGGCATGGCGCGCAAATGACGGGTCGCTGCGGAGAACATCCCGCTGTTCAAAGTAAACGTAGAGCAGCCAGCTCGCCAGTAACATCAGCGGAAAAAGCGTTTGCAAAAAGGTGACCAGGCCGCGAAGAGAAGGCAGCACCGGCACGACCTGCAACCACTCCAGAGCAAGCCAGAAGCGGTCGAACGGCACGACGAGCGGCAAGATGAGCCACCAAATGAAGCGGTACGAGCGTGAAATGTTGAGCCTGTGCATCTTCACGAAGTATGTGCTGCCCCCCAGCGAGGCCCACAGGAACTCAACCAGCGATTGCGGACGCATGGCGAGGAGAACCGCCCGGTAACGGGGCAAATGATGCACAAAAGCCACCCATAAGGCGCAGGAGATGACGGTCAACAAGAATTGCGCTGTGAAACCAGTGGCATACTGAACCCATAAGGGAAAGCGATTCTCGCGCAAGAAAATGATTATCGCGTTGGCTTCGCGCGCCATATCCGGCGTACTGAACACCGTCGCAAGCACGTCGCTCCAGATTCCGGCGAGAATCAAGAACGCGCCACTCCAGGCCAGCGGCCTTGCATTCATGTTTTGCGTTTGACGTGCAAGCAGGAGCGCAGAGACGGCCAGTATAGCCTCTAGAAAGAATGCAAAGCCAAGCCAGCCAAGGACGGTACCGGTATCGTTTTGAGAAATGCCTCGTTCAACGAGAGGCAGAGACAGGAAGTAACCGAATATCCCCAAAACCATCAAGCGGGTCAGGGGTCGGCTTCGATGAAGCGGTGCAAGAATGTCATCAGAGGAGCAGGGAAGCATCATAGCCTGTCCAAAGCGGCTGTATGTCACAAGGATACAAGCAAAACGACGGTTTCCACGCTTTCCACCAACAGGCCAAACACATCACCAGTGATGCCCCCCAGTCGGTTCTTTGCCAGCGTCAAAACACCAAAAGCGGCGAGCAGGCCCAACGCGGCAGCCAACAGACCGCGCACGCCAAGCAAGCAGGCCATGCCCAGCGGAATGAAACCACTCCCCACGAGAGCTGTCTTCTGCAGACCGGCAGCAAAATCCGCGCCCATCCCGCCGGGTTTTGCCGGTGGAAGTAATCCGGCAGGCAGAATGCACCAGCGCGCCAGCGAAGCCGCCAGCAGCACAGCAGGGAGTGTGGACGGGGTCAACGATGCCAGCACAGAGAACTTGAGCAACAGCGCCAGCGCCAGACCGATGGCGCCGAAGGCCCCCAGGCGCGGGTCGCGCATGATTTCCAGGCGTTTTTCGGGTGTGCCAGGGTAGAGCAACCCGTCCGCGCAGTCGGCCAGACCGTCGAGATGCAGACCGCCGGTCAACACCACCCAGGCAGTCAGCGCCAGCGCGCCGGTCACGAGCGGGGGAAAGACCAGCCCACCCAGCCAGTGGACACCGCCGACAAGCAAGCCAATCACCAGACCAACCAGCGGAAACCACCCCGCCGCCCGCCCGCTATCGCCGGGGTTCCAGATGTGGGGAGCGGAAATAGGCAGGGTAGTAAGCAGGGAGAATGCCAGGCGCAGGGATTTCATCTCGCTTTTTCGCTCACGCCTGCTTCGCCAAAGGTCGCCATTTCGCGCAGGATGGCGAGCGCGGCTTGCAGGATGGGAAAAGCCAGGGCTGCGCCGGTGCCTTCTCCCAGACGCAGGTCAAAGTCGAGCAGCGGTTTCAGGCCCAGCCAGTCGAGCATCAGGCCGTGTCCGTTTTCTCTGGAGCGATGCGCGGCGATGAGATATGGTTTGACGTCCGGGCAAAGCGATATGGCAATCATTGCCGCAGCGGTAGAGATAAAGCCATCTACCAGGACGGCTTTGCGATGCGAAGCCGCGCCAATCATCACCCCGGCCAGGCCGCCTATCTCAAAGCCGCCAACCTTCGAGAGGACATCCAGCCCGTCCTGAGGATTGGGCTGGTTAACCGAGAGAGCGCGTTCGATGACCGCAATTTTACGCTCCAGGCCGGCGTCATCCAGACCGGTGCCGCGTCCTGCGATTTGGGAGGCAGGCTGACCGGTCAACACAGCGGCAATGGCGGCAGAGGGGGTTGTGTTCCCGATGCCCATTTCTCCGGTGGCAACTGCATCCAGTCCACGCTGGATTTCGGCTTCGACGACTTCGATGCCTGTCTGAATTGCCTGTTCCGCTTGCGCGCGGGTCATGGCTGGCCCCTGTGCGATATTGCCCGTGCCAAAAGCCAGTTTGCGGCGATGCAGGCGTGGATGTTCGGGTAATTCAGCAGCCACGCCAATATCCACAATTACCACCCGCGCCCCGGCACAACGCGCCAGGACGTTAATGGCCGCGCCGCCGTTCAGAAAGTTCAGCACCATCTGTGGAGTCACTTCTTGCGGAAACGCGCTGACGCCCTCGGCGACGACCCCATGGTCACCGGCCATGACGATGACGGCTTTCTCGCGGATGGACGGAATCGGCTGGGCGTAGATACCCGCCAGCTGAATGGAAAGTTCCTCCAGCCGGCCTAAACTGCCCTGCGGCTTGGTGAGGGTATCCTGCCGGGCGCGCGCGGCCTGCATAGACGACACATCGAGAGACGGGATGAAAGGAAGATTCATGGTTCAAATCGGAATTTGCCAGTTTTCGCCAAGACTTTTGCCCAAAATTTCGTACACCTTGAGGGTAGGACGTGAACGATTCAGCGTGTAGAAATGAATCCCTTTGACGTTGTGGTCATACAGGTCAAAGACTTGTTCGGTCGTCCAGTGAATGCCAATGCGCTCGATGGCCTTGTCATCTTCAGCACGTTGTACGGCGCGCAGCAATTTTGCCGGAATGCGCGCTCCCAGAGCCAGTTCAGCCATCCGCTTGAGACCAGACAGGGATGTAATGGGCATAATTCCGGCCAGGATGGGAACGGAAATGCCGGCCAGTTCACAACGTTCGCAGAAATCATAAAAATCGCGGTTGTCGAAGAACAACTGCGTGCAGATGTAATCGGCACCCGCCTCGACTTTGGCTTTGAGATGCTCAATTTCTAACAGTCGGTTCGGCGTTTCGGGATGGCCTTCGGGGAAACCGGCTACCCCAATTCCAAAATGGGGAAAGTGTTTTTTGATGTAAGCGACCAGGTCGGCAGCGTAACGGAAGCCATCGGGCGGGGGGACGTAATCGGGATGGTCGCGGGGCGGGTCGCCACGCAACACCATCAGGTTTTCGATGCCAGCACGGGCGTAATCTTCCAGAATGGCGTGAAGTTCGGCACGAGAAGCGCCCACGGCCGTCAGATGGGCCACCACGTTGAGCGAGGTTTCGCGTTGAAGGCGAATGACCAGGTCACGGGTCAGGTCACGGGTCGAACCGCCAGCTCCATACGTAACGCTGACAAAAGCCGGTTGAAGGGGAGTCAGCTGCTCGATGGTCTCAAACAAAATGGCAGAACCTTCCGGCGTTTTTGGGGGGAAGAACTCAAAACTGAACTGTGTACCCGGGCGCGATAAGATGTGAGCAATGTGCATCGGTCTCTCTCCTGCAAAAATTTCTAGAATTCTACTCCAGGCTGTGCCAGAATCCCGCGCCGAAACGGGTGTTTCACCTCGCGGCTCTCGCTCACCAGGTCGGCGTATTCGATGAGCGCAGGCGGGGCATTGCGCCCGGTGATGACCAGGTGCAAATCGGCGGGTTTGTGTGCTTTCAGCCATTCGATGGTCTCGGCGGGGTCGAGCCAGCCAAAGGCCAGGGGATAGGTAAACTCGTCCAGCACAAGCAGGTCATACTTGTTGCTGACGATTTTCTCCTGCGCCAGTTTCCATCCCTGTTGCGCGCGCGCAATGGTAGCGTCCATATCTTTGGAAGTCCAGGTGAAGCCATCGCCACTGATGTGCCATTCGATGCCAAGTTTTTGGGCCGCCAGCACTTCGCCCCATTTGCCGCCCTCGTTTTTCAGGAACTGGATGACGCAAATCCGAAAGCCTCGTCCCCAGGCACGCAAAACCATGCCCAAAGCGGCGGTAGATTTGCCCTTGCCATCGCCGGTGTGAACAATGGTGAGACCCTGTTTGACGTGTGGTGTCATTCGCAACGCTCCTGCATGGGAAGAACATCGGTAAAATGAAACCCATCCCGTTGCACATGGGTGCCGATTTGAAAGGAGATGGGATGCCGAAACATGGGGCCGTCGAAACAAAAGGTGTGGAACTCTCCGCGTTCGCCGCACGGGTCAACGGTTGGGGGAAGGTCATCCAATAATGGGGCATCATAAAGCCGCCCGGCAAAAGCAGGGTCGAGTTGTTTGGGGTCAACAGTCACCAGAACAGCACGCAAACCGTTCTGGAGCATCTTGCGAGCCAGGGTCGGCGTTTCCGTTTGAGAACACCACAGCGGGAAAAGGGGTTGCAAGCCGCTCCCGGCCATCATCTTCTCTCGATAGGCGCGAATGTCCTCCAGGAACAGGTCACCAAAGGCAATGTGCGTGACGTTTTCGCGACGGGCGCGCTCCAGTGCGGCGCTCATGCGCGCTTCGTATTCTTCGTTCGAGCAGGGAGAAGGCAAAGGGACAACCCAAAGCGGCAATCCTGCCAAATCGGCCTGCGCCTGCACCAGAACGCGTCGGGTGGCGTGCATGGCAACGCGTCCATTGCTCTCGTTGAAGGTGGTCAGCAAGCCGACCATTTCGACATCAACCTGTTGACGCAGGACGTGAAGCGCCCAGGCGCTATCTTTGCCGGAAGACCAGGAGAGGAGAACTCGTTTCATGAGCATCTTTCTCACAGTTCACTCAACCAGGCCAGGATGAATGATGCGTGCTAATTCCCAAATCCCCTCTACGACGCGCGGGCCAGGTCGCGAGCAATAACTGTTCGCATCGAAGGGATAGACTCGCCCGGTACGAATCGCAGGGATAGACTGGAGCTCAGCAGGTTTGGGCAGCGTTTCCCACTCCCGGCGCGTCATTTCGGCGTTGTAACCGCACGGAATTAAAATCATAATGTCTGGCTGCGCGGCGATGATTTGCTGCCAGGTAACTCGGAAAGACGGTTTGCCGGCAATGCCCAGAACTTCCTGCCCACCGGCGAGTGCAATCATCTGCGGTACCCAATGCCCGGCGGCAAAAGGCGGGTCGAGCCATTCCATGGCAAAAACGCGAGGACGATGACGCACATACCGGGTGATTCGTTCAGTCAGTTTCTGTAAGCGATTTTGCAAGTCCACAATCAGGCGTTCGCCGCGTTCAGACGCCTGTACAGCAGCGGCGACAGTGTAAATATCATCGAAAATGGCCTCCAGGCCAGCAGGGGAGAGCGAAATAATGCGCGGGTTGCCCGGCAAAGCAGGCACAATTTGACAAACATTGCCGAAAGCAACTGCGCAAACATCGCACAGTTCCTGCGTAATCACTACATCCGGGCGCAGTTCGGCAAGCAGGGCTTCATCTATCTGATACAAACTTTCGCCGCGTCGTAACCGCGCCGAGACTTCGGCGTCAATTTCTGCACTGCTCAGACCCTCTGGTAAGACGGAACGGGTGAGTTTTGGAAGGGCGGCAACCACATTAGGGGGATAATCGCATTCATGCGAAACACCCACCAGGTCGGTTTCCAGCCCCAGTGCGCAAATGATTTCGGTAGCCGAAGGCAAGAGAGAAGCAATACGCATGGTTTTTCCTAAGGTAAAAAGAGGCCAGAGGGTCACTTTCCGGCGATGAGGTGGCGTATCTGCGTATGCAACCACGCCAGCGTTTTCATCATCGAAGGCCCATCGTGAATAATGTTATGGGGCGGCGAAATATCGGCCTGGATGGTGGGGATGTTCCAACCGCGTTCGCGCGCCAAATCGGCAGCCTGTACGGGAAGTTCCGGCTCGGAATAGACCAGGAAAATATCGGGTTGGCGGCGCTCTACTTCCGCCAGGTCGAGTTCCAAATACCCTTTACGCACCTCGCCAAACAGGTTTTCGCCCCCGGCGGCCTCGATGAGGTCGTGGATGAAGGTCAGCCCGCCGGTCATGCGAACGTGCCTGCCAAACCAGATTTCCGCATACACGCGCGGGCGCGGATGAGGCGCCTGCATTCGAAATGTAGCAAAGGTTTCCTGCCAGCGGGCAATCAACGCGCGCGCGGCGGGCAGGGCATCGAGCAGCGCGCCCAGAATCATGATGTTTTCAAAAATGCCATGTAAACTGTTTTGTAATGGCAAGACGTAGATGGGCAGGCCGGCTTTGTGTAGTTTACGCGCCAACCCACGCTGGACACCGGTGGTGATAAGCAGCAAATCGGGCTGGACGGCGGAGAGTTTTTCCTCGTCCACGCTCAAATAGTCGCCCACAATGGGGGCTTCCAATTCGGGCGTGAAGTTGGGGCACCAGACCGAAACGCCCGCAATCAGGTGAGGAAAGCCCATCTGCACGATGCACTCCGTCAGCCCGGAAGCCAGCGAGACGATGCGGCGTGGTTTTTCGGGAATTTCTACGAAAGCAGCGAGAGGGTCACAGTAGATTTTCATGGGAGGCACAAGATAACTGGTGAAGAAGACTCTGGAGCGAGGCATGTTCACTCTGCCCAGAGGGGGTAAGCAGCCGCCAGCGAGATTCGGCCAGGATTTCGATGTGAACGGCATGGCGGCTGCTGCCGTTGTGGACCTGGTAGCCCACCCGCTCGAGGGCGCGCCACGTCCATGCCGCAGTGACGCCGTATTGCCCGCCGGACAAACTCACCGGTCCTGAAACGGGTTGATGCACGCGAAATGCACCAATGGCATGGTCAAAGTACGCGCCTTCGCTCTGGAAGACGCGCGCCACTGCCCCACCAAGCGCCAGTTCTTCGGGCAAGCCAACTTCCATCGTGCCAGCAGAGGAGAGCAACCATAACCGGTCAGCCAGGCGCAACGCCAGATCGAGGTCGTGTGTGGAGAGCAAGACGGCGGTGTGGGTCTCGCGCGCCAGGTGGCGCAGGAGTTGCAGGAGTTCCACGCGGCGGGGCAGGTCCAGGAAAGCGGTGGGTTCATCCAAAAGCAGAACGCCGGGTTCCTGCGCCAGGGCACGAGCAATCATCACCTTCTGGCGCTCGCCATCGCTGAGCTGCGCAAGCGGACGCGCGCTAAAGCGCAACGTATCAGTCAGTTGCATGGCGCGCTGAATAGCTTCTTCGTCGCGGGGGGTCAGGCGGCCCAGCCAATCGGTGTAGGGATGCCGTCCCAGGCTGACCAGCTCCCGCGCAGTGAGCAAAGGGCTTTCCACCCGCCCGGTGAGGACAATGGCGAGGCGTTTTGCCAGTTCTCTCGGCGGCAAATGATGCAGATTCTGGCCTGCCAGCCAGACCGTCCCGGCCAGGGGCTTTTCCATCCCGGCCAGCGTACGCAACAGGGTAGATTTTCCCACGCCGTTCGGGCCAATCAGGCAAACCAGTTCTGCCGGGCGCAGTTCCAGGTTCAGTTCCGAAGCCAGCGGGTGATGGTAACCAATGGTGAGGGAAGAAGTGGTGAGCATTTCAGTAATCAGTGAGCAGTGGGCAGTAATCCAACGCGCAAGCCACTAAAGTTGCCTTAATTGTTTCTGGCGCAGGATGATGGAGAGAATGACGGGGACGCCAAAGAGCGACATGACAACGTTGAGCGGCAGGACGCGCTGACTGCCAGGCAGTTGGGCAATCAGGTCGGCCAGCAGGGCAAAAGCCGCGCCCATCAGCAGAGAGGCAGGCAAAAGAGAGCGATGGTCAGCCGTTTTGAGCAGGCTGCGCGCCACGTGCGGCACGGCTACCCCTATAAACCAGATAGGCCCACAAAAGGCAGTGGAGACCCCGGCCAGCAGGGAAGCGCTGACGATAATCCAGACGCGCGCGCGGCGCACGTTCAGACCGAGCGAACGGGCGTAATCATCGCCGAGCAACAACGCATTGAGCGGTTTGACCATCGTCAGCGCAATCAAAAGTCCAAGCAGCGCCGCCGGTAAGAAGACGTTCATCTGCGGCCAGGTGACGCCGCTGAAACTTCCCGCTGTCCACAGACTGAAGACCTGCACCCGCTCCGGCTGGCTGAAGTAAATGAGCAGGCTGACCACTGCACTGGCAAGGTAGCCGAACATGAGACCGGTAACCAGCAGGGTAAGGGTGTTCTGCACGCGGCGCGCCAGGAGCAATACCGCGCCCAGAACCAGCGCCGCGCCCAGGCTGGCCGCCAGCGCCAGCGTGAAGTTACCGAACGTTCCCAGTCCAGAGATAAAGGTCAAGGCTGTTCCGCCGCCCCCCATCCCTAAAATGACCAGCGCCACGCCTAAACTTGCCCCGGAACTGACGCCCAAAATGTAGGGGTCAGCCAGCGGGTTGCGAAAGAGCGTCTGCATTTGCAGGCCAGAGGTCGAGAGCGCTGCTCCCACCAGCACGGCGGTCAACGCCTTGGGCAGGCGAAACTTGAAGAGAATGTCGGCCCAGGCGGCTTTTTCAGGCGTCCCGCCAAGCAGAATGTGAACGACCTGTGTAAACGGAATCGAAACCGAGCCAAAGGCCAGGCTAAGGCCAAAGGCCAGTACAAGAAGCAAGACCAGGAACGGAAAAATCTGACGCGACATGGAACAGGAAAACAGCACAAGGAATACAGAATGCAGAAAGCCTCTGCATTCTGTATTCTGATTTCAGGATTTTATTTCACCTGCCGATAATACACCAATTGGTGGTTGGGGAGTAAATCGGGATGGAAGATGAAAATCAAATCGGCCAGGACACGCTCCGGGTGCAGAACGGCACTTTCGTAATAGTCGTTGCCGCCGCTGCTGTTGGTTTTGGCGTCGTTGTTCCAAACGTTGCCTTTCTGGAAGGCGGCAAAGTCGGCGTAGCGCGGGTCCATGCCTTTCAGGTCATCCAGCGCGCCCACGAAGCCCACGTTCAACCAGTAATCGGCGTCTTTGGCTTTCTCAAAGACGGCCTCGAAGGAAAGCGGCAGGCTGCCGGTGGAGGGGTCGTCACGCCACAGGTAGTTGGCGCCGGCATCGCGCAGGAAGGCGGCAGCGAAACTCTGTCCGCCGGGCATGTACCACGTCCCCTGATAGGCCGAACCAGTAAAGACCGTCGGTTTCTGGCTGACGGATGCAGTGAGGGCAACCAGTTTCTGGTAATCCTGTTCGATTTGGTCAAAGAGCGCTTCGGCTTTGGCTTCTTTGTTAAAGAAAACAGCAATAAACTTCAGCCATTCAGCGCGGCCCAGCGGGGTGGTATCCATCCACTCGGCATTGACCACCACTTTCTGGCCAGCCTGAAGCAGAACGGGGTGGGCGTCATATTCTGGCGCGCCAGAGCCGTAGGTCATCACCAGGCTGGGGGACAGTTCCAGCACTTTTTCCACGTTTACGCCGGAACCGTATCCAATCGAGGCTAGTTTGCCATCTTCGGCCATCTTCAAGACGGTGGGGTTGTTGACGTAGGTGGTGTCATCTACGCCCACCAGCCGGTCGAGCAGGCCCAATTCATCCAGCGCGGGCAGATAGGTGGTGGACATGGTGATAATGGTTTTGGCCGGCACTTCGATAATCTGTTCTTCCAAAAAGCCTTCCGGCCTGGGCGCGCCACATTGCACGAGAGCGTATGCCATTGACTCGCTCGCACCTGGCCAGGGAGTTTTGACGGTGATGACTTTGTACGAGTTGTGGTACTCGATGGTCAAGCCAGCAGCATATTCAATTTGGGCTTTTTGCGGAAAGTAATCAATGCCGGGGTCGAACTGGCCTTCGGCAATGCAGCCATCGGTCAGGTTCTCGGTTGGCGCTTCGATAACGGGCGCAGGTTGGGTGGGCGCAACCGTAGAAGTGGGCGCTTGCGTGGGGGCAACGGCAGTCGGCGCAGGGGTAGGCGTCACCGCCGGGGCGCAGGCGACCAGCAACAGGGCAAACGTCAAAATGACGAAAAGAAATTTGCGAAGCATGGTCATTTCTCCAAAACAGGAATTTTTGAGTAAAACGTCGGGCAGATAGTGAATCAAAATCCCCTGCCTTTACAGGTCAGGGGAGGGGGGAGGGCCAATCCGGGCAGGGTGCGCCGTTCCCACCTCCTTTCCGCGAGGATGTGGTGAACCAACGACCAGGGCGGGCGACCTGACTTATTCCAGAAACCGGGGATTCATTTTCAGAAACCGGTTGTGGAACTCACAGTTGCGCGACAGCGCCGGACTTTCACCGGCTTCGCCTTTCAGCCTTCCCATCCGGGGGGTGAGGCACCCTGGGCGATTGCATTGTGGCGGTATTGTATGCGGCAGCGCCCAAACTGTCAATTGAAGAATGTCATTTCATTAGCGCGCTCAGGGGTTCATGCGGTGAACTTGTTGCAAAAGACCGGCGACAATTTCTTCCGGGTGATGCGGCAGGGAGGCAGCCTGGAACATCAAAACGCTGAGCAAGGGCATATCTTTGAACATCTCCATCACATCCATCCCGATGGTACTTTCTGTGCCATAGCGTGGCTCTTCGCCCCCGCTAAACATCTTGCGCGTGGCGGCTTCCATCTGCGCATACATCGGCCCAAAGACGGCCCGCCCACGCGGGTCGGCCAGCCATTCGCGCACGGTAGATTCTTTGTCCAGAATACAGGGCAGATTCAGCGTAGATTTGAGCGTCACTGTCAGGCGATGGCGAATATCGGCAGCAGAAGCGGCTATCAGCAGGTCGAACTCTCCATCTTCGGTAACCCACTGCCGATAGCGAGGGTGGTAAAACGCAAACGCGCGGAAATCCAGATGAATGGAGACTGATTGAGTCTCACCCGGTTGAAGTTCCACTTTGGCAAAGCCTTTCAACTCTTTTTCGGGGCGTACCAGGCTGGCCTGACGGTCGCACACATATATCTGAACAATTTCTTTGCCCGGCACCGTGCCTGTGTTGGTGACATCTACGGTCACCGTCACACCCTCCACATCGTGAAATGTGCTGGCAGAGACTCTGGGGTTGCTATAGGCAAACGTGGTGTAGCTCAACCCGTATCCAAAGGGGAACAGGACTGGCATTCGTCTGGCATCGTAGTAACGATAGCCAATGAACAAGCCCTCGCCATAGCGCACAACCCCCAGTTCACCCGGCCAGTTGAGATAGGAAGGGGTATCAGCCAGCGCCAGCGGGAAGGTTTCTGCCAGTTTGCCGCTGGGATTGACTCGGCCAAAGAGAATATCGGCCACGGCCTCGGCGCCGGCCTGCCCCATCAACCAGGCTTCTAACACCGCGGCCACGTTCTCCATCCATGCGCTCATCACCACCGGTGCGCCGTTGTTAAGAATGACAACCGTGTTGGGCTGAGCCTGAGAGACGGCCTGAATGAGCGCCACCTGTTGCGCCGTCAGGTCCAGGTCTTTGCGGTCGTAGCCTTCTGATTCTTTGTAGGTGGGCAGGGCAATGAAGAGCAAAGCCACCTCAGCGTTTTGGGCTGCACGGACGGCTTCGTCAATCAAATCCTGGCGGAAGACGTCATCGGAGGGATAGCCTTCAGCGTAGATTATTTCTGCCGACTGGGCGCGCGCCACAATCTCCTCAAACGGCACCGAAACACGCGTGGGGTTGATGTGCGAACTGCCACCGCCCTGAAAATGCGGTTTTTTGGCCGCACGGCCAATGACGGCAATGCGCGCAGGCTGCTTAAGCGGCAAGATGCCGTTGTTTTTGAGCAAAACCATGCCTTCAGCGGCTATCTGACGCGCCAGCTGATGATGGGCTTCTACATCAAACGAACCGGTTTTGGGCGTCTCTTTGGCTTTGAAGACGATGCGGAGAATGCGGCGCACGGCTTCATCGAGGACGGCTTCGTCCAATTGCCCGGAACGCACCGCTTCCACCACTGCCTGAACGCGGCGCTCTTGTGGACCGGGCATTTCCCAATCCAATCCAGCCTTGAGGGCCGCCACGCGGTCACGCACCGCACCCCAATCCGAAACGACCAGACCCTCGAACCCCCATTCGTTTTTGAGAATGTCGGTCAGCAAGGTGTGGTGTTCCGAAGCAAACGTGCCATTGACCTTATTGTAGGAACACATCACCGTCCACGGTTGGGCTTGTTTGACGGCCTTCTCAAACGCCGGCAGATAGATTTCACGCAAGGTGCGCTCATCTACTTCAGCGCTGATGGTGAAACGCTGGAACTCCTGATTGTTGACGGCATAGTGCTTGATAGAAGTGCCAACGCCCTTCGATTGTACGCCTTGAATGAAATTTGCCGCCAGTTCACCGGCCAGATAGGGGTCTTCGGAGAAGTACTCAAAGTTCCGTCCACCCAATGGCGAGCGTTTCATGTTGACGCCGGGACCAAGCAGAACATCCACGTTGAGGGCAATACATTCCTCGCCCAGCGCCTCGCCCATTTTGCGGATTAAGTCCACATCCCACGTGGAAGCGGAACAAGAAGCGGTGGGGAAGCAGGTGGCAGGCAGGCTTTCCATGCCCAGGGCGTGGACATCCGGCACGCGCCGCACGCCGTGCGGACCATCGGAGACAATCATCTCCGGCACACCAAGTCGTTCGATGGGTGTCGAAGTCCAGGCACTGGCGCCAGTGCAGAGTGCAGCCTTTTCTTCGAGCGTCATCTGCGAGAGGATGGATGCAATGTCTTTCATGGCAAACTCCTTAGAACGAGAGAACAAACGGAAGAGGAACCTCAGTGGCTTGCGCCCGAACGCAAAGTCAGAAGATACAGACCGAGCAGGCCGCCATAGACGGCCAGCAAACACCAGGGAATGACCTCCAGCGAAACCTGGCGGGCAAACACCCCCATCAAACCGGGGATAACCGCCGTCCCCAGGCCAGTTGCGGCCATTTGCATTCCAATCGTGTTCGCAGCAAAATGTTCGCCCACACGTCGGCTGGTACCAGACATCATGGCCGGAAAAATGGGCGCAATCGAAAAGCCAATCACAACCACTGCCAGCAAATTCAGTAAAGGTGATGGATTCCAGACGAGCAGCGCCGAACCGGCCAGTGCGCCGATTAAGCCGCCGCTGACCAGCAGGTTGACCCCTGCACGGCGGGCAAACAACCCGGCCAAAATGCGCCCGACGGTGAACGTCGCCCAATAACTGCCCGCCCAAAAGCCGGCAGCAGTCGGCGTTACACCGCGTGATTCGGTCAAGAGGGTGTAGACCCATGTCCCCAGCGCGGTCTCGCCGCCAACATACAAAAAGAACAAGCCGATACTCATCCACACGCGCGGTTGAAGGAGGGTTTCGAGCAGCGGAGTCTGGTAGTTGGTCAATTTTTTGGGTGTCTCGGAGGCAGCAGGCCGCGTTTCAACCTGCCACATTCCCAATGTAAGTGCAAATCCCGCTGCCAGCAAGAACTGAAATGTGCTGACCGCCTGATAGCCGAACTGCCAGGCGTTCCATGTGGTCAACCCAAAAGTCATGATAATTGGGCCAAGCGTGATGCCAATTCCCCAACTGGCGTGAAGCCATTGCATCACGCCCTCGCTAAAGTGCGCTGCGGCGTAGGTATTCAACCCGGCATCAATTGCGCCTGCCCCCAGCCCGGCAACGATACCCAGCAACACCATGACCCACCAGGTTGGCGCAAGGGTGTAGCCGAGCAATGCCAGGCCCGTCAACGCACAACTGAGACTTAATACTCTTCCTACGCCCAGGCGGGTGACCAAGGGACCACTGAAGAAGCTGGAAGTCATATAGCCGGTCACACCAGCCGCCAGCAATATCCCAATCGCATCCAGTGGAATAGAAAAGTGGGTACGAATTGAAGGCCAGGCTACGCCGAGCAAGCCATCGGGCATGCCCAACGCAACAAAGGCCACATAAGCCAGTAACACCAGGCCCAACTGCGGATACTGTTTCATTTTGCGCCAGAGGGAAATCGTTGTCATAGAAGAAAGAAGGGAAGAAAGGAGAGAAAGGAAATGGTCTGCCGAAGGCAAAAGAACACCCAAACACCTCGCCTTTGACCGGTGGCGAGGAAGGGGAAAGAATTAAGCGTCATTTTACTACAACTTACCTAGTCAAAGATAGGTAAAATGAGTATAATTTACTGTGTGAGCGAACTCAAGCGTCCCCGCCGCACCCAAAGCGAACGTACCCGCGCCAGTCGGGAGAAAATCCTTCAGGCTGCGCTGGAATTTTTTTCGCGGGATGGGTTTCGCGGCGCGAAACTTTCCGAAATTGCCCAGGCCGCCGGGTTGACCGAACCGGGCCTGCTCCACCACTTCCCCAGCAAAAATCATCTGCTGATGCAGGTATTGGATGAGCGCGACCGCGTCAACCAGAAGCGAATTAATGACATCCTGAGCCAGGAAGGCAGTCATGTGCTTGATTCGCTGCACGCGCTGGTCAAACACAATGCCACCGTGCCGGGGCTGGTGCAACTGTTCACCGTTTTGGTTGCCGAAAGCCTGGTTCCCGAACATCCGGCGCGGGAGTTCTTCGTGCAACGCTACCAGCGCACGCGCTCAAATCTGGTTGAGGCAATTGCCAAAGCGCAAAAAGCAGGTGAAATCCGGCAAGATATTTCTGCCGAAGTCCTGGGCGTTTTGCTGTTTGCTGTGATGGACGGGCTGCAAGTGCAATGGTTACTGCAGCCTGAACAGATTGATATGCCCGCCGCCTTCGGTCTGTTTTTGGAACTGGTCAGAGCAAAATAAGAGCCAGAAGTGGTTCAAGAAAGAGCCTATTGACTTCGTTTGTTAACTGTGCTTTAATGTAACCGGTTACTGTAACCGGTTACAAACTTAGTGTTTTCGCGCGTTTCTCCTCGTTATTGGCTTTGCCGGCTTACAGAACGGTTCGGTTCTGAATTTTTTCCGGCGGTAATCGTGGGTCGGTTATCGCCACGAAAACAAATGCCCTCCCTGAACCAGGAAAGGAGAAAGAGAAAATGCGCAACAAACTGTTCTTTCTGTTGAGCATGCTGGCTGTTTTTGCCATGCTGCTCTCTGCATGTGGCACGCCAACACCGGCAGCCCCTGCCCAACCGACCGAAGCGCCTGCTCAGCCCAAGCCGACTGAGCCGCCCGCCCAACCGGCCCCGACCGAAGCACCTGCCTTGAAGCCCGGCGACCCCCTCCCCCGTCAAGAGACGCTGTACTTCAACGGCCTGCAATGGGGGCCGGTTGTTTGTTGGAATCCGTATTCTTCCAACTGCAATAACGCTATGGCGCTTGTCGCCGGTGATAATGCCCGCGTTACCATGTTCGAGACCCCCTATTTGTACAACATGCTCGATGGTAAGCAATACCCTCTGCTGGCCGATGGTGACTATACCTGGAACGCGGCGCGCACGGAATTGACCTTCAAAATCAAGAAGGCCGCCAAATGGAGCGATGGCACGCCCGTCACGGCTGAAGATGTTGCTTACACGTGGGCAACGCACGTGAAATACAACACCGGCACTGGCGCAGGCAACAAAGACTACATCGAAGACATTGTGGCACTCGACCCGCAAACCGTCGTCATCAAAGCCAAACTGGATGCCAACGGCAAGGCCGTCAACCCGCTCATTGTGAGCGCCTACGTGAGCAGCAACTACGTGATTCAAAAGGCCTGGACTCAGAAGCTCGAACAGCGCACGGGGGGCGATGCCGCCAAATTCCTGGCGGATACCGCCGAAGATGTCGTCTTTTCCGGTCCGTATGGTCCCTTCTATGCCGATGAAACCAAAGTCGTCTTGATTCGCAATGACAAGTATTGGGGTCAGGATGCTTCGATGTGGGGCAAACTGCCCGCTCCCAAGTATCTGGCGCACGCCATCTTCAAAGACAATGCCGCCGGGTTCGCTGCCTTCAAAGCCGGGGAAGTGGATGTGAGCCAGCAATTCAACGCCAACATTCAAGACCTGTGGCTCAAAGAAGGTCTGCCCGTTTCCACATATTTGCCCGACCCGCCTTACGGCATCGGTGCCAGCCTGCCCACCGCGTTCTTCAATCTAAACTCGCATGGTCTGAACCTGGTGGCCGTCCGCAAAGCAATTGCGATGGCGGTTGATTACGACACGATTGTCGCCAACGCGATGGCGAATCAATCGGCCACGTTTAAGCAGGTGCCGCGCTCGCTGATGAACCCCACCCCCGGCGAACAGGCGCTTTATGACCATGCTGCCGTCAAAGATTTGCAATGGGCTGGTAAAGATTATGAAGGTGCAAAGAAACTGCTCGATGAAGCCGGTGTGGTAGATACCGATGGCGACGGATGGCGCGAATACGAAGGCAAGAAATTGAGCTACGTTGCCACCTGCCCCAACGGCTGGTCTGACTGGCAGGCTGCTATCGAAATCGTTGCGGCCGCAGGCAAGGAAATCGGCATCGAAATCACCACCAACTACCCCGAGTGGTCCGTGTATCAAACCGTCGTCACCAAGTCGGATGCGCCGTTGCCTGCCGGGTACGACATCTTCATGATGTGGAGCGCCGGCGCCGGCCCCACCATGCCGTGGGGACGCATCCGCAACCTGCTCAGCTCGGAGTGGATTGGACAACCCAGCAACTGGAGCGGGAACTGGGGCCAGTACAAGAATGAGCGTGTGGATGAGCTCATCAAAGCCATCCCCAACGAAACTGATGAGGCCAAACTCAAAGAGATGTACACCGAACTGGTCAAAATCTATCTGACTGAGGTGCCGTCCTTTACGCTCATGTACCGCCCGCAGAACTTCCATGCCGTCAATGAAAGCGTGTGGACGAACTTCCCACATCAGGACGATGGTACCAACCCGCCTGTGCCGCCGCTCAACCTGATTGATGGCTGGAGCATTGCCGGTCTCTACAACCTGACTCTCGTCAAATAACTGACCTGCCATATCAATCGCCATGTTCCGCGCACCCCGGAGCATGGCGATTTGCTATAATGATTGATGATATGTTTCATTGTGTGAAAATATCCATTAAATGCACGTTTTCCCGTTTTTTACAGGAGGTGCCGGCTTGAAAGGGTATTGGAAATACTTCCTGAACAAGTTGGGGTGGTTTGTCATCACGTTCATTTTTGCGTTCGTGTTGAACTTTACACTGCCCCGTCTGATGCCCGGTGACCCGGTGGCAGCGATTGTTTCCAGGCTGGCGCAGGGCATGAGCAACGCAACCGGCGTGCAGGCCATCTATCAGCAGTATGCTGAATTGTTCGGCACAAATCGCCCGATGCACGAACAATTTTTCATCTATGTCCGAAACGTCTTTCGGGGTGATTTTGGTTTTTCGTTCAGCCAGTACCCGCGACCGGTGGCCGAAGTGCTGGGCGCTTCCATCTGGTGGACGATTGCTCTCCAGTTCCCGGCCATCCTTGTGGGATGGATTATCGGCAATACACTCGGCGCGCTGGCGGCCTATCTCAAGGGCGGGTTCGATAAGGTGCTGATGCCGGTGAGCATTTTTGTCAGCAACTTTCCGCCCTTTGGGATGGCAGTCATCTTGCTGGCCGTCTTTGGCGTAACGCTCAAGTGGTTTCCCATCGCAGGCGGATATGGCTTCGACCTGATTCCCAGTTTCTCCTGGAATTTCATCTGGTCTGTGTTCGTCCACTATCAACTGCCGTTCTGGTCTATTGTGCTGATTGCGATTGGCGGGCAGGCAATTGGAATGCGCTCCATGGCGATTTATGAACTGAATGCTGATTACGTCAAATTCAGCCGTTTTATGGGCATTAAGGACCGCAAAATCATCGGTTATGTGTTTCGCAACGCGATGTTGCCACAAATTACCGGCCTGGCGCTTTCGATTGGCACAATGGTCGGCGGTGCGCTGGTAGCCGAAATTGTTTTTTCATATCCGGGCCTGGGCTATACGCTGATGAACGGTGTGATGGGACAGGATTATCCCCTGATTTCAGCAGCCACCCTGATTATCACTATCATGGTGCTGACGGCCAATTTCGTCATCGAGATTCTGTACGGCATCATTGACCCACGCATTAAAGCCGCCCAAAGCGAGCAATGAGAGAGGAGCGCCGCCATGAAGCATACCCTCCGTCAGGTGTTTCGCTCCGGCAAGTTCTTGTTTGGGTTCAGCATTTTCGTCGGCTTGCTGTTGATTGTGATAATTTATCCCCTGCTCGTGCCAGATGACCCGCTGCGCATTATCGGGCAGGGAACGTTCTTCCCGCCGGGAATTTACGTCAACACGTATGACAGCGTCAATGCGGCAACAAAATACACGCTGAATTTGCCGGAGGCTGATGTTCGCCGCATTGAAAGCCGCCTCAAGCAGGAAGACCGTCTGGCCATGCGCGAATGGCTGACCGCCGCTGGTATTCCGGAGAGCGAGATTGATATCGAAGATACAGAACGCCTGCTTACCCTTTGGAACAACAACTTTGACCCCAAAAAAAGCATCCCCGGGATGACGAATGCCCGGCGAAACTACTTCATCCGTCTGAACAACGCGCTCAAAGGGCTGGCAACATCGGGCGACCTGATTCTGGCCTCCAAACAGGCCGAAAGTGGCACACTGGAAGAGACCGGTATCATCAAAGATACCGATTATGTCAACGTTTCAGAAGTGGCGAATGTGCGCGTGCTGGTTCTCGGAACGGACAATTTTGGGCGCGATATGCTGACCGAGCTGGTAACGGCCACGCGCGTCTCGCTGCAAATCGGGTTCGTTGCGGGGTTAATTGCCACACTGATTGGCCTCACCCTGGGGTTATTGGCCGGTTATGTGGGCGGGCTGGTAGATGACATCATCATGTTCTTCACCAACCTGTTTACGGTTATCCCCGGCTTTGTTTTGCTCATTCTCATTTCATATAGCATTGGTCAAGAACAGCGCGGCGCGTTCACGGTGGCAACCGTCATCGGCTTTACTTCATGGGTGTGGACGACGCGCGCCGTGCGAGCGCAAGTAGTCTCCCTGCGCAACCGTGACCATGTCAATCTTTCCAAGTTGTCAGGGCATTCCATTCCGCATATCATCCTGCACGATATTCTGCCCTACATTGCGTCCTATGTGGTGATGGCGCTCATTTTGCAGATTTCTTCGGGCATTCTCGCCGAGGCCGGTCTTTCGATTTTGGGACTCGGACCGAAAACGACCGAAGTACCAACCCTGGGGCTGATGATGCGTTGGGCGATGATTTACCAGGCACATATTCAGGGCAACTGGTGGGCGTATTTGCCCGTGCTGGTCACCATTGCGCTGATAACGTTCTCGATGAACTTGATGAACACCGGCCTGGACCAGGTGTTCAATCCGGCATTACGAGATTAGGCGGTTGAGATGGGAAAAGTCATCCTGGAAGTGCGAGAATTAACCACCAAATACGTCACCCGCTTTCGGGAAGATGTATATGCGGTAGACCATGTTTCTCTCAAAGTAGAGGAGGGAAAATCGCTCGGGATTGCGGGCGAATCGGGTTGTGGAAAATCTACGCTGGCGCTCAGCCTGATGGGATATTACTTTCCGCCTTTGCATTACATTAGCGGCGACATCATCATCGATGGCCGCAATATCTCCGGTATGAAACCGGATGACGTGCGAAAATCCATTCTTGGACGGGAGATTGCCTACATCCCCCAGGCAGCCATGAACGCGCTCAACCCCACCCAAAAGGTGATTCATTTCATCGAGGATGTGGTTCAGGCGCATGACCCGACAAAATCCAAGAAAGAAATTTACGAAATGGCGCGTACGCTCTTCGAGACGGTAGGATTGCCTGCTTCGGTGCTGCAAAAGTATTCGGTGGAACTCTCCGGCGGTATGAAACAGCGTACGGTCATTGCGGTTGCGGTCATCCTGGGGCCAAAAGTACTGATTGCGGATGAACCTTCCTCAGCGCTGGATGTCACCTCGCAAAAGATGGTTATCAAAATGCTGCGTGACCTGATGGAAAGTGGCTTCATCAAAGCGATGATTTTCATCACACACGAACTGCCTCTGCTCTACAATGTGACCGATGATATTATGGTCATGTATGCCGGGCAGATTGTGGAAAAAGGGACGGCGCGCGAAGCGGTTTTCGACCCGTTGCATCCCTACGCAAAAGGGCTGATGGGTTCGATTATTGTGCCGGAGGAGGGATTGCGCAGCGCCAGGTTGACGGCCATCCCTGGCGTGCCTCCTAACCTGAAGAATCCCCCACCGGGTTGTCGGTTTGCAGACCGATGCAAATACGTTCGCCCGGAATGTCGTGTGGCTTCGGTGCCAATGCGCGAAGTGGGCGAAGGCCGAATGTACCGCTGTGTTCTCTCCGAAAAAGAGTTGAGGGAGGCTTACCAAAATGGCTAAACGTGACCAGATTTGCCTCGAAGCGCGTGGATTGACCAAAGTCTTCGGTTTTGGCCGCAACCGGACAGTGGCTGTTGACCATGTGGATTTAACGCTCTACGAGGGCGAAGTCGTTTCGATTGTTGGAGAATCGGGAAGTGGAAAAACCACCCTCGCAAAAATTCTACTTGGGCTCATTAACGAAACCGAAGGAGAGGTATATTTTCAAGGGAAAAAGCGCGATATTCGTTCGTACCGGAGAAAGCAGGAGTACTGGAAAAACATTCAGGCCATTTTTCAAGACCCGTTCTCTTCGTACAACATTTTCAACAAGATAGATACCGTCTTGCTGGATTGTATTCACATGCGGGGCGGACGGGGTTTGCCCCACGCCCAAAAGGTCGAGATGATGGCTGAAGCGTGCCGCTTTGTTAACCTGAAGTTCGAGGAACTCACGAATAAGTATCCCTTCGAGCTTTCAGGCGGACAAATGCAACGACTGATGATTGCCCGCATTTTTCTGCTGAAGCCGAAAATTCTGGTTGCGGATGAACCGACCTCGATGATTGATGCCTGCTCGCGGGCCACCATTCTGGATATGCTGATGCAGTTGCGAAACGAAATTGGCATGACGGTTATCTTCATCACACACGATATTGGCCTGGCCTATTACGTTTCGGATACGGTCTATATCATGGAACGCGGGCGGTTTGTCGAAAGCGGCTCTGCCGACAAAGTTATCCTGACGCCTTCACATCCTTACACGAAACGTTTGATTAGCGACGTGCCAAAAATTTACGAGGAATGGGATTTATCCACCGTTTAGCGGCTCTCGAAAATCGTAGATTCCGTTCTGTGCCGACCATTTGCGCCCACAGGTTGGGCAAAGCAGGTGGTCGGCATGCGCTTGCAAGGGGTAAGTGGCACATTCGGGACAGCGGAACCATTCCAGGACATTCTTCGGGATGGAAAATATGCCTTTTTGCTGCACTTTTGCTCGGACGAAGACGCTGGGGGTGAGCTGGAAGAAATTGCCGGTAGGCTGGAACAGGCCATCGAGCGCGGCCAACATGCTGGCAGGGAGCAACCGTTTGAGCAGACCAAGACGAAAGTGGGAGACGGTCAGGGTCTTTTCCAGGTGGAAGCCCAGTTCGGTCAGCCATTGACGGATGGCCTGTGGGTGAAAATCAAAATTCAGAGCAACGAATTCGACCGGTTCGAGGCTGAAAGGGTTCCAGGCCTGTTTTTTCAACCAGTAGCGCAAAATGGCCTTGAGATTGCGTTTGTTCGCAAATTCCAGGAGGAAGACCGCGCCAGGCGCCAGGACGCGCCGCACTTGTCTGAGGGCCTGAGGGGCATCGGCCATGTGGTGCAGGGTGCGAATCATGGTCGCGCCATCGAACAAGCTGTCTCTGAAGGGCAGTTTGTAAATATCGGCAGCGACGTAAACATAGCGGGGCGAATCGCCCAGCCGGGCACGCGCCTGCTGAAGCTGGGTGCGCGAGTAATCGAGCAAGACGATGCGCTCGTAACCTGTATAGCGGGGGGTGTTGCGTCCCGCGCCGGCGCCCAATTCCAGCAGCAGATTGCCCCGCGCAGGCAAGAGCCGGCGCAGGGCAATTGCTTCTGCCTGGTCTTCGTAGGCGCGTCCACCGCGTTCCCAGAACGAGGTCTGGTAGTCGGAGCCTTCGTAGTCGCAAATGGGAGGAGATGCAGTCATGCAGTAGTCAGTGAGCAGTTATCAGTGAGCAGTGGTCAGGGTGTTGACTGAGCATTGCTCATCAGCGTCCAATCGCCCGATACTGGAATCCCATCTCGCGCATGCGTGCTGGTTCGTAGATGTTGCGGGCATCCATGACGATGGGCGTTTTGAGCAAGGCTTTGAGTTTTTCCAGATCGAGTTGTTTGAATTCGTTCCATTCGGTGACGACGATGACAGCATCTGCGCCGGTAGCGGCTTCGTAAGGGTCACTGCACATCTGTACAGCGGGCAAAATGACGCGGGCGGCATCCATTGCGACCGGGTCGTAAGCCCGCACGGTGGCACCAGCGGCCGTAAGGGCCTGAGCAATGTCTATTGAAGGGGCATCGCGCATATCATCCGTATTGGGCTTGAAGGCCAGGCCAAAGAGTGCAATCGTCTTGCCGCGCAGGCCGCCCAGCAGAGACTCGGTCCACTTCACCACGTCACGGCGGCGGTCATAGTTGACCTGCATGACACTGTGCAGAATGCGCGGGTTCAGACCCTTTTCTTCGGCCATGTAGGCCAGGGCTTTGACGTCTTTCGGGAAGCACGAACCACCCCAGCCGAGACCGGCATCCAGAAAATGGCGGCCAATGCGGGCATCGTAGCCCATACCAGCGGCCACTTCTTTTACATCTGCGCCGTAGGCTTCGCAGATTTCGGCAATTTCGTTGATGAAGGAAATTTTGGTCGCCAGGAAAGCGTTGGAGGCGTATTTAATCATCTCTGCCGTGCGCAAATCGGTGATGACAATCGGCGCACGCAAAGGCAGGTGCAGCTGAGCCACTTTGTTGGCTGCTTCGCGGTCGAATGAGCCAATCACGGTACGATGGGGGTTCATAAAGTCGCCAATGGCCGATCCTTCGCGCAGGAATTCAGGACAGGAGACGACAGAAAAATCAATCGGACGGGGTTGGGCGCGTTTGACGATGTCGGCTACCCAGTCGCCGGTGCCAATCGGCACGGTGGATTTGTTGATGATGATGAGCGGCGCACTCATATTGCGAGCAATAGACTCGGCCGCTGAAGCAACATACTGCAAATCGGCCTCGCCGTTGACGCCCGACGGCGTGCCAACGGCGATGAAAACGAATTCGGTGCCCTGCAGGGCTTCAGCGTAATCGGTCGTGAAAGAGAGACGCCCGGCTTTGACGTTGCGGCGCACCAGTTCTTCCAGCCCTGGTTCGTAGATGGGCATGATGCCTTTTTTGAGATTTTCGATGCGCTGCTCATTGACATCGAGCGCAATCACCCGGTTACCCAGGTCGGAGAAGCAGGCGCCGGTGACCAGACCCACATAGCCGACGCCGACGACGCAAATTTGTTTCATAGGTTCTCGTTTCCTTTGTCAGATTTTAGAATGCTTGTGAGCAGAGTTCATTGACTTCAATCCAGCACTTCCATCAAGCAGGCCTGAATCTCGCTGGCGGTAGGAATGCCTTGAATGCCTGGCCGTGTGACGGAGATGGCAGCGACCCGATTGGCAAAACGCGCTGCTTCCCAGGGGTCGCGGGTTTCAAGCAGGCGGATGAAAAAGGCCGCCGCAAAGACATCGCCTGCACCGGTGGCATCGACCTCGTCCACTTTGGGGGCGCGGAAACGACGACTATCGCCGTGCCAGAACACACGCGCTCCGGCAATCCCTTCGGTAACGGCCAGCAGACGTCCAAAATGAGCATATTGTTCGATGCGTTCTTCATCTCCGCCCACATCTTCGACGCTGAAGACAACTGCTCCAGCCTCGCGGAGCGCATTCTCAGCCTCTTGCCACGCGCACGGATACACCAGGCCAGTTTTATCCCAGGCACGCATCCAGCCCTGAGGGGTCAGTCCCAGCAGAGCCGGGCGAAACCCGGATGGCAGGCTGGCCGGCACTTCCTGCGCGACAGGCGCAAGGTGAATAATGCGAGCGCGCCGCCAGGCTTCGGGAACGATGTCGAGATTGATTGCAGGCGCAACCTGCCGGATGTACTGAACACGTCCGCCAGGGGTGTAGAGATTCTCGAAGGTGGTGCTGGCTGGGGCCTCTCCACAAACGACCGGGATGCCTTCCAGAGCGTTAAGCGGAATTTCGTTTCCGCGCGCAGTGACTATGCCAGCACGCAGACCCAGCGCACGGGCCGTGAGCGCAGAATAAACCGCCGAACCGCCCAGGGCAGGTCCGGCAGGCGTCAAATCTACGGTGATGTGGCCGATGACGAGGTAATCCACCGGCTCAAGCGAGACCATCTCGAACATAGCGGGCAAATTATACCAGTTTGCCCGCCGCGCGCGCGCGCGCCAGCACGTTTTGGGCGTTCTTCAGGAGCGGGAGGTCTATCATTTTGCCATCCAACTCATACGCGCCTTTGCCTTCGCCCTGGTGCGCCTCGAAAGTCTCGACCACGCGCCGGGCGTAGGCAATCGCTTCCTCGGAAGGGGTAAAGGCTGTTTGCACCGGCTCGACCTGCGCCGGGTGGATGACCTGTTTACCCGCAAAACCCAGTTTGGCGCCAAATTCCGCCTCGGCGCGCACGATTTCCGGGTTGCGGAAGTCAATCGTTACGATGTCTATGGCCTGCAAATCAAAAGCCGCGCAGGCCGTAACGACCGCCAGCCGGGCGTAGAGCAATTCGGTGGCTTCGGGCGTGCGGGTAGCGCCCACGCTGGCGGCAAAATCTTCGCCGCCGAAGATGATGGCTTCCAGGCGTTTATCGGCCGCGGCAATTTCTTTGAGATTGAGAATTCCCCTGGCGGTTTCAACCCCCACCAGCAGGCGGATTCCGCCCAGCGGCAGGCTGTGCGCCAGTTCGTAGGATTCGATTTGCCCGCTGACCCACTGCACCTGTTCGGCGGTTTCAACCTTCGGGACGACAATGGTATCGGGGCGGGCTTCCAGCGCGGCAGCCAGGTCATCCTGCTCGAAACCAGAGCCGATGCTGTTGATGCGGATACAGCGTTCGGAGCGGCCAAAGTCGAGTTCGCGCATGGCCTGCAAGATAACGCGCCGTGCTTCGGCCTTTCGGCTGAAGGCCGTGCCATCTTCCAGGTCCATGCAGATACAATCCACGCCAAGCGTGGTGGCTTTTTCAATTTTGCGCCGGTCATCGCCGGGCATGTAAAGAAGCGCGCGTCGAGAGTGCATAGATGATTTTAGATTGATGATTTTAGATTGATGATTGATGATTGGTGATGGAGTAACCAATCACTGATAACTGATAACTGACAACTGACAACTGATAACTGATAACTGACAACTGACAACTGACAACTGATAACTGATAACTGACAACTGACAACTGACAACTGATAACTGATAACTGATAACTGATAACTGACAACTGATAACTGATAACTGACAATTGATAACTGATAACTGATAACTGCCTCACAAAGGTCGCTTGAGAAACAAGACGGTTCGTTCAAATTCTATCACCACCGTTCCATCCGGTTTCGTTCCGCGATGTTTTAGCCGCACGACGCCCACATCGGGCCGGGATTTGGATTCGCGCTTTTCCAGCACTTCGGTTTCGGCGTAAATCGTATCGCCGTGAAAGGTGGGGTTGGGACTGACGACCTTATCGTAGCCGACGGTGGCGAGAATGGTGCCTTCGGTCAGGTCGGGGACGCTCATGCCGGTCACCAGGCCAAGAATGAAAATGCCGTTGACAATGCGCTGACCGAACTGCGTTTTGGCGGCAAAGTCTTCGTTGCAGTGCAGCGGCTGGGTGTTCATGGTCAGCATGGAGAACAGGACGTTGTCCATCTCGGTCACGGTGCGGCCGTTGGCGTGCCGGATTTTCTGGCCGACTTCCAGGTCTTCGTAGAATTTTCCGGGCATGGGAACTCCTTGTATTCACTAACCAGCACTAATTTTCGTTCATCTTGCTTGCGATTTCAACCAACAATTCATCCTTCTCAACCGTCTGGCCAGGCCGGACTTTCAGCATTTTGACCACGCCCTCGAACGGCGCGGCGACTTTGAGCTCCATTTTCATGGCTTCGATGACAACCAGCGTCTGGCCTTTGGAAACGGTCTCGCCTTCCGCCACCGACACGGCGCGGATTTGGCCCGGCATGGGGGCGCGCAATTCGCCAGCGGCAGCATGCGCCGCCCCGCCCCGCCGGGAAACGCCAGCAGAGAGCGTGAAGACGAAGGTCTGGCCGTTGAGGGTGACCCAACGTTTCGCGCCATCAACAGAGAGGACAGCGGATGAGGGAACGGATTGGGAAGCGGAGAAGCGGAGGTCGAGCCTGCCTTCCCCTGCGCGCAGGATTTCAACGGTGTATGTCTGGCCGTCCAGGGTGACGACAGTCGTTTTGCCGGTCTGCGCCAGGTCAAGGCTGTAAAGGCGGTTATTGTGTTCAATCTGGAGTTTCATAACGGCTCACAATACAGGTTATCCGCTGCATCAACCAATTCTAAATCCGCTTCCGCTCTTCCACGGGCTGAACGGGTCTGGTTCGACTGAATGTTCGATTTTCGGGTTTCGATTTTCGAGGGCTGAACCCGCCAGCACTGCCGCAAGCAGGGCTTCGAGCGGTGGCTCGGGCGGCTGCCAATCGAATTCGGTCTCTACCCAGCGGGTGTGGATTTTTCCTTCGGCGAACTCCGGGCGCGCCAGGATGGCCTGCAAAAAGTCCAGGTTGCTGGTCACGCCATGCAAAACGGTCTCTTTCAGCGCGGCACGCATCCGCCGGATGGCCGCCGGGCGGTCTTCGGCATAGACGATGATTTTCGCCAGCAGCGGGTCGTAGAAGCGGGTCACTTCGGAGCCGGTCACAATGCCACTGTCCACGCGGATTCCCGGCCCGCGCGGTTCGAGGAACTGCAAAATTCTGCCAGTAGAGGGCAAAAAGCCGCCCGCCGGGTCTTCGGCATACAGGCGGCATTCAATGGCGTGTCCGCGCTGGGTCAGGTCGGCTTGCCGGTAGGGAAACGGCTCACCCGCCGCAACGCGAATCTGCCACTGCGCCAAATCCAGCCCGGTGACGGCTTCGGTGACGGGATGCTCCACCTGCAAACGGGTGTTCATTTCGAGGAAATAGAAATCCGCCGTGCGCGGGTCGAAGATAAACTCCACCGTGCCAGCGTTGAAGTAGCCGACGGCGCGCGCCGCCGCCACAGCCGCCGCTCCCATCCGCTCGCGGATTTCTGGCGTCAGCAGGGGCGAGGGGCTTTCTTCGATAATTTTCTGATGGCGGCGCTGCACAGAGCACTCGCGCTCGAACAGGTGAACCAGGTGGCCGTGCCTATCCCCAAAGACCTGAATTTCGATGTGATGGGCGTTTTCGATATATTTTTCGAGCAGCAAACGGTCATCGCCAAAGGCATTTTGGGACTCGCGCCGGGCGGATTCTAACGCTTCGGGCATTTCCCGCGCGGAACGAACCACCCGCATCCCTTTTCCGCCGCCCCCGGCAGCCGCTTTAACTAAAACAGGATACCCGATTCGTTCCGCCGCTTCGATGAACTCTGTTTCACCCGATAGATTCTCCGCCCCGGGAACGGTCGGCACGCCCGCCGCGCGCATCGTCCGTTTGGATTCGGCCTTGTCGCCCATCGCGCGGATGGCCGAAGCGGGCGGACCGATGAAGGTCAAACCGGCGGCTGCAACGGCTTCGGCAAACTCCGCATTTTCCGAGAGAAACCCATAGCCAGGGTGGATGGCTTCCGCGCCGGTCTGTTTCGCGGCCTGTATCACGTTTGAGATGTTCAAATACGATTCTCGCGGCGCAGCCTGCCCAATGTCCACCGCTTCTTCTGCAAAGCGAACGTGCGGCGCGTCCCTATCTGCCGAAGAATGGACGGCCACTGTGGCAATGCCCAGTTCGCGGCAGGCGCGCATAATGCGGATGGCAATTTCAGCGCGATTGGCAACCAGGATTTTGCGAAACATCACAACTCCACTGCCAGCAGGGGAATTTCCATCTCTTGCGGGGTCAAACCGCCGTGATGACCGTAGTATTTCTGCTCGAATTTATCCTTTTCGTACCACCAGACCGATTCGTAGCGATAAGGCAGGATAACCAGGTTGCCGACCCTGGCGCGCAGCCGCTCCGAAACGTCTGGCCCAAAGTAACCAGCAGACATCAGGTCTTCGGTTTTGACCACCTCCGCTTTGCCTTCCAGCCCTTTCGAGAGCAGTTCGCGGGCTTCGTCCAGCCTGTTCTCGTGAACATAGAGGAACATATCGCGGCAGGAGCCGCCGGGGACGAGGTACTCGCCCCTGCGGTTGGTCTTCAGGAATTGACCGATTTGTGGAAAGACGCGGTTCAGGTAAATGGTGGTGGCCGGGTCCACTTCCGATTGGCCGTGGTCGGCGGTCAACAGGAGCAGGGTACGGCCTTTGGCAAGTGGCACAGAGAAGAAGAACCGCTCCAGAGCGTAGAGGAACAGTTCAATTTCGGCCTCCACCTGACGCGAAGCCGGGCCGTAATCGTGACTGACCGAGTCGATTTTGTCGTAGTAGAAAAAGAAATAGTTCCTGCCGCGCGCTTCCTGCAGCGCGAGCGAGAGATTGACGAACATCTCCGCCGGAGATTTGAAGCCGCGCGCGGTTGCGCCCTCGAAGACGATGTTGGAGTAGGTGGAGGGGGTGTATTCGCGGTGCTGAAAGACAGTCGAGTGGACGCCCTGCGCCTGGAGTTTTTGGTACAACGTGCCGGTTGGATAGAGTTTCTGGGGGTCTATGCCGGTGGCTTTGAGTTGGTCGCGTTCCGCCGTGCCGGAAAACGAGAACAGGAGCGGAACAATCATGGCGTCGAGCAGAGGTTCGTAGTAATTCCACTCGAACACGCCGCTTTGCCCCACGTTTAGGCCGGTGTGAATGCAGGTGACATGCCCAGACGTGGTGGAGGGGAATTGCGAAGTCCATTTGGCAGCCAGCCCGTGGCGGATAAAGCGGTCGAGAACCGGGTGAGCGGCGAATTTCTCGAAGTGCCGCCAGCCAAAGCCATCTATGAAGCCCAGAATAACGGTGTCGTAGCCACCCGCGAACGGTTCGAGCGGATGCCCTCCCTCGAACAGGCCGGTGAGAATGCCCGGCAACCCGGCAAAGCCGCCGGGGCCGTACGTTGGTTTGACGAATTCGGGGTGCATGGGTGGATTATATCAACACTGTGCGGATGACGCATTTACGGCAGGGAGATGAAATAGATGCGGCCATCCTCTGCACGGGAGAGCAGTTCCATGTGGACATACGGCGCAAGCCGGTCGGGGTCATCCGAGTACTGGTAAGGGTCGCGGTTGAACCAGACCAGGTAACCGGGCATCTCGGGCCAACCGGCGGGGAAGGCGGACTGTGCTGTGTTGCTCCCGACGGATGGAACACGCTGAATCGGGCGGCGCAAGTAGAACCAGGCTGCCCGTGGCACGTTGCTATACACCACAGCGTCCGGTTCATTTACCAGCAGTTTCTGCGCCTGTTGAATGATTTCCGAGTGCCGATACACGCGGTTATTGAACACGTTGTAATTGTGCCATTCGCCGGCATTGGCACTGCGAATGTATTTTTCGATGCGCGCAAACGGATACACGCTCCACAGGGCAAAAATGATAAGCATCCCCAGTGAGACCACGCGCGGGGAAAAGCGAAGATGCGGTAAGACAAGACGGTCGAGAATGCTGAACAGAATGACCAGCACCGGCAGCATCACAATCACGTAGTAACGGTCAGATAAAATATCGCGGTGATGCCGGCTGATGATGTTTGCGCTGGTAGAAAAGAAATATACCGCAGCAAAAAGCATCATCGCGGCCAAAGCCGGGTGAGCAAAGAAGTTCAACCAGTTGCGCCAATCGTTTTTGCGGTTCAGGAGGAGTAAAACCAGCACAAGCACCGCCATCACCAGCAGGGGCTCAAGCAGCCCATCGGCTGAAATGGTGCGGTAGGGGACAAACCAATAGAGAATTTTGCGAAAGCCCTGCAAAACATTTTCCACAAAGTTCACCTTGCCGCTTACCTCGCCCCAAATCGTGCCATACAGACGGTAATTGTGCAGATAAATCCATGCGCCAAGCGGCAGAAGAGAGAACACCCCCAGCAAGCCTGCCAGCAAAAGGGCTGTTTTCCACTGTCTGCGGTGGACATACAGAACCAGCAATGCGGCAGTGACCCCTTGCGAAAGGCCGGAAAAACGCAACAGAGGTGAGAACATGGAAAGCAGCAACAAGGCAATGAAAGCAGCGAGAGACGGTGCTTCCAGATACTGCCAACAGGCAAAAAAGAACAACAGCGTCAACGTCAGATAAAGCGGGTCCGAAAGAACGGCGGTGTGCATGCGCAGACTGGAAATGGATAAGAGCAGAAAGAGCGAACCGAGCAGAAAATAGAGAGGCCGTTTCCGAAAAACACGATAGAGCCACCAACTCGCCAGCGCAGTGTTGACCCCCAGCAACAACACGTTCAGAAACCATGCCACCAGGAAGACATCCGCGCGCAACAACCACGCCAGGGCTGCAATCGTCAGCACCAGCAAGGGCGGAAACGCTACAAACGGTTCACCGGAATTGTCCACGAATCCCCGTCCGGCCAGTAGATTCTCTGCCGTCGAAAGGTAAAAAATCGAATCGCCCGAGACCCCTGCCCCGTAAACGCGGGTGGCCGCCAGGCCCAGCGCCAGGCTCACGAGCAAGAGCACAAAAACAAACCACCTTGCAAGACGCGGGTTGGCCAGCTGCTGCACGGCATCGAACAGGAATTGCGCCAGGGCGCGGAATGAATTCAGCAAAAAAGGCAAACGAGTCATCAGGGCGCAATTATACAGCCTGACCGCGCCGCCGAATCAATGGAATGTGATGTCTTTGGAATGTGCGGTGTAGAGCGGCAGGTCTTCCGGCTTCAGCACAGGCCGTCCGCCCAGGCGGAAGTTCTCGAAATGGACGCCCTCGATGGTGTGGTCGGCATCCCAGCCGCCGATGACCGAGATGGTGTAGCCGGGATTGAAGATGCTCTCGTCCACTTCGATATTTCGCAGGGTGACGTTCCGCACCTGTCCGCGCTGTTCATCGTGATTGAAGCGCGAGCGCATGATGCGAAAATCTATCAGTTTATCGTAGTGATGCTCAACGCGGATATTCTCAAAGACCACGTTCTCCACCACCGCCCGGTCGCCGTTGTGGATGCTGAACGGCGCGCCCTGACCGTGTACGCACAGGATGTCTATGTCCTCGAAGCGGATGTGACGCACAGATTCCGCCTGCAATTCGTGACCGATTTCGAGCGCGTTGCCCGCCTCCGCATTCCACAAGACGCAGCCCCGCGCCGTGACGTTTTCTACATCTCCGCGCCAATCTACCCCCAGGGGGCTATCGCCGCGCGTAGATTTGATGCAAATGCCATCATCGTTGTTGCGGATACAGCAATTTTCGATAAGCACATCCCGCGAGCCGACCACGTCAATCCCATCCGAGCCAACGATGCGCCCGATTTCACGCACGTTTTGGATGAGCACGTCGCGGCACGCGCCGATGACCAGCATCCACGATTCAGGCTGAATCAGGACGATGTCGCGGATGGTCACGTTTCGGCAGCCTTCGACGACCAGCAGGCGGTCACGCGGCCCGGGTTTGTGATGCGCTTCGCTCCAGCCGCCATCCAGAATTCCGCCGCCGCAAATCGTCACGTTTTCGGCGTTGGAGATGCGAAGCGCCCCGCGCAAGACCGCGCCGGGTTCGATGCACAGCGTTTCGCCGCTTTTCAGGGTGATTTTGCCCGCGTCCGCTACCGTCCCGGCAGGGATGCGGCGCACGTGCGCGCCCGCGGCGGGCAGATTCAGGTCGAGCGGGTTGACGTAAAGAAACAGCGGGTTGACCCCTTCCGGCTGAAGGACGTAATTCCCCGCGCCCGGCAGGGTAAAACGAAGGGTATCCCCCGTTCGTTCGGTGGCAATCCCCCGGCGCAGGGGATGCACCGCCGCCACGCCCGCCCCGGCTGGAAGCGTCACCTCCACGTGGACGGCGCCGTCGCTCCCAAAAGTGACAAAATCGGCGACGGCGGTGTGATAAACGAATTGCTCCGTCCCTTCGGCAAGCAGGCGGTAGGCGGTGGAAGCAGGGCAGGAGGGGGAGTAAGTGCAGGTAGAGAGAGTCATGGCAGTTATCAGTAAGAGTTATCAGTTGTCTGTTGGTGGTTGGCAGTTGTGATGAATGACGAATATCCAATCATCAATCTTCAATCATCAAGCACCAACCTTCCCTGCCCAAAATGCTCAAACCAGCAGGTGTGCAGTCCACTGTCCTGCGTCCAGCGGCAGGGGAGGGGGTTGCCGTCCAAATCGGTCAGCGTAGCGGCGGGGAGCGGGGCGGAGAAGGTCATTTGGGCAAGTCCAAATGCCGTGAAACGGTAGCAGGTTCCGGTCTGGGCATGTTCCATGTCCTCCAGTTGGACGGAAGAGCGCAGCAACAGGGGGCGTTCCGGGGCGGAGACGAGTCGAATCCGATGCGTCTCCCCTGCCCGCAGCCGGGCTTGTGGCAATTGCAGCGTGCCGGGGACGAACTGACCGTCTATCTCCAGCCCCAGCGCGTGACCCGTTGCACCAAATTCGATTTCCAGCAAACTGCTGCGCCAGGGATAGGCTGAAATGCGCTCAAAAGCCGCCGTGGGGCGCAGCGCCAACCCGTAGGGCAGGCGGCGCAAACCGAGCGCCGTCCACGCGCCCAGCCAGGCGCCCATTGCAAAGCCCTGCGGACGGATGTCGTGATACAGGTTGCCCTGCGGCGCGTTGAACTTTTCGGGCATCGCGCCGCCCATCGGCAGAAATTTGCCGGGTCGTTCGGTTTCTTCGGCAATCCGCTGGTGCAGAGCGAGCAGTTTTTCTTCCGGGTAGAGCCAGGGGTCGGCAGCAGCCAGCGCGGAACACAGCCCGTTTATCCAGTGCATATCGGGGTGGGCGCGCACGTCATCCAGCACGGCGGCAAGCACCGTATCCCAGTCCGCCAGCGGGGCGAAATTGGGCAGGGTCAGCCCCCACAGGGCGCAGCTGGGCGCCTGCCCCCAATGCGGCACAGTGACGCACGCACCGTCGTCCAGCGTTTGCCAGGCATAGACCGGAATGCCCGCGTTGCGCGTCTGGAGCAGGCGTTCCAGTTCCGTCCAGAGTCTCCGGGCGCGCTCCAGATAGCGCGGCTCGCGCCGCATCGCCGCCAGCATGGCGTACGTGCTGTGCATGAGCAGGTTGAAATAGACATCGTAATTGCGCGTCACGCCCTGCCTCTGCCAGTGCAGCCCGTCGCCCGCCAGCGGCACGGGCTTGCCGATGGCAAAATCCACCCCGCAATCGCGGTGTCCCACCGTCGGCGTCTCATCGGCGAAATGCTCGCCATACAGCCCGCGCGCCTCGTCCCAGGTCATCTGCTCCACCCAGTGCAGGGCTTCGTCCAGCAAGTCCCAATCGGCAGGGGTGACGAACTCCAGGTGTCCGACCTGCGTCCAGTGGGTGAAGAGCGTCCAGGTGACGTAGAAAATCCCGTCCTCCTCCAGCCGCCCAAACCGGCGGTGAATCAACTGCCCGAACATCCGTCCGCGCGGCAAGCCGGGTTCGTCCACGAAGGTCGGGTTATCGAGCAACAGCCGCCCCAGTTCCGCCAGTTTGTGCGTCCAGCCCGCCGCCGCCATGAACGGGAAAGCAAACCCGGCATCGCGCACCCAAATCAGATAATAAATCGCCTTGAGCGAAGCCCGAAACGCCCCGCTCTCGTCAATCATCGAATGCAGACCGCGGACGACTTTGCGGCGCAGGGCTTCCAGTTGCGGATGGGCGCGTGCGTGGGTGTAGCCGCTTTTTTCGATGTCCTGGAGAAGCGACTCGGTCTCGTTTAAGTGGCTGGAAACCGGCTTTTGGGCGGCTTCCGTCAAACGGGCGTGGATTCTTTCGCCCCGCAGCCCGCTTCCGATTACAAACAGTTGCCCGGCTGCAAGTTCCGCCCGCGCGTAGCGGCTGTTTTCCGGCGCGAAGATGTGACTGTAGCGGATGCTGCCTGCCCCTGCCCCGGCGCACGCCGCGAACTCGAAGGGGAAGCGCGGCTCCGGGTGTTGAACGTGGAACAGGCGCGGTTCTGCCGCGAGAACGTCATCGTGCCGGAAAGTTTTCAACTCCACCGTGAGCGGCTTCTCGCCCCACACAAAGACGGCGGCGGTATCGGCGCGCACCGCCAGATGCAGAGTTTGCCCCTCGAAGTACAGGACGCTGTGATAGGGGTCGTAATCACAGCGCAGGAACGACTCCAGCCCGCAGCCGGGCAGAGTAATTTCCTGAAAAATCGTCAGATGGTCGTCGCGGTGCGAGTAGTTGCGGTCGGCGCAATCGGTGGATTTGCCCGCCAGCGGCGACCACCACAGTTCCAGGCGCGCATCATCCAGGCGATATTCCACGCGCAGGGCTTGCGGGTTGGAGAGAAAAATCTGGGTCGGGTGGGTCATCGTCAGTCCATGTATCCGGCTTCGGTCAGCGCAATCAGACCGAGCAACCCGCCCCAGTGGTAGAAGCGGTCGCTGTCGGGTTTGTCGCAGCCCCAGCCGGTGGTGCAGGTATAGTTCTCGTGGACGTGGCCGTGTTCGCGCCATTCACGCAACAGCAGGGCGGCGGATTTCTCCGCCAGGTCGCGGCAGGCATCTTTCAGTCCATGCCGCCGCAAACCGAGATAGACCAGGTAATTCATGGGCGCCCAGACCTTGCCGCGCCAGTAGCGCTGTTCGGGGTAGGCGGGGTCGTTGCGGGCAATCGAAGGCAACATCCACTCGCCCCAGAACTCATCGGGATTGTAGAAATGCTCGTCCACCATGCGGCGCGCCTGCGCGGGGGTGGGAACATCCGTCAGGAGCGGATAGAAGTTGGTGGGCGAAAGGCGAGTCTCGAATTGACCGGTATCGGCGCGCTGGTTCAGAAAAATGCCGTGCCGCTCGCTCCACAGCGAGCGCAGCCCGCTGGCATAAAGCGCCTGCCGGGCGCGCAGTTCGGCGGCTTCGGCGGCACGTCCGAGCGTTTCGGCGAGTTCCGCCAGGCATTCGCAATCGCAGACGTACAGCGCGGTCAGCCCCACATCTGCCAGCAGCATGAGATGGCGCTCCGTATCGAAGGGGATGTCATCGTACATCGGGGAATTATCCAGACCTGACTCAAAGGCTGCGCCCTGCCATTTGTTCGTGGCTTCGGTCTCCACTGCAGCGTTGCGGCGCGGCATAAAGGGCTGCGAACCCCATGCCAGCAATCCCGGCATCACCTGGCGGCGTGCGTCCCACCAGCGGTTCCAGGTCAGCAGGTCGTCGAACACCTCGCGCACGAACCACGTTTCGCGGTAGCGGCGATAGATTTGGCGGACAGCAAGTGACCCAACCGGTGGCTGGCTGCGGTCGCGGCTTTTCAGGTCTCCGGCAGCGGCAAAGTTCGGCACAAAGCCGTCTTCGGTTTTCTCGCGGGTGATTTCAATGGCATTGCTGTATGCTAATTCCTTGTTATCGAGAGACGCCATGAGCGCAGCGAAGTAAGTATCCCAGCAGAACAGAACATAGCCGCCCCAGTTATTGTTCCACACGCGGCTGACGGGCGTGACCATGCGGTCTTTTTCCGGCTCGTAAATCGTATCCCAGCCCATGCACGACTGCATAGCAGCATACACTTCTGCCAGGTGGCCGTAGCGGGCTTGATAGGCAAGGTGTTCGGCGCGGCGCGCCTCCACAATAGCACGGATTTCTTCCAGCGTGCGACGCGCGCCGGTCGAGATGCCAATTTCGCCCTCCAGCGCGAACGCCAGAAAGGGCGCGCGGGCGGGGACGTTCAACTCTCGAACCGGCGTGTGGGTGGGGTAAGCACGCAACGTTTTTCCGGGCAGTTCCGCAATCAGCGCATCGCCCTCCACAGAGAGTTCGCCCGGGCGGTTCCAGAGCATCACCGCTTCCACCAGCAGGTGAATTGGATGGGGAGATGGTTCGAGGGGGGTGATGAGGAGGACGAGGTCGTTTTCTCTCACCCCTCCCCCATCTCCCGCGGGGAGAGGGGGGAGTCCCTCACCCCGGCCCTCTTCCGCAGGGAGAGGGGAGACGCCCTCACCCCGGCCCTCTCCCAGGGGGAGAGGGGAGACGCCCTCACCCCGGCCCTCTCCCAGGGGGAGAGGGGAGACGCCCTCACCCCGGCCCTCTCCCAGGGGGAGAGGGGAGACGCCCTCACCC
>JANWWK010000030.1 GCA_025056175.1 Anaerolineales bacterium
CTGGCAGGCCGAGAGGGCCAGCAGCAGCGCAGCGAGCAGGAAACGGGTCAGGCGGGGCATGGCAGACCTCCCAGAGAGAACGTATCGAAATTATACGCGCATTGGCGCTTGCTTTCGATAAAACCTGAACTCCATTTTCAACATCAGGAGGCAAAGGTATGTTGGTTTTTTCAGGTGGCGTTGCCGGCGAACGCTTGGGGAAAATAAAGAAGCGGGAAAACACTTTCCAAAAGACCCCTCGGTCAAGAAGCAGGAGTTGTATAATTTGAATAGGCCACGAGCGGTTTCGAGTGGTCGTGCGTCTCCGCTGTTTTCAAGGGCCTGGTCTGACCATCAGGCAAGCGGAGGGTTGTTCACCGAGTGCAAAAGATGAGCCGCATTGTTCTACTGACAGGTTTGTTGTTTCTGCTTGCAGGGTGTGCTTCCCAGCCGGCCATTCATCCCGTTGCCGTTGTTGACTTGACCGACCTGCAACCCCTGCCCACGCCCGCCTTGCGCGAAACCCCGCTGCGGGTGGCGGTGGCGGCGGTTATCTCGCCCAAAGGCACGGTCGAATCGTATGCCGAATTGCTGCAATATCTGGGCCAAAAAACCGGACGCCCGATTGCGCTGGTACAGCGCCGCACATACATGGAAGTCAACGACTTGATTGAAAGGGGGGAAGTAGACCTGGCCTTCGTCTGTACCAGCGCTTACATTGTCGGCTCAAAGGACTTTGGCATGGAACTGCTCACCGCGCCGCAGGTCAACGGAGAGAGTGTTTACCGTTCTTATCTGATTGTGCCAGTGGATAGCGATGCGCGTAATATCGCCGACTTGCGCGGCAAAGTGTTTGCCTTCACCGACCCCATCTCACTCACCGGGCGCGCCTACCCCACCTCGCTCATCCGGCAACTGGGCGCAACGCCGGAGGAATTCTTCAGCCGCGTCTTTTTTACTTACAGCCATGACGAAGCCATTTACGCGGTTGCCAACGGCCTGGCCGATGGCGCCGGGGTGGATAGCCTGATTTACGACTACGCCCTGGCGCGCGACCCTTCGCTGGCGCAAAAGGTCAAGGTCATTCACCAATCGCCGCCCTTTGGCATCCCGCCGGTCGTGGTCAGCCCCAATCTGCGCCCCCAGGTCAAAGCCGAACTGCAGACCATCCTGCTCGAAATGAACACCGACCCCGCCGGGCAGGCCGCCCTGGCCGCGATTGGCGTGGAGAAATTCGTGCTGATTGAAGATGCGGTCTATGACCCGGTGCGCGCTCTGATGGGCGATTTCTTCTTCGACCAATACCCATGAGCGCTATCTCCTCGCGCCAGCGGCGTACTTTTCTGGAGAGCGTTCGTTTGCGCGCGCAACCGCTGCTGAAAAAAACGTGGGAAGTCGTTTCCGCCGTCAGCGTGCGCGTCAAAATTTTGGGCATGATGCTGGGCCTGGTGCTTTTGCTGGGCGCCGGTGTTACCTGGCAGGTACGCAACAGCCTGACTTCCGCCTTCTACGCCCAACTCGAAAACGAAAGCATCACCACTGCGCGCGACCTGGCCGCCCGCGCCGCCGACCCCATCCTCATCAACGACCTGGTTGGTCTGCAACGCTTACTGCTCGAAACGCAAGAAAACAACCCCGATGTTCGTTATGCCTTTATCGTCGATAAAGACGGTCAAGTCCTGGCGCACACCTTTGGCAGCGGTTTTCCCCTTGCGCTTCTCAGGCACAACCAGGCCGCGCCGGGCGAGCATCATCGCATGGTCGTGCTGGAAACCGAAAGCGGATTGGTATGGGATACCGCCGTGCCGGTCTTCGAGGGACGCGCTGGAACCGTCCGCATTGGAATTTCGGATGCCCGTCTACGCGCGACAATTCACGCGCTCACCCTTCAATTGATTCTCATGGTCGTGCTGGTTTCCACTCTGGGCGTGCTGGTGGCTGTCTTTCTCACCTTCGTCCTGACCCGGCCCATCAACGACCTGGTGCAGGCCACCCGCCGCGTGGCGCAGGGAGATTTCTCTCCCCGCGTGCCGCGCTGGGCCGACGACGAAATCGGCGACCTGGCCGAAGCCTTCAACGCCATGACCGCCGAACTGGCGCGCGCCGATGAAATTCGCCGGGAGCGCGAGCAATTACGCCGCCAACTGCTGGAAAAAGTGATTGCCACGCAAGAAGACGAGCGCCGCCGCATTGCCCGTGAACTGCATGACTCGACTTCCCAAAACCTGACCTCGCTGATGGTGGGCCTGAAACATCTCGAAACGCTGTGCGATAACCCGCGCGTGCGTCTCTCGGCGGAGGAACTGCGCGGCGTCACAGCGCGCACGCTGGAAGAAGTCCACGAAATTTCGGCCCGCCTGCGTCCGCGCCTGCTCGATGACCTCGGCCTGGCTGCCGCGCTGGAAAGACTGGCTCACGAATGGCAGGCGCGCCACAAAATCCCGCTCGACCTGCTCATCCATATTGGCGAAGAGCGCCTGCCCGTCGAAATCGAGACGGCCATTTACCGCATCGTGCAGGAATCGCTGACGAATGTCGCCCGCCACGCCGGAGCGCGCTCGGTCTCGGTGCTGGTGGAGCGGCGCGGAGGAGATGTGATTGCGCTGATTGAAGATGACGGTTGCGGGTTCGACCCGGCGCAATCGCCCGGCGAGCGGCGTCTGGGGCTGGCCGGAATGCGCGAGCGCGCCGAACTGCTCGGCGGTCAGCTGACGGTGGAAAGTCAACCCGGCAGAGGCACGAGCATCCACGTGCAAATTCCAATTCGTAATCCGTAAATGATGACGACAATTCTCCTTGCTGATGACCATGCTGTTTTGCGCTCTGGCCTGAAACTCCTGCTCGAAAGCCAGCCCGACTTGAAAGTAGCGGGCGAAGCGTCCAGCGGCCTGGAAGCCCTCGACCTGGCGGCCAAACTCCAGCCCGACCTGATTCTGCTCGACCTTTCGATGCCCGGTCTGGGCGGGCTGGATGCGCTGCCGGCACTCAAGAAAGCTGCCCCAGATGCCAAAGTCCTGATTCTCACCATGCACGATGACCCGCAGTATCTGCGTTCTGCGCTCAAAAACGGTGCAATGGGCTACGTGCTGAAGAAAGCTGCCGATGCCGAGCTGATTTCCGCCATCCGCGCCGTGCTGCGCGGCGAGATGTATGTTCACCCCTCCATGACGCGCACCCTGCTCGAAGAGATGCTCCCCAAAGCCGAAGCCGCCCGTGATGCCTGGGAGAGCCTGAGCGAGCGCGAACAGGAAGTGTTGCGGCTGGTGGCACTGGGACATACCTCCGCCGAAATCGCCGCGCAGTTGAACCTGAGCGATAAAACGGTGGAAACCTACCGCGCGCGCGGCATGGAGAAACTGGGTCTGCCTAACCGCGCCGCCCTGGTGCGCTTTGCGTTGAAGAAGGGGTTGTTAGAGGAAAAATGAGAAAAACTCTTCTCTACCGCCCTGGCAGGGCCAGTTTGTAGCCCAATCCGCGCACGGTGAGCAACAACTGGGGGGCGTTGGGGTCGGGTTCGATTTTTGCACGCAGGCGGCGTACCAGGTTTTCAATCTGATAATCGAAAATTCCCTCACGATATTCGGACCAAACGGCGCGGCCAATTTCGTCTTTGGAACAGACTTTGCCGCGGTGTTGGTGCAGGAAAGCCAGTAAGGCCAGTTCCTTGGGAGAAAGCAACACCGGACGCCGGTTCAGGCGCACTTCTCCTGCTGTCAGGTTGATTTCCAATTCTGGCAGCGGAGTGTCATGCAGGGTCATGTCGGGGTCGTGGAAGACGAATTCGACCCCGCCAACCGTCAGGTGGTCACCATCTTGTAAATGGACTGGGCCGGAAACCCGGCGACCGTTCAAATAAGTGCCGTTGGTGCTGTTCAGGTCTTCGAGAATGGCTTTGCGTCCTTCACGGCGGATGACTGCATGTTCGCGCGAGGCCAGTTTGTTCAGGATGACTATCTCGTTTTCGGCAGAACGCCCCAACCGGGTCTGGATAGCTTCCAGGGGGTGTTCCTGCCCGGATGAATCGGTCAAATAAGGGATGTTTGAGATGGTCATATCTTTAGTATAGCACGCGTCAAAAGCGGCGGGTTCATAAGGCGTTGGCCGCGCGTCCCCGTTCAATCAGCCAGATAAAGAAGCCCGTCAGGAGCATCAACAACGTTGCCATCGCCATTGCCTGACCGTAGTTCAGGCTGCCGGGCTGCGAAAGGAAGCGGAAGATGGCCGTGGGCAGGGTGGGATATTCCGGGCGTGCCAGCAAAGAGGCCGCGCCGAATTCTCCCAGGGAGACGGTGAAGGCGAACGCTCCCGAAGAAACGATGGCGCGGGCAATCATTGGCCTGTCTATGTGCCACCACACCTGCCAGGGAGTGGCTCCCAACACAGCGGCGGCTTCGCGGTAGCGAGGGGGGATGGTTGCCAGGGCCGATTGCAGGTTGCGAATGACGAAGGGCAGGGCAATGGTGGTATGCGCCAGCGGGACGAGCAGGGGGGAAGTGAGCAGGGGCGTCGAAAGTAAAGAATGGAAAGCGGGAGAGAGAGACAGCAATGGTCGGTTAAAGGTGACGATGTAGCCCAGTCCTAACGTTACCGCGGAGGCGCCGAGCGGCAGGATGAGCAGGGGGTCTATCAGGCGGGCAATCTTGTTGGAGCGGGAGAGTGCCAGCGCTGCCGGAAAACCCATCGCCAGCGAGAAGAGAACCGTCAGGCTGGCGTAGGCAAGCGAGTTGCGCGCCGCCGTAATTGGTGGGACATAAAAAACTGACCCGCGCCGGTTGACGAACAGTTCCCGGTAGTAATCTAACGTCAGGGAAGGGGCAATTTCGCTGCGCTGTCCGCGTGCCGGCTCCAGGCGGGCAACCGAACGAAGCGGCAGGGCCAGCATTGGGAGGAGAAAAAAGAACAGGACGAATGTAGAAACGAGGAAGACAAAGGCGCGCTGGCGCAGGGTTTGGGGCCGTTCGCGGGGACGTTCTACCGGTTTGACGGGCGCGCTCAAGCGGTTAAGCGAGCGACTATACAGCACCGACAGCCCCAGTGTACATGCCAATTGGGTTAATGCCAGGACAGATGCCGCAGGCAGGTTGAGCAGGTGCATGGCTTGCAGGTAAATTTCCACTTCCAGCGTGGCAAAGCGAGGCCCTCCGAGCATTAAAATCACACCGTAACTGGTGAAATCGAACAGGAAGACCAGCAGGCCAGCTGTCAGAATAGCCGGACGCAGTAAGGGCAGGGTCACCCGCCAGAAGACCTGGAAGGAGGCAGCCCCCAGGGAGCGGGCGGCTTGTTCCAGGCGCGGGTCCAGGGCCGACCAGGCTGCTCCGACAATCCGAATGACGATGCCGGTATTGTAGAACACGTGCGCTGTCAGAATGGCTGCCAAAGTGCCGACGAAAGTCACCGGCGGCAGGCCGAGCTGGTTCAGCGCCACGTTGAGCCAGCCGCGCGGACCGAGCAGGGCATTGAACCCTGCCGCGACCACTACCGTTGGTAACAGGAAAGGGATGGCGGTGAGCGTACGGAGTGCCGATTGGAACGGAAAGCGGTAACGCGCAAATACGGCGGCCAGGGGCAGGCCCACCAGAAGCGTCAGCACGGTCGAAACGAAGGCCTGAAACAGGGTGAAGCGCAGCACCTCCAGCAGATGTGCGCCAAATGACCCGCGTAACAAGCCCAAGAAGCCCGGATTCAGGCCGAGCGCCAGAATCCGGGCCAGGGGCAGGAAGAAGAAAGCGCCCAAAAAAAGGAGCGCAGGGAGCAGACGCTTCATTGTGGAGGAGATACGACGAGTGCTCTCATCGTCGCGCGCCGATTTTATCGCAGAACTGTCTGCGTCCAGGCTTCTATCCACTTTTCGCGGTTGGCGGCAATCTGCTCGGGAGGCAGAGTCGCCGGGTTGGGTGCGGTTTGGGCGTATTTCACGAAATCCTCGGGCAATTTGGCTGCCGGGTTCACCGGGTACACGAACATTTGCAGGGGAATATCCTCCTGGAAGGGCACAGAGAGCATCAAATCTACGAACTTTTCCGCCAGGTCGCGGTTGGGTGTGCCTTTGAGAATGCCCACGAATTCGATTTGGCGGAAACAGCCATCGAAAATCGAAGCGGTGGGCGCTTCGGTGAGCGGTTCGGCGGCAAAGATGACCTCAGCAGCGGGGCTGGTGGCGTAAGAAACGACCATGGGCTGCGGCCCTTTGCCCGAAGAAGCGCTGAAATTGGTGTAGTAAGCCGTTTCCCAGCCATCTACCACCACCACGCCGTTCTCGCGCAGGGCTTTCCAGTAGTCCAGATAGCCAGGGTCTCCGTATTTCGCGATAGTGGCCAGCAGAAAGGCCAGGCCTGGCGAGGACGTGGCGGGGTTTTCGACCACGAGCAGCCCTTTGTATTCTGGTTTCAGCAGGTCATCGAGCGAAGTCGGCACGGGCAAGCCCTTTTGGGCAAACCAGGCTTTATGGTAGTTGATGCACACATCCCCATAATCTACCGGCAGGGCGCGGTTTTGCGGGTCCAGGCGGAATTCGGCAGGGATTTCGGCCAGGAGCGGGGAGTTATACGGCTCGAAGATGCCGGCCTCCAGCGCGCGGGAGAGGAAGGTGTTATCTACGCCGAAGAAGACATCTGCCAGAGGGGCGTCTTTGGCGAGAATGGCTTTATTGAGTGCTGCACCGGTATCTCCGGCTTCGAGAAAGGCCACTTTTACGTTGTTGGCCTGTTCAAATTGGGCAATTACTTCTTCGCTGACGTTAAACGAGTCATGTGACATGACTGTGAGCGTACGGGGTGCGGCTGGGCTTGCGGAAGGTGCGGCTTCAGTGGCTACCGGCGTCGGCGCAACGCAGGCGGCCAGAAGCAGCGCGAGCAAAACAAACAGAGAAGCAGGTGTGAAGATGCGTTTCATGTGAACCTCCTTTGATGGATGCAGAGAAGTAATCCGCGCTGCACGCGAATGCTGGCAGTGTGCGCCAGCATTTCATTGCTGATGCCGCGCGAACGGTGGGGGAAGAGCGTTTCGCCGTGCAGGGGATAACACAATCCGTCGGTTTCGACTCCCTCGGCTGGAACGCCCCAGGGCAACAGGGAGACTGTATCACCGGGTCTGCCGCGCAAGATTGCCTCGCTGGCGATGAAAAAAGCTTCCGTGAGACCATCATCCAGCCGGGCGGCAGCCTGTATCGCTTCGGGTGCGCTCAAGACAGCCAGGTTTCCGAGCGCCTGGTCGAAGCGTCCGCCGTGTCCGCCCAAGATAGTGATGGGGAAGTGCCCTGCGCGCAAGGCATAGGATAGGGCTAGTTCCAGGTCGGTTTCGTTTTTGGCGGGAGGGTAGCGTAAAAGGTGAACCCCCATGTCTTCGAAGACACGGATTTCGGTTTCGGTGAGCGAGTCCAGGTCTCCCAAAATGGCCTGCGGGAGCAACCCCAGAGAAAGCGCCACCCGCGCGCCGCCGTCGGCAGCGATGATGACATCGCCAGGCTGAATGCAGGCGCGTGCGGCGCCTGGGTCGGGCAAGGGGCTGTTGATGAAAATGACTGCTCGTTGAGACATACAAAAAACCTCCCGCCGGGGAGGTTTTTTCATCGAGAAGCACATCCCTCCGCCGGCATTACCCGGTTCAGGTTCTGCGGGTCGAGGGCTGCGGCCCTCCTCTCAGCCTGCGCGCTACAGGCTCCCCGTTGGGTTGAAGTGCGTTTATTTTACACCCGGTTCATCGAAATTTCTCGAAAAGATTAAGGATTTCTCATTTAACGCACGCGGCGTTTCCACTCTTCCTTGAGTTGTAAATCACGCGGTGTATCGCCAGAGGGCAGCGCCAGAAAGTCGGTGAGCAGGCGGTTGAAGCGGGCGGTGTCTTCGAGCATGGGGAAGTGTGCCGCCTGTTCGAGGATGACCATGTGCATATTGTACGGTGAGCTTTCTGGTGAGAAGGGCGGAATGCTCACGGCGGGGTCGTTTTCGCCATACACCAGCAAGGTGGCGTTGTTGATATTGCCAATGCGGTTCGCCAGGCTAAACGCTTCCGGGTTGGCGAAGGAGGCCACAATGGCCTGCGGGTCGGCTTTCAGGGCATCTACCCGTGCGGGTTCTGCGGCGCTCTCTTTGGAGAGCAGCCAGTCTACCAGTTCGGGGATGGGTGCGGAACGCAGACGGGCATTCACCATCCCGATTTCCATCGGGACGCCCACGGCCATCACACGGTCTACAATTTGTGGGTTGAGCCGGGTAAAGTGCAGGGCAACCAGGCCGCCCAAACCGTGTCCGACGAAGGCGACCTTGCCGATGCCCATCTCGTCCAGAAAGCTTTTGACCAGGTTGACGTGGACGTTGAGGTCATAGCGTTGCGGGTCGTGGGCGGTGTCGCCAAAGCCCCACAAATCGAGCGCGTAGGCGCGGAACGACATCGAGGCGGCCTGCATGGCGGGGACCCAGTAACGCCAGGAGCCGACCCAGCCGTGCAGGAAGACGATTGGACGTCCACGCCCAATCACTTCGTAATGAACGATGCCGCCTTCCAGTAAAATCGCGCTCATGTTATTTCTTATATTTTGCCAGGACGTTTTTCACGCGTTCGACCAGTTGGTCGGGAGCAAAGGGTTTAAGCAGATATTCTTCGGCACCTGCCGCCAGACCCTGTTCGATTTCGCTATCCTGTCCTTTGGCAGAGAGGAAGATGACCGGCGTGTGGGCCAGCTCTGGTTCGGCTTTGATGCGTTTGCAGGCTTCGTAACCGGTCAATTTGGGCATACGCACGTCTAGCATGACCAAATCGGGGCGCTCCTTTTTGGCAAGCAGGTAGCCTTCTTCGCCGTTTGTGCCGGCAATGACTTCATGCCCGGCAAAACGCAGGGTAAACGCTATCAATTCACGAATATCGGGTTCGTCTTCTGCGATGACAATTTTTGCCATGCTTACTCCTCAGGTTGGTACGCCGGAATGGTCACGGAGAACGTGCTGCCCTGTCCGGGAATGCCTGTACTGGTCATCCAGATTTTGCCGTGGTGCATTTCGACCAATTGTTTGACGATGGAAAGTCCCAACCCGGTGCCGGGCGTTGCCAGTACCAGGGGGTCTTCGCCGCGGAAGAAGCGGTCGAACACCCGTTCGTGCTGGTCTGGCGGGATGCCAATGCCGGTGTCTTTCACGTCAATCTGCACCATGCCGTCGTTTTTGCGTAAATGGACCTGAATTTTGCCCTCGGCAGGCGTGTAGTGGTAGGCGTTATCGACCAGGTTGTCAATCACCTGGCGAATGCGCTCGGTATCTGCCATCGCGCGTGGAAGGCCATCTTCGACGGTAAAAGAGATCTCCATCGGTTTTTGGTCATCTTGTGCGCGCTTGACGAAGCGTTCGACCACTTCGCTCACAATTTCGGTCAGGTCGAGCGGTTGCAGGGTGAGTGAAACGCGCCCGGCCTCGATGCGGGAGACGTCCAGCAGGTCGTTGACCAGAATGTTCAGCCGCTCGGTGTTGTTCTTGACGATGCGCAGGAAATGTGCCTGGTTTTCGTTCAACGCCCCGGCGGCGCCCATCAGCAGAATATCCACATAGCCGCGAATGGAGGTCATGGGCGTGCGGAGCTCGTGGCTGACCGTTGCGACGAATTCCGATTTCAGCCGGTCTACTTCGACTTCGTGCGTAATATCGCGGAAAATGGAGACGGTGCCGAGAAATTCTTTTTGCCAGATGACCGGCGAAAGGTGAACCAGGACGACCTGCCCGCTTTCCAGGTTGATTTGTTCGGCATACATTTCTCCAGCGTGATGCTGTTCAGGGTGGTTCGACCAATCCTGCACCACACGCACCCACGTTTGGGTGGATTTGCCAAACAGGCCGGAGAAGTTTTCCACTGGTTTGCCAATCACCTTGTCGGCAGGCAGCGCCAGAATGCGCTGGGCTGAAGCGTTGACGAACGAAATTTTGTTAGACGGGTCGGTCACCAGCACGCCATCGGCCACTGCTTCGAGGATGGCGGTCTGGCGGCTGGCTTCCATTTGTTGCGAGCGCAGCATTGCTCCCAGTCGTTCGGCCTGGTCACGGATGAGTTCATAGAGCTGCGCGTTGTTAATCGAAATTGCCACCTGAGCGCCAATCGCCCGCACCATTTCAAGCGAGTCTTCGTTGAAAAAGCCAACCTTGCGGTGGAAGACCATGATGGCGCCAATAACATCTTCACCGACAATGAGCGGAGCAACGATAGCGCTGCGATGGTCTTGTGAACTTTGCGAGATGACCCAGCGCGGGTCCAGATACAGGTCATCAATCAACACTGGCTGGCGATGCTTGACGACCCATCCGGCCAGGCCTTCACCCACTTTGAGTTTGAAAGAGGAGGCTTTGCGTCCGGCGTCTTGTGTTACATAACCGTAGCCGGCGCGGTAGTGAAGCATGTTATCTTCGGGGTGCAGGAGCATGATGGTGCCTTGTTCGGCTCCGATGGCTTCGTTCAGAAGCGAAAGTGTGCGGCTGAGGGCGCGGTCGAGGTCGAGGCTGGCGGAGACTTCGGTCAAAATGCGCAATAAGGTTTCGGTGTTGCGTTGTTCGCGCTCCAGTTCAGCGGTGCGTTCGATGACGCGTTGTTCGAGGGTGAGTGCGAATTGTTTGGTCTCGCTGAGCAAGCGCGAGTTCTGCAGGGCAATTGTGGCCTGGTTTGCCAATGTGCTTAAGATTTGCTGGTCGTTTTCGCTATATGCGTTGGATTGATAACTCTGCGCCGAAATAGCGCCTATGGTTTTGCCGCCGGAAATCATGGGTACGACGATGATGGAGTGGGGGGTACCTTTTTCACCAACGGTAACACCGCCGCGTTCTTCGGCCTCGTGTGCTTGCATGATTACGATGGGTTTTCCGCTGGCAATCACCTGTCCAACCAGTCCTTGCCCAAAGGGCAGGCGCACGCTGGAAATGCGCTGACCCATATCCACGATGTATACGTTGTCCACTTCGTTTGATTCTTCATCATGCAGGGCTACCACAAAGGCATCTACCGGCATGAGTTTGGCGGCGGCCTGATGGACAGCGCGATAAATGTCATCTGCGTTCAGGCTCGCACCGATTTCAAACGAAACCTGGTTCAGGATTTTCAGCCGCTCTGCCGTTGCGCGGGTAGACTGGTACAGGTCGGCGTTTTCCAGCGCGATAGCGGCCTGGTTGCTGATGGTGCGTGCAAGGTCAATTTCCGTAGATTTGAAATGACCGAACTCCCGACTTTGGATGACGACGACATAGCGGTTCTGCGTGCTGAAAATAGGCACAATCATGAGCGAGGCGGTGTCTTCCAGGAACTCGGAAAGCGTCGCCAGTTGCGTATCCAGACGGGCATCTTCGCTGACGTAGACGGTGAGTGATTCACGGATGTGGGTGAGTGCGGGAGGTTCCGGAATGTTGCGATAGAGGGTAGGGCGTCCAAGTTCTTCGGGCAGAAGCGCCAGCAAGAGGGCGCGCTTGTCTTGCTGCAGTTGTAAAATCATGGCCCGTTCCGCACGCATGGCGGTCATCAGTTGCCTGGCCGTAAGCGGCAGAACCTCGTCGGCGTTGAGCGAACGAGCCAGTTCTGCGGAGAACTGATTGAGCAGCGCCAGGCGCTGAGAGCGTTCGTTGAGTTCTGCGGCCCGCTGAATTGATTCCTCGAACAGAGTGGCGTTATCAATGGCGACGGCGGCCTGGCTGGCAAAAGTTGTTGCCAGTTGCACAATTTCATTTTCGTAGAAGTTCGCTTCGGCTTTTTCGAGCGCCACCACGCCAATCACTTGCTCTTTGACAATCAGCGGAACGCCCAGCCAGGAGAACCGCGTTGCCTCGGTCAGGCTGGCAAAGCGTGGGTCGTTACGCACGTCACCAACCACAATCGGTTTGTTGGTGCGAATCATCTCACCGAACGACATGCTGTCTTCGATTTCGACACTCAACCCCTTGCGTTCTTCGGCATCATCGAAGCCGCGTGCTTCGGCTATCACCAGTTTTCCATCGGAGCGCAGCCAGAGCGTCGCCGTGTCGTAGGGAACGACCGTCTTCATGCGGTCGAGCAGCGAGGCGAGCAGTTCTTCGCGCCGCAGGCTTGAAGTGAGCGTTGCAGCCACTGAGTTGAGCGCCTGCAATTGGCCGGTGCGTTCCTGTGTGGTCTGTAACAGACGCACGTTTTCCAGTGATAAGGCCACTTGCTGGGTGAGCGAGAGTAAAAGGGCTTCGTCTTCTGGGCGAAAGACCGCGGGCGTGTTGAAATTTTCCAGCAACAGGACGCCGATGTTTTGTGAACCGGTCTGGATGGGAATAAGCATGCAGGAAATAGACACTCGCCCGCCGCAGGCTTTTTGGTATTTCAGGAGATTTTCAGCGGAAAGGTTGTATTCATTCGCAAAGTTGATTTCGTCTATGCGGCGGGGTTGTTTTTCTGCAAAAACGCGGCCTGGCAACCCTTCGTTGAGATGATACTTAATCTCTAAAATGATTTCATCATCCACGTAATTCATGGCTGCAACCGGCACCAGCGCCTCTTCGTGTGGGTCCCATTGGAAGACAACCCCGGCGTGGGCAACTTTGACCACGCGTAGAGCGCTCTGAAGCAGCGATTCCAGAATTCGGTTGGGGGTCAAGCCGCTCAATTGGCGGCTGAAATCCAGTAGCAGGTTCACTTCTTCCAGCCGCTGGCGGGTTTCGTTGAGCTGGCTGATGTTTTGCAGAATAATCGAAATTTGCCGGCTTATCTGTAAGTAGATTTGCCGGTCTTCGGCGGAGATAGCGGGCATTGGTTCGGTATTGACCGCCAGCAAAGCCGCAATCGGTTTTTGTTTGATGATGATGGGAATGGCGATGAAGGATTTGGCGCGCAGAACGGTCAGGAAGGGGGTATCGTGCCAGGTTCCGTCTTCATCAATGTTGATGGAGAGCAGGGTTTCGCCGGTTTGCAGGCAGGTGCGCAGGGGGTTTCGTTGACCGAACAGGCTTTGCGGGTTGGCGCCAGGCGGCACGTTGCCAAGAACATACACAATGCGTGGGCCATCGCTCGTTTCGCGTGCTATCAGGGAGGTAGACATGTCGAAACTGCTCAACACTTGCTGACCAAGGGTCATCAGGGCAGAGGCCAGGTCAAACTGCCGGCTAATGGCTTCGGTCAACTGCAAGCCGGCGCGAATGTGTTGAGCGCGGTGGGCCAGATTCGCCACAGCGATTGTGTGGTCCAGGTCTTTGTGTAACAAAATGGGCAGACTGCGCTGACTGAAGGTCAGGAGTTTCTTTGCGCGCCCTACTTCTGCCGAGTAGGCCTGAATGCGTTCTTCTGCTGATTCCAGAGCGCGTCCGTTCATAATTATCACAGCGGCCTGTGCTGCGTACGCTTCGAGAGTTTCGAGCGTTACGGCATCCGGGCGCATTCCATCGCGCGGCGTATCTACGCTGATAAGTCCCAGTGGACGCTCATCCTGGTCATAAATCGGGATGAGCAGCATGTCTTCCGGTTTCCAGGCGTTGGGGGTGCGCTCTGCTTCTTGCGGCGGGGTGATAGCCTGGAGATTGCTTGTCAGGGCGCGGGCTTGTTCTGTTGGAATGAAATAAACGCTGTTGATTTCAAATTCCGGTTTCATCCATTGCGCCACACTCGTCCACGTCTGTTGTTGTGTCTGAATGCGGGCAAACGTTTCTTTGTCTATGCCGGCCGCGGCGACGCGTGTTAACAGTTTGGTTTCTAAATCGTTCAAGCTAATCAGCACCGTGTTGAACGGTGTGGCCTTTTGAATGCTTTGCGCCAGGAGTTCCAGAGATGTTGCGAGCGCAGGACTGGCGCGCAGTTGTTTCATCGTTTCGGTAAGTTGATTGAAGGCTTCGGCCCGTCGTCGGAGCGTTTCCATACGGTTGCGCTGTTCGCGCTGGCTGAATGCCGATTGCAGCGCAATTGCGCCTTGCACAGCAATTGTCTTAATGATTTCGGCGCGTGTTTCATCAAAATGACCTGCTTGCTGCGCGTGGAGCTCGATAAAACCAAAAGTTTCATCCTGGTAGGAGAGTGCAACCGCCAGTGCAGAACGAACGCTCGTATGAGGAGGGGCAGATTGCTCATTAAATTCTGCGACTACCACTGGTTGCTTGCTCAGGCGCGCTTGCTTGACCAACGCGGTAGAGGTTTCACTGGCAGGATGCCCTAAAAAGAACAAGACGGGAGCGGTTTCTGCTTCAGTATGTCCGGGTTCGTACAGCACCGCACTCCCACATTCGGCCTGGCTAACCCGCAGGCTTTCTTCATACACTACCCGCATCAGTTCTTTGAGGCTGCTTGCCGTGTTCAATTCGCGCACGATGCGCGCCAGTGTCGTCAGGAACGTGGCACGGCGGCGAAGCGATTCCTGCGTCTCGTTTGTGCGGCGCGCATTTTCAATGGCAATTGCTATCTGGCTGGCAACGGTGAAGCTAATTTGCAAATCGGCCGGACCGAACAGCTCTTCACGGCGTGCGCCAAGCATCATCTCGCCAATCCCCTGTCCGCGCACGATGAGTGGCACGGCAATCGCCGATTCCAGCGATAGACGGCGAACCATTGCCTGATAAAACGGTAAAACGCGCCGGTCTTTGGAAAGATTGCCCGAAAGGAACGGCCGCTGGCTTCCGGCTACCGTCAGCCGGTAGTTGGAGGGTTTGACCACAATCCGCGAGAGTGTATTGAGCAGTTCTTGTGGAACGCCAATCACCGAGGGCAGGTGGGCGCGCATGACCCCTGATTCTTCATCAAACAGGAAAACCGCGCCGACTTCTGCCTGGAGGAGTTGCATGACTTCTTTCAAAGAATAAGTGATGATTTCATCCAGCGTGGCGTTCGAGCTTACCAGGCTGGCAATCCGGCGCAATGATTCGGCACGTTGATTGCGTTGACGCGCTTGCTGAACGAGGAGTGCATTGTCAATGATGGCCGCGACCTGGTTGGCAACCAGGTTTAACAGACGAAAATCGTCCTGCGAAAGCAACTGATTTCCCTGCCGCTGGTTGGACAGTTGCAAATAACCCAAAAACCGTCCGGCAGAAAGCAAAGGAATCAGGGTCGTATCACGCATCGAAGCGGCCTGGGCCAGGTCTTGCAACCCCAACTCGGCCCATACCGGGTCCTGGCTGGCATCTGCGGTCGTGAGCGTTTTCTGGCTGTTGATATGTTCTTCTGCCGGGCTATTCGGGCGGATGGTGGTTTTATAAATTTGGACGATGTTGTTTGGCAAGCCGTGAAAAGGGGTTTGTCCTTCCAGCACATGGCGCTGTTCGTCGTACAGCAAAAACCCCAGCATTTCGACATTAAACAGGGGCGAAAGCCCACCCACCAGGCGTGAGAACAGGTCTTTAAAATCGCGCAGAGAGCCGACCGTCTGCGAAAGATGAGTCAGTCCAAGCAATTGCGCGTTCCAGCGCTGTTGTTTTTCGTATAGCACGGCATTTCGCAACGCAATCGCAGCCTGTCCGCTGATGAGTTGCAGAACGTTCACGTCGTCGTTCGAGAATCCGTTGGAAGGAATGACGCCCACTTCCAGGGTGCCGACCAACACTCCATAGGCAATCAAGGGCAGACCAATGTAAGACCCCATGGGTGGCACCCGGCTTCCAAATGGGTCATAGCGCACTTCGTTGGGGGCACGCGTATCGCGGATAAACAGTTCTTTGCGTTGGGAAACCAGGAACCCGGCGTATTCTCCAAACTGGCTTTTGTTTTCGCGCTGGAGTGTGCGTGCAGCGCCGGTTGTTTCACTGAGACGGTAAATGACCAGCGCTTTGCTATTCTCATCCCAAATTTTCAATTCCAGGAAATCTGTCGCCACCAATCGTTCGACGTTTAGGAGCGTTGCCTGGATGGTGGCTTCCAGGCTCAGGCTGCTTGCAATCGCCTGCCCGAATTCTGTAACTGTTTGCAGGGCAATGCCTGGAATGTTCTCGCCTTTGGTGGTGTCTCCCAGTCCCAGAGAATTTTCCACGCGGCGAAGGGCCAGCAGGGTGGCTGGCGCTGTTCCCGGTATGCGGTACGAAACGGCATCAACCAGTTTGCCATTCACTGAAAAACGTGCCTGACCTTCTGCAGCGCACAGTTCCAGAAAGCTTTCGGTTGGACGAACGCGGCGCGCCAGCCGTTCCAAATGGGGCGTTTCTCCTTCATACAGGTCAAACCACTCTCTTGCCTGGGGATTGATGTAGCGCAATCGCCCGCCGGTTTCGACGACAAGGATGGCGTCGGTATGTGTTTTTTGTTGCAAAAATGCCGGTTGTGCTGTTTGCACAAACGATGGCCGCACTTTTGGCACGATGAAACGCAAAAGCGCCCAGACTATCAGCACAAAAGACAGTCCGAGTAAGAGAAAGCCCGTGCTCAGGAGAATTGGGCCTGACGGCATGAGGAAGCGTACTCCTGCTTACTCTCTGGTTGCTGTGCCGGCATCTTGTCGCCGTGCTTCGGCAGCCAGTTCCGTAATTTCACGAATATCGGCAAACGACGTCTGCGAAGGCGAGACCAGACCAATCGCCAGCGTCATGAGAGGGAATTGTTCGGTTTGTCCGTCGGGGCCGGGCGCCAAAATGAACCCTTGCTGACGGTCTATGAAGTTATAGTGAGTTTGAACTTCTTCGGCAAAACGTTCTTTGAGACGGGTTTTGACCTGGCTCGATGCGCCTTCGGTAGTGATGACAACGAAATTATCACCGCCAGCATGGCCGACAAAATCGGCAGGGGTGCCGAGTTCATCCAGCACTTCGCCGATTAACATGCCCGTAAAGCGCAAGACATCATCCCCCGCCACGAAGCCGTACACATCTTTGAATGCTTCAAAGTGGTTGATGCGAATATCGAGGAAAGCCCATCCGGTTTCGCGGATGATTTTGCGTAACTGCTCTTCAATAAGCCGTCCCGCCGGTAAGCCGGAGCGCGGGTCGGTCAGGCTTTCGCGTTCGGAGCGGCGGATGGCGCCCTGGACGCGTAGTTTCAGTTCCTCGATGTCGAACGGCTTGGTGATGTAGTCATCGGCGCCCAGCTCCAGGCCATGCAGGCGGTCACTGCGTTCGTCTTTTTGGGTGAGGAAGATGACGGGGATGTGGCTGGTGCGTGTGTTCATGCGCAGGGTGCGGCAGACTTCGTAGCCGTCAATATCGGGCAGCATGATGTCCAGCACAATCAGGTGCGGCAAGGCGTGCCTGGTTTTTTCCAGCGCATCGGAACCGCGCATGGCCGTGTCCACATCGTAGCCTAACCCGCTGAAGTAGATTTTCAGCATGGTGGAGATGTCGACATCGTCCTCGACTATCAACAGGCGGGCTTTTCCCATAACGAGCCTCCCATCATGATTGGCGCCGCGCTTTTTGGGCGTTGCGGCGCACTGCTTCGATTTGTTCTGGAGTGACCGCGCGCTCGAAGGAGCGAAAACCGCTCAGGCGAAAGCCATGTTTGGCGGCGATTTGGGTGATTTCTTCTACGCGCGCGCGGCTGATTTCTTTTCCAAGTGTGTAATCCTCGAAGCGGCCTTCCAGCGCAAGCGCCATCGTTTCGGCCATGCAGGCGTATGATTTGCCTGGCGGAAAGCCAAAGTTAAAGTGGAAATCAACGGGGCCAGGAACGTCCACCATGCCGCCGTCAATCACTAATATATCATTGCGCGCCGCTGCCACCATTGCAGATACATCGCGGGGGCGCGCCACGTCGCACACTACAGCACCGGGCATCAGGTTTTCAGGATGGATGACATCATGGAGGGCGCTGGTTACGGTGAGGATGAGTTGCGCCCGTCTCAGAGTCTCCATCGAAGTGCTGGTATGCAGTTGGGCTTTGGAGGCAGGCTGCAAGCGTTCACGTAAGGCTTCCAGCGCCTCGGTGCGGCGTCCTATTAAGTATAACTCACCTACCTCATCTGCGAGAAGTTCTGTACACACTTTTCCTATCGAACCAGTGGCCCCAACCACCGCAGCACAGGCCGAAGCAAGCGGAATGTCCATGATTTCTGCCGCTTTTTTGATGGATTCGACCGCAATCGCGATGGTGTAAGCATCACCTGTCGTCACTGGAATGTCGAGCGCGCGGGCAACTGTCAATCCAGCATCTCCGATGACCGAAGTGAATGCGCCCAGGCCTAAAATTTTTGCGCCTAAGCGTTCGGCCAGGTGTCCGGTTTCGATGATTTTTCGATAGACTGTTTTTTCCGGCAACTCCAGCATTCTTTTGGGTGTGTATGGACAGGCAACGAACCAGCCTTTGATTTCTTTGCCGGTGGCTTGCGAGACAATGCCTTCAATTTCAGAAACATAAACCGGAGGGAAGAAGGTGGAAAAGAAGTTTATCTGTTGTTCGGTGAGAAGTTTTCCTAACAGAGGGTATTTTCGGCTGACATCACGTTTGGGGTCAATCGGGTGAATGATGAATGCAAAAGTATCCATGAACTACCACGATTCTAAAAGTTCGTCTTCTTTATCATCACGTGGGTACAGGCGCACGTGTGCGCTGGCATTACGCATCTTGTGGTGGTCGCTGTCTTCATATTTTACGTCCCGGTCAATGATGCGCCGGTCTTTGGAAGCGGCCAGGACGACATCCGATTCGATGGTGCGTGCCGGAAAGACAATCATCCCTGCTCCGATGCGGCAGTTGTGACCGACGGCGCCGCCCAGGACGGGGCGGTTGGATGGTTTCAGTTCGTTTCGCCCGTCCAATGCTTTGATGGGAGAGGGGATGAGATTGTAATCGGTAAAGGTCGAGCCGGCTCCGATGAAGGTGTTGCGCCCCACCACGCACATTTGCAGACAGGTGTTTTGTGCCACCATCGAATTGTCCATAATGGTGGTCATAAACAGTGAGGCACGAAACGGCAAGAAGGCATTGTTTCCCACGACCGAGAGCATCAACTGACAACCCTGCGAAATGTTGACATTATCGCCGATGGTGCAGTTTTCGATGACTGCGCCGGCATTGATGGTGACGCCATCCCCGATGGTGGTGGGTCCGTGGATGATTGCTGTCGGGTCAATCACACAGTTTTTGCCGATCTTGACCAGTGCCGAGCATTCCAGCAGTTGTTTTCCTTCGTAAAGCGCGGTGGCTAGAATTTTTAGCTTGAACGCCAGGTCGTTGTTCAGGCGGGTTTCGAACCGCAGGCCGCGTGCAAACAGGCCGAAAACGGTATCTGCAATAAATACGTGCGTCCAGCAGTCAATTGCCATCATGGCGCGGCGCGGCACCTGATACACCAGGTCGCCGCGCTGGTCGGCCATATAGGTGGGGACATGGTAATACCCCACTTCTTTGGACTGCATGTCTATCAAGAGAGGGTCTACATCGGCTTCTGGACCGTTGGGATAGTACCACAAATCGGCCAGGTAGAGGTGTCCTGCCGGAGTGTAAGAGACGGAAAGCGGCAAGGCGTGTTCGCGAAAGGCGGGGTCATCAAGCGAGAAGGCTGCGCGTACCGGACGTCCGCGCTTTTTGGCCTGGGCGATGAATTCGGCGAGGTAGTATTCATCGAAGAACAGGTTATCGCGGTAGACCAGCATCGGCTCTCGCAACAGGGGAAGGCGCTGATTTGGCGCAAGTTCTAGCTCGCGGGTGGTGTAGGGTGCCAGGATGTTCTTTTGCCACAGCCAGAGCGGTTGCGCCTGAATGGCGAGGTCGCGCGCTGGCACGTTGAAGGGAGGAATTTTGCGTGGGGCCTGCAAGATGATTTTCAGCATACATCAACTCAGGGGCATTTTTTCTATTCTGATTGTACACGCAGAATCGCCACAGGCCAGACAGGCAATTTCTTCGAGATGGTAAATTTTGCCACCGCTCATCCAGTAGAGCGATTCTTGCAACAGGCCCACCGCCATTTGGCACGTGGGGCTGTCGGTGGAGCGTTCCCAACACAGGGGACAACGTTCGATGTGCCACAGCAGGAATTTCTCCTCGTGTTGCAGGCGGACGCGCTGGTCGCTGTGTTTGTTGAAGAGCGAGGCCAAAGCCGAAGCACCCGTCTCAAAACGGGTTTGGAGCGGGAGCAGGCGGAATGCCAGGTCGGTAAAGCCGTAGGCATCACCAAATTCACGCAAGCCGCGCTCGAAGCAGGCGCGGCCAATTCGCAGAGCTACGCCGCGCCCGCCATGCGGCCCGTAAAAGCGCTCCAGCGCGCTGTGAATCCCGCTGATGGCCTGAAAGGAAAGCGGTTGATTGTATTCTTGCTGAGAAACGCAGTGGTTTAAATCCGTCAGAGATGCCAGGTTGAGGATGGCGCTCAAGCCGTTTCGCCCCAGAATTTCTTCCATCGCCTGGAGGATGATTTTTCCCATCCGGTCAGGATAATACAATTGGGTCGCGGTCATCAGGTTGGTTTCGCTTCCTCATCAAGAAATGCCTTCAATTTTTCCATGAAATCTTGCGGAGTATCGAGCATGACGAAGTGCTGGGCGCGCTCCCAGCGGACAATTTTGGCATGGGGAATGCCCTGCAAGAGTGGTTGCCACTGGCGCGGATGGACGATGTTATCACGGTCGCCATACATGCCCATCACGGGGATTTTGATTTGCGGCAAGAGCGGACGCAGGTCGGTGCGCCGCAGGGATGCAATGCTGAGCAGGAACGATTCCAGCGTGGTGCGGGAAAGGTCTTTGTCCATCATTTCGGGAAAGCGAGGGTCGCCGCAAATAAATGGAGAAGCCACCCGCATTCCGGCGCGGAAAGCCCACATCATGTTGAACAGCACAAAGGCGATGAAGCGATAGCCAGCCAATTTCAGGGGAATTGCCAGAGAACTGCCAACGATGGGCGAGCCAATGACGACCACTTTGGCGGCGCGCTGTGGGTATTGAATGGCGACCGAGAGGCTTACCGTGCCTCCCATGCTGTGGCCCACCAGTGGCGCGCTGACAATGCCCAGCCGTTCCATGAACTGGTCTACCAGGCTGACGAAGTCTTGTACGGCGTAGGTCTCGCGTTTTTTGCCCGATTCGCCGAAGCCCCAAAAATCGAGCGCATAGGTGCGATAATAGCGGCCTAAATAGGCCATGGTCTCTTGCCAAAGCCCCCACGAGCCGAGCCAGCCGTGTAACAGAATGACTGGCCGACCGCGCCCATAGACCTCATAGTGAACGATGCCCTGGTCAGTAGTGATTGATGACACGTTGGTCTTCGCTGCAGGTTATTTGTCTGCGCCATCCATCTCAGCCAAAATGCTATAGAGCAGTTCGAGCAGGACGTTTTTGACGGCGGCTTTGTCGCTGGCTACGCACGGCAGGAGTTTGACTTTGCCATCCAGCCGCAGGGCGTGTCGCATGTCTTCGATGTCCCACGCGTCGGGCATATCCTGTTTGTTGGCAGCGACCACGTAGGGCGTGGGCGCATAGGCACGGAAGGTTTCCAAAATCGAACGTGCTTCACGGAAGGTTTCCGGGCGGGTGCTATCTACCATGACGATGAAGCCCAGCATCCCTTCAGACAGGATTTCCCACATGAAGTCGAAGCGCTTTTGCCCTGGCGTGCCGAACAGGTAGAGAACCAGGTCTTCATCTACCGTGATGCGGCCAAAATCCATCGCCACTGTGGTTGCGGTTTTGACGGCGCGCTCCGAATCCGATGAGATTTTCCGTTCCGTGGAGACGACATCAATCTCACTCACGGAGCGGATAAATTCCGTCTTGCCGGCGCTGAACGGGCCAGTGACCACCATTTTTACGGTCTGCATAATGCCTCACCCAAAAAAGATTTTTTAGATAGAGCGGATGCGCGTGATTAAGCGATTGACAAGTGATTTTTGTTCTTCGCGGTTTTGCACTGTGACTTGCGGACGGGCGCGTTCGGCAGTGACCGGGGCGCCATCGGGGCGGACGACCTCGACCAGCCCGGCCTGCAACAGGCCATACACAATCCGCCGGATTTCCAGGTCGCTCATTTTGGCGGCCGCGGCAATTTGCCGAATGGTGTTGCGTGGGTTGATATAAGAAACAACACGCCACTCCTCAACGCTCAGATTCATTTTTTGCATTGACGTTCCAGGACGTTCGATGAACTTGAGCGCCATATCCAGGCTGGGAATTTCGTCTTGTAATTGTTCCCATTCGCGCAGCTGCCGCGCCCCTTCAATGATGAGGTTTTCCAGGTCAAGCCGAACGGTAATGCGGTCTTCGGGCGGCATCAGGTCGTTCTCAAAGCGAAAACTACCTTCTACCCAGGTGAATAACCGTCGTACCACGTCGGTAAAATACGATTGCAGCGAGGTGAGAATGTCATCTTGCGTCATGTAACCGGCGTTGATGAGCAGTAAGCCAAGTTCCTTATCGCTGACGTGCGCGGCGCGGGTCTGGATGGCGCGCAATTGACCGGTTGTCAGTTTGTTGGCGCGGTGCAATATCGTTGCCAGGCGGCCATCTTCCTGTCCAATTTGTGCGTAGGCCAGTTTACCATCTCGAAACGATACTCGTGCGGCATCGGAGGGGGCTTCAATCACCAATGTCCCCGTTTTGTGGGCCAGATTGATGAGATTCAATAATTGCGTTACTGTAAAATCTCGAAGATTACCGCGCAGCGCCATGAGTTTCTCACCTGGTTAGAGCATGAAAGGATGATACCGAGATTATACATGCAAGATAATTGTGTGTAAATATAAACAACTGACTCGCAAAAGAACTGATAAGGAGAGCTAAGCCCAAATGAAAGGTTGAAACCTGTGATGTGCGGCGCTTCTTTCAAGGGCTTTACGGCAGGTTTTAGTTTGTAGTACAGAAAACTGCAGTGGAGACAACTCATACAAGCTGTCTCCACTATAAGATGTGGGATGGCCGAATTTGCGAGTAGGCCGTTTAGCGCCAGCGGCCTGGTCCGGTTTTGCGGTAATTTTGCGCCAGAAGTTCCAGGTCCAGCACGTTGATGGTGCCATCGTTGTTCAGGTCGGCGGCGCCAGGCGCGGCGGCATTGTAATTCATGCCAATTGTCAGGGCGTCAAACTGGTCAATGACGTTGTTGCCGTCAATATCGCCAGCCAATAATGTCACACGTGGCATGGCTGTTTCCTGTTCTGCTGTAAGCAAGGCGCTCCCCTGTACATTCAGGTATCCGCTGGCGGTTGCAACTACGGTATAGAAGCCAGCACGTGCCTGGATGCGGAAAGTTCCATCGGAATTGGTCAGGGTGGCGGCCACGAGCGTGTTGTTATCGTACAGGCGCACGGTAGCGGGTTTGCCGGCCTGTACCTGGCCCGTTAGTGTGCCAGGAACAGCAGGTGAGACGGTTGGTGAGGCGGCTGGGGTAGCCGTAAATTCAGGGGTAGGCGAGGTGCCAGGGGACGGCGTGAGAGAGGCTTCAGGCGTTGGGGATTGGGTTGGCGTGGAGGTTGGAGACAGATGATTTGTGGGTGTTTGGGTTGGTTCAGGCATGGGTGTCGGCCAGTTGACCGGGGTGGCCGTAGGGAGTGGAGTCTGTGGGCGAATGATGAGTTGGGCAGGGATGTATTCAATAGGGGTCAAGAGGCCATCGCCTTTTGATATGCGTGCGCGGCATTCCAGCGTGGTTTCTCCGGCCTGTATCCCTTCGACGAGATAGGTGAAGGCCGGGCCGCTCGTTACTGCACGGTTACCTTTGCTTCCGGCAATGGCGACGATGAATGTCCCCTGGCTCGGGCCGTTAATGGCGATGGCAGGGTCGGGGCCGAACAGGTTGGTTGGTTGAATCTGGCTGATGGTTACCAGGGCGGGGTCGTAGGTGCAGGTAAATTCGGTGCTGGAGAAGCCTTCGACCGGGACGTTTCGCAGGCCAACGGTGGTCAACATTGCCTGCCCCACGTCAATTGTGGGGGAAGCCGGTTCGGTGTAGACGTAGGGGCCGGCAGGCAGGGGGCTCTCTTCTTTCACGGCGACCAGTTGATATAGCCCCTGTCCGCTCTGCGGCTGAATCTGGACGAAGTAACTTCCTGCTGGCTGGGTGGTTTTCAGGCTGCCGGTGGTACTGCGAGTCAGTTCGTTGCCATTGCCATCGAGCAGCAGTATCAACAGGGAGAGGCCGTTTGTTTGTGGCGTTACGGTGACAGTGAAGGTGGTTGACGTGTTGAGTTCGAGCGGCCAGCGTTCATACAAGAGCTCGTCCACGCTGCCATCGTAAAGTGTGTTCCACGCAATTGGCTGGCGCAGCAGAATGAGCAGGTCGGGCAGGTTCATGAGTGGGCGGTACGAGCCAACTTTGACACCTCCTTTGGTGAAAGTCGTCCAATTCAAGAGGGGGACATATTCGACCAGCCAGCCAGCGAAGGTGACGTTTCGCATGGTAGGGCGCAAGGAAAAGTGCAGGTGTGGAATTTCGTCCTCGACGTGAGGGATGCAGAAGGGTTGGCGGACGCCATCCGCAATGACGGCCAATTTCTGGTTGCGGTAAACGCTATCGCCTGCTTTGACCAGGATATTGGCGATAAATTGATACTCCGAAGTCCATCCGTTGCCATGGTCGAGTTTGAGATGACACCAGCCGACTTCGGTGACCTTTCCGGCGGCCACTGCTGTTACCCAGAAACGCGAAGTATCTACCCCGCGCCGAATGCCGTTGTAGGGCGCGAAATCTACCGCACCGCCGTTGGTATAGTGGTGAGGACTGCTGCGCGGGCGTTTGAAGCCATTATCGAAGCCATCGAGCGCCACCCAGGCTTTGCCCTGTTCCCAGGGCAGTTGAAAGAACCGAACTGGTGGGTTTTCGACGATTCGGGCGTGCGCGCTGAGAACTGGCAGGAAGGCCGCCAGCAGGAACAGCAGCACCAGGAAGCGGAGAAAGGGTTTGGGGTTCATAGGGATACGCCAGGAGAACTACACCTCGAATACGAACAGCGCGCTTTTACCCAGTCGCACCACATCGCCCGGTTTGAGCGGGGCCGAGGTGCGCCGTACGGGCTGTCCGTTGATGAATGTGCCGCCGCCCAAATCGGTCAGGTAGTAGGCGTTGTTGCTGATGAAAATTCTGGCATGGTGTTCACTGATGCCGGCATCGTTGAGACAGATGTCGTTACGAGGGTGATTGCCGATAAGGCATGGCACGCGCTGAAGCGAGAAACTCTGCCCGGCCAGTGAGCCGCGTTTTATCTGAACGCGCGGAAGGCGGGATGCGATTTGTTGCCGAGGGGCAGGCGTGGGTTTTCGCCGTAACAGGAGCCAGGCGCCCAACATGCTACCGCTCAGCAGGGTTGAAACCAGCCCAACGACCCAGCCGGGCAGCGATTTTTGGGGTAAGGCAGGCGGGTCGAGCGGCAGAATCGAACCTGCTATTGGCTGAAAGGCTTGTGCGCCGCCTTGTTCCATGCTCACCGAGAGCGTCAGGGGCGTTTGGTCGAGCGTGATGCCAGGAAGCGGCGCGGCAAAGCCCGATTGGTTGCGAATGGCGAGCGCGGCGCTTTCCAGAAGCAGTTGGGTTTCACAGCCTCGTAAAGCCGTGAAGCGCACCTCGGCCAGCACGCCATTGACCAGTTGCGGTGTAGTGCTGGCGTAAGAACCATCTACCTGACCGCTCAATTGGGGCAGAGGCAGGCCGTTCATACCAGGTACCGGGCTGGCAGCGTTCACCGGACGCAGACAGGAGGGGTCGTAGCGAATCTGAAAGGTGAAGCCCTGAATGGGCGTGGCCGAAACAGCCTGGACGGTGACTATCACCGTATCTCCGGTTTTGTAGGATGTGGTGTGGGCTGCCAGCCAGATGCGTTCGGCAGTCTGTGCGTGCGCGGAGCCAAAAAGCGAAAAACAAGCCATGATGACAGCGAAGAACGCAAACCAGGATTTCATACCCAGACTCCATTCAGGCGGAGAGGGGACGCGCAATGTGGCGCGCCCCCTCTGTGGATGTGTGACGCTATTGCCACGTCAGTGGCCCGGTAGCACGGTAGTTGCGGGCCAACAACTCCAGGTCCAGTACATTGATAACGCCATCGTTGTTCAGGTCGGCGGCTTCCGGCGCGCTGGCGTTGTAGTTCATGCCAATTGTCATTGCATCGAATTGGTCAATGACGTTGTTATTGTCAATATCACCGGCCAGCAGTGTGATGTCAGGCATCGTTACATTGCCGCCTTCCGACAAGGTGATGGTGGCCTCCGCGCCCAGGAAGCCAATTGCTCCGGCAAAAATTTTGTAAGTTCCGGCAGGCACGTTCAGGCTGAACGAGCCATCAGCATTGGCAAGGGTAGAGCCGGCAACGGAATTGTCCGCACGGGTGAGGACGACCAGTACCGGCTTGCCTGCGAAGACCCGCCCGGAAACAGTTCCATTCTGGGGTGCAGGTGTTTCGGTAGGCGCAGGTGTTTCGGTAGGCGCAGGCGTTTCGGTAGGCGCAGGTGTTTCAGTAGGCGCAGGTGTTTCAGTGGGTGCAGGCGTTTCGGTAGGAGCAGGGGTCTCGGTAGGTGCGGGCGTTTCCGTGCCTTCCTGAACAACCGTCAGCGTGTCGCCAGTATGGGCAATCGAGGTCAGCACACCCGTGCCGGTCGAGATGCGTGCCGTGCAGACGATGGCCGTCTGCCCGGCTTGCAGGCCGAGAATATCGAACGTGAAGACTGCGCCATCGGTGGAGGCTCTCTGCCCATTGCTGCCGGCAATTGCTACGATCAGATTTCCGCCTTGCGGACCGCTCACTGCCGAAACCGGGTCGCTTCCAAACAGCCCGCCAATGACGAGATTGCTGACCGAAACCAGGGTTGGGTCAAACGAACAGGTGAACTCTGCGCTGGTATAGCCGCCAGCCGGGATGTTTCGCAGGCTGACGGTGGCGGTTGAAGTTTGTCCGACCTGGATGCGGACGGGCAGAACGACGGTCGAAACCGAAGGCGCGGCAGGCAGTGTTTCGGTGGGGATGGGCGTTTCAGTGGGAGCGGGTGTTTCGGTGGGAGCAGGTGTTTCCGTTGGAATGGGGGTGGTGGGGGTTCCTTCCATTTCACGGAAGGTCATCATGTAGTAACCGCTGCCGGAAGATGGTTGAATCTGGATGGCGTAACTTCCGGAGGGCAGGGTGTAGGTCAGTGAGCCGGTAGACTGGGCGATTTGTCCGCCGTCAGAATCCAGCAGGGTCAGTAACGGCACCAGGTCGCCGCTGATGGGGGTCACCGTCACTTTAAAGGAGTGCGTTTCGGTGAAGTTGAATTGCCATCGTTCGTAGGTGCTGGCATTGACATAACCGAAGTAGGTGGCGTTCCAGACCGAGAGGTCGCGGGTGATGATGGAGATGCCAGATTCGGTCAGAATACTGGCGCTGGCTCGTGCGTTTTGCACGACGCCGATAAGGGCAACCAGCAGTGCCAGCGTCATCAAGAGACGAAACAGGGGCTTGACTTTCATTACAAAATTCTCCTTTCGATTGCAAATGGGTTGAGGCAAGCACAGGGGGCGCGCAACGCGCTTTTTCTCTTCTCCAGCAGGCCCAAACTGCCTTCCTCATGGGGGTACGTTTGCATTGTAGAGGCAGGATGTTCTTCGTTCGATTGCAGGAAAGTTACCGGCAGATTGCAATATGATTACCAAAATGAAAGGTTGACAAAAATGTTGAAAAGAGCAAAAAAAGACCCCTCTCCGGTGTGGAGAGGGGTGGAAACGATACGTTCGGGTCGTTTGCCGGTTCAAATGACGATGTTCACCAGTTGCTTGCGTACCACAATCACCTTTTTGGGTTCGCGGCCTTCCAGCCAGGGAGAAACGGCCTGTAAAGCGGTAGTGCGGATGTCTTCTTCTGACGCTTCAGCCGGGACGACCACCCGCTCGCGCAGTTTGCCGTTCACCTGCACGGGGATAGTGATTTCGTCTTCTCTGGCGGCTTCTTCGTCCACCAAAGGCCACGTTTGCAGGTGGATGCTGTACGGGTTGCCCAGCACGTTCGTCCACAATTCTTCGGCAATGTGGGGAGTGACGGGCGCCATCATCTTCAGGTAGAGTTCTTGCGCTTCTTGCCAGGCAGCAGAACCGGCGGCGCCGGCTTCACGAGCTTTGTACATCTCGTTGAGCAGTTCCATCAGCGCCGAAACGATGGTGTTGAACTCGAAATTCTCGAAGTCGCGCGTCACCTTTCGCAGCGTCTGATGCACCTTTCGGCGCAGATGGCGCAGTGTTTCGGGAGAGGCCGTACCAGGCTGGTTTTCGTCAGTGAACAGCGTCCACACCCGCCGCAACCAGCGCGCCGTACCTTCGATGCCCTGACTGTCCCACGGCGCGCCCATCTCCCAACGCGCGAAGAACATCAGGTAGGCGCGCACGGTATCAGCACCGTAGCGTTCCACCAGTTCGTCGGGGGCCACCACGTTGCCGCGACTCTTGGACATCTTTTCGCCATCTTCGCCCAACACCATGCCCTGGTTGCGGAGCTGGGTCATCGGCTCATTGCCGCGTGTAATGCCCATATCACGCAAGGCTTTGTGGAAGAAGCGTGTGTAAATCAGGTGCATGGTGGCATGTTCGATGCCGCCGGTGTAGGTATCTACCGGCATCCAGTAGTCGTATTCACGCGCATCGAACGGTACATCTTTGCGCCAGGGTGAGAGATAACCCAGGTGATACCACGAGGAACACATGAATGTGTCCATCGTATCGGTTTCGCGCTCGGCCGGCCCGCCGCAGGCAGGGCAGGTGGTGTGTTTCCAGGTGGGATGGAATTTGAGCGGGCTTTCGCCGGTGGGGCGCCATTCGACATCTTCAGGCAACAGGACGGGCAACTGGTCTTCTGGGACGGGGTTCCAGCCGCACTGAGCGCAGTAAATCATCGGGATAGGCGCACCCCAATAGCGCTGACGGCTAATCAGCCAGTCACGCAGTTTGTAAGTCACGGACAGTTTGCCGATGCCCTTTTGCTCCAGCCATTTGGCGACGGCCAGGATGCCGGGGTTTTCGCGGCCTTTCTTGTCATTCACTTTCGTTCCATCGAAGGGTCCGGAGTTAACCATCACTCCGCCGCCAGTGTAGGCTTCGGTCATCGTCTCGCCATCCAGCGGCACCTGGTTTTCTGGTTGAATGACCGGGATAACCGGCAGGTTGTATTTGCGGGCAAAGGCAAAATCGCGCTCATCGTGCGCTGGGACGGCCATAATGGCGCCTGTGCCATAGGTCATCAGGACGTAATCCGCAATCCAGACCGGGATGCGCGCACCATTGACGGGGTTGATGGCATACCCGCCGGTGAAGACGCCAGTTTTTTCTTTATCAGCGGCTTCGCGCTCGATGTCGCTCTGCCGTGCGGCCTGCAATTGATAGGCTGCCACTGCTTCGCGCTGTTCAGGCGTGGTCAGTTTCTCGACCAGCGGGTGTTCTGGCGACATGACCATGAACGTCGCGCCCCAGAGTGTGTCGGGGCGGGTGGTGAAAATTTCGATGTCATCGCCGGTTTCGGTTTTGAAAATCACCGAAGCGCCTTCCGAGCGGCCAATCCAGTTTGTTTGCAGCACACGCACACGCTCCGGCCAGTCAATGCCATCGTAACGCAGCAGTTCTTCAGCGTATCGGGTGGTCTTGAAGAACCACTGTTCCAGGTCTTTCTTGATGACAGGGGTGCCGCACCGCTCGCAATGCCGGTCTTCACCCCACACCTGTTCGCGTGCCAGCGTGGTGTTGCAGGTGGGGCAAAAATCTACGGGGGCTTTCTTGCGGTAAGCCAGGCCGTGTTTGTAGAGTTGTATGAAAAACCATTCCGTCCACTTGTAGTAATCTGGCTCACACGAGACGATTTCACGCCGCCAATCGAACATCGCCCCCATCGAACGCAGCTGCTTTCGCATGCGTTCGATGTTCTGGCGGGTGCGTATCATCGGGTGAATACCGCTCTTGATGGCCGCATTTTCGGCGGGCAGGCCAAAAGCATCGAAGCCCATCGGAAACAGGACGTTGTAACCCTTCATGCGCATAAAGCGGGCGCGCGCATCGGAAGGGGTCATGGCGTACCAGTGTCCAATGTGCAGGTCTCCGCTGGGGTAGGGGAGCATGGTGAGGGCATAATGTTTGGGTTTGCTCTCGTCTATATCAGCGTGATATAAGCCATCGGCTTCCCAGCGTGCCTGCCATTTCGGTTCGATCTCTTTTGGGGAATACGGTTGGGTCATTCTCGCTCCTTGTGCTTGGGATACGGTAAATGAAAACGCCCTTCGCCACACTGGGACGAAGGGACGCTCCGCGGTACCACCCGGTTTGCGACGCAGACGATTTGCTGCGGCGCCGCTTTGAATGCTATAACGGGCAAACCCGGCGCCGACTACCCGCGAATTGCTTCGCGCTCCCCGGCGCAGCCTTCCTTGCGGAACAACAGGCGAGTTCGGTCTGGAATGCGCTCCCGCTGGGCGCTGTGTTGGGCTTCCACCTCGCTCTCCCAACTCGCTGACGGGATGACCTACTACTCCTGTCCTGGCTGTTTAGATGCAGGACAGGCAAAGTGCCTGTCCTGTCGTTTTGTGTGGACCCAGGGGGATTCGAACCCCCGACCTTCTCAATGCCATTGAGACGCGCTCCCAACTGCGCTATGGGCCCGTTCGGTTTCGTAGCGGGCGTGATTGTATAGCAGAACGCCGATTTCGTCAACGGTTTTTCGAGAATTTCAGCCGAAAGGCCGCGGCTGTTGTTTTTGCGGCCATTTTCAGCCTGGCACCCAGGCGATGGCTTCCCGTTTGTTGCCCGGCGGCACGCCCAGCAAGACGACGGTGATGTTATCGTGTCCCCCGCGTTCGTTTGCCAGGGCAATCAGGGCTTCGGCGGTCTGCGCCAGAGTTCGCCCGTTGAGCGCCTGGCGGATTTCTTGTGCCTCTACCAGGTCGGTCAGGCCATCGGTGCAGAGCAGGATGACATCCCCCGGTTCCAGGAGCATGCCCTGGTTGGCTCTGGCTCTGGCATCGGTATCGTTGGGGGAAAGGAACAGGCGTAAATCCGGTTCGGGTGGCTCGCTTGACCCCAGATAGCGGCGAATGACGTGCAGGTTGGGGTGGCTTTTCAGTCCTTCGTTGTCAATGATGCCTTTTTCCAGCGCTTCCTGCACCCAGGTATGGTCGCGCGTCAGTTGCTGAATGCTGTTTCCCCGAATCAGGTAAATGCGCGAATCCCCTGCGTAGGCGATGTAGAGTTGCAATCCAATCACCCAGGCGCAGGCGGCGGTGGCGCCCATGCCCTTGCGGGCAGGGTCTTGCTCGGCTTGTGCAAAGATGGCTTCGCTCGCGCGGTAGAAACTGTTCTGAAACACTGCGACGGGATGACCGCCCTCACGCTTTTCGACCGCTTCACTGATGAGGTTGACCACCAGTTCGGATGCGATTTCGCCGGCAGAATGTCCGCCAATTCCGTCGGAGACAATCGCAAAGACCGACGGCGTCGGATTCATTTTGCTGACGAAGTAGGCCGACACCGCAAAATTATCTTCGTTATTTTTGCCGCTCATGCCGGGGTGTGACCGGGCGGCAACGTAGAGATGGGAACGGTCAGTACGAATCATCCGCAGGCAAAGGAGTAACGATGGGTTTTTGGGGAGCAGGTGGTTTGGTGAATATAAAGCGGTAGGTGAGTTGCCCAAAGTGTATCACATCGCCGTGTTTGAGCGTCCATCCCTCTTTAGGGGCAGGCTGATAATTGACCCATGTGCCAGCCACCGAATTCTGGTCCATCAATAAGAAGTTGCCATGTTCGTCCTGGCGCAGACGGGCGTGCAGGCTGGAGAGCGACGGGTGGTCGAAGACGTTGGTGGCTTGTGTGGGGTCGGTGCCGAAGGTCAGTTCCCGTCCGGTGAGCGGAATCGGGTCGCCGGAGGCCGGTTGTCCGTCGATTGTCAGTTTGACCAGGTAGGCAATCGGTGGGGGGGCTTTGCGCCGCAACCAGGGGAAGGGATAGCCGCGTGCACCGGCTGTTTCTTCGATGACTACCGGCTGGGTCACCGGGTCGAGACGTAGAGCACGCGCCCGACGGCGTTCGGCCAGCGCATGGAGCGTTTTGCGTCCGCCGAAGAACAAGATGCCCAGTAAGACCAGCCCGGCGGCTATGATGATGGAAACTGTCACAGCGGCGCGGTTGCGTAAAATCAGTCCCCAAATGCCGCCTGGCGGTTGCACAACGATAACTTCCACCGGTACGGGAATGCTCATTTTGGAAAGACCAAGCGTATCTACCGCTTCTACCTGAAGGGTATGTTCGCCCGAAGCCAGATAACCACTCAAGTCCCAGGTGAATTTGTCAAAAGGAGGGGCAGTATTTTCGTCGGCAATTTTGCCATCCACATACAGCGTGGTGCGCGCCAGCGAACGTTTCACATTGTCTTTGAACTCGACGATAATGGCAATTTCCTGCGTTTTGGGCAGAGAATTTTCGATGTCGAACTGGTCAACCAGGTTTTGACGCACGATTTGCACTGGCGGAGCCAGCAGGACGGGGTTGGGTGGTTCGATTTGTATCTGAAACGAGAGCGGATTGCTGGTCAGTTGCAGGTTGCTGGCATTGAGCAAAACGGTGAAAGAGTGTTGTCCCGTCTCGCGCACGGCAGATTGGTATGAAAGACGGTACACGTAGCGCAGAGAAGCCACCCATTCTTCCAGGTTGGGCAGGGTTTCATTGCCGCTGAAGGTAACGGCTTGACCGCCAGTTTCGGCGGCCAGGTCAAATAGTGCCTGCGCGCCAGAGTGATTGAAATAATCGGGCGAATCTACCAGCCAGACGAAGATGCGCACCCCTGCCTGGCGGGCGCGGTTGCGCAGGTCGGGCAGGGCGTTGATATCGCGGGTTTCGAGGTGTGGGGAGAGAAGCAGAATGGCCTTTTTGCCGCCTGGTTCGGCAGGCGCTTGTTGAGCGACATCCAGGGCAAAAGCGAGTGCCGTCAGGCTGGGAGTAGAATTTCGCAGAGCAGGGTCGAAATTTTCGATGCGTGCCAGCCAATCGGTGGCGGTTAACTGAGAACCGATGATTCCACCGTTCCAGACAAGTGCAAAATCGTCTGGGCTGCTGGCCGGTTGGTCTGCCACCCAATTCTTCAGCACATTCAGCGCTTTGTCGTAACGCGAAAAGCCCAGTCCATCTCGAATGGCAAGCGCGGAGCCGGCATTGACCGCGACTACGAAACGCAAAGGTTGTTGCAGTTGCTCGAACGAGGCTGGCGTCCCCAGGTTCTGGCCGTTTTCCAAAATGTTGAGGTCGGAAGCGGTCAACCCGGTGACGAACTTTCCGCTTTCATCAAATACATCGAGCAAGGCTGTGATGGTGGGAAAGCGGGAGGAGTCGGCTTGAAACAGGTTGATTGAGGCCGTTCCCTGCGCATGGACAAGCGCCACAGGCAGGCTGAAACCGCCCAAGAGCAAAAGCAACAGAATTTTCCGCAGATTAGCCAACATCGTAGATTTCGACCAGCGCGGCAGAGGGATTCGCCGGTCGGTTGATGGCGAGATAGGTTTGCGCCCAAATGATTCTTTGCAGGGCGACCAACGCTCCTTGAAAGAAAGCGTAGAGCGGGGAGAGCAAACACAGAGCCGCAATCGAAACGAGCAGGATGGAGCGTTTGTCAATCTCATTATTCAGCAGGTCGCTGAACATCGGTAAATAGGCGGGCAAGGTAAATGGAACGACCAGGAAGGCGGCAATGATGCCGGCGCCCAGATAAATCACGAGTGCTATCACCAGCATTTTCCAAAAGTTGGCTTTGAAAAGACGCCATGCTGTGGTAATTGCCTCAAAAATGCTGAGATTTTCGATGACAACGGCGGTTTCGGCCAGCTCCATCAGGCCGTATAAAATGTAACTGGCTGGGACGAACAATATTATCAGTGGAAACAGGCATAGCAGCACAATCCCAAAGGTGAATATGCTTGCCATCGAAATCACAAGGATGGTTGGGATGAGTACTGCTATTAACCCAACGACAAAAGTCAGGCGTACTCCAAGCACCCGCCAGAAGAACGGCAGGCCAGTCTGCAAAAGCTCGCCAAACGAGAAACGCGCCGTCACCCCTTGTTCTCTTTTCCAGACCCCCGCCACGATGCCAAGAACTCCGAACAGGTATAGGGGAATGCTGAGCAGGTTAATACCAAGCAAAACCACCAGACTGAGCAGAGAAGTGATTAATTCATCCAGGTTGCTGGCTAGTTCGGGCAACAAGATGGGCAGATTTTCAGGTGAAAAAATTTGATTGATGGGCAGACTGAGTGCCGATGTTACAGCAGCCAGCGTGCCGAGCAACCAGAACACCTTTTCCTCCCAAAAACGGCGAAGGGAAATGGAAAGAACCGCGCTGATTTCCATCGAGAAACTCCTTTGAAGATGTGCGCGCACCCGTGTCGTATTTTACTTGAGTGGAGAGGTGTTTTTTGGTTGATTTTTGTGGCTGGATGCGCCTGTTCGCAAACCTGCGTTTATGCCTCATCCGCTCAATGGCGGCGCGTCTTTGTCGTATACCTGAACCTGGATATCGAAGCCTTCGTTGTTCAGGAATTCCATTGCAGGTGTGAAGGTTGCATCTTTAATCGGCTGAATATCCCCGGCAGGGGCCAGTACGGTAATTCTTGCTTCTTCTTCGGAAATCTTGACCACTTTCATCTGTGCGCCGGCGCTGACGGCGCTGATTTTTGTCTGCATTTCTTTAATCGCATCGTCAATCGTCATACGCTGCTCCTGATGTAGCCGTTTTCCTCTTCCATTGGGAGAGGGTTACGGTGATGTTAGATAGCTGAGCTAAAAAGTTTTTTGCGGTGGATAATTATGCTTGTAGCAAAATTATAGCCGATTAACGTTGCTCTGGGACTTCTGTGTGATAAGATTTGCGCATGAGCTTTTCTCGCATTACCGAAGAGTTGTTCATTGGTCCGATGCCAACGGTGGAGGATTATACCCGGTTGTATGATCTGGGCGTGCGGCTGGTGTTGAACATGCGCTTTGGCCGCCGTCTTCCTGCGGGCCTGTCAAACCCGCCGATGCAGGTGCTGTGGCTGCGGTCGTTCGATAATCCACTCTTGCCGATTCCGCTGCCTCTTTTGTTCAAGGGAGCGCATGCGGCGCTGGAGGTCATTGAAGCAGGCAACAAAGTTTACACTCATTGCGCGCATGGGCGTCATCGCAGCGTGGCGATGGGCGCGGCGATTCTCATTGCACAAGGGCGCACGCCCGAAGAAGCGATGGCGCTCATCAAGGAAAAACGTCCCCAGGCCGACCCGGAGGCATTTTATATCAAGAGCCGGATTCTGGCGTTTGCCAGACACTGGCGGCAGGTCTCTTAAGCCTTTAGCGGTCTAGCGTCGCCATATTTGCTCTAGGTCGCGTTCGGTTTGAATGGAAACCAGTTGGATGCCGTAATGTTCTGCCAGGCTTTGCGTTTGCCGCGAATAGGTGACGGCGCCGGCTTGAATCAGCAGAACTTCCTGCCCGGCGCGGCGGGTTTGGTATAACTCGCGCAACAGGTCATCACGGATGTCGCCGGTGATGACCAGGAGGGTGGTTCCCCACGATAGCCGTGTGCGCTGGCTTTGCAACAGAGGCAAAAAGGGCGTCTGACGCGCTGGACCTGTTCGCGCGAGAGCTTCGAGCAACCGGATGAGATGCGTTCCCCCTTTGCGCGGTGGCAACAGGCGTGGTGGTTGTCCGGTTGGCAAGTCCACGCCGTTGACCAGCAGGCCAAAGCTCTGACGTTTTTGGGCAATCCACGCGGCCAGTGAGGCCGTAATTACGATAGCCAGTTCGATTGAGTCGATTCTTTGCCGGAAGGGATAATCGTCTTCGTTCAAATTCAAACACAAGAGCGTTTCGAGCGCAATGGAAGGCTCGAACATCTTGACCTGAAGCCGCCCGGTGGCAGCAGTGGCCTTCCAATCTACCTGGCGCAGTGAGTCTCCGGTAACGTAATCTCGTTTGCCAAACAAGCGCGCAGGGTCTTGGAGAAACGGATGCGCATGGCGCAACGTCCCTTGCGGGGCGCGGGAAGGCACCGGCACCGATACAAGCGGAACGATTTTTGGATAGACGGTAAGATATTCTTCAGGGAGGGTTTTCTCCAGTGGCGGATTCAGCCCCAAAATGTCCCCGCTGGAGAGGGTGAGCGGTCCTATCGCGTAATAGCCGCGTTTACGCGCGTCGAGCGTATAGGTAAGCCGGGTGGTTGCTTTTGACCCCAGCGCGGCAGCACGCTGAACGTTGGGGACGCTGCTCAATCCCACCGGCAGACCGTCTCGAATTTCCAGCCAGGGCACAGGCAGCCAGCCGCGATTGCGGACTTCAACCTCAACGCGGATTTTTTCTCCCAAAAAGGCGCGGTTGCCAAAGGTGCGCTGCGCTTCCAACCGGGAGAGGGCGCGGCGAGTCCACCACATCCCGACCCCTAGCGCACCGACCAGCAGGTAGATGAGAGTCAGGGCAAAGTCGTCGCGCAGAAAAGCAGCCAGTATCAGCAGCAGGAGCAAGAGCGGAAGCAGATTCACCACGTTTGCCTTCGTTGCTGGATTCTATCTCGAATTTTGTCGTTTTAAGGGAATGGGTTTGTAAATGGCTGTCAATCATGGACAATCGTGTTAAGATAGAGAAAATGACCTGTGGAGGCGGTATGTATTTCTTCGTTCGCTACACCGGCTATGTTGCGATACTCTTTGGCATTTTTTTGATGCTGACCGGCCTGGTCGGAACGATTTATGGTTTCGTCTGGCCTGGCGATTTACTGACGCGCGTCAATGAGAGCCTTTCGGCCAGTAACGCCATTTGGCGGTTGCAGGATGCGCGCGTGTTGACGTTTTTGATGTCTTTGCTTGGTCTCTCGATGTTCGTAACGGGGATGGTGGTTGCTGCGCTGGGGCAGTTGCTGCTGGTCTTTGCAGATTTGGCGGCGCATGCCCGTGAAACCAACGTTCTTTTGCGCTCCTTTCGCTCCCGCCGGCATCGCCCGGTTGCCCGCGTGATACCATCTCCTCGTGTGCGAGAGGATGAACCGGTTGGGTAAGAAATTCTGTTGTTTTTTTGCCATGAAGTCTGTTTCCAGGCCTTTTTTGTTTGCCAGTCTTGCAGTGATTCTGGTGTTTGCCGTATTCCTGTTGTGGGCTGTACCGTATTTTTTCCAGAAGCCGTTCGTTAACACTGTGAATTCTTCACTGGGCGCGCAAACATATCGCGCGCGAGTGCAGGAAATTCTCGAATCGGGGCCGATTGACCTGGGCGGCACGGTGCAGACCTATCAACGGGCGCGGGTTCAAATTTTGGAAGGCGAATACCATGGCTTACCGATGGAAATTGACTATGGTCTTTATCGCATTCTGCCCCCAGGCCAGATTTTGCGTCCTGGTGATGAGGTCTTTGTCCTGATAGCCAGGCGTCCTGACGGAGTGGTTGAAGCATTTTTTGTAGATTTTGTGCGCGAACGCGCTTTGCTTCTGTTGTTAGCCATTTTTGTCACAGCGATTCTCTTGATGAGCCGGTGGAAAGGGTTTCGCAGTTTGCTTTCACTGGCCTTTAGCCTGCTGGTTATCATCTATTACATCATTCCACACATCCTGGCCGGAGAAGACCCCTTACGTGTGAGTCTGGTTGGTTCGGGCATTTTGTTGGGTGTTTCATTGTATCTGACGTATGGTTGGACGTGGAAAACCCACGCTTCTGTGTTGAGTATGGTTTTGGTCCTGGTCATCACTGGTGGATTGGCGTTTGTCTTTGTGCAGGTAGCACGCTTGACCGGTTCTGGCAGCGAAGAGTCGCTTTTTCTCAACCAGATGTCCAGTGTCAACATCAACTTGCGCGGATTGCTTCTGGGCGGCATTCTTATCGGTGCGTTGGGCGTGCTGGATGACCTGGTAACGACTCAGGCTGCGGCGGTCTTCGAGTTACATCACACCGACCCAAGTCTGGGCTTTCGCGCTTTGTTTGAGAAAGCGATGCGGATTGGGCAAGACCATGTGGCTGCTACCGTCAATACGCTCGTGTTGGCCTATGCTGGCAGTTCGCTGCCCCTTTTGCTCTTGTTTACGCTTGGGAGCGGAAATTACGGCTATTTCGTGAATGTCGAATTTGTGAGTGAGGAAATTATCCGTACCCTGGTGGGGTCGTTGGGGCTGGTGGCTGCTGTGCCGCTGACCACGAGCATTGCTGTGCTGGCGGTGCTTTATCGTGGCCGCATTCCTGAAGACTGGCGGGTTTTGCTCGGCCCGGAGGGCGAAGGACATCTTCACTAAAACGTTCTGGAAGAAGTAAGGAGACGAGACTTTTTATGGAATACTCGATTTTCCCTTCCGATGATGGCAATTACATCATTCTCAAGGTGGTCGGAACCTTTGGACGTCAACAGGCATTACAATACCACCTGGAAGCACACCGCATGGGGCGGGCGATGGGAATAGACCGCTTTCTGCTCGATTTTTCTGAAGGAAGAAACACGGATACCGTGCTGCGGCACTATACCTTCGTCAGCCAGGATATGCGTCACCCGGAAATTAACCTGGATGCACGAATTGCGATGCTGGTGAGCTCGTATGACCATTCACACGATTTCATTGAAGCGATGCTCAAGCAAGAAGGTGTGGATGTTGCGCTCTTTTACGACCTGGAAGCGGCGATTGCATTTCTAATGAGACCGTAGTGCGCCCTCACACATGATGTAGCGGTATAATTCTTGCAGGAGTACGGTGATGGCGTTTCAGGTAACCGATTATCACGATTTAATGCGCTTGTTGTATCAGCATCCTGAGTGGCAACAAGAGCTGCGGCAGTTGTTGCTAACGAAGGACATTCTCGAACTGCCTGTGGTTGTGCGTGAACTGGCCGAAGCGCAGCGACGCACCGAGCAGCGGGTGGAAGAACTGGCCCAAGCCCAGCGTGAACTGGCCGAAGCGCAGCGACGCACCGAGCAGCGGGTGGAAGAACTGGCCCAGGCCCAGCGTGAACTGGCCGAAGCCCAGCGACGCACCGAGCAGCGGGTGGAAGAACTGGCCCAAGCCCAGCAACGCACCGAGCAGCGGCTGGAGATGCTGATTGAATCCCATCAAACTCTCGAACAACAGGTGAGACGTTTGACCGACCGTGTAGGTCACCTGGACGGGCGCATGTTGGAAATCGGGTATCGAGACCGGGTTGCGGCCTATTTTGGTAGGTTATTACGCAAAGTTCGCATTGTCCCGTCGGATGAAATGGTCGACCGCGTCGAAAGTGTCTTGAACGAGGAACAAATTGAGGCACTGATGGCGCTTGACGTGGTGGTTCAAGGCAATTTACGTCGCGCACTCGAACCACTTGCAGAAGGGACGCCCGTCTGGATTGCAATTGAGATTTCGGCAACGATTGCTGATGAAGACATCGAGCGCGCTGCGGCGCGCGCTGACCTGCTTCGGAAAGCGGGAATGACGGTCTTGCCGCTGGTGGCTGGAGAGCGAATTTCGGAACGTGTCTTCGACCTGGCGCGTCAGGCAGGCGTCATGGTGCAATTGGATGGCAAGTTCCAAAACCTGGAACACGCTTTGATGCGTTTGAAAGAATAAACGTGATGGTTGCTGATTGTTAAAACTTCCATGCGGAAAGCATGGAAGTTTTTCGTTTGAGCGGGTGGTACAATTTCTTTGAAAATGAATGTGGAGGTTGCCATGACGGATGTCGTAATTGTAGATGCCCTTCGCACGCCGATTGGCGCATTGGGGGGCGCGCTTGCCAAAGTCCGCCCGGATGATTTGGCCGCTTTGGTGTTGCGAGCCATCATCGAACGCAACGGCCTCGACCCGGCGCAGGTGGATGAAGTCTATCTGGGTTGTGCAAACCAGGCTGGTGAAGATAACCGCAACATAGCGCGCATGTCACTTTTGCTGGCCGGGTTGCCGCCCAGTGTGCCAGGTGTCACAGTCAACCGGTTGTGTGCTTCGGGGTTGGCGGCGGTCAATCTTGCGGCGCGTGCCATCCGTTGCGGGGATGGGGAAATCTACCTGGCTGGTGGTGTGGAGTCCATGTCACGCGCGCCCTATTCTTTGCCCAAAGCCGAGGAGGCCTTCAGTTTCGGCAACCTGACCGCGTACGACACCGCGCTTGGATGGCGGTATCCGAACCCCAAAATGAAAGAAATGTATGGCCTGGACTCGATGGGCGAAACAGCCGAAAATTTGGCTGCTTTGCGTCCGCATCTCACCCGTGAGCGGCAAGATGCTTTTGCCCTGCAATCGCATCAGCGCGCTATTGCAGCCATAGATAGCGGCAAATTTGCCGAAGAAATTTTGCCGGTTGCGGTGCCGCAAAAGAAAGGCGACCCACTCGTGGTGACGACGGATGAACGTCCGCGCCGTGATACCACCCTGGAAAGCCTTTCTAAACTCAAACCTGCGTTCAAAAAAGAGGGAACTGTTACGGCAGGAAATTCGTCTGGTTTGAACGATGGTGCTTCGGCCCTGCTCCTGATGAGCGCCGAACGCGCTGCACAGTTAGGGTTGAAGCCAATGGCGCGTTTTGTCTCTGCCGCTGTGGCTGGGGTCGAGCCACGCATTATGGGAATTGGCCCGGTGCCGGCCACCCGAAAAGCGTTACAGCGCGCTGGTCTCGATGTGGCCGATTTAGACCTGGTGGAGCTGAATGAAGCTTTTGCCGTACAATCACTGGCTGTTATCGAAGATTTAGAATTGGACCAGGCGGTTGTGAATGTCAATGGCGGCGCCATTGCATTGGGACATCCGCTTGGTTGTTCGGGTGCGCGCATTCTTACCACGCTTTTGTACGAAATGCGACGGCGCGGCGCGCAATACGGCCTGGCAACTCTGTGTGTGGGTGTTGGTCAGGGCGAAGCGACCATTGTGGAACTGGTCTGATGCGGATGGCGCATCTGTGTCATCAAAATCGGAGAGAACCATGCGAAAACAACTGACTCTGTTTTTGGTTTTGTTCCTGGGAATTGCTCTCGCAGCCTGTCAGGCGGCGATGGAGACCCCTGTACCGACGCCCGACCTGCCCACCTGGACACCGACCGCTACGCCCCTACCGCCAACGCCCACCATCACGCCCACACCGACTCTGCCCCCCCCTCCGCCGCTCAATTCTCCGAACGGCCCGCCCCTGCTCTCGATTCACATGTTCACCCCCCTGCGTGGCTGGGGAGTGATGGAAAATCAACTACTCGCCACCAACGATGGCGGCTTTACCTGGGCCAGCGTACCCGTGCCGGGCGGGCGCTTCGACGGACGCAATGGATTGTTTTTTATCAGCGAACGGGAAGCCTTTGTTTTGATAGCCGCTCCCGACGGCAGTAACAGCGGCACGCTCAACTACACTGCCGATGGCGGGCAGACCTGGCAGAGCATTCCTGTTCCGATGTCTCGTGGAACGATACAATTTCTGCCCAACACCAATCTTGAAGGGTTCATCTTTCAAACATTGGGTGCGGCAGGTGGTTCGATGCCTGTTGCGGTGTATCAGACGCTTGACCGTGTCAACTGGCAGCGTACCTTTGCCCATGTCCGACCAGAAGAAATTGCGGGCTTGCCCTTTGCCGGAATCAAAACCGGGGCAGTGTTCCTGAATCCGAGTGTCGGGTATATCACCGGCTCGGAAGCGCTCCCGAATTCGATTTATCTCTTCCGCACAGGAGATGCTGGCCGCACCTGGCAGCGCGTTTCTCTGCCTTTGCCAGAAGGTCTCGGCAGTTTCCAGGCGGAGACTTTGCCGCCGGTCTTCTTTCCGGGCGGCAAAGGCTTTTTGCCTGTAGATTTCCTGACCGATAATCAACAAACCCGCGTTTTCTATTACACCGAAGATGGCGGGGTCAACTGGACGCCGCGCGCATCTGTGCCGCGCGGTACGACCTATACGTTTGTCAATGCCAATACCGGCTGGACGTGGGCTGGTCGTTCTCTGTTTTACACCACCGACGGCGCCGTTACATGGACGGCTCTACCAGTCTCGTTTCTGGCGCAAGAAACTGGCACCTGGCTGAATTTTATTGACCCGCGCAATGGCTGGCTGATTACTGTAGATGACCGTTCACGTGTACGTCTGTATCGCACAACCGACGCCGGCGCAACCTGGTCAGTCGTCATTCCCTGATGACGCCGTCAGTGATGCAGCGGTTGAAAAAAGGAGGCTTTACATGAATAAACGATGGCTTTGGCTTTTGATGCTTTCTCTGGCGGCGCTGGCCTGTCGCATTTCGATTGATACCTTTGATACGCCCCCGCTGGCGACGCCAATTCCAAACTTGCCTGCTTCGGCCACGCCGGGCATCATCCAACCCCCGACCTTCACTCCGGTCATTATCGAACCTCCGGCTACGGCTACCCCAACGGCCCCGGTGCCTGCGTTGACGGTCGAACAGCTGAAAAATGGTCGTTTTGACCTGCCCGGCCCTGATGGTGCACCCCATACGGTGCAATTCCAGGCCGGCTTGTTCCAGAAAGGGAACGACCCTGCTGAGCCGGGCTACATGGCTGTTGTGATGACGGATTCGATTGCTTTCGGCGACCTGAATGGTGATGGCGCCAGCGATGCCGCTGCCGTTATCGTAGAAAACTATGGCGGCACGGGGCAATTCGTTTCGGTGGCGGCTTTTCTTAATCGCGGTGGAACACCCGTCTATGCTGCCTCGTACTTTGTGGATGACCGCGCGATTCTGAATGCGTTCGCCATTTACAACGGCGAAATTTACATGGATGCCATCGTCCACGGCATCGAAGACCCGCTGTGTTGCCCCACCCTGCCCACTCGTCAGGTGTTGCGGCTCTGGCAGGGTGCGCTTGTCCTCTCCAGTTTCATCAGCAAAACACCCACTGGCGCAGAGCGGATTATCAATATCGAATTTCCCTCCAATGACACGGAAGCGGAGAAGATTTTTACCTTGCGTGGCAGCGTGAGCATTGCACCCTTCGAGAACAATCTTGTCTATGAAGTGTATTTACCCGGCGTAGCCGAACCGCTGACGCGCGGCCCGCTGATGGTGAACGCACCCGACCTGGGCATGCCCGGCACGTTTGAGTTACCGCTCAACTTCAGCGCCGCAGGATACACTGGCCCGGTACGCATTACACTCTCCGACCTTTCCGCTGCCGACGGCTCTCTCATGGCGCTGGATGCGCTCTTCGTGGTTGTCAAATGAGCATGTAACTGTTTTGCGCTTCTCATCCGATGAAGAAACCCAAATTTTACGTTGTCTGGAAAGGTCGCCAGACGGGCGTCTTTCGCTCATGGGAAGAGTGCACCGCACAGGTTTCGGGCTACCCTGACGCGAAGTTCAAATCTTTCGAGAGTCTTGCGGCGGCAGAAGCCGCTTTTCGGGGGAAATATGAAGATTATCGCGGCAGGCCGGGAGCTGGACAGGGCTGGTTGTTCAGTTCATCTCTGCCGATTCTGCCCTCGGTGTGCGTGGATGCGGCCTGCAGCGGCTTTCCGGGCCCGCTGGAGTGGCGCGGTGTGGAGACGGAGAGCGGTCGGGAACTCTTTCGTCAGGGGCCTTACCCCGAAGGCGCAAACAACATCGGCGAATTCCTGGCTATTGTCCATGCGCTGGCGTGGATGGAGAAGAACGGCCTCACCTGGCCGGTATACTCCGATAGCGAGGTTGCACTTGATTGGGTGCGCGCTGGGACCTGCCGTACCCATTTGCAACGCACCCCCGCAAACGAGAGACTCTTTACGTTGATTGCCCGTGCTGAAGCCTGGCTGGACAAACATCCCCCACGCCTGCCCCTGCTCAAGTGGGATACCCACGCATGGGGGGAGAATCCTGCCGATTTTGGTCGAAAATGAACCTGCAAATTCGAGATATAATTTTGGCATGACCACGGCGCGCTTTATTGTCTTTTTCCATCGCCAGGCCATTCCTAACGCGGCCGCACTGGGCCTTCCGCCTGACCGCTGACCCTGGCCTGTCTCCCCCAGGCCGGCTTTTCGTTTTGGGGAGAAACTCAACCCAACGTTCATCCTCGCCCATTTCGCTCCTTCCCCATCTGCGGGAGGCCTGCGCTTCTCTGACCCAGGCGACTGACTTTGTCAGAAGCATTCTCCCCTGATTCCTTTTCGTTTTCCACGTTGCTTTTTCACCGTTTTCACAATTCACTTTTCTCAAGGAGCTTTTATGAAACCGATGAATCTTCCCGGCCCGAAGGCCCGCGCGCTGGTCGAGCGCGATGAGGCCGTCATTTCTCCCTCCTATCCGCGCGATTACCCCTTTGTGATGGATTATGGCAAAGGCGTCTGGTTGTGGGATGTGGATGGCAACCGTTTTCTGGATTTCATGGCAGGGATTGCCGTCAATTCTACCGGACACAGCCATCCCGAAGTGGTCAAAGCCATTCAGGAACAGGCGGAAAAATTCATTCACATCTCGTCCGACTTTTATCACGTCAAAATGATTGAACTGGCCGAAAAACTGGATGAGATTGCCCCCATGCAGGAACAGGCCGTCACCTTTTTGACCAATTCCGGTACCGAAGCGGTGGAAACGGCCATCAAACTGGCGCGCTATCACACCGGGCGCTCCAACTTTATCGGGTTCACCGGCGGGTTTCACGGGCGCACGATGGGCGCAGTAACCTTTACCGCTAGCAAATCCACCTATCATCGCGGTTTTTACCCGTTGATGAACGGTGTGACGCACGCGCCGTTTCCCAATCCCTACCGCCCGATTCTGGATTGTAAGCCGGGCGAAGACTACGGTGAAGCCGTAGTGCGATATATCGAAGACCAGATTTTCCGTCAGATTGTGCCTGCCGAAGAAGTGGCCGGCATTCTGGTTGAGCCGATTCAGGGGGAGGGCGGTTACATCGTGCCGCCGCCGGGTTTTTTTCCGGCCTTGCGGAAACTGTGCGATAAATACGACATTCTGCTGATTGCCGATGAAGTGCAGAGCGGCATGGGACGTACCGGCAAGTGGTGGGCGATTGAGCATTTTGGCGTTGAACCGGATATTTTGACCAGCGCCAAAGGGATTGCCAGTGGCGTTCCATTGGGGGCATGCATTGCGCGCAAAAGCATCATGACGTGGGAGCGTGGCGCGCATGGCAACACTTATGGCGGCAACCCCCTGGCCTGCGCGGCTGGCCTCAAGACGATTGAACTGCTCGAACGCGAATACATTCAAAACGCTGCCGAAGTGGGCGAATACGCTCTGGATGCCTTACAGGAAATTGCGGCGCGACACCCTTCGATTGGCGATGTGCGCGGCATTGGCTTGATGATTGGCGTGGAATTCGTGAAAGACCGCGAAAGCAAAGATTATGCCCCCGAACTGCGCGACGCGGTCGTGCATCGCGCCTTTGAACGTGGCTTGCTCCTGTTAGGATGCTCGAAATCCGTCATCCGCATTGCACCGCCGCTGTGCATCTCGAAGGCCGAAGTGGACGAAGGCCTGGAAATTTTCGAGGAAGCTGTTACGCTGGCCGAGCAGGAGTTTCTGATGGGGACGAAGCACTGATTTCCCCGAACCGCGCATTTGTCAGCGCCGCCAGTGCCTTCACCGGCAGACGGATGTTCAGTCCGCGCTGTCCGCCAGAAATGTGAATCTCTTCAAACGCCTGCGCCGCCGAATCAATCACCACCTGGAAGCCCTTGTTGATGAGCGCTAACGGGGAAATGCCGCCCGCTTGCAGGCCGGTCAGGTGCTCGGCCTCACGCTCGGTAGGCAGGTTGATTTTCTTCTCGCCCAAAAGGGCGGCCAGGCGTTTCAAATCCAACTGGTGCGGACCGGGAATGACGGCCAGAATGGGTTTGCCGGGTCGTGTGCGCGTAGCGACAATGGTCTTGAAGACTTGTTCCGGTGGCACATTCAGGAAGCGTGCTGTTTCGAGCGCGCCTAATTTTTCGGCGGGCGTCTCGAAGGCGGTATATTTGACTTTTTTCGCATCCAGGAAACGAGTAACGTTGTTGACCATGCCTCGATTATACAAAAATCCTGGCTTTGTTTTGCAATTTCACCTTTTTGATAGCCGCCCTGTGTTGAATTGTTAGCGCTTCGATAGGCAGAAAACCTGACAATTTTGTAACATCGCATCTGTGAACTTTTCACCTGCACGGGTGTTGTCTTTCCTGAAGGAGATGTTTCTGTCATGTTTTCTGCTCTGCTTTATAAAGCCGGTGAGATTCTCATCAAGTCTTATGCGCGTTTGATGCTTGAAATGGATATTCGCCGGAAAACCGAACTGCCCGACGGGCCGGTTTTGTATGCTGCCAACCACCCCAGCACCACCGACCCGATTTTCATGCACCTGATTTCTCCGCATCCGCTCAGCGTGATGATTACCTCGAAGGTCTTTTCCATCCCTGTTTTGGGTGCGTATATGCGCCGAATGCGGCAGATTGCGGTCGTGCCGGGCCAGGGCGAGCGCGTGCTGGAAGAAGCGCGCCAGACGCTGGCGCAAGGCCGTTCGGTGATGATTTTTCCCGAAGGACTCATCAGTCCGCCCGGCGATTTTCACGCTCCCCGTTCCGGCGTGGCACGGTTGGCGCTCAAGGCCGGTGTGCCGGTGGTGCCGTTGGGCATTTCTCTGCGCGAGGAAAACTGTAAGCGCGTTCCCACTGTTTTGGAAGGCGAGCCGGATGTCATCACCTGGTACTTGCGCGGGCCGTATGCCGTCACCATCGGCAAGCCGCTCTGGTTTCAGGGCGATGCCGATGACCGCTCCCTGGTTCGGGCGATTGCCGAAACTGTTATGCAGCATATCCGTGAACTGGCGCACGAGAGCCGAGAGAGGCTAATCGTTTCCAATTGACATTTCCCCAAACATCCTCTAAACTTCATCCATGCTTTCCCGCATTTACTCATGCGCCGTCATTGGCCTGGATGGAGTGATTGTCGAAGTCGAAGTAGATTACAGCAATGGCCAGCCCGGCATGACCATCGTCGGTCTGCCCGATGCCGCCGTGCAGGAGAGCCGTGAGCGCGTGCAGACTGCCATCAAAAACGCCGGTCTGCACTTTCCCCGTCATCGTATTGTCGTTAATCTGGCGCCGGCCAGTGTGCGCAAAGAAGGGCCCGCCTACGACCTGCCGATTGCGCTGGGGGTCATTCTCCTGAGCGGACACATTCCGCAAGAAAGCGTGCGTGAGACCCTGGTGGTGGGCGAACTGTCGCTCGATGGCATTGTGCGTCATGCGCGCGGTGTTTTGCCGATGGCTGCCGCTGCCCGTCAGCACGGGTTTCGACGGATGTTTGTGCCAAAAGCCGACGCTGCCGAAGCGGCGCTTATCCCCGATTTGGAAATCATCCCGGTTGAAACGCTGGCCGATTTGTACCGGCATCTTTCAGGCCGCCATCTCATCGAGCCGTATCGGCCCTCCGAGGAAGCCCCCCCACCGCTCTTTGTACCGACTGATTTTGCTGAAATCAAGGGGCAGGAACACGTCAAACGTGCGCTCGAAGTGGCGGCTGCCGGGGGGCATAACGTCCTGATGGTCGGCAGCCCGGGCGCGGGCAAAACTCTGCTGGCGCGCGCCCTGCCAGGCATTTTGCCGGAAATGACCATTGAAGAAGCTCTCGAAGTGACCAAAATCTATTCGGTCGCCGATGCGTTGCCGCCCGGCACCCCGCTTATTCGCCAGCGTCCTTTCCGCGCGCCGCATCACACCATCAGCCATGCCGGGCTGGTGGGCGGGGGCAATGTGCCTCACCCTGGCGAAATTTCCCTTGCCCATCGCGGCGTCTTGTTTCTGGATGAATTTCCCGAATTCAGCAGCCGCGCCATCGAAGTCATGCGCCAGCCGATGGAAGACAAAGTGGTGACCATCAGCCGCGCGCAAGGCTCGTTGACGTTTTCCGCTAACTTTCAACTGGTAGCGGCGATGAACCCCTGTCCGTGCGGTTATTACGGTGACCTGGTCAAACCCTGCACGTGTGCGCCAGCAGCGGTGACGAAATATCAGAAACGCATTTCTGGTCCGATGCTCGACCGGATTGACATCCATATCGAAGTCCCGCGTGTAGATTACGAAAAACTCTCCAGCGACCGGTTGGGCGAACCCTCGGCGGTTATCCGTCAGCGTGTACAGGCAGCGCGCGAAATTCAACGGCGACGCTTTTCGCACCTGGCTGGCACGCAGGCCTTGGGGATTGTGTGTAATGCCGATATGCGCGTGGCCGAAGTGCGGCAATTCTGCCAACTCGATGAGGCCGGTGACCGCCTGATACGCGCTGCCATGAGCCAGTTGAACCTTTCGGCGCGCGCCTATCACCGCACGCTTAAGTTGGCGCGCACCATTGCCGATTTGGCGGGCAGCGACCACATTCAACCCGCCCATCTGGCAGAAGCCTTGCAATACCGCCCTAAGAGTCTCATGGGATGAGTTTATCTCTCTTTACAGGGCTTTCCCTGTCCCTTCGCATTCAGCACGCTGCACAGCCGCACAGGGAGCGTGACTCGGTGAAGGGAGAGAGTGACGATGGTATAATCGCCTCGCTATGCCTGAAAGACGTCCGGAAGATTTATCGGTCGAAGAGTTACGACGTTTGCTATTGGAAAAACGCCGTGTACGGCGGCAAGACCGGCTGGAGCGGTTTCGCCGCACAGGGCGCGTGATTGCCCTCGCTGCCGAAGCACAGGCCGAAGGCGACGAGGCAGGCGCTATGCTGGTTGAAACCCCTGCGGGTTTTCGCCCGCTTCCTCGCCGCCGCGCCTGGACAGACACTGTTCTGTTGTTTGTCGAAGTCATAGCCGTCATTGCCCTGATTGGTGTTGTCCTGAATGCTTTTTCGATTTGGCGCACCCTCAACCAGGAAGTGGCCGCCGCGATGGAACAGCCTACCCCTGTGCCTACTCCGCTCATCACGGCGGTCGTTTTGCCCTCTGGTCATACCCCACCAACCGCCGAAAATGGTGCGCAGTTCAACGAAGCCGAAATTCCCGAACATCTGCGCCCGATTGCCCAAACGATAGCCAGCGTACCGCTGCCGACCGCCAGCCCGGCACAGGCCATCCGCATTCAGATTCCTGCTATCAATGTAGATGCGCCTGTTGTGCAGGGCGATTCGTGGGAGCAACTCAAGAAAGGCGTGGGGCAGCACATCGGCACACCTAACCCGGGGGAAAACGGCAACATCGTCCTTTCAGCGCATAACGATATTTTCGGCGAAATTTTTCGGGAGTTAGATAAACTCCAACCGGGCGATGTCGTCATTCTCTACACCGCCCAGCGTCAGTACACCTATGTCGTCATCGGCACGCAAATCGTCGAACCGACTCGGGTGGAAGTGATGGCGCCCACGCCGAACGCTACCCTGACGCTCATTTCCTGTTATCCTTACCTGGTAGATACCGAGCGGATTGTCGTCTCCGCCGTATTGCAAACCCCCTAGGAGTGAATTATGCCCAAGAAAAGCAAAACCCTGTCCTCGACCACCGTTGAGTTCAACCCCGATTACAGCCAGGTAAAAGCGGATTTGAAGCGAATCGGCATTCTGGCCGGCAGTTTCTTCGTCATTCTGCTGGCTTTGTCCTTCTTTTTGCGATAGTGGCTGACCATTACCTGGTCAACGCATGCGTAATGCGTAATGCGCCTGAGACAGTGTTACGCATTACGCATCATTTTTTCTATGTCTTCTGATTTCCTGGAACTTACCCTCACCACCCTGGCGTATGGCGGTGAAGCCATCGGCCGCGATTCGGCGGGCCGCGCCGTCTTTGTGCCGTTTGCCTTGCCCGGTGAGCGGGTACGTGTGCGGGTGTTGGAAGAACGCAAAGGCTTTGTGCGCGCCGCGCTGGTGGACATCCTGCACGCCTCGCCTCAGCGGATTGCGCCGCGTTGCAGGCATTTTTTTACCCTCCCGGTCGGAGAAGGGAGCGGCAATGCACGCCCGGCCTGTGGCGGTTGTCACTACCAGCACCTGGCTTACGCCGACCAGCTTGCCGCCAAAACCGACATTTTGCGTGACCAGCTCCAGCGCATTGGAAAAATCGAGCATCCGCCCGTGCATCCAATGGTGCCATCGCCAAAAGAATGGTATTACCGCAACCACGTTCAATTTCACTTAGATGAACAAGGACGCCTGGGGTTCGTGGCAGCGCCCGTCTCCGCTGACGGCGTGCTACCGATTACGGAATGTCATCTCCCCGAAGAATCGCTGGCCTCCCTGTGGCCGAATCTGCACTTCGAGGCGGGAACGACCCTGGAGCGGGTTTCCCTGCGCGTGGGCGACGATGTAATGCTCGTCCTGGAATCCGACCCGGCCCCACCGCCGGAAATCGAAGTCGAGGCTGAGCTTTCGGTGGTTCACCTGGTGGAAGAAGATGCCGTTGTTCTGGCAGGAGAAGACCACATCGTCATCGAGGTCTTGGGGCGTCCGTTCCGCGTTTCTGCCGGGTCGTTCTTTCAGGTCAATACTGCTATGGCTGCCAACATGGTGGAGCATGTGCTGACTCTGCTTCCGCCGCATTCCAAAACAATTTTCGATGTGTATTGCGGCGTGGGCTTGTTTTCCGCCTTTTTGGCGCCGCGCTGTGAGCGGCTCATTGGCATTGAACTTTCGCCCTCGGCCTGCACCGATTTTGCCATTAACCTGGATGAATTTGAGCATGTCGAACTCTACGAAGCCCCAGCCGAGGCTGTTCTACCTGCTCTGCGGCTCACGCCGGATGTTGTGCTGCTCGACCCACCTCGTGCCGGGCTGGAAAAAAATGCCCTCGATGCGCTTATGGCGCTCCGTCCGCAGACAATTGTGTATGTTTCGTGCGACCCTTCTACCCTGGCGCGTGACCTGAAACGAATGCTGGAACGCGGCTACATCCTGCACCAGGTTACTCCGTTTGACCTGTTCCCCCAGACATATCACATCGAAAGCATCAGCCTGCTGACCCGCTGAATGGCCTGTCTGAAGGCGAAGACCGTAGCAAAGATGAAATGGACACTTGCACTCCGATTATGATATGCTCATTCCAGGAATGAGTGTTTTTATTCAAATATTGGTGTTCGTCAGGAGACAGGATGACAACCTATCAGGTCGCGCCGGTAGATTTTCAGCAAGTGTTTCGGCGCATTCGCGTAGGAGACCCCACGCAGGCTGCTCCACTCATCCTGTGCATTTCACCTTGCCGGAGTGGTTCCACTGTTCTGCTGCGCGTGTTTGGCGCCAGCGGCATTCGCGCTTACTATCAACCCTGGAAGAACGTTCTGCGTTGGGCCATGCAGGGACAGGAATGGAGCTGGGATTTTCCCACCGGCGAGACGCCGATTTTTGTTAAAGAGACGATTGGTCCTTATACGTTCACAGAAACTGATTTCAATCCCTTCGACCTGGTGCAGGCGATTGACTATCCGCCAGAGAAACTGCGCCTCATGCTGGTAGGGCGTGACCCGTTCCAGACGTGGGCCTCGTGGCAGGCGCTATGGGGAGAAAAAACCCGCTTTGAGATTTTTCTGGCTGCCTTTGCGCGTGTGGAGGCCATTCGCAGCCAAATCCTTGCGTCAGGGCTGCCACTCGTTTATTTCGTCTACGAAGCGGTGCGCGATTTTGGCGCCGAAGCGACCATCCGCAACCTGTTCGGCCAGTTGAATCTGCCTTTCACCCGCCAGGCCGTGACGGGCTGGTTTGGTCTGCCGCCTTTTGGGGGGGATGGCTCCAATATTTTCTACCCGCAGGAACCGCCTGCTTTCTGGGTGCAAAACATTCACGAAAAAGTCGAAACCGCCGATGGACTGGAATTTTATGCTCGTTCGGAACCTTTACCCGGCGTTACGCCCGCGCAGGCCGAACGAATTCGTCACGAAGGCTTGCTGGAATGGTATCAAGCCTGGCGTGCGGCACATTATGCCGCATTAACTGCTTCCACAGGGCAGAAATGACCGCGCTTGCTCCTGATGTGCGTCCCGCTTCGCTTTTCCGCTCCATCTCCCTGGGGATGGAAGTCGGTCTGATTGCGCTGGTCAACACCATTACATACGGCGTTCTGATTTACAAACCCACCGGAGATACGCTCAACGGGGTCATGCTGGCGCTCATCAACGGTCTGGTGCTTTCGCTCCTGTTTGGCTATTTTGGCGCCCTGCCGGGGATGACGGCCTTTCCGCAATCGGCTATGACGCCTGTATTTGCCAGTCTGACGGCAGGAATCACGCTTGCGTTGCGTGGACAGCCGCCGTCCGTCATTGTCTCCACCGTCACGGCGGCGGTGTTGCTGGCCTCGCTGTTGGTGGGACTGGCGTACCTGCTGCTGGGCTACCGCCGATTAGGTGAACTCATCCGTTTTCTGCCGTATCCCGTTTCGGCGGGGTTTCTCGCCGGGTTGGGCTGGCTTCTGTTCAAAAGCGGTTTCGAGATGGGGCTGGGCAGGTTCACGCTGACGACACTCTTCGACCCTGCTCTGTTGACGCGTTGGCTGCCGGCGTTTTTGCTGGGCATAGTCTTGTTCGTGCTTCAGCAGAAGAGTTCGCTCACCTGGCTGACGCCGGTGGTGATTGTAGGGGCTGTTGTTGGATTTTACCTGTGGCATCTGCCGCGCGAATCGATTGAAGATTTGCGCCGGATGGGTTGGCTTCTGGTCATCGCGGCACCCACACCGACGCAAACGCTTTTTTTCTCTTCTTTTTGGGTTTCAATGGGGCAAATCCGCTGGGATGTGATTTGGCAAAACGGCGGTATTTTTTTGACGGTGTTGTTTACGGCGCTCATCAGTTTGCTGCTCAACCTGAACGCTATCGAAATGGGAATCCGCCGTGATGTGGACCCGAATCGGGAGATGTGTCTGGCTGGTTGGGGCAATCTGCTGACGCTCGCGGCAGGTGGTGGCCTGGTCGGGTATCCTTCTGCCGGGTTGACTCTGCTCGCCAACCGCAATGGTCCGCCGGGGCGCGCTTTTCCCTTCGTGGTCAGCGGTTTTTTTGTAGTAACTTTGCTGTTAGGGACGCAATATCTCTCCTATCTTCCCAATTTCGTCATTGGCGGCCTGCTGATTGCACTGGGTGCCAATTTTCTACAGGAATGGTTACTGGAGGGCGCATTCAAGTTTTCTCGGGCTGATTTTCTGGTCGTACTGGCGATGTTCTTGACGGTTGTTTTTACCGATTTGTTGCGTGGCGTAGGGTTAGGAATGGCCTTGATGGTGGTTCTATTTGCCGTCAGTTACAGCCGAACGAACGTCATTCGTCATGTGTTGACGGGCAAAACCTACCAGAGCAGCGTAGACCGTCCGCTCAAACATGCCCGTTATTTGCACGAGCAGGGCGCGCAATTGTTGATTTTGCGGTTACAGGGGTATATCTTCTTTGGCACTGCGTATTCGATTTACGACTGGGTGAAAGTGCACCTGCCTCAACAATATGCTGAAGCGCGTTATCTGGTATTGGATTTCGGTCAGGTGTATGGACTGGATTCTTCAGCGGCAAACGTTTTCACCAGGTTGTGCCGCTTTACGGACGATAGACGTATGACGTTGGTTTTGACTGCCTTGAGCGAGTCTCATCGCCGGAAACTGACGCGCGCGGGTTTCGACCTTGACCACCGCAACGTGCGCGTCTTTGAGACATTCGACCACGCTGCCGAGTGGTGTGAAACTGCCATTCTTTCACTCTCTTCGCTGACCATGATTACCTCGCGCGCCCTGGTGCAGAATTTGGGCGCTTTTTTTACCCCAGAAGAATTGAAAGCCTTGTTCCGCTACATGCAAAGGTTGGAACTTCCCGAACGGTCCCGGCTGATTGTGCAAGGCGAAGAGCCACCCGGTCTCTATTTCATCGAACGCGGACAGGTTACAGTGTACCGTGAACGGCAGGATGGCACCCAACTGCGCCTGCGCGTGGCGGGCCCTGGCGTCAGCGTGGGGGAAATCAGCCTGTATGGCGGCGGGCCGGCTTCGGCCAGCGTGCAGACCGATTCCCATGTCGAAATGTATCTGCTGACCCGCCAGCAGCTGGCCGAAATGGAAGCCAGAGACGCGGCGCTGGCCGTCAAATTTCATCGCTATATCGTTGAACTGCTCGGCCAACGTTTACAACAAACCGTTGCAAGTGTGCAGGCGTTGGTAGAATAATGAGAGTGTGGAATCGCAAAAGAGGAAAGTTTTCAGGGAGATTGATGCGCAGGTGATGGGTATGAAGAATAAAAAACTTTTGATAATTGCGCTGGGCGTAATTGCCACTGTACTGGGGGGGCTGGCGCTTTTCCTTTTTCGTCCGTTCTCTGCCTCCCAAAAGCAGACCATTCCTCTTTATGTTGCCGTCATGCTGGAGCGGGAGAAGACCCCCGGTACGGAAGAACCCTTTCCCGATAGCATGGATGCCATGCGTGGCGCAGAATTATGTGCCGACGCAATCAATCAAACCTGGCGCAAGACGATGCCATTTCCCTGGGAAATGAAAATAGATTTTTACTATGATGAAAACCAGTTGCAGGTTGGTCTGGAGCAGGCAAATAAGGTCGTGGAAACCAACCGCGCCCTGGCCGTGATTGGACATGCGCAATCGCAGATTTCCAAACCGGCAGGCCAAATTTATGCCCAAAACGGCATACCGGCCATTACGGCTTCTGCCATCAATGATGATGTGATTCAGGGCAACGAGTGGTATTTCCGCATCTTGCCCAACAGCTCGGCGCAAGCCCAGCAGATGGCACATTACATTTACTACGTGTTGGGACAAAAACGTGCCACCCTCATTGAGGGCAAAGAGGATGCCTTTGCTCAGATGTTTGCGCGCGGTTTTCGGCAGGCATTCACTGCGCTGGGAGGTGAACTCACGGCGACGTATCAGTTCACCCGTCCGCAAAGCGATGCGTTGACGGCGGAAATGCAGGCGATTGCTGAGGCCATTCTTGGGGAAACTCAAAGCGTTGAAGAAGCCGGTGTGCTGGTGTTTGCCGCCCGTGCCAATGAAGGTGCGCTGTTTCTGATTGGGTTGCGTGAGCGTGGCGTGAATCGCCTGGCGTTTGGTCCGAGTCCATTTGCTAACCTTCTGTTTCTTTCCACCATCCAGAACGCGCCGCGTTTGCGCGACCCCAATTTTTACTCTAATGGCGTGTATGTGCTGGCGCCGGTGGTCTTCGATACGGCTGGTGACGTGGGGCAGCAGTTTCTGTCCGATTTTATTGCAAAATATGGCACAGAACCCGGCATGAAGGCTGCCACCAATTGCGATGCGCTCAATGTGGTTGCCCGGGCAATTCAAGATGCGCGTCTTTCCGGCACATCCGGTGCCCTTGCCGAGGACCGCCGCAAACTGCGCGATGCGCTGGCGGCCATCAATGCTCCTGACAAAGCGCTGCAGGGCGTGACCGGGCGGATTTTCTTCGACCAGAATCGTGAAGTGGTCAAACCAATTGATACCAGCATTTATCAGAATGGTCAGCGCATTTCGGCCATCAGTCAGATAGTGGAGATAGATGCCGAAACGGCTGCCCGCATGGAAAATCAGTTACAAGACCACGCTCCCGTGTTGAAGTATGATAACCGCTTCTTCCGCATTACAGATGTCGTCTATGTGGGCATGGACATCAACGAAGTGAGCGAACTGGATACGCAAACCGGCACCTATTTGTTGGATTTTTATCTCTGGCTGCGGGCGCGCGAGCCGATGAACCCGCAAGATTTCGTCTTTTTGCAATTGGCTGAACCGATTGAGTTCGGTGACCCGGTCATTGAGACGTTCGAGAATGGCGTTGCGTATCGTGCTTACCACGTCAAGGCCAAATTCAAAGGCAATTTTGTCTATCACGACTATCCTTTTGACCAGCAGCGGTTGGGAGTTAAGATGAAACATAAATTCAAGAGCGCGCAGGAACTGCTGCTCGTGCCAGATACGATTGGGATGCGCGATATTTCCAGCGAGGGATTTTTGCAACGATTGAAGGCGCAAAACGTCACGCGCTCTTTGGGCGATTGGGAACTGGTGGAACGGATTGGCAGCGCGTTGATTGTTCAGGAGCAAATCGTCAACGATTCCACGCTGGGAAACCCCAGCCTGGTGGAAAGCGGCGAGACGCAAATTGCCTATACCTTGATACGAGCCGAATTTGAAATTAAGCGCAACGGGTGGAGCTACATCTGGAAAAACCTGTTTCCGCTGGGTTTTCTGGTAGGACTGGCGTATCTGGCTTTTGTTTCCAAGCCTGGCGACTACGAGAAGATGTACGATGTGGTGACCAGCGTTATCCTCACGGCAGCGTTCTTTCAACTCGGTCTGAATGATTCTCTGCCCCAAATCGGTTATCCGACCGCGATGGATTGGATGTTTTACATTCTCTACGCTCTGTGCGTAGCCCAAATTATCACGATTTTTCTGATACGCCGGTATGTCAACACCGGGCGCGAAGCGCAGGCCGCCCGCATTTTGTGGGGTGCGCGTTATGTCTATCCCTTCCTGGTGCTGGCGGGTGGATATGTTATTTATATTGTGTTCTGGCAGTGAGGAGGAACGCCGTTAGAGTGTGCATAAAAACTGCAACACCCGCTGGTTAAACTCCGGGGCATGGGATTGGTGTGGCACATGACCTGCATCCAGCGTAGATGTCTGTGCGTGGGGCAGGGCGGCGGCCAATTGGTGGAAAGAGCGCGGGGACAGGGTCAGGTCACGGCGGCCCCACATCACCAGCGTTGGGGCGGTGATGCGGTTTGCCAGGGGCAGTAAATCTCGAATGCTTGCCGGAATGTTGAAGATGCCCGGATGCGCTCGCTTGTAATCGAGCGCGGTTTGCTGGCGCACTTCTTCGGGCAGAACGTAACCGTTGCGGATAGAGAAACTGGTCAGGTCAATCATCGTCCGAATCAGCCATTGCGGCGTGCGCTGCAACATCTCTGTATTCAGCAACGGACCGCGATAGCGCACCCGCAAGAGTGGAGGCAGCTGTTTAAGACTGTAAAAAGGGTTCACCAGCACCAGCGCGCGTGTTCGTTCGGGGTAACGCAGCGCAAACTCCATCGCCAGGTAGCCGCCCAGAGAGTGACCGACCAGAATCAACGGCGAGTCGAGCGACAGGTGTTCGACCCAGCGCTGAAAGTGGTTAAAGACGTTTTCAATGTGATAGGCTTCCAGCCGGGGCGGTTTTTCACTTTCGCCATGCCCGAGCAGGTCAAGTGCGTAGCCAGCGTATCCCGCGGCGGCGAGAGCCGGAAGCAGTTCTCTCCAATCGAACAACGAAGCGGCCAATCCGTGAATGAGCAGAACGGGCGCGCCTTGACCCTGTTGAACAAAATGGGCTGGCGTTTCAATGGGGTGGAGTATGTTCATAGCGTTTTGCCAGCTCACGTCGTAACACCTTTCCGATGAAAGTACGTGGAAAATCCTCTACGAAAATCACCAGGCGTGGCACAAGACCTGGAGGCAGGCGGCGCTTGCAGTAGGCAATTAATGATTCGGCAGAGGGGCGCTCTCCGGCGGCAATCACAAAGGCAATCGGTTGACCTGCAATTGCGACCACGGTTGCTTCTTTGACTTGTGGAATTTCGTATAACACTTCCTCAACATCGCGCGGAAAGGCCGGATTGCCCGGTTTTTCTGGATACCACATATCGGCTTTGCGGGCAATGATGCGGAAGTAACCATCGGCATCCATGACGGCCACATCACCGGTGAGCAGCCAGCCATCTTTGGTAAGGACTTGCCGGGTGGCTTCCGGGTTGCGCCAGTAACCAAGCATGACCTGTGGACCGCGCACGGCCAGTTCACCGATTTGTCCTGTTTCAACCACTTTACGCCCGTGCTGTAAATCCACAATGCGTGCTTCTGTAGAGGGCACAGGGATACCGATGCTGCCAATTTTCCGCACGCCGTTGAGCGGGTTTGCGTGCGTAATGGGCGAGGCCTCGGTCAGGCCGTAGCCTTCCACCAGGCGGCCTTTGGTGAGTTTTTCAAAGGCTTCCTGCACTTCCACCGGCAGCGGTGCAGAACCGCTGATGCAGGCATGAATGGAGGATAACCCGTATTTGCGCGCCCCCCGAAAGTTGTTGATGGCAACGTACATTGCTGGAACGCCGGGGAAGATGGTTGGCTTATAGCGGCGGATGGCTTTCAACACTTCGGCAGTGTTGAAGGTGGGTTTGAGAATAAGCATGGCGCCGATGCTGATTGGCACGGTCATCGCAGCGGTCATCCCGTAGGAATGGGAAAGCGGTAAAACGCACAGAAAGCGTTCTTGCCCTTCTCTGGCATTCGGCATCCATTGCCGGGTTTGCAGCGCGTTGGCAACCAGGTTGCGATGAGAGAGCATGACCCCTTTGGCTTCGGAGGTGGTTCCGCCAGTATATTGAATGACGGCCAGTTCTTCTGGCGCAATTTCTATTGCGGGTGCTTTGTCGCTTTGCCCATACAGCCAGCGACTCCAGCGTAATGCGCCCAATGGCGCCAGACCGCGATTGCGCCAGAGAGAAACCGCATACCGAAACGGGTCGAGATACTCACCGCCCTCGGTCACGACGATGTGCGGCACACCGGCTTCGCTGCGAAGCCGCTCCGCCAATCCGGCCCAGCGCGTCAGGGTGACCAGAACGAACGGCTCGGCATCGCGGATTTGTCGAAGAATTTCTTCTGTCTCATTGCTTGGCGGCACAAAGACGACCACTCCGCCGGCCTTGAGCGTGCCAAAGAAGCCGATGACCATTTGCGGCACGGTGGGCAAGAGCAGCGCCACACGTCCGCCCCGCGCCAGGCCGAGAGAGAGCAACGCATTTGCAAAGCGGTTGACTTCGCGGTTCAAACGACGATAGGACAGGCGCGCCCCCTCGAACAGCAGGGCAGTGTGTTGCGGAAACCGCCGCACTGCCGAACGCAGCAGGTGGTGAAGCGGAATTTGGGGAACGCCAATGGTGTAGGGGACGCCCTTTTCATAATTTGCCAGCCATGGACGCTCCTGGCGTAAAGTGTTGCGGCCTGTAGAGGGCGAAGTTGCTATCTCGAGGTCGCGCCAGGTTTTCTGGCTTTCTCCTTCCAGCATTCGTTCGATGGCGCGATTGACAGCATCACGTCGTTCTAACATCACCAGATGACCTGAAGCGCCAATATCCACTTCTTCCGCACCGGGGATAGATTGTGCGACCCGCTCGAACATCGGTGCAGAGAAAACATAATCTCTGTGACCGCGAATGACCAGCGTGCGAACCTGCAGACGGGGGTAAATATCCCAGCCATAGAACCGGGCAAGGTTATTGTGGTAGAGCGGCTTTAGCACATGTGGCGGTGCAGCCAGCCATGACCGCGTGAACGGGGTTGCCAGCCGTAGCAACTCTGCCGGGAATTGAAGTAGAAAACGATAGAGCGTGTTTAATTTGAACTCGCCTGAAGTGGCTATTAGGATGAGATGCTCCAGCCGATGCGGGTGGTGAAGGGCAAATTCGGCAGCAATGGCACCTCCAAAGGAATGCCCTACCAGGGTAAAGGGTTCTTCAACTTTGAGAACCTGCAATGCCGCTCTTAAATCGGCTTGTAGTTCGGTCATATCGTACATCCCGGGCGGCTTATCAGAAAGGCCATGCCCACGCAGGTCGAGCGCAATCACCCGGTTATCGCGTGAGAAGGTTTGTAGCTGATAACGCCATTGGGAGGCCTGGCCTCCAAACCCATGAAGGAAAACAAGGGTGCGCCGTGGACGGTCAGGCGAAATGTCAATGGCTTGCAGCCGCACGAAAGGGCTGGCAGAAACGCGCACTTCCCGGCGGTAGAGTTCAATGTCTATTTCCATGCTGAAAGGATACAGCAACGCAAGAGCGGTGTCAATTTTGTAATTTTCGGCGCAAGTGTCGTTGTGAAATTGTCATGCGCGCGCTGGATGAAAAGGATATAATCTAAAACAAGATGGGTGATTTGCAGGCGTCTTCTCCTCTCGATTCTCCCGCCTCTACTTCAACAACTGCTTCCCAGCCCAGCCCGCAAGAACAAGAATTGCGCCAGCGTCTGAAAGAGCTGGAAATCGTCAACGCTATCACTGTTTCGGCGGCCTCAACGCTCGAACTGACCAGTCTGTTGACCCTGGCGGGAGAGAAAATCTCCGAGGCCTTTGGCCGCCGTTCGGTGCTGATTGCGCTGTACGATGCGGCAGCAGGCCTGATTCTGACTCCTTACTGGAACATTCGTGGTCAGCTGGTGGATGCACCACCGATGCCAATCGGTATGGGGCTGACTTCACATGTGTTACAGCGCAGGCAAACGCTGTTAATCGATGAAAACCTGCCACAACGCGCCGCTGAGTTGGGGGCCGATTTCAGCATGACGCGCGTTTATGGCATGCCCAAAAGTTGGGTGGGCGTGCCGATGGTAGCCCACGAGCAGGTGATTGGCATGATAAGCATGCAGGATTTCGAGCGCGAACATGCCTTCAGCCCCAACGACATCCGCCTGCTGGAGACGATTGCTGCCAGCATCGCGGTCGCCATTCAGAACACGCAACTCTACGAAACTGCCCGGCGTGAATTGGCCGAACGTCAGCGTGCTGAAGCCCAGGCACGGGAACGCGCCGAGCAAATGGCGGCCTTGAACGCCATCGGGCGGGCAATTACCGGACAACTGGAATTAGACAATGTTTTGACCACCCTCCGCATTCAATGTCAGCAAATTGAACCACTCATGGATGTGTTCACCGTTGCGCTCTACGAGCCGCGTGCAGAAACCTTTAAATTCCTACAATTTTACGACCGGGGGGTTTCCCGGCTCGATAAAATCCGCAGCATTCATAAAAAAGAAGGTGGCCTGACGGCATACGTTATCAAGACCCGCCAGACGCTCTATTTGCCCGACGTAGATGACCGCCGGGTGCGCCGCACCTATTCGGTGGTGCATACCGACAAACACAGACATGCCCGTACTTATCTGGGCATTCCCTTGATGGTTGGCGAGAACATCATTGGCGTGCTTTCAGGCCAGAGTTATCAGCCTGATGCCTTCTCACCTCAACGCATCGCAATGCTCGAAACGATTGCTTTGCAAGCAGCAATTGCTTTGCAAAACGCAGCCCTGTTTGAGGAAACCCGCCGGCGAGCAGCAGAACTCTCGATTTTGTACGATATTGCGCTTGCGCTCTCACGCGCAGTGGAATTAGAGCGGGTAATGCGCGTTTTGTTCGAGAAGTGCCGCCAGGTGCTGCCGATGGATGCTTTTTACATCGCTCTCTACGACCGCGAAACGCATTTGCTCAGTCACCCTCTCTTTTGGGATAAAGGCAGGTTCAAACAAACCGCTGTGCGCGACATTCGCACCACGCCTGGCTTGAGCGGCGAGGTCATTTTAGCAAAGAAAACCCTGCACTTGCCAGATGTCTTTGCCCCTGAAGTGCAGCAACGCTATCAGGTTATTCGTGTTGGGGGCAAGCCCACCCGTTGTTATGTCGGCGTGCCGATGCTGGTGCATGGCGAAGCGGTTGGCGTTATCTCCATGCAAACCCGCGCGCCCGATTTATATACTTCGGAGCATATCCGCCTGCTGGAATTGATTGCCATTCAGGCCGCCATTGCCATCGAAAACAGCCGTTTGTATCACAAAGCACAACAGGAACTGGAAATGCGGCGCAAGGCGCAAAGCGCATTGGAAACCGCCAACCGTCAACTGTACGTCCAACTGACTCAGGTACAAGCCCTTCAAGAACAATTGCGCGAACAGGTATTGCATGACCCTCTCACCGGCTTGCACAACCGCCGCTATCTCGATGAACATTTGCCGCGTATTCTGGCCGATTCGCAGGCGCGCGGCAAACGTTTTTGCGTCATCATGCTCGATATTGACCACTTTAAACGCTTCAATGATGCGCATACACATCTGGCAGGTGACCTGCTCCTTCAATCTTTAGCCGGTTTGTTAAGCACCCACGTGCGTCCCACCGATATTGCCTGCCGTTTTGGCGGAGAGGAGTTTCTCCTCGTTCTGCCCGAAGCTGGACTGGAAGCAGCTGCGCACCGCTCCGAAGAACTGCGGGCGCTCTTCGAACAAATGCGTATCGAATTTCATGGCCGCTCACTGAGCGCTACCATTTCGTTGGGCGTGGCCTGCTTCCCTCAACATGGTCAGACGGCTGAAGAACTCGTCATGCGCGCCGACCAGGCTTTGTATCTGGCAAAACAGGCCGGGCGCAACCGGGTTGCCATTTGGCAACCTGCATCGAACGGTTCAGACACTAACCTGGAAAAATGATTTTCGTCAATGTTCGATATGACAAAAAACATGCTAAAGTATAAGGTGTCAGACGTCTCCCCGCTCCGCTGCCCCTGAGGACACCGCATGAAACGCTTCTTCGCCCGGGTTCTGAACGCAAGACAGCTCGATAATTTTCTCCCCATCGTCGCCGCACTGGCGGCTTTTGTCATTGGGGCAGGGATGTTGCTTCTGATGGGCACCAACCCGCTCACGGCATATCGCGCTATGTTCAGCGGCGCCTTTGGCAACCAGAATGCCCTGGCTGAAACCATCGTCAAAGCCGTGCCGCTGCTCCTTATCGGGTTGGGAATTTGTATCTCCTTTCGCGCTAAAGTCATGAACATCGGCGCAGAAGGGCAAATGATTGTGGGCGGGTTGATTTCGGTGGCGTTTGGCCTGGCGGTAGATTGGCCCGGCTGGCTGGCTTTGCCGCTGGGGTTGTTGATTGGCTTTCTTGGCGGTGCAGCGTGGGGAGCGATTCCGGGCATCCTTAAAGCCTATTTCAACGTCAATGAAATCTTGAGTACCGTGATGATGAATGCAATTGCCGTGCAGTTGATGAACTACCTGCTCGGTGGTCCGCTGATGGACCCGCAACAGGCGCAGGCGTTGGGCAAACTGCCCGAAACCGCCCGTCTGAATGAAGCCTATCATCTGGCGCGGCTGTTACCGCCTACGCGCCTTCATGCGGGCGTGTTGATTGCACTGGCGTTATCCTTCGTTGTTTATGTGCTTCTTTTCCATACCACGCTCGGTTACCGCATTCGGGCGGTGGGCTTCAACCCGTTTGCCTCCCGCTATGGGGGCATTCGTGTTCCCCAGCAGGTGGTGATTGCACTGTTGCTGAGCGGCGCGTTTGCCGGCCTGGCAGGCGCCATTCAGATTTATGGCCTGAACTACCGCATGATAACCGACGGCTCGCCCACTGGGTTCACCGGTGGAGCAGGCTTCAACGGCATCGTAACGGCGCTCTTCGGTGGGTTGCATCCCCTGGGCGCCATTCCGGCTTCGTTTTTCTTCGGCGCTTTGCTGGTCGGTGCCAACGCGATGCAGCGAGTCACCCAGGTCCCTTCCTCGTTTGTCACGGTGTTGAACGGTATGGTGGTTATATTCGTCGTCAGTGCGGCGATTTGGAAAGAGCTGCGTGAACGTCAGCGGCGCATGGCCTTTGCTACCGAAACGTCCCGGCTGGCGGAGTTGGCGTCGGTTTCGGAAACACCCCCACAAGGCTGAAACATGGACACCTCGCAACTTTTGTCTGCCACCGTCCTCGTCGGCATACTGACCGCCGGAATTCGACTGGCCTCCCCGTATCTGTTTGCGGCGATTGGCGAAATGTTCGGCCAGCGCAGCGGCGTTTTGAATCTGGGTGTAGAGGGGCAGATGTTGATGGGCGCTTTCACCGCGTTCTACGTGACCCTGCGTACCGGCAACCCCTGGCTGGGCCTGCTGGCCGCAATGGCGGTGGGCGCGCTTATGGGGCTGGCGATGGCCGTTGTCAGTGTCACCTGGCGCGCGGTGCAGGGCATCAGCGGCATTGGGTTTTACATCGTCGGCATGGGATTGAGTGAATTGCTCTTCAAAACCCTGCTGGGTGAAGTCAAGGTCATCAACACCGGCTTCAACGCCGTGAATATTCCCCTCCTTTCGCAGATTCCAGTTCTGGGGGAAATTTTCTTTCGCCAAAACGTGATGACCTACCTGGCTTTTACGCTGGTGCCAGTGGCATGGTTCGTGCTTTATAAGACCCCTCTGGGGTTGAAGATACGTGCTGTAGGCGAGAACCCCCACGCTGCCGATACGCTCGGAGTGAACGTAGCACACATCCGCTACCTGACGGTGACAATGGGCGGAGTTTTCTCGGCGATGGCCGGTGCTGCACTTTCGGTTGCGAACCTCAACGTTTTTCAGGAAAACATGACCGCTGGTATGGGCTTCATCGCTGTTGCGCTGGTCTATTTTGGCGGATGGAGGCCGTTTGGCGTGCTGTTTGGTGCGCTTCTCTTCAGCATGGTCATGGCCTTGCAGATTTTTATGCAGGTTTACCGCGTCCCTGTGCCTTCGGAATTCCTTATTATGATGCCTTATGTTCTGACAATGATTGTGTTGGTCTTGACGGTTGGACGGGTGCGCGCTCCAGCAGCCCTCACCAAACCATTTGTGCGCGAGTAATTCACGTTTGGCTCACAGGCCGCTTGCCTGTGTTTTTTATTCAACCAGAACAAGGAGAAAAGATAATGTCACGCTTCATGAAATGGCTTATGCCAGTTGCCTTGCTGGCCTTGCTTTTGGGTGCCTGCACGGGCGGGCAGCAGAAACCCGCCGAAAGCAGCAAGCCGTTCCGGGTAGCGGTGGTCATGCCCAGTTCCATTTCCGACCTGGCATTCAGCCAGTCTATGTACGATGCCCTGGTGGGCATTCAGCAAGAGATGGGCGGCCCGGAGAAGTTCGAGTTCGTCTACTCCGAAAACATGTTCAAGGTGGATGACGCCGCTGCCGCCATCCGCGATTATGCTTCGCAGGGATATGACCTGGTGATAGCGCATGGTTCGCAATACGGCACTTCGCTGCGCGAAATTGCCCCCAACTTCCCCAACACAGCCTTTGCGCATGGCACGACCAACCGTACCTTCGTAGATGAAGGCGTCAAGAACGTTTATGCTTACGAAGCGGCCTCCAACGAAGGCGGGTACGTCAATGGCGTGATGGCTGCCAAATTGACGAAGAGCAAAATTGTTGGCATCGTCGGTCCCATTGACGTGGGCGATGCGAAACTGTACATCGAAGGTTTCGAGAAAGGCGTACGCGAAACCGACCCGAGCATCCAGATTCTCAAGGTTTTCACCGGCTCGTTTGGGGATGTTGCCCTGGCACGTGAGGCCGCTGATGCACACATTGCCGCCGGCGCTGATGTTTTGATTGGCACCGGTCAAATGGTGGTGGGAGCCATTGCCGCTGTAGATGAACAGGGCGGCAAGGTGCTTTGGATTGGCACGCAGGCCAACCAGACCAAACTTGCCCCGAAGGTCATCGTTGCCAACCAGGTGTACGATTGGAAAGTCGTCTTGCGCGACATCATCGCTAAAATCAAAAAAGGCCAGCTGGGCGGCGAGGCGCTACTCATTACGCTTAAGAACGGCGGCCTGCGCATGGAGTTCAACGAAAACTTCTCCCGCTTAGGCGAAGCCAAACCTGCTGCCGAAGCCGCTATTCAAGGCATTATCAACGGCACCATCAACGCTGTGCCGTAGCGCCGTTTCTCTTTTTGGATGGAGGTGGGGCAAGTAAAACCACTTGCCCCACCTGGTGCAAGGAGTTTGCATGTCCCAATCGCAAGCCACCCTGCCGTTGCGCCAGAAAATCGAACATCTCGAAATGCGGGGCATCACCAAAATTTTTCCGGGCGTAGTCGCAAACGACCGCGTGGATTTCGATGTGCGTGAGGGCGAGGTGCATGCTTTGTTGGGCGAAAACGGCGCTGGCAAAAGTACGTTGATGAAAATCCTCTACGGTCTCTACGAGCCAAACGAGGGCGAAATTCGCATCAACGGCCAACCGGTGCGCATTCGCTCTCCCAAAGATGCCATTGCGCTCGGAATTGGGATGATTCATCAGCACTTCATGCTGGTAGATACGCTCACCGTTGCCGAAAACATCGCACTTGGCCTGCCGTCTTCGCGCCGTTTCATCACAGACCTGGATGTGGTTGCCAGGCGCACCCTCGAATTGGCCGAAACTTACGGCCTGCACGTGGACCCGGAAGCCTACATCTGGCAACTGGCGGTTGGCCAGCGTCAGCGGGTCGAAATCCTCAAGGCGCTTTATCGCGGCGCTGACTTGTTCATTCTGGATGAACCCACTGCCGTCCTCACCCCGCAGGAAGTGGACGAGTTCATGGGGACGATGCGCCAGATGACCCGCGAACGGCATTCCATCATCTTCATCACCCACAAGTTGCACGAAGTGATTGCCACCTGCGACCGGGTGACCGTGTTACGGAATGGGAGACGAGTCGCCTCGCGCCCGGTGGACGGCTGCACCAAACTTGACCTGGCGCGTCTGATGGTCGGCCACGACATCGTCTTGCCGAAAATCACCTCCGCGCCCAAACAGGGCGAAGTGCGCCTGCAGCTGCAAGAGGTGCATGCTCTCAGCGAGCGCGGCACGCTGGCCTTACGTGGCGTCAATTTGCAGGTGCGTGCGGGCGAAATTGTGGGTGTGGCGGGTGTTTCGGGCAACGGGCAATCTGAGCTGGCCGAAGTCATCACCGGGTTGCGCCGCGTTACGCAGGGCAAAATCTTCGTCAACGGCCAGGAGACGACCGGCAAGCCGCCCGCAGACCTGCTTCAGTTGGGCATGGCCTACATCCCCGAAGAACGCATGAGAGATGGCATCATCAGCGATTTCACCGTTTCGGAAAACGTCATCTTGCGCAACCACAATCACGCGCCCTACGCCAGGCGTGGTTTTCTTCTGCACCGTATCATCGCCGAAATCACCGACCGGCTCATCCGCCTGTTCGACATCCGCACCCCCTCACGCCTGACCCCGGCGGGCAATCTCTCTGGCGGTAATATTCAAAAAGTCGTTCTGGCGCGTGAACTCTCGCGCACTCCCAAAGTGTTGATTGCCGCGCAACCCACCCGCGGCGTGGATATTGGCGCCATCGAGTTCATCCACAAAAATCTGCTCGACCAACGCGAAGCCGGCGCAGCAATTTTGCTGATTTCCGAAGACCTGGACGAAGTCCTGTCGCTTTCAGACCGCGTAGCGGTAATGTATGAGGGCAGAATCATGGACATTCTGGATGCAAAAGACGCCGAACGCGGAAAAATAGGTCTTCTGATGGCGGGCGTGCGGCCCGAGTGAACAATGCAAAGCGCATGCGTTGTGTAGATTGTTTCATGGGGGCGATTCGTTTTGCACGCCGGGCATGATAGAATCGCCCTGTTATGAAACCACTGATTTACGACTTCGACCTGTCTGCTCTTACCGAAATCGTTACCAACTGGGGGGAACCGGCATACCGCGCTGTGCAAATCTGGCAGGGGGTATATCGGAACTTTTGGAATGCCCCCGAAGCGTTTACCCCGCTGCCCAAGAATCTGCGTGAGCGCCTGGCGGAGACGTTTACCTTTCAACCGTTGACCCCCACCCTGAAACTGGATTCGCGCGATGGACAGACGCGCAAGACCCTCTTTCGCCTGGCCGATGGCCTGCAAATCGAAGCCGTCCTGATGCGCTATGACAACGAAACCTACCGTTCGCGCTCACGTCGCACGCTGTGCATTTCTACCCAGGCCGGGTGTGCGATGGGATGTGTTTTTTGCGCTACCGGGCAGATGGGCTTTCGGCGGCACCTGACGAGCGGGGAAATTGTGGCGCAGGTGATGTATTACGCCCGTCTGCTCCAGGAGCAGGGGGAAACAGTGACCAATATCGTCCTGATGGGCATGGGCGAGCCGTTTCACAATTACGATAATACGATGGCCGCGATTGACCGTTTGAACGACCCCCAGGGGTACAACTTTGGCGCGCGGCGGTTTACCATTTCCACTTCGGGCCTGGTGCCGGCCATTCGGCGTTTTGCCGCCGAAAAGCGACAGGTGAACCTGGCGGTTTCGCTTCATGCGGTGGAAGACGAGGCGCGCTCCGCGATGATGCCGGTCAACAAAAAATATCCGATTGCCGAACTGCTGGCTGCCTGCCGTGAATATGCTCAGGCCACCGGGCGCCGTGTGACGTTCGAGTGGGCGCTCATCGAAGGCGTAAACGATACTCCCGAAACCGCCCGGAAATTGGCCGACCTGTTGCAGGGGCTGTTGTGTCACGTCAACGCCATTCCGCTCAACCCCACGCGCGGCTATAGCGGCCGGGCTTCGGGCCGTGAACGCGCCGAAGAATTTCGTAAAATTCTGGAAGCGCGCGGCATTCCCTGTACCGTGCGGGTGCGGCGCGGCATTGATATTCAGGCCGGGTGCGGTCAGTTGGCTGCGCGCGCGTCCTCCGCCGAAGCAGCCTGAAACCGACGTGTAACATCCACTCACCCCATCGTTCTCCCGCTTTGCGGGGCTGACCCTGGGTCAGGATGATGGTAGAGAGTGACCGAGGAAGTGGATGATGCGTTCGGCTACTTCTTGCGGCGCTTCGAGCGGCAACAGGTGAGTGGTGCGCGGCAGGGTTTGAATCTGGATGTGCGCTGCGAGCAGGCGGACGAGCAGGGCAGTTTGGGGCAAAAACGTATCTGTTTCCGCGCCGCGTAGAAGAAGGGCAGGCGGTTTCAGACGCGGCAGTCCGCGCCACAGGTCAAAATCTCGCCAAACGCTGGTGTAGTAAATGTGGGTTTCCCATTCCGGGCTGTAGCGAAGCGTGTAGCCATTGTTTGTGGTACGTTGAGTCACGCCTTCGAGATAGATGCGTAAGGCGTCATCGCTCAGGTAGCGAAACGCCGGGCGGCGTCGGTAGGAAGCAAACGGGCGCTCCAGGTCATCGAAGGTGCGGCGGCGTTTTTGGGCGGCAGGGATGAGCGGGTGCAGCCGGTATCCCCATCCCAGCGCGCGCACCAGCCTCCAGAACAGGATGAAACCCGGAGGGAACAGCACCGGGTCGAGCAGAATGAGCGCCCGAAAACGCTCCGGTTGTTGCAGGGCGGCGCGCAGGGCGGCAATGCCGCCCATCGAATGCCCGATGACAACCGTCTGTGCGAGAGTTTGCTCATCGAGAAAGCGCAGGAAATCGGTGGAAAGTGGATGCCAGTCCTGTAGTTCTTCTGGTCGGGCGTGCGGCCAGAGTGGACGCTGGTGCATCGCAAGCACACGATAATGGGGCGTGAGCACGCCCAACAGTGGACGATAACATTCGGGCGGGTAACCGTTGGCGTGCAGAAAACACAGGGGGGCACCCTGTCCGCCGAAATCGGAAAAGGGAATCATGCCGCCAGATATTTGTCTACCAGCAAGCCGAGCGTTTTTCGGGTCTCTGCCGGGATGACCGCCGGGTTGGTGATGAGCGCGGTTGCCAGTGCGTTCTGACACGTACAGGGTTGCTCTTCAGGCAGCGAGGCAGCCAGCAATCGCAGGGCTTCCTGCGCCAGTTGGGTGTTCTGGTTCAGGGTCTGAATGACCATTTCGACCGTGACCGGTTCGGCAGAGACGTGCCAGACGTCATAATCGGTGACGTGCGCCATGACGGCATAACACATTTCTGCTTCGCGCGCCAGAAAGGCCTCGGGCGAGGCCGTCATGCCGATAATCGACATTCCCCATGCGCGATAGACGTTCGATTCGGCTTTGGTCGAGAAGCGCGGCCCTTCAATCGTGATGAACGTTCCGCCGCGGTGAACGCTTCCACCCGCCTGTTTGACAGCATCATAAACCTGCGCGCTCAACGTGTTGCAGAAAGGGTCGGCCACGCCCACATGCGCCACCATTCCATAACCAAAGAACGAGGATGTGCGCCCTTTGGTGTGGTCGAACAACTGGTCGGGGACAACGATGTGACCGGGGGCATAGTCTTCGCGCAGTGAGCCGCAGGCACTGACGCTGATAACGCGCTTGACGCCAAGTTTTTTGAGGGCATAGATGTTGGCGCGGTAATTAACTTCACCGGGCATAATGAAATGCCCGATGCCGTGCCGCGCCAGGAAGGCGATGCGCTTTCCCTCTAACGTCCCGACTACGATGGGTGAACTCGGGTTGCCGAAAGGGGTAAAAATGACGTGTTCCTGTACATTTGTCAGGGCAGGCATGGAATACAGTCCCGAGCCGCCGATGACGGCAAAGTGGATGGTTTCGGTCATAGGTTGTTTCTCCGGTCTATTCCAGGTTGACGAGCAAAATGGTTTGCCCACATTCGATGGTATCACCGTTGACGACAATGGCAGGTGTTTCAATGAATTCTTCGTTCAGACGTGTGCCGTTGGTGGATTGTAAATCTTCGAGCCACCACTGATTGTGATGAAAACTCAGGCGGGCATGATGCGCTGAAGCAGTTCCATCCTCCAGAATTACATCACATTCCGGCGCGCGTCCAATCAACACATCGCTTTGTGTGAATCGTAAGGTTGGCGAGGTTTGCTCTGCGCTCTGGATTGTGATGGTGAGAGGCGTGATTTTGCGGGACGATAAAATCCCGGCTTCTTGCTGCAAAGAGCGCCAGAGCAGGTAAAGCGTCCACCCAATGAATGTATACAGGACTGCCGCCGAAAGAAAGCGCAGGCCGAGCAGGAGCAGTGCGCTCATTTACCGCTCTTCGTTTTCGGATTTGGGCCGTGCGCCGGTAGGGGTATCGCGCAAAACGGCAGTGCGGCGCTCACTGCCAACGGGGGAAAGTGGCGCCGTCTCGCCGGTATGAACGGATGGCGGCGGGTTATCCTGTCCGAAAACGATAGGCAGGCCGGCCAGAGAAATCACATCCCCTGGATATAGCACACTCTGGTTGACGCGCTGGCCGTTGACGTAGGTGCCGCCGGTCGAGTTCAGGTCGAAAATGATAAAGCGCCCGCGCACATAGCGAATCTGGGCATGATAGCGCGAGACACGCGGGTCATCCACCACCAGGTGGTTATCGAGTCGACGGCCAATGTTGGTGACAGCCTGGTTGAGCGTGAAGACTTTGGTGCCGCCCACAATCAGGAACGCCGCGCGCGTGGGAGAGTCTTGCTCTTCGCCGGGGCGCATGTCTTGCGTTTCGGCAATCGCGTTGGCTCGCTGAATCCGTACGCGCACATCGTCAATATCTACCAGCGGGTCGCCGGTGATGTTGATGGTCAGAATCCCGTCGAAGCGGATTCCTGCTTCGCTGGCAACCAGGCGGAAGATTTTCGTTAGACCCTCCAGCAGGCGCGGGTCGCGCTGCCATTGCGAAATCATCGAAGGGTGGACGACCAGCTGGAACTGGTGCGGCAAGATGTTGGCGCTCTCATCTAATCCCTGAGTGGTCACGTTCGAGCGCAGCGTTTCGGCCAGCTGGCGCGAGATGCGGTCCCGGTAGTTCGGGCCAGGCAGGTACTTAACGAGGTGGACCTCGATAAGGTTTTGCAGACGGGTTTCGACATCGCTCAATTGGAAAGCCATAGGCGTTATCCTGGGGCGGGCATCTGTGACTATTATAGAGTTTTGCGCCGATTTTTGCAACCGCTTTGAGTATCAATTCGATAATAGAAACGCAACTATCGCGTTACAAGCCGGTTATACAGGTGGGGGCAAACCAGACATGCTTTGCGCGTTCTCCCCTGTGTCTGGCAAGCGGGGGGATGGCGGCCAGGCCGGTTAGACAGGAATCGGCTTGCCGCAACTGGGGCAACTGCGTTCTCCGCGCAAAACAACAAATCCACACGCGGCGCAGGTGCGTGGTTGGACGTTTCCCAGTGGCGCGCCGCAGGCGATGCAGCTGCCTTCACCTACGGGGTTCGCTGTGCCGCAGTATTCGCACACCGCGCGTTGCAGTCGCTCCGAAATCTGAGTGCTGGCGCGGCGCGATTGCGCCAATTTGCCGATGACCTGCCACACGTTTTCGCTGATTTGCAGGTTTTCAATGTCTTGTGCAATGTCATCCAGCCGGTCGAGCAAATTCCAGGGGTTCTGCAGCGCGGCGAAGAGCGTCTTTCCCATGCTGGCGGCCACACCCATCCAGGCTTGCTGACCGACCGTGACCATCACCCCATCGGTCACCCGCTGAATTTGTACCGTGACAGCCGTTTGTCCGCCACTGGAAGCGCCTTGCCGCGTGGCAATTTGTACTTTCATGCTGCGGTCATCGCCAAAGGCTTGCGCCCGTAAATTGCCACGATGAAAGTGGGCAATCAGCGCGTTGGCTACGTCGTATGTCGTCAGGTCGCCGTGAAAAATTCGCTGCTCCATAGTTTCGATTATAATCGCCTTCGCTTGAATTTCGAAAACCCGGTGCTAAAATGCGTCTTCTTTTACGATGCTTCAGCCTGCTTGTTTTACCTGGCGCGCTTACAATTCTCTTGTTTAACGCGCCGCCGCCCGGAAAAGTTGCAGCCCAACAGCCGACGGGTTCGATTCCAACCGTTACCAGTACGCCGGTTGGCCGCTACGTCACGGTCACTTATACCGAACAAATCAACATTCGGTCTGGTCCCAGCACTTACTTCTACCCGGCGGTGGGCGTGCTTCTGGTGGGAGAGACAGCCCCGGCGATTGGCCGTTCGCCGGGCGGTGAATGGATTCAGATTCGCTACCCCGGCATTCCCGGTGATGTGGGTTGGGTGTATGCTCCGTATGTAAGCCTTTCGCCAGGCCCCAACCTGCCGATTGTCGAACCGCCCCCAACCCCTACGCCCATCACTACCCCCACCATTGACCCTACCCTGGCTGCGGCTTTTTTGCCGCAATACACTCCCACCCGTTTGCCCACGTTTACCCCGCCTCCACCACTGGCCGTGCCGACGTATGAAAACCCCGATACACGCGCAGCAGGAATGCCGATGGGATTGGTGATTACCCTGTTGGCGCTGATTGGTGGGTTGGGTTCGCTTATCTCTTTCCTGCGCGGGCGCTGATTCCTGCTTCTCAAGAAGTCATCTTCGAGGTGCGTATGTCGAATTACAACGCTGATGTCATTGTCGTTGGTGCAGGCCCGGCAGGTTCTACGGCCGCCTATTTCCTGGCGCGGGCAGGGGTAGATGTTTTGCTTGTGGAGAAAAATCACTTTCCACGCGATAAAGCCTGCGGCGATTCGGTGGCCCCAGGGGCGGTAGAAGTCCTGGAGCGCATGGGGTTGCTCGATTGGGTCGAACAACAGGGGTACGTGCGTCAAACCGGATTGTTCCTGAGCTCTCCCAACCTGACCAGTGTACGGATTTTTCCAACCAGAACTGCTCGATTGCCTGCTTACCTGATTCCACGCCTGGAACTGGATGAACGCCTGGCGCAGCAGGCCGTTTCGGCAGGAGCGCGCCTGTTGGAGGGAACGCTCGTTGAACGCCTGGCGCGCATGGGTCCCAACGAGGTGCGTCTGTTTGCCAGGCGTGCCGGACAAATGCTGGAACTCACCTGCCGCCTGGTGCTTGCTGCTGATGGTCCACATCAATCGTTTACTCGTTCGCTGGGCATGGTTTTCAGTCCCCCCGATGCCGTTGCGGTGCGTCGTTACTATGAAGGTGTTGAAGGCGAACCTGGCTTGCTGGAATTGCACTGGGAAAAATCTGTCCTGCCGGCGTATGGCTTTATTTTTCACATGGGAAATGGCCGCGCCAACGTAGGGACAGGGATGTTTGCCAGAGACTTTCACCGCCTGAAGCCTAACCTGCACGAATTACTTGACCGTTTCGCTAACAACAACCCGTATGCGCGCAAATCCCTCCAGAATGCCCGTCCGCTCGGACGCGCTACTGGTATGCCCTTCCGCGATGACGCCGAACGAATTCATCCGGTGGCCGATAATGTCTTGCTTGTGGGCGAAGCGGCTGGAGTGGGGCATCCGATGTCTGGCGAAGGGATTGGGTCGGCCATGCGAAGTGCAGAACTGGCTGCGCAAACCGCGCTGGATGCTCTGCAACAGGGAGATGTTTCGGCGCGTGGCCTCTCCGATTATGCGCGCCGCTTTCACGCCGAGTTTGATGCCTGGCATCAATCAGCGTTGCTGGCGCGTAGTTTGTTGACCTATCCTTCTGCTGTGAATATGGCGATTCGCGCTGCTGCGCGCCGACACGAAGTGGCGACTTTGTTGCACGACATTTTATTAGGGCTGGTCTCGCCAGCCGAAATGCTCAAGCCTGGCGTGGCGCTTCAAGTTTTATTGGCAGGAACTGTGCTATAATCTGACCGTTAATTTTTCAGGAGGCACAACCCAAACATGGAAACAGCAATCGAAATCGGTTTGATAATCACCTCAATCGCTCTGATTGCGAGCGTGATTTTGCAGAGCAAAGGCGCAGGCCTGGGCGGGCTGACCGGCGCGGACAGCGGCACGGTCTTTTCGGCCCGGCGCGGCATCGAACGCACCCTCTTTTACGTCACCATCGGCCTGAGCGTCCTCTTCTTCATTCTGGCGATTCTTGCCATCCTCATCTATCGCTTCTAGTCCTTTTGCCGATTGCTGAAAGGCCGATTCCCCTGTTCGGACTTGCGCATGGGCGCACCCGGCAGAGAAAGGCCTTTCTTTTTTGTCTATGATTAAGAAACTGCGCTGGCAACTCCTGGTGGTCGCGTTGACGTTGATTGCCGTTGGTGCGCTCCTGCTGACCGAAGACCCACAGGAACCGGTCTTCGCCCCTCAACCGGCAGAGGGCGGCATCTATACCGAAGCGCTCATTGGCTCGCTGGGACGTTTGAATCCCCTGTTCGACCAGCATAACCCCGCTGACCGCGACATCAACCGCCTGCTTTTCAGCAGTCTGGTCAAATTCGATGCCCGCGGCCTGCCTGTGCCAGATTTGGCCGAATCCTGGGGTATTTCGCTGGATGGCACCATTTATAACCTTTCGCTGCGTCCAAACGCGGTCTGGCACGATGGTCAACCGGTCACCACAGCAGATGTCTTGTTCACTATCCAGCTCATTCAATCGGATTCTTCTTTCTTTCCGGCAGATGTGCGGGAAATGTGGCGGCAGGTGCAAATTAAAGAATTGCCCGATAACAAGCTGCAGTTCATTTTGCCTGAACCGTTTGCACCTTTCCTGGACTATCTGACATTTGGTATTCTTCCGCGCCATCTGCTGGAAGGGACACCGCCGGAGCAAATTGCCTCTTCGGCCTTTAACCTGGCTCCGGTTGGGTCGGGGCCCTACCGCTTTGAGCGCCTGATTGTCGAAAATGGCCGCGCGGCCGGGGTCGAATTGCGCGCTTTTGACCGCTATTACGGGCGCAAAGCATATATGGAACAGGTCATCTTCCGCTACTATCCCGATTCGGCCTCTGCCCTTGCCGCCTACCGCGATGGGCAGGTGCTGGCAATCAGTGAGTTGACGCCCGATGTGCTGCCCCAGGCCCTGGCCGAACCTGGCTTGAATGTGTATTCGGGACGCCTGCCGGAGTTGAGCCTGGTCTTGTTCAACCTGAACAATCCCGAAGTCCCGTTTTTGCAAGACGCCAAATTGCGCCGCGCGCTGTTGATGGGGTTGAATCGCCAGCAGATTGTGGACAAACTGCTGGCTGGACAGGCTATTCTGGCCAATGGCCCGATTTTTCCCGGCACATGGGCGTATCATGATGGGTTGGAGCAGGTCATTTACGACCCCGAAGCAGCAATAGCACTGCTCAAGAGCAACAAGTACACTTTGCCTGCTGATGGCGGTGAAGTGCGTACCGACCCGAATGGCACGCCGTTGCGCTTTACCCTGTTACACCCTGATGACCCGTTACGGACGGCCATTGCGCAAGTGGTTCAACGCAACTGGGCGCGCATCGGTGTGCAGATAGACCTGGAAGCCCTACCCTATGACGTTTTGGTGAACGAGCGCCTCGCTCCCCGCAACTATCAGGCTGCGCTGGTCGATTTGAACCTCTCCCGCACGCCTGACCCCGACCCGTATCCGTTCTGGCATCAATCCGAAATCACAGGGGGGCAAAACTACAGTCAGTGGAACAACCGCGCCGCCAGCGAATTTCTGGAGCAGGCGCGCATTACCCCTGATTATGCCGTGCGCGAACGTTTGTATCGGAACTTTCAGGTTATTTTCAGCCGCGAATTGCCCGCTTTGCCGCTCTTTTACCCGGTTTATTCGTTTGGGGTCGGTCAACAGGTGTTGGGCGTGCAAATGCCTCCCCTGTTCGATACCAGTGACCGCTTTCAGACCCTGCCAGATTGGTATCTGGTTACCCGTCGGACGCTCGAAAAGTAACAGGGTCTCTGACGCTTGCCCGGACGGAGCATGCCCCATGCGAGAGCAAGAGCAGAAATTTATCGAAGAAGCGTTGCCGCAACTGCAGCCTTATCTGCTGTCCGACGAGTTGTACTGGTCTCTGGGCAGCAACCTGCCGCGTCTGACGCCGGGCAACCTGCTTCTCTCGCTCAAGCGCCTGGAGGCCGTAAATCCTCTTCTGACCGAGAGAGAACGCCTGAAACTGGAATCTCTGCAAACCAGATGGCGCATTGCATGGGAGAAAAAAATCATCCGTGAAATGACCAGCCGTCTTCGCTCCTGGTTGCAGTTCCTGGAAGAGCAAGCCAGAGACGAAGCGCCCAGCCGCGCCCATTACGCGGCTTCTGTCCGGGAACGGGCGATTTTACAACTGCTGCAACCGACCTGGCCGCCCCTGACAGAGGCAGATTTGTTCCTCAGGGCGCGTTTTCGCCCTGGTGCGTTCGTGTGGGAGGCAGTCTATCAACCGGTCTTTCCTGAATCTGAATTCTGGTTTCTTTATGGTAGTTTACAGCGCAAGGAGGTTTTGAATGACTCATCTCGAACAACGGGCACGTGAATATGCCCGTCAGAACCAGGAACGTTTTCTCGACCAGTTAAAAGAGTTTGTTTCGATTGCTTCGGTCTCAACCGACCCGGAAGCCCGCTCCGAAATGGTGCGCGCTGCTGAATGGGTGGCAGCGCGCCTTCGGGCGCTGGGCGTGAACCAGGTGGAGGTTGCTCCCACTGGCGGCCATCCGGCGGTGGTGGGTGAATGGTTGGGCGCCCCAGGACAGCCCACCATTCTCATTTACGGTCACTACGACGTTCAACCCGTCGACCCGCTTGAACTGTGGCAAAGTCCTCCCTTTACCCCCGAAGTGCGTGGCGAAAACCTGTATGGCCGCGGCGCTTCCGATATGAAAGGGCAGGTCATGGCCGTTCTGAGCGCTCTGGAAGCGGTGCGAGTGACAACCGGCGGGACTTTTCCCGTCAATCTCAAGTTCCTTATTGAAGGCGAAGAGGAGATTGGTTCCCCTTCGCTGCCAAAATTTATTACCCAAAATCGCCAGCGGCTGCAAGCCGATTTTTGCCTCAACCCGGATTCTGGCATGTTGGGCGCGCAATATCCCACCATCACCTACGGATTACGCGGTATTATCACATTTGAACTGCGGGTGAGTGGCCCAAAAAGTGACCTGCACTCTGGCATTTACGGCGGAGTGGTGCATAACCCTGCGGTTGCACTGGCCGAATTGATTGCCGGTATGCACGATGCCAGCGGACGTGTGACGTTGCCAGGATTCTACGATGATGTTTTGCCCATCACCGCAGCGGAACATGCCGATTTTGCGCGCCTGCCCCTGGATGATGCCTATTACCTGGAACAAACGGGTGTCCCGGCGCTTTGGGGTGAGCCGGAGTATCTCCCCGATGAGCGCGTGGGCGCGCGCCCGACTCTGGAAGTGAATGGCCTGCTCTCCGGTTTTACGGGCGCGGGCTTCAAAACCGTTTTGCCCGCGCAGGCGATGGCAAAACTCTCCTGCCGCCTGGTGCCAAAGCAGGACCCGGCCAAAATTGCGGCAGGGTTGCGCCAATATCTGGAGCAAAATGCCCCCAGGACGGTTCGCTGGGAACTGGTGGAGTTCGGCGGTTCGCCCGCCTCAATTTCTGATGTCAATCAGCCGGGCGTCAAGGCGCTTCAAAAGGCGCTCGAATCGGTCTGGGGGGTTCAGCCGTTCTTCAAGCGTGAGGGCGGTTCGGTGCCGGTGGTGACGCAAATGCAAACCCTCTTGGGGATGGAATCCGTCATTACTGGCTTTGGCCTGCCCGATGACAATCTGCACGCGCCCAACGAAAAATTGCACTTGCCTACCTGGTATCGGGGCATCGAGGCGATGGTGGCGTTCCTGTTCAATGCAGCGGAAAACTAACGGACTTTTATGGAAGACCGAATCATCACCTACGGCGGACAGGCAGTTATCGAGGGCGTGCTGATGCGCGGACAGAAAGCGCTTGCGATTGCCATGCGCGCCCCCAACGGCGAAATTGTGGTGCATACCGAGCCGCTTTCTGGTTTGTATCAATCGGCCATCGCAAAAATTCCCTTTCTGCGCGGGGTGATTCTGCTTTCGGATGCGCTGGCGTTGGGCATGAAAGCGCTGACGCGTTCGGCCAATTTGCAGAGCGGAGAAGATGAAAAAATTGAAGGGCCGGCGCTCTATCTCACGCTCGCGGTTTCGCTGGCCTTTGCGATTGCGTTGTTCTTTCTCGCTCCCTATGGGATTGGAAAACTGGCAGATTGGCTGGTTGCGCTGGCTGGCTGGAGCGGCGGCGGCAATGTGTGGGTCATTGCCGCCGCCGAAGGCCTGGCGCGGCTGCTTCTGGCGGTTGGATATATTTGGGCTATCGGTAAAATGCCGGAAATTGCGCGTGTATTTCAATATCATGGCGCAGAACACAAGACGATTAATGCCTTCGAGGCCGGCGCCGATCTGACGCCTGAAAGCGTGGCGCGCTTTCCGCTTGAGCATCCCCGCTGTGGCACGTCTTTTCTGCTCACGCTGCTGATTCTTTCCATTTTTGCTTTCAGTCTGTTGCATCCGCTTGCCTGGGTCTGGCAGGTGCTCGGACGGGTGTTGCTCATCCCCGTTTTGGCAGGCATTGCGGTTGAATATATCCGTTGGACGGCCAATCATCTGGACTCTGCGCTGGTGCGGGCGCTGGTGAAACCCAACTTTGCACTGCAGAGCCTCACCACCCGCGAACCAGACCGCGCCATGCTGGAGGTGGCAATTCGGGCTTTCGAGGAGATGCGTAAAGCCGAGCAGACCTCTTTATCTGCCCCCTGAACTTCTGCGGCTGGCTGCTGAAAGTCGTCATCGCACTGCGTTTGCTCCGCCTTGCGGGGCTTCTCCTGACTGTCCTGATTTATCGAGGGGGAATCTGGAACCTTTCTCACGCGTTCATCATCATTACGATATATAATCTAGAAATTCGTTCGCTCAAGGAGGAGTGATGAAGCGTTTTTTCCTTTTTTTGTTCCTTTTGCTTGTTTTATTGCTTACAGCAGCCTGCAATACCAACCTGACCAGCCAGGCCACACCTCCTGCTCCGCCCAGCCCGACACCGACTGCTCAAGCCCTTCCTCCTTCTGTTGTCGAAACAGTACCACCGGTGGACAGTCAGGTGGGCCTGCAATCCCCCATTACCGTCTATTTCAGTGAACCGATGGAACGAGCTTCGGTGGAAGCGGCCTTGCGCTCCCCAAATGTTGAACGTTTCCTGTTTCAATGGCTTGATGATGCCACTCTGCAAATCACGCCCGTTCAACCCTTTCAGCCTGACAGCGATGTGCAGATTGTGCTGGCAACCAGTGCGAAAACGGCGCGAGGTCTGTCGCTGCTTCGTGAAGTGACCCTCACCTATCGCACTGCCGGCTTGTTGCGCGTTGCACAGGTTTTGCCCGCGCCCCAGGCGGATGCCGTCAACCCGGCTGCCGCCATTGTTGCCGCTTTCAACCAGCCAGTTGTGCCGCTCGGAGCTGATTCGGCCTCTCTGCCGCCTGGTTTCACGCTTGAACCGGCTGCAAAAGGGCGTGGGGAATGGCTGAACACCAGCACTTACATTTTCTATCCTGAACTGGCGCTTTCAGGCGGGGTGGAGTATGTGGCGCGCATCAACCCGGCGCTCAAAAGCACTGCCAGTACGCCGCTGGATGCTGATTCTCCGCATTTGGCCTGGTCGTTTCGGACGGCTCTTCCCAAACTGCTGGAAATCTCCCCTGCGCCCGACTCTTTCTTGCCATTAGATGGGGTCATTCAACTCACTTTCAACCAGCCCATGGACCGTGCCAGCGTGCAAAACGCCTTTGCACTGCGCGATGCCGCTGGAACTGCCGTTGCCGGGCGTTTTGATTGGAATGAACGCGGCAGCGTGCTGACGTTTACCCCTGCGTCCCTGCTCCCTCGTGATACGAATTTTACGCTCTCACTTTCCGCGCAAGAAGCGCGTGCTTTGGGCGGTGCCTCGTTAGAGGGCGACCTTCAGGTCAGATTCGTCACATATCGAAACTTTGCGTTTGATGGTGCAAATATTGCTCAAAACGCCGTACGTCCGCCAGGAAAGAACCTTGTTTTGTATTTTAGTGCGCCTCTGCCGCAGGAACTCCCTGCTCAAATCCGTGAGCAGATTGTTATCTCTCCCACCCCTGCCAGATGGGAACTGTCGACCCAGGGGATGGAATTATTATTTTACGGTAATTTCTCTGCAGGGCAAACCTACACTATCACGCTGCCTGCTTCCCTGACCGACCGCTGGGGGCAGTCTCTGGGTCGTGAGGGGCGCTTCACGTTCCGCGAGCCGGATGCTTACCCTGTTTTGCGGTTTTTTCCTTTCTTTTTTGAAGCCTTTCGGGTTGTGCCGGATGCACCGGTATTGAGTGTTGATGCGGTCAACATCAAAAGCATTCGCCTGGAAAGCGGCGAATTGACCCTGCCGCAGATGGTGGAGTGGATGACCAACCCGTTGGCGCGGGAGACCATTGCTCCGCTGCAAGTCAGGCGCTGGGAAGTTCGTCCTAATTTGCCGCGCAACGTGTACCAGTCGGTGGAACTGCGTTTGAGTGAAACGTCTTTGCCGCCTGGCAGCTATCTGATACAGATGACTTCGCCTGATATACAGTATCCTGACCTGCAGAAAAAGTTGATTATTGCCAGCCACATTCATCTCGTCGTCAAATCGAGCCAGAGCGAGGTGCTGGTGTGGGCGGTGGACACGCGCACGCTTCAGCCGGTGACGAACACCGCTCTCCAGGTCTTCGACCAGAACGGACAGGTGGTTGCCAGTGGGTTGACAGATGGGCAAGGGATATGGCGCGGCGCGCTGCCTGAAAACCGCACAGCGCAGGTGGTGGTGTTGGGCCAGCCCGGAGAGGAAATCTTTAGCGTGGCTTCGCCCGATTGGAACCTGCAGGTGAGCCCGGCTGATTTCACGTATTCATACACTGAATTTGCGAAAATTCCGTTTGCCTATCTTTATAGCGACCGCCCCATCTACCGGCCTGGTGATACGGTGCTTTTCTGGGGCGCGCTCCGCGAACGCTTCGACGGCCGCTATACGCTTCTTCCTTCGACGGTTCTCACCGCCAGCGTGACCGATTACAACACAGGCCAGAACATTTATCGACAAGAGCTACGCCCTTCCGATTTTGGCACCTTCTCCGGGCAGTTTAAGATTCCGAAAACGCTGCCGCCCGGCAACTATTCACTTATCTTATCTCTGCCCGGCGATAAACGGATGGCAGGCAATTCTCTGAACATTCAGGTTGCTGATTATCGCAAGCCAGAAATCAACCTCTCGGTTGAATTGCAACCCTCCCCTGCCCAAAGCGGGCAACCCGTAAGCGGACAGGTACGGGCTGAGTACTTTTTTGGCGCCCCGGCAGCCGATTTGCCCTTCGAGTGGCGCCTGTATAGCCGCACAGCCGATTTTCCGCTCCAGGGTTATCAGACCGGACGCTATGCCGAACGCTGGTTGTCGTTTAAGACGGACGCCGACAGTATCTACCAGAGTGGTACAGGGCGTACCGACAGCGAAGGCCGTTTCATCCTGCCGCTCGATAAGATTACCGTTAAGGATACAACTGAACTGACGCTGGAAGTTACCGCCACGGAGAGCGGAGGCTTCCCGGTCAGTGCGCGTGCCACATTGGTTGTGCATCCCGATTCGTTTTACATTGGCATTCGTCCGCAGGTCTGGTTGGGTCAGGCCGGCTCACCGTTGTTCTTCGACCTGTTGACTGCGGACTGGAAAGCGCAACCTGTTGGGCAAAAACCGCTCATGCTGGAGTTCAAGCGCGTGCGCTGGGAACAAATCGCAGAGCCGTATGCTACACGCTTGCAGCCGGTTGAGGAAACCAGCGAAACCCAAAGCCTGCAAACCGATGCCGAAGGACGGGCGCAGGTGGTCTTCACGCCTGATAAGGCAGGTACATATCTGTTGGAAGTAACTTCCGGCGCGGCCAAAAGCCAGATTCTCATGTGGGTGGGTGGCAAAGAAGCGGCCCCGTGGCCAAACCTGCCTGACAATCAACTACGCCTGACGGCAAATCAGCAGGAATACACCCCTGGACAGACCGCAGAAGTGTTCATCCCCAATCCGTTTGGGCAAACCATTCCGATGATGGTCTCCGTCGAACGCGGCAACCTGAAGGATGTTCAGGTGCTTATGTTACCGCCCGAAGGCTACCGCTGGAAACGTTCGCTAACCGAAGCGGATGCGCCCAACATTTACGTCGCTGCCACAGTGCTGGGACCAGAAGGAGAGTTCCGTCAGGGCTATGTGAACCTGCTGGTAGACCCCTCCGCACTGGAACTGAACATCACGCTCAAGACAACGCCCCAAAAAGCCAGACCAGGCGATACTGTTACGATTGACCTGACGGTGACCGACCAGAAGGGGCAGCCGCTTCAGGCGCGGTTCGCGCTCGGCGTGGTGGATTTGGCGCTGCTGGCGCTGGCTGAACCGAATTCAGAAGATATTGTCTCTGCCTTTTATGACATCCAGCCTCTAAATGTGCTTACCGGTCTGACCGCGGCGATAGACCAGCGCCGTTTCCTGTCGCAGGCACTTGGCCTGGGCGGGGGAGGCGGCGATGCCGTGTTGCAAATCCGCGAGAATTTCCTGGATACGGCTTTCTGGAAAGCCGACATCGTGACCGATTCGCAGGGCAAGGCACGTCTGACCATCACCCTGCCCGATAACTTAACCACCTGGCAAATCGAATCGCGTGGGCTGACCAGAGATACCCGCGTGGGACAGGCGCGCGTACAGCTGGTGGCCAGCAAAGACCTGCTCATTCGCCCACAGACGCCGCGCTTTGTGGTGGTTGGGGATGTGGTGGAATTGTCTGCAATCGTCAACAACACCACCGACCAGCCCATCCCGGCTGTGGTGAGCCTGAAGGCTGAAGGCTTTGTTTTGGAAGCAGGGGTATCCTCTGAGCAAAATATCACTGTTCCGGCGGGAGGGCGTGTGCGGGTTGCCTGGCGCGGCACGGTGCAAGACGTGGAAGCCTTAGATGTGGTTTTCGCAGTCACAGCAGCGCAATTTCAGGATGCTGCTCGCCCGAATGATGGCAAAATCCCGGTTCTCCGTTACATCGCTCCGCAGACATTCAGCACGGCGGGTATCTTGAGCGAGACCAGTACCACATTTACGGAGATTCTCTCCATCCCCCGCACATTCCGACCGTTGGGCGGCGAATTGAACCTGGAACTCTCACCATCGCTGGCCTCGACCCTGCTCACTACCCTCGAAGCACGAACATTGCCCGACCCGGTTTTCAGTACCGAGCAGATTCTCTCTTACCTGCTTCCGAATACTGTTACCTATCTCACCCTCCAAAGAGCCGGGCTGGAAAACGCTCCCTTAAGCACCCGCTTACAGCGCGATATTCCCGCGCAAACCGTGAAATTACTGGCTGCTCAGCAACCCGATGGTGGCTGGGGGTGGGGATTGAATGCCGGGCGCTCCGACGCTTTCATCACGGCCTACCTGCTGTTTGGGTTGGAGCAGGTGCGACTCAGTGGCCTTGCCGATGAGGCCTCCCTGCTTGAAGCCATCAAGCGTGGACGCACGTATTTGTTCTCGAACGCCGCACCTTTCACGGGACAAACCAACCTGAGCGACCCTCAGCAGGCCAATCTCGCCGTCTTTTATGTCTTCGTCTTGCAGAGAACCGGCGGCCTGAACACTTTCACTTCTTTGCCCGAACAACTCTACGGTGAACGTGACCGCCTGGACCCCTGGGCCAAAGCGATGCTGGCAGTGACGCTCTCGCGTCTGAAAGTTTCAGATGCACGCATCGGCACGCTCTTTTCGGAGGTCGAGGCGACGGCCATCCGTTCTGCCACCGGCGCGCACTGGGAAAGCCGGCTGGGTGGTTTGCAGCCCCCTGCCTCCCCGCTCTATACCACGGCTATCGTTCTTTACACCCTGACGGAGCGCGACCCGGCCAGCCCCCTGGCGGCAGATGCTGCCCGCTATCTGGTTTCGCAGCGCGGGGCGAACGGTTGGGCATCCGATTACGAGAATGCCTGGGTCTTGCTGGCGCTCAACCGCTGGATGCTGGCCGTGGGTGAGTTTCGCGCCGATTTTGGCTTTTCCGCCGCGCTCAATGGAGTCAACATCGCGCAAGGGGAAGCCGCCGGCCCACAGAACCTGACCACTGTGACCGCGAACACCCCGCTGGGACAGATAGCGTTGAACAGCGCGAACCAGTTGACCATCACCCGCACCAGTGGGGTGGGACGGCTGTATTACCGCGCTGCGCTCAAAATTTTGCGCCCGGTCGAAACTGCGCCTGCGCTCAATCAGGGCATTGTCGTCCACCGCGAATATCTCGAATGCGCACAGGACGACTGCCGCCCGGTGACTTCTTATCAGATGCGCGAAGATAAGGCGGGGCGCATCACGGTTCGTCTGACGGTGACACTTCCGCACGAGATGTACTATTTCTTGCTGGAGGATTACATCCCCGCCGGCGCCGAAATTCTCGACCCCTCGCTCCTGACCAGTCAGCAAGGGCAGGAGAACCTTTCGGCACAAGTGGTTCTGGATGAAGCGAACCCGCTGAGCAAGGGGTGGGGCTGGTGGTTCTTCAGCCAACCGCAGATTTACCGCGAGCGCATTGTGTGGAGTGCCGAATATCTGCCCGCCGGCACGTATGTTTTGACGTACACCCTTACGCCTTCTGTGCCGGGCGAATACCGTGTGTTGCCTGCACATGCCTGGCTGGCCTGTTTCCCCGAAGTGCAGGGGACGACCGCCGGCGTAGTGTTCCGGATTGAGGGGAGTGAAAAGTAAGGTGTGAAATCTACAGGCACTCTGGCCCGGACGTTTCTTTCCGGGCTTTTGTGTTTAATCAAGCTATTTGAAATCTCATTCTCTGGCTTTTGGGTGCACGCCAAAGGCAAACAGCATCGAGGCCATCAGGGCCAGCGCAGCGCCGAACAGGAAGGGTGCGCTGGCGCCAAAGCCCTTCCACGCCCCGATTCCCTGCCATAACATGCCAGCAATCAGCGAAGCTGGCAGGGCGGTGAGCGCAATGGCGGCGTTGTAGAGACCGTAGGCTGTGCCGCGCCGTTCGGGCGGCACCAAATCGGCCACAAAGGCTTTTGAAGCGCCTTCGGTTGCGGCATAATATACGCCATACAACCCGAAGAATAACCAGATTTGTGCGCCACTTTGGGCAAGCGCGAAGCCGAGATACACCAGGCCATAGGCCAGCCAGCCGCCCAAAATCAGGGTACGGCGTCCAATGCGGTCCGAAAGCGCCCCGAATGGCCCCGCCAGGAGTGTGTAAACGGCATTGAACGTGAGCAGCATCCCCATCACCTGTAACACGCTCAGGCCGCGTTCCTGTCCGCGAAGGATAATGAACGAGTCCGAAGAGTTGCCCAGCGTAAACAGAATTGAAGCCAGCAGGAAGAGTTTGAAGCGCGAATCCAGCCCTTGTAGACGGAATGCGGGCATGCCGGAGGTGGATTTTGTGGTGACTTCGCGGGCAAATAACGCCAGAACCAGCACCGCCAGCACCGCAGGGATGATGGAGAGCAGGACAATCGTCTGAAACGTGGTACGGGTGAGTTGTGCTGCGCCCGATTGGGTCAGGAAAATAACCAGCGCAGCAATCGCCAGGCCGGTAAAGGCTCCGGCGGTATCGCCAGCGCGGTGCAGTCCAAATGCCAGGCCACGCTGTTCCTGGTTCACGCTGCCGGCCAAGAGTGCATCGCGCGGAGCGGTGCGTATCCCTTTGCCCATCCGGTCGGCAAAGCGCACGCCCAACACCCAGCCCCAACTGGAGGCAAAATACAACAGCGGTTTGGCCAGGCTGGAAAGGCCATAGCCAGCCACGGCCAGCCATTTGCGCGAGCCGAGTTTATCGGAGAGCGCGCCGGAATACAGTTTCAGCAGGCTGGCAGTGGTTTCTGCCACGCCGTCAATTAAGCCGATGATGCTTGTCCGCACGCCCAGAACATTTGCCAGGAAGAGCGGCAGCAGGTTGGTGAGCATTTCGGTGGAGATGTCGGTCAGAAACGAGGTGGCCGAGAGCACCCACACGTTGCGGGGAAGAGAGGCTTTTTTCACAGTGGTACTCCTGGTTTCGTAGTATTAACAGTTTTGTAAAGAAACGCTGGCGTTGGGCAAGCATAGGTCAGGCGTATGCTATGCGTCAAGCACGCCAGGCGCAAGCGTGCTATAGTAGGGACAGTGATTTCTCTTCTCCTCCTTGAAAGAGAGCCGGGGTCGGCGTCCCCGGCTCTCGTGATTCTAATCCCATGCGCGGGAGACGAAACGCACCAGTTGCTCCAGGCCGTCTTCTACGGGGCCGGTTTCGATGTATTCTCCCGTGGTGTGCGCTCCCTCGCCGCGCGTAATGCCCAAGACCAGGGCCGGATAGCCGCGGCTGAGTGGAATGTTGGCATCGGTCGAGCCGGCGGTGAGCGCCGGTTCGATGCCCAATTCACGCAGAATAGCGATAGCCCGTTGGATAAACGGATGCGAGGCTGGCATTTCCCCCGCCGGGCGCTGACCGATAACCTGTGCTTCGATGCGAATGCCGGGCCGCTGCGCCGTATCCAGCAACGCTTCGACCCTTCGCGCCAGGTTTTGTAACACTGCCGCATCATCGGAACGCAAATCCAATTCCAGCCAGGCATGGGGTGCAATCGTGTTGATGCTTGTTCCGCCGCCAATGCGCCCGATGTTGAAGGTGGTGCGCGGTGTGGCAGGCACTTTGAGTATCGTCAGTTGCGCTGCCAGTTGTACCAGTTCATGAATGGCCGAAGGCCGTCCGAAATCGGTCCACGAGTGGCCGCCGGTTGTGTGAACACTGATCCTATATCGCCGCACGCCTGTGCCACGATGATAGACATGTCCGAGCGCCATGCCCTCCAGCACGAGATACCCTAACGGTGCATCGCCGAAGCGGTCACAAATGGCTTTCATGCCTTTCAGGTCGCCCAGCCCTTCTTCGCACACGTTGGCTGCCAGCCACAGGTCGCCAGGCAGAGCGATTTCACGCTCTCGCAGAAGCCAGACCAGCCCAAAGAGCGCGGCCACACCCAGGGCGTTATCGCCGATGCCCGGCCCGTAGAGACGTCCTGCTTCGCGGCGCACGGTGAGCGGTGTTTCGGCAGGAAAGACCGTATCCAGATGGGCAGAAACCACCAGGGCAGGCAATCTTCCACCCTGTAGACGGGCATAGACGTTGCCTGTGGAGTCTATTGCTGTATCGCGCAGTCCCTCAGCGCGGAATTGTTCCAGCAGAAATTGGGCGCGTGCCGACTCCTGAAATGTGGGCGCAGGGATTTGCTGAATAGCAACTGCTAAATCGAGAAGGCGCTCTGGCAGGTTCATGCTGGTCTCACCAGGTCGGCCAGGGAGGCCAGGCGTGCTTGCGCCAGGCCGGGCATCGAATCGAGCAAGTAGAAGGGGCCGCTGCCTTCGATAGCAAACGAAGCGGAGATATTTCCATAGAGCGCGGCCTGTAGCGGGTCGAGCGTGGCGGCGTATCCAGCCAGGAAGCCGCCGCAAAAGGCATCGCCTGCACCGGTGGGGTCTACGAAGTTGGCCGGATAGGCGGGAATTTCCCATTTTCGGTTGCTCACGCGGTCGTACACGCACTGTCCGCGCGCACCGCGCTTGATGACGATGATGTCACAGCCGAAGCTGGCGAGTGTTTCGGCCATTTCCCACAAATCGTTCGTTCGTCCCCAAAACAAACTACGGATTTCCTCTTCGGAGGGGAGAAACGCTGTCAGTCCCTGCAAGAGCGAGCGCAAGTCATCGAGATACTTTCCGTTCATGTAGCCGGGGCTCGGATCCATCGTCACGTAAGAACTGCCGCTGTGTCGAAAGGCTGCCGAGAGTTGTGAATGCGTCAGCAGGTCGAGCGGTGCCAGATGAACGGCTTTGGCCGCGCGGTATTCGATGGGAATGTCGGAAAGTTTGGGCGAATCGGGGCGGGCGCGCAGGCGGTCCTCTTGCTCTTCGGGCGGAGCCTGATAACCGAGTAGCCCTTTGGGAAAGGGTAGTCCGAGCCGCGCAAAATGTGAAACCGGGTTGGAACGTTGGACGGTGTGGTCTTCGGTATAGACCAGGAAGGAACGCAAATCCAGCGGCGAAGGCAGGATTTTGACCCCGCGTGTATCTATGCCTCGCTGACGAAACTGGCGCAGCCATTCGGTGGGATAATCTTCGCCCACGCGGGCCAGCAGAGAGACCGAATTGGTCCACAGACGTGCGCCTGCAGCAGCATACAGCAAATTCCCTCCCGGTGTATCCAGGAGGGGCTTGCCCGCAGGAGGGAGGAGATACTGTCGGCGCAGTTGGCCGGCAATGACCAGAGAGACGCCCATAACATCAATTGATGAACACTTTATCGGCGGCGCGCGCCTGGTCAGCATCGAGCGGGAGAAGAATGGTGAACGTACTTCCCTGTCCTTCGGTGCTTTCGGCCCAAATGCGCCCGCCCATCAGTTCGATGTTCATTTTAGCAACCGAAAGCCCCAACCCCATGCCGCCGTGCTTGCGGGTAAGATGTGATTCGACCTGGTAGAAGCGCTCAAAGATGTGTGGCAGGTCTTTGGCCGGAATGCCGATGCCGTTATCTTTGATTGCGATTTTGACGTAGCCCGGCACTTCTTCGGCGGTGACGAAGACATACCCGCCTCGTTCGGTAAATGCGACGCCGTTTTGCAGGATGTTGAGAATGGACACGCCGATTTTTTCGGCATCGCCTTCAATCATCAAGTCAGAATTTTCGATGTCGAACCCCAGGGTGACTCCTTTGCTCTCCGCATCTTTGCGGACGGCGGCCAGCGAATCCAGGATGAGTTTTCGCACCGAGACCGTGCGCCGCCGTACCGAAGCGACCCCGCTCTGGACGTTGTGCAGCCGTGTCATGCTGTCAATGATTTCCTTGAGCCGCATGGCATTGCGGATGATGGTATCGAGTTGTTCGTGATATTCCTCGCTGACCAGTTCGCGCAAAAAGGTGGAGTGTCCGAGAATCAGCCCCAGCGGGGTGCGGAGTTCGTGCGAGGTGATGGCGATGAAGTCGGTTTTCATCTTATCCAGTCGTTTGGCTTCCTCGCGCGTTTCTTCGAGTTGTTGTTGCAAGTGTGCGTTCTGAATGGCAATGGCGGCGTGCGCAGCCAGCGTTTCCAGCAGCATCACATCTTCGCCGGTGTAATTTGCGCCATTGGCCTTGTTGATGACTTCCAGAATGCCTAACGCTTCCCCCCGAAACAGGATGGGACAGGCCACAACGGAATAAGTGAAAATGCCGCTCAACTCGTCGGCCAGTCGCGAATGACGCGGGGCGTTGCGGATGTCGTTAACGACCACCGTCTCTTTGTTGCGAAAGGCCAGGCCGGCAATGCTCTCGTCTATCGGGATGAGCAGGGTTTGAAGCATTTGCAGTTCTGGCGTATTCACGAGAAAACGCAGGTTTTGCTCATCGGGTTCAGGGTCGAGAATGGAAGCCCCCAGTGAATTGGTCAGTTCTGAGGCCGCATCCAGAATCAGCAAGAGTGCATCACGTAATTCCGTGATGGTGTTGAGCGTTCGGCCCACTTCGAGCAGCCGCTTCATCCGTTGGAGTTGTGTATTCATGGTCGAATCACCGGTAGTATAAGCGGGCAAGGTAGGATAAAATTATACTTCATTCGCTCTTTTTATCGGCATCATCGCTCGTCTTTCTGGCACAACCAGGGCGCGAAATGCACATCTAACAAAATCGTAAGGAGACACGACCCCATGAGCAACAAAAAAGTACGCGTCGCCATCATTGGCGTCGGAAACTGCGCCTCGTCGCTGGTGCAGGGTGTGGAGTTCTACAAGAACACGCCCGATAACGCCACCGTTCCGGGCATTATGCATGTCAATTTAGGCGGCTATCACATCCGCGATATTGAATTTACGCTCGGCATTGACATCAACGTCACCAAAGTTGGCAAAGATTTGAGCGAGGCCATCTTTGCCGAACCGAACAATACCTACAAATTCAGTGATGTGCCGCACCTGAACGCGCCGGTGGTGCGTGGGATGACCCACGATGGGCTGGGCAAGTACCTTTCGCAGGTCATCAAAAAAGCCCCCGGCCCAACGGCGGATATTGTCCGCCTGCTCAAAGAGACCAGGACCGATGTCGTCGTCTCGTACCTGCCGGTTGGTTCGGAAATGGCAACCAAATGGTATGTGGAACAAATCATCGAGGCCGGGTGCGCCTTCGTCAACGCCATTCCGGTTTTCATTGCTTCCAGCGAATATTGGGGCAACCGCTTCAAAAGTGCCGGGTTGCCGGTGCTGGGAGATGACATCAAAAGCCAGGTAGGTGCCACTATCCTTCACCGCGTCATCACCAGTTTGTTCGTAGACCGCGGCGTACAAATTGACCGCACCTATCAACTCAATTTTGGCGGTAACACCGATTTTATGAACATGCTGGAGCGTGAACGCCTGGAGAGCAAAAAAATCTCCAAAACCGGTGCAGTTACCAGCCTGATTCCGTATGAACTACCGGAAGAAAACGTGCATGTTGGCCCGTCCGACTATGTCCCCTGGCTGACCGACCGGAAGTGGTGCTACATCCGCATGGAAGGGACTACCTTTGGCAACGTGCCGTTGAACGTGGAAGCCAAACTGGAAGTATGGGATAGCCCCAATTCGGCGGGCGTCATCATTGACGCGGTGCGCTGCGCCAAAATCGCGCTCGACCGGGGTTTGAGTGGTCCAATTCTCGGCCCCTCGTCCTATTTCTTCAAGACCCCGCCCAAACAATACCGCGATGACATCGCCCGTCAGAAGACGGAAGATTTCATCAGCGGCAAGAGCAACGAGTGAGACGGATTTTGTGGGACAACTCATGAAAGAGTTGTTCCACAGCCTTTGAAGTGTGATGTTCCGCCCGGCCAAGCGCAGGATTCGCGCCTTTTCGAGAGAGACGGTAAAATAACGGCCATCCATGAAGCCGTTGCGTGCGAATTCTACCTTGCGCCTGAACACGTATCTGCCCCCGGTGACCATTCAAAGCCGCCTGCTCCAACTGGCGGCATTTTTCCTGTTCGTGAATGCGCTGGTGCTGACGATTTCGCCCCTGGTTCGGTTTCGCGGTGTGGAAGCCGATTTGCGCTGGGGGCATTGGGTGGGACTGGCAGCCTGGGGGGGGATGGTTTTTCTGGTGCATTGGCAATTTCGCCGTTACACGCCCGATGCCGACCCTTACCTGTTTCCAATCGCTGCGCTGCTGGCCGGGTGGGGATTGCTCTCCATTTGGCGGTTAGATTCCGGCTTTGGCCTGCGGCAGACCGCCTGGCTGGTGCTTAGCCTGGCAGCCCTGTTGGTTGGCCTGAAGTTTCCGCGCAACCTGGAAATTTTACAGCGCTATAAGTACCTCTTTCTGACCGGCGGTCTGTTTCTGACGGCGTTGACGCTGGTGCTGGGGTCAAACCCCGGCGGTGTTGGCCCGCGCCTGTGGCTGGGGTGTTGCGGAATCTATTTGCAGCCTTCTGAACCACTCAAGCTTCTGCTCATCGTTTACCTTGCGGCGTATTTTGCCGGGCGGAACGCGGCGCGCGCCCAGTTACTGCCCCTGCTTTACCCCACGCTATTTCTTACCGGCCTGGCCTTGCTGATTTTGTTCTTCCAGCGTGATTTGGGAACGGCTTCGATTTTCGTCTTCCTGTATGCCACGCTGGTGTATCTGGCAAGCGGCAGGCGCATTTTGCCGCTTGTTTCTCTGGCAGTGTTGTTGTTGCTTGCTCTGGCAGGTTACTTTTTTGTTGAAATCATTCGTGTTCGCATTGAAACCTGGCTCGACCCGTGGAGTGACCCTGCCGGGCGCGCCTATCAGATTGTCCAATCTGTGCTGGCAATTGCCAGCGGCGGGTTGGATGGACGCGGACTGGGCATGGGCGCGCCGGGCCTGGTCCCGGTTGCACATTCCGATTTTATTTTCACCACTCTGGGCGAAGAGTACGGACTGACGGGGGCGGTGGCGCTTTTTGCCCTTTTGGCAGTGCTGGTGGTACGTGGTTTTCTTATCGCCCTGCGTGCCGGAAGCCGCTTCCGCCGCCTGTTGGCCGCAGGCGTGGCAGCCTATTTTGGCGCCCAGAGCATTCTCATCATTGGTGGCAACCTGCGTTTACTGCCACTAACGGGCGTTACCCTGCCATTTGTTTCCTATGGTGGCTCCTCGCTGCTGACTTCGTTTCTCGCGCTCCTCATTCTCCTGCAAATCAGCAATGAACTGGACGAAGAACCCGCTCCCCTGCCTCAGCCTGCCCCTTACCTTCATACTGCCGCGTTGCTGGGACTGGGAATTGCCGCCTGCGCCCTGGCCTATGGCTGGTGGGCGGTCTGGCGCGCCGATTCTTTGTTGACCCGCACCGACAACCCCCGCCGCGCGATTGCCGAGCGTTTTGTGCCGCGTGGCGCGCTGCTCGACCGGCGCAATCAGCCGATTGCCGCCGTCGAAGGGCAAATCGGCAGTTATCGGCGCGTCTATCTCTATCCCCATCTCTCTTCTGTTATCGGTTACACCCACCCCGTCTATGGGCAGGCCGGCCTGGAACGCACGCTCGACCCTTACCTGCGCGGCTGGCAGGGCATTCCCAACCTGCAAATCTGGTGGGAACACTTGCTGTATGGCACGCCTCCGCCAGGTTTGAACGTGCGCCTGAGTCTGGATTTGAACATTCAGGCCGAGGCGGATGCCCTGTTGCGCGACAGGCGCGGCGCCTTAATTTTGATGAATGCACAAACGGGCGAGATTCTCGCCATGGCTTCTCACCCCACCTATGACGCCAATGCTTTGGATGAAACCATCTTTGCCGCCCCGAATGCGCCCCTGCTGAATCGCGCCACACAAGGGTTATACCCGCCCGGCGATATTCTCACGCCTTTTTTACGGGTCGAATATGGACGCTCCGATGTGACTTCCGCAGAATGGCAGGCACTCTATGAACAATTGGGTTTTTACAAGAGTCCTGCTTTACGCCTGCCAGAGTTGTTCAACACCGACCCGTCCGACCGTCGTATCAGCCCGGCGCAACTGATTCGCGCTGCTGCCGCACTCAGCAACGGAGGCAATTGCCCTGCCGGTCAACTGGTGATGGCGGTGGAAACGCCTCATCAGGGCTGGGTCATCTTGCCTGCTTTGGGCGCATCGTCCCCTTGCTTGACCCCCCTTAACGTGGCAAGCCTGTTGCAGGAACACCCCGGCCCGTTTTGGGGTTACACCGGCCAGGCCGAAATTGCTTTCGATAGCGCCGGCGAATCGGCGGAGCGTATTTCCTGGTTCATTGGCGGTACCTTGCCCGGCTGGCAGGGGACGCCCCTGGCAGTGGTGGTAGCGCTGGAAAACGAAAGCCGCTCCCAGGCGCGCACGGTGGGGCAGGCGGTTCTGGAAGCGGCGATTAAGTAAACAATCCAGGCAGTTATCTGGCGCTGTAACCGGGGCCTTTGCTGAAGTAATCGGCATTCCGTTGAATGTCATCGGTCAGGTCTACCACTTCCCCGGCCGCCAGTTGCTTGACGGTGTTCAGCACCACCGCTTCGCCGTGATGGTTGGTGCCTTCGTAGTGACCGGTGAAGCCAACGCGGTTGAGATACTCACCGCCTTTGGCCGTGTACGCCGAGGGAACTTCATCGGATGGAAAAATTGCCGCATAGGGGCACTCTGGCACGCACGCGCCGCAGTCAATGCAGGTGTCGGGGTCAATGTAGTAAAGGGGCCACTCCTCCTGTGGCTTGCCGGGGACGATGCACTCGACCGGGCAGACCTCCACGCACCCGCTGTCGCGCAAACACAGGCTGGTAATTACATGGGGCATACGAATTCCTCCTCTGAAAATGGTGAGATGAACGACCGGACGATTTGATTATATCAAAATCCGCGCCCGAAGGCGCGGATTTTCAGGTTACTTGCCAAAGCGCGCGGCAACGGCTTCCCAGTTGACCACATTCCACCAGGCCGAAACATACTCGGCGCGGCGGTTCTGGTATTTCAGGTAATAGGCATGTTCCCAGACATCAATTCCCAGCAACGGCTTCAGGCCGTCGGTCAGCGGGTTGTCCTGGTTTGCTGTGGAAACAACCGCCAGTTTATCGCCGCGTTCCACCAGCCAGGCCCAGCCAGAGCCAAACCGCCCCATGGCCGCTTTTTCGAATTCAGCCTTGAAGCTGGCAAACGAGCCAAAATCGGCTTCGATGGCTTTGGCAAGCGCCCCGCCCGGTTCACCGCCAGCATTCGGCGCCATGATTTGCCAGAACATATCATGATTCCAATGCCCGCCGCCATGGTTGCGGACGGCGGTGCGGATGTCTTCCGGGACTTCGTTCAGGCGAATCAGCAGGTCATCCAGGCTCCAGCTGCCCAATTCGGGGTGTTTTTCCAGCGCGGCGTTCAAATTCGTGATGTACGCCTGGTGATGTTTCGTGTGGTGAATGTTCATCGTCTGCGCATCAATGAACGGTTCGAGCGCTTCGTAAGCATACGGAAGGGGAGGAAGCGTAAAAGCCATACAGGTCTCCTATCTTTCGGGTTGACGAAACCAAAGGGGTGATTTAGGATTACGCGGACATTCTAGCCGGGCAAAAACCGAAAATCAATTCCGTAATGGGATGATTCCCATCATCAATCCGGGTGATACCCTGACCTTATGAAAACAACCCACCACAACCCTGCTCTGTTCTATCTTGCCATTGCTGGCGGCATCCTGGCCGTTTCCACAGCAGCGATTTTCATTCGCTATGCCCAGCAGGAAGTTCCCTCTCTGGTGATTGCTGCCGTGCGCTTGAGTCTGGCTTCCCTCGTTCTGGCGCCGCTGGCGTTGATGCGTCACCGCGCTGAGTTAAGCGCGCTCTCACGGCGCGAAACGACGCTTGGGTTGCTTTCGGGTTTTTTCCTGGCGTTGCACTTTGCTACCTGGATTTCCTCGCTGGAATTTACCTCCGTTGCCAGCTCGGTGGTTCTGGTCAGCACAACCCCGCTGTGGGTGGCTCTGCTCTCTCCGCTTGTCTTGCGTGAATCGATCCACCGCGCCGCCATTGTGGGATTGGTGCTGGCGCTATTGGGCGGAGCAGTCGTAGGCATGAGTGAAACCTGCCGGTTCGAGTACGGCCTGGTTTGTCCACCGCTGGGCCAATTTTTTCAGGGACAGGCTTTGTGGGGCAATTTTCTGGCCTTGTGCGGTGCGTGGATGGGCGCGGGCTACCTGCTGATTGGCCGCCGCCTGCGGGCGAAAATGTCGCTCATCTCTTATATTTTCCTCGTCTATGGCATGGCGGCGCTCGTCCTGCTGGTCATCATGCGCGCGGCGGGTTTTTCCCCCTTTGGATACCCGCCGCTTAACTATCTGTGGATGCTCCTGCTCGCGCTCGTGCCGCAGTTGCTAGGCCATTCCACCTTCAACTGGGCGTTGCGCTATCTGCCGGCTTCGTTCGTTGCCGTCACCCTGCTTGGCGAACCTATCGGTTCAACCCTGCTGGCCTTGCTCATTCTGGGCGAAGTTCCCTCTGTGCTGGAACTGGTAGGCGGGGTGCTGATTCTCACCGGCATTTACCTGGCAGCGCGCGAAAGTGGGCAATAACTCTGGCTGGCTCTACCCGTGCTTCTTTTGGAACTCCTTCATGAACTCTACCAGTGCCTGAACATCGGACAGTTCAACGGCGTTGTAGATTGAAGCGCGCAGACCGCCCACCGAGCGGTGGCCTTTCAGGCCAATCATGTTCAACTTTTTGGCCTCGCTCACGAATTGTGCTTCGAGCTCTTCGGTTGGCAGGCGGAAAGTGACGTTCATCCGCGAGCGGGCTTCTGGCGCAGCATGACCGCGATAGAACCCGCCGCTGGCATCAATTGTCTGGTACAGCAAATCGGCTTTGGCCCGGTTGCGGGCTTCGATGGCGGCCAACCCGCCCAGTTTCTTAATCCACTTCATCACCAGGCCGACCATGTAAATTGCAAAGCAGGGCGGTGTGTTGTAAAGTGAGTTGTTTTCTACCTGCACTTTGTAATCGAGCATCACCGGCAGGTTGGCCGGGACGCGCGCAAGCAAGTCTTCGCGCAGAATACCGACCACCACGCCCGCCGGACCGATATTTTTCTGCGCGCCGGCGTAAAGATAAGCGTATTTGGAAACATCCAGCGGGCGGCTCATGAAGTCCGAAGAAGCATCACACACCAGTTCCACACCCGCTGGCGGCTGCGGCTCCTGGAAAAATTCCACTCCATGAATGGTCTCGTTGGAGCAGTAATACAGGTAGGCCGCTTTGGGGTCCAGGTCCAGGCTGGCCGGCAAGGTGCTGTAATTGCTGGCTTTTGTATCGGCGGCGACGCGGGTGGGACCGAGTTTTTGGGCTTCCTGAACGGCCTTTTTGCTCCAGGCGCCGGTCACGATGTAATCGGCTGAAGCCCCTGCCGGGCGCAGGTTCATTGGAACCATGGAAAATTGCAGGCTTGCGCCGCCTTGCAGGAACAGAACTTTGTAATTAGAGGGGATATTCAACAGTTCGCGCAGGTCGGCTTCGGTTTCGTTGAGCATGGCCTCGAACTCTTTGGAGCGGTGACTCATCTCCATAATGGACATGCCCGTTCCTTTGTAATCCAGCAATTCGGCCTGCGCTTGTTGCATCACTTCCAGCGGCAAGCCCGCCGGTCCGGCATTGAAATTGTGCGCGCGATGGATGGTTTCAGACATTTTTTTCTCCTTGTGTCTGGTGTTCGGTTACCCGTTTTGGGGGTTTGGCTTGCTTACAACCTGGTGCTTTGCTGCCTTGTTGATTATAGCCCCCTGCGTAAGAAATCACAAAGTACATTCGGCACATTTATCGGCTGATAGTCATCCGTTGACAAAGGCTGATGCGCTGGTTAGAATGACTTTGTGAATACGATGTTTTCATAGTCTCAAGGCGCAGCCGGATTCGGACGGCTGGCCTTGTTTTCTTGAATCCCTCACACAATTAAGGAGAGAATCATGAACGTCCTGGTTTGCGACAAGACTGAAAAAGAGTGCATCGAACAGATGCGCGCCGCCGGGTTGACCGTTGATACCCGCTTCGAGATTACCCCCGAAGAACTGATGACGGTTGCCCCCGCTTACGACGTGCTGGTGGTGCGTTCCCGCACCAAAGTCCGCCAGCCGCTCATTGATGCTTGCCCTAACCTGAAACTGATTGTGCGCGGCGGCGTTGGATTGGATACGATTGACGTGGAATATGCCCGCTCTAAAGGCATCGAAGTTCGCAACACGCCTCTGGCTTCCTCCGATTCGGTGGCCGAGTTGACCATCGGTTATCTCTTTATGCTTGCGCGCTCACTCTACAAAGCCAGTGAGACGATGAAAGCCGAAAAATGGGAAAAGAAGGCCTTTGAGGGCGATGAAATCGGCGGGAAGACGCTCGGCCTGATTGGCGTTGGCAACATTGGTAAAGCCACTGCCCGCCGTGCTGTGGCTCTGGGCATGAAAGTCATCGCTTACGACCCTTATGTCCAGGCATTCGAGTATGGACAACTGGTCAGCCTGGATGACCTGCTGGCACAATCCGATTACATCAGCCTGCACCTGCCCAAGACCAAAGAAACGACCAACATGATTGGTGCAGAACAGTTTGCCCGGATGAAAAACGGTGTACGCATTGTCAATTGTGCGCGCGGCGGAATTATTGATGAAAACGTCCTCTATGAAGCCCTCATCAGCGGCAAAGTAGCCGGCGCCGCGCTGGATGTCTTTGCCGAAGAACCGCCCACCGATTGGCGGCTCGTCAAACTGGATAATGTCATTGCCTCTCCACACATTGGGGCTGCGACCAAAGAAGCACAAGGCCGTGTGGGTGCTGAAGTCGCCGAGATTGTGATTGCCTTCGCCCGCAAATGAATCGCTATCGTCTCGCAAGGGAGAATCACTCCATGAAGGTTTACCCCGAACTCGGCGTTCTTATCCCTGAAATTTACCTGCCCAAACCGGGCATTGACCTGCACAAATGGGCTACCATTGCGGTAGACCAGTTCACCTCGGAACCCGAATACTGGCAACAGGTGGAACAGGTGGTCGGCGACGCACCCTCCACCTTCCGAATCACCTTGCCGGAAATCTATCTCGAACAGCCCGGCGTAGAAGAACGGATTGCCACTATCCAGAAGACCATGCACGCCTACCTGGAAGCGGGCTTGTTGCAGCCGCGCGAAGGTCTCATCTATGTCGAACGCACGGTCGGCGGCAAAACGCGCAAAGGCTTGATGCTGGCGCTCGACCTGGAATGCTACGACTACAATAAAGGCGCCGCCAGCCTGATTCGCGCCACCGAAGGGACAATCCTGGAACGTCTGCCACCGCGCATCAAAATCCGCGAGGGCGCCCCGCTTGAGCTGCCGCATATCCTGGTTTTGATTGATGACCCCGAACGCACGGTCATCGAACCGATTGCTGCTGTCAAAGATTCGCTGGAGAAACTGTACGATTTCGACCTGATGCTGGGGAGCGGACATCTGACCGGCTACGCAGTCCCTGACGAAAGCGGCGTCATTGCTGCTTTGAACAATCTGGCGCGGTCTGAAGTCTTTGCGGCCAAATACGGCTTACCGCCCGAAACGCCTGTTTTGCTGTTTGCGATGGGCGATGGCAACCATTCTCTTGCAACCGCTAAAGCCATTTGGGAAAAGAACAAAACCGTTGTCGGTATGCACCATCCCTCGCGTTATGCGCTGGTCGAAATTGAAAACGTTCACGATGAAGCGCTGGAATTTGAGCCGATTCATCGCGTGTTGTTTGGGTTGAAAACCGATATTTACGCTGCGCTGCAGGCAGCCTTTGGGGCCGATTTTTCTTACCATTCGGTGGAGAACGCCGAAGCAATGATACAGGCCGTTAACGCTGAAGCCTCTCATGTCCAACGTATTGGCCTGGTGGGTGGCGGACGCGCGTTTGGCGTGGCCGAATTTCGCAATCCGTCCACGAACCTGGCCGTTGGCACGATTCAGGCCTTCCTCGACCCCTTCCTGAAAAGCGGCGGCGCCGAAAAAATAGATTACGTTCACGGCGCCGAGGTCACCGTGCGGTTGGGCAGCCAGCCGGGCAACGTGGGCATTTACGTTCCGGGTATGTCTAAGAGTGACCTGTTCAAAACCGTCATCCTGGATGGCGCCTTGCCGCGCAAGACCTTCTCCATGGGGCATGCGCGTGAAAAACGCTTCTACCTGGAAGCGCGCAAGATTGCCTGAACGGATGAGATGCCACCCCATAAAGCAAAGCCCGGACATGAATGTCCGGGCTATTTTTCGTTACTCCTCCACATCTTCCTGTCCCTGTCCTTCCTCTGGCCGGCGGCGAGGGCGGGGTGGGGGCATGACGGCTTCTGGATAAAGCGCCAGTTCCAGCACCTGGTCCATGTGTTCGACGGGGATGATTTTCAAGTCGGCGCGTGCCCGTTTGGGAATATCCACCAGGTCTTTCATGTTTTTTTCCGGCAGGATGACCACCTTCAAGCCGGCGCGGTGCGCGGCCAGCACTTTCTCACGCACGCCGCCAATTGGCAACACCCGTCCGCGCAGCGTGATTTCGCCGGTCATTCCCACCTCGCGGTAGATAGGCCGTCCGGTGAGCGCCGAAATCATCGCCGTTGCCAGCGTAATGCCTGCGCTTGGGCCATCTTTGGGGATAGCGCCTTCGGGCATGTGAACGTGAATATCCATGCGCTCGAACACTTCTGGTTCGATGGCGAATAACTCGGCACGCGACTTGATGTACGTGAGCGCTGCCTGACCCGATTCCTGCATGACATCCCCAATTTGACCGGTCATTTGCAGACCGCCTTTGCCGTCCAGCACAGCGACTTCGATGGTCATAATTTCGCCGCCGTTTTCGGTCCAGGCCAGTGACGTGGCAACGCCCACTTCATCGCGCCGTTCGGCTTCTGAGCGGAGGTATTGCGGCGGGCCGAGAAACTTCTCGACCACATTGGGGGTGATGACGGTTGGGTATTCTTTCTTTTCGGCCTTCAAGCGTGCTGCCTTGCGGATAACGCGGCCAATCTCCCGCTCCAGATTGCGAACGCCGGCCTCGTAGGTGTATTCTCGAATGATGCGCTGAAGCGCGGTATCGGCAAAGCGCAGGCCGCTGTCTGTCATTCCGTTTTCATCCATCTGGCGCGGAATCAGGTAGCGGTCGGCAATTGCCATCTTTTCCTCTTCGATGTAGCCAGGAAATTCGATGACTTCCAGCCGGTCGAGCAGGGCTTCGGGGATGGTGGCCAGGGTGTTGGCCGTTGCCACGAACATCACTTTCGAGAGGTCAAAGGCGATTTCCAGGTAATGGTCACTAAACGCATGGTTCTGTTCGGGGTCCAGCACTTCGAGCAGCGCCGAAGATGGGTCTCCGCGAAAATCGTTGCCCAGTTTATCAATTTCGTCTAACATGAACAGTGGGTTGGCGCTGCCGGCGCGCTTCATCGTCTGAATGATGCGGCCGGGCAGGGCGCCGATGTAGGTACGGCGGTGTCCGCGAATTTCGGCTTCATCGCGCACGCCGCCGAGCGAAACGCGCACGAATTTTCGTCCCAGCGCTTCGGCAATTGAGCGTCCAAGCGATGTCTTGCCGGTGCCGGGTGGTCCGACGAAACACAAAATCGGCTGGCGCTCTTTTTTGGGCTTAAGCGAACGGACGGCGATATATTCCAGGATGCGGTCTTTGGCTTTTTGCAGACCGTAATGGTCGCGGTCTAAAATTTTTGCGGCGTGGGCTACGTCCAGGTTGTCTTCCGTATAAATGGACCAGGGCAGGTCTAAAATCCACTCCACATACGAACGGATGATACCCACTTCGGGCGCCATGGGTGGCATCTGATTCAACCGTTCGATTTCGCGGAGTGCGGTTTTGCGCGCCTCTTCGGGCAGTTTGGCCTGCTCCACTTTCTGGCGCAGCTCGTTCACGTCCCGCGTCCACACATCTCCTTCGCCCAGCTCGGTTTGGATGGCCTTCATTTGCTCGCGCAGATAAAATTCGCGCTGGCTTTTATCTACCTCGCTTTGCACCTTGTTGTGGATATCCTCTTCCAGTTCCAGAACATCCAGTTCTTCGGCCAGCAACTCGTTGACCCGTTCCAGCCGGGCTTTAGGGTCGGGTAAGAGCAACAGCTTCTGCCGTTCCTCCAAAGAGACTGAGATGGATGTGGCGATCATATCGGCCAGCCAGCCCGGCTCCTGGATGTTGAGCGCAAACAAATGCGCCTCTTCGGGAATCGCGCGGTTGAGTTCTACCACGCGCGCAAACATATTCAGCGCCGAACGCATCAGCGCCTGGGTTTGCTTATCGGCTTTGGCTGGTTCGTTGAGAACGCGCACCCGCACTTTGAGATATGGTGTCAGACGGGTGAATTCCAGCACTTGTACACGGCGCCGTCCCTGCACCAGTGCCGACGAATTGCCGTCTGGCATCGTCAACAGTCTGCCGACAGCAATTTCCACCCCTACCGGCAAAAAATCCCCGGCTTTGGGTTGCTCTTGCTCCGGGTCTTTCTGGGTCAACGCAACAACGGTCTGATTGCGCTCCTGCGCTGTCCGCAGGGTGAGCAAGGCTGCATCGTTATCTACGAAAACCGGAGAAACCATGCGCGGAAAAACCACCAAATCGCGCATCGGCAGGGCAAGCGCCTCAAACACGCCATCGCGGTCGGTTTCATGGTTTGGCACACGGTATAATTCTTCTGTCCGCTGGCTGATTGCCATCGCAAAATCTTCTTCGTCTTCGTCCCAATCGTCTTGAATGTTCATATTCTCTGTTATCCATTGTTTCGTCTGTTTTTCCAGGCGTTGACCACTTCTGCTGTCACAAACATACTTCCCGCCGAAACGATAACGTCATCGGTTGTGGCAGCCAGTTCCAGGGCGCGGTGGAGCGCGGCCTGGACGGGGGTCACGGTCTCATACAGGAGTTCTGCCCGGCGCGCGGCTTCCAGGATAGTTTCCGGCTCCAGTGCGCGAGGATGGTCGGCGCGCGTAATAATGAGGCGGCTGATTATACCCTTCATTGCGTTCAGCATGTCAAAAATGTGCTTGTCTTCTGATGCGCCGAAGAGCAGAATGATTTTTCGGTCGGGGAAATACGTTTTCAGCGCGGCAGTGAGCTTCTCGAACGAATCCTGATTGTGGGCTGAATCGAAAATGAGCGTTGGCTGAGCGCGGCTGGCAACCTCGAAGCGGCATGGCCAGCGGACGTTTTCAAAGCCCTGGGCAATCGCGGCGTCTGTCAGGTTGAAGCCGCTGTGTTTCAGGGCGGCATAGGCGGTCACCGCATTGGTCACCTGATATTCTCCCAGCAGGGGAATTTTCAGCCGAAGATGGGGCATGCCTGCCTGCCAGACCCGAAATGTCTGTCCTTCCAGCGAGTTGCTTTCGGGCGCATACAGCCAATCAATTCCGACCAGGCTCAACTCAGCATGCTGTTCGGCGGCAACGCGCTCCAGCACTTGCAGGGCTTCCTGTTTCTGTGGAGACGAAATCACCGGTACACCCGGTTTGATGATGCCGGCCTTTTCGGCAGCGATTTTTGCCAGTGTATTTCCTAACACAGCAGTATGGTCATACGAGAGAGAAGTAATCACCGAAACGCGCGGGGTGATGACGTTGGTGGCATCCAGCCGGCCGCCCAGCCCAACTTCGATAACCGCCGCATCCACCCGTTGGCGGGCAAAATATAGAAAACCCAGTGCCGTGGTAATCTCGAAGGTGGTCAACTGTGGGATGGCGGCTACCGCCGGTTTGATTTCTTCTACCAAATCGGCCAGGTCTGCATGGGCAATCGGTTGCCCGTTCACCTGAATGCGTTCACAAAAATCGAGCAAGTGGGGCGAAGTATACAGGCCGGTCTTTCGCCCCGAAGCCGTCAGCGCACTCGCACATAAAGCTGACACTGAGCCTTTCCCTTTCGTTCCGGCCACGTGGATGGTGGGGTAAGCCTCCTGCGGTTGACCAAGCCGCGCGAGCAGTTGACGCATTCGCGCCAGGTCGAAATGCGCCGCTGCCAGCTGGTCGGCGCGTTTCAGGCTATAATCTACAAACGAATAGAGATAATCGAGCGCGAGATTGTAGCGAGTTTCGGTGTCCATGTCAGGGATTGTAAAACGGAATTGACAATTCGTAAATTCTGTTGGGCTGCACAGAAGTATAATACACCCCAGTTTCGTTGCTCGGTCACATTTACCCTCACCCGGTTCCTCTCCCACAGTGATGAGGAAGGCAGCCGTAAACCGGCGGTTGCCTTGCCCAAAATGGCAATCATGCGGGCAAGGCGGAGTGATGACGGCTGGATAATTCCCTCGCTCGGTTCTTTCATTACTTGCGGATGGTTGGTACGCTGACAATTCACCTGCACCTGCCTGGTTGCCATTCGCTCAAGGAAAAGCGCAGTCAAATCAAGCCTTTGCTGGCACGCCTGCACCGCGAATTTAACGTCTCAACCGCAGAACTGGATTTGCAGGATGCCCACCAGCAGGCTGTCATTGGCTGCGCCATGCTTGGCACAGATGCTGCTCACCTGCAATCGGCGCTTGAAACGGTGCGCCGCTGGGTGGAAGCCCACTGGCGCGAAGGCGACATCCTGGCTCATCGCATCGAACTGGTGTACTGACTTTTTCTCTTCTCTTTACTTTACTTTATTTCCTTCGGAGGCCGTATGGATTTGAAACTGCACGGAAAACGTGCGCTTGTTACCGGCGCATCGCGCGGGTTGGGTTTTGCCACCGCCCGCTTACTTTCGCGGGAGGGCGCGCTGGTTGCCATCAATGGCCGCGACGAAACCCGCCTGCAAACTGCCGTGTTGAAGATTTCTAACGAAACGCGCGGTCATGTGCAGGGCGTCATCGGTGATGTCAGCCAACCCGGGCAGGCGGAGTGGGTGGTGCGCGAAGCGGCAGAAACGCTGGGCGGGTTAGATTTACTGGTCTGCAATGCGGGCGGCCCGCCCCCGGGTGCTTTTGAATCCTTTGATGAAGAAACCTGGCAAAAAGCCATCAATTTGACCTTTATGAGTAATGTGCGCCTCATCAAGGCTGCTTTGCCTTATCTGCGTCGGTCGGATGCAGCCAGTGTATTGACGGTCACCTCCTACTCTGTCAAACAGCCGATTGTCAATCTGGTTCTGTCCAACTCCATCCGCTCGGCGACGGTTGGCTTGACCAAATCCCTGGCGCTCGAGCTGGGCAAAGACGGCATCCGCTTCAACTCTATCTTACCGGCCTGGACTGAAACCGAGCGCGTCACTGAACTGATGACAGCCCGCGCTCGTGCCAACGGCACAACGGTTGAAGAAGAAATCGCTAAACAGGCGCGCGAAAGCCCCTTTGGACGCATGGCTGCTCCCGAAGAATTTGCAAATGTGGCCGTCTTTTTGCTCTCTCCGGCGGCTTCTTACCTGACGGGCGTGATGCTCTCCGTAGATGGCGGAATGTACAAAGGGGTGTTCTAGCGACTTTTGTCACAGCCTTTGGATGAAAAAGACGCTATCTTTGGACAAATTCATCCAACAGGAGTCCATCATGTCCGAAAAAACTTGTCTGAACTGTGGCCGTACGTCTCAGCAAATCCCTTTGCTCTTTCTGGAGTATCGTGACAAACAGTACACGATTTGCCCACAGTGTATGCCGGTTCTCATCCACAAACCGCATACGCTGGCTGCCAGGTTGCCCGGTGCCGAGCAATTCAATGCGGCGCAACCGGAGCATTAGCGCAGCGCTCCACTTATTATCTGGCCTGACCGGGGAGAATTGCCCAACTTTCAGCCGTCTTCGGTCGGTTTTGCAATCAGTAGCCCGGACATCCCCTGTCCGGGCAGGATGGCTTAATGAATAAACTCTCTCTCCTTACCCGCGCGTCCCTGCTTCTCTTTTTTCTCTTCGGTTTAGATAAAGCCCTGGCCTTTGGACGGCTATTCATTGTCTCCCGCACTTTTAGCCTGCCCTTCCAGGATGCCTTCAACGCCGCCAACAATCTGCCCGATTTGCTGTTCGCGCTCATTTCTGGTGGCGCGTTTTCGATGGCGTTCATCCCTCTTTTGCGCCAAACTCTTACCCTGCGTGGACGCGAACAGGCCTGGGATTTGTTCTCGCGGGTTGCCAATCTGATGTTCGTTGTGACTGGGGTGGCGGCTGTGCTGGTGGCGGTGTTTGCACGGCAAATTGTCAGCGCAGAAGTGGGGATTGTGCCGGGCTTTGGTCCCGAACAACAGGCACTGGTTGCCGATTTGATGCGTCTCAATCTCATCTCGTTGATGATTTTTTCACTCAGCGGCCTGGTGATGGGCGGGTTGCAGGCCAACCAGCATTTCCTGCTCCCGGCACTTGCGCCGTTTTTCTACAACGTAGGACAAATCGCTGGCGCCATTTTCTTTGCGCCTCTCCAGCCCATTCAGATAGGCACCATCAACCTGCCAACGCTGGGGATGGGGGTGCATGGCCTGGTCTATGGTGCTATTCTGGGTGCAGCCCTGCACCTGTTAATTCAAATCCCTGGACTGATAAAGTACCAATTCCGCTGGACGGCCTCGCTGGATGTGCGCAACTCTGGCCTCATCGAAGCGCTCAAACTTATGGCCCCGCGCCTGCTGACCATGCTTGGCATTCAACTCATGTTCCTGGCGCGTGATAACCTGGCCTCGCGGCTCGACCAGGAAGGCGCTGTTTCGGCGCTGACCTACGGCTGGATGATCATGCAAGTTCCTGAAACCCTGCTCGGTACGGCCATCGCCACGGCGCTTTTGCCCTCGCTGGCCGAATTTGCTGGCAAAGGAGAATGGAAAACTTTTTCCGAAACGTTGGAAAAAGCCTTGCGTGTCTTGCTGGCGCTCACCCTGCCGGTTGCGGCAGTGGCAATGGCCGGGTTGCGACCGCTGATTGCAGCTGCTTTTGGCCTGGATGAAACGGGAACCATTTTACTCACGGCTACGTCTCGTATGTATCTGCTCACGCTGACCGGATATGCCCTGCAAGAGACCCTCGCCCGCGCCTTCTATGCCCGTAAAGAACCCCTGGTGCCACTTTATGGCATTTTGCTTCGCCTGGCCGTTTATCTGACCATCGGCATTGCTGCAGTTACCCTTTTCCGCGCATTCGGGCCGGTGGTTATCGCGGCTGCCGAACTCTCGCTGGCAGTAGAAGCGCTGTTCCTGCTCTTTTTGCTCAATCGGCGTCTGGAACAGCGTGTGCAACTCTCTGGGGCGCTGGTTAGAGGGACGCTGGCCGCTTTGCTGGGTGGTGTTTGTGCTTACGCGCTGGCGCTTTATTTGCCGGGGGCGGCCATTCCCACAGCACTGGTTGGCATGGCTGCTGGTGGATTGCTCTCACTGGCGCTCATCTGGTCTGAATTTCGTCTGCTATTTCGTCTCTAAAAATCGATTCGAGTATAATCGCGTCTATGTCTCAATCTAATCTCTCTCAAACCCAACCGAACCAAATCAAACCGCGAAGCAGGGCCTCGTTCTGGATAAGTCTGCTCGTTTTATTGGCCGTGATGGTGGCCGGCAGCCTGAGCGGTTATGGCATGGGCATTTCGGAGCGTGTGGCCGCCGCAAAAGCCCAGTTGAAAGGCCAACTCGACGAGCAATTTGCCTATGCTCAACAAGATATGCAGGCCGGACGCTATGAACTTGCCCGTCAACGCCTGGAATACATTTTGAACAAAGATTCGTCTTACCCTGGCGTGAGCGAATTGCTGGTCGAAGTGCAGGTTAAACTCTCAATTACCCCTACCCTGCCGCCGACTCCTACCCCTACCCTTACGCCCACTCCCGATATGCGGACGCAGGAAACCATCCTCGCTAACGCCCGCCAGCAAATTTTGAACCGCGATTGGGATGGCGCCCTGGCCTCGCTGGATGCTTTACGGAAAGCCGACCCCTCCTACCACGCCATCGAAGTAGATGGGATGTATTATCTGGCTTTGCGCAATCGCGGCGTAGACCAGATTTTGGGACGCGGTGCGTTTACCACCACCAACCTGGAAGGCGGTATTTACGACCTCACTCTGGCCGAACGCTTTGGCCCGCTCGATAACCAGGCCATCAGCCTTCGCAACGGCGCACGCATGTACATTCAGGCCTCTTCCTTCATGGGCGTAGATTGGCCCCAGGCGGTAGCCTATTTTGGAGAAGTCTATCGGCTTTATCCTGGCTTGCGCGATGCCACCGGTCTGACCGCTGCCCAGCACTACCGCGAAGCCTTGCTGAATTACGGTGATTTGAAATTCCAGGAGCAGAAACTCAAAGACCGCTGTATTGCGATTGACCTTTGGAACGAAGCCGCCTCTATCAGCCCGCTCGATAACGTGTATGCAGGCAGGTACAATCAACTCTTCCTGGAATGTTATCCGCCAACCCCGACGATTGACCCGAACACCCTGGTGACCCCAACGGTGACTCCGGAACCCAGTCCCACACCCTGAAGCAGATTATTTCCGCCAGGCGTTTGTGGATAAAAAATATCCAATTTGTGATACACTGAAAGAAACTCTTTCAGGAGCAACTTATGCCGGGTCTTTCCAGAGAAGCTATCTCGATTGATGTCGGCGTTCGTCTGCGACAGTTACGTGAGGCGCGCAAAGTATCCATGCGTACCCTCGCGCAAATGAGCGGCCTTTCGGCCAATGCTTTGAGCATGATTGAACGCGGCAAGACCTCGCCTTCGGTTTCCACGCTCTATCGCCTGGCTGACGCACTAGGCGTGCCGGTCACCGATTTCTTCAGCCCGGAGACAGCGCGCAAAAAGGCCGTTTTCCTCAAGGCCGATGAGCGCGCTCGTCTGCCTTTTATGCGCGGTCTATGGGAGGGTATGGGGGGCGAACAATTTACCGGGCGCATGATGCCGTTCATGCTCACCCTGGAAAGCGGTGCTCATAGCGGCCCAGGGATGGTCGTTCACACCGGCCACGAGTTCGTTTATTGTCTGCGCGGACAGGTCGAATATCAGGTCGAAAATCAGGTCTATTTGCTTGAGGCAGGCGATAGCCTCTTGTTTGCCGCGCAACAGAAACACCGCTGGCGCAACCCCGGCAGCACCGTCACCAATCTCTTGATTATTATTTCGGATTACGCCGAGGGTGAACAACCCTTCCCGATGCACATCGAAGAGATGTCGGCGCATTAGGAAAAACTCTGTGGGACACAGATATTCAGGCCAAATCACTATCCTGACAGCGGGGGATTCTGATTACAATCAGGGGTGACGAGGCCATTATGCAACGATTTGCTGCTCTATCCCCTGCTCTTCAGGAGCGAATTCATCACAAACGTAAAAAACAGCAAGAACGAAATCGGGCGCTTGCCGGTGAGCGCATGTGCCGCGAAGCCATCTATTACATCCCCATCCCAATTGGTATTGCCGACCGCACTGGACGGGCTCTGGAATACAACGCCAAATTTACCGAATTGTACGGTTATACGCTTGCAGATGTTCCCACCATCGAAGTTTGGGCATCGAAAGCGTATCCTGACCCGGAATACCGTCGTCAGGTGATGGCGCTTTGGGAGAGAGATGTAGAATCATCTTTTCCAAAGGGAGAAGCGACCCCGCCGCGCGCTTACCGAATTGTCTGCAAAGATGGCAGTCAGCGTGAGGTGGAAATCATCACTCGCCTGATAGGCGATTTGTTTATTACCTCTTTTTTGGATGTCACCGAGCGCAACCAGATAGAGGCCGAACTGCGTCGGAGCCTGGAGCGCAATCGTGCTATCCTTGCTGCGCAGCCTGACCTGTTGTTCGTGATTGATTCCGACCTCATCTTCCGCGATTGTATTGCCAGTGACCCCTCGCGCCTGCTTCAACCGCCAGAAAAGGTGATTGGCGTTCCGGCGGTTGAAATTTTGCCCCCGTATCTCTTTGACCTGACGCGTGAAAAGGTACAGACCACCCTGCAAACCGGTCAGATGCAAATTTACGACTATACTCTGGAATGGGGCGGAAAAATCACGTTCTACGAAAGCCGTATGACACCGCTCAATTCCAACTCGGTTCTGGTGCTGGTGCGCGATGTCACCGAACCCCGGCGCACCGAACAGGCTTTACGCGAGAGCGAACGACGCTTTCGTGTTTTGTTCGAGAATGCCGGCGTGGGCGTTGCGCATGGGGATACCATCACGCGCCGTTTTTTGCGGGTCAACCAGAAATACTGTGATATTCTGGGCTACAGCCGCGAAGAGCTGGAAAACCTTGATTTTGCCAGCATTACTTACCCCGAAGACCTGCAAAAGAACCTGGATTTGCTGGAAAAGTTGAAGCGCGGCGAAATTTCGGAATTCACAATGGAGAAACGTTATATCCGCAAAGATGGCAGCCTGGTGTGGGTCTTGTTGACTGTTTCCCCGCTGTGGAATCCGGGCGAACCACCTTCCACGCACATTACCGTTGTCCACGATATTACCGAACAAAAACGCGCCGAATATGCTTTGCGCTATAGCGAAGCGCAGTTACGCCGCCTGAATGCGGATTTGGAACAGCGCGTGGCAGAACGTACCGCGCAGTTGCAGCTGGCAAACAGCGAACTGGAGGCCTTTGCCTACTCGGTTTCACACGACTTGCGCGCTCCTTTACGGGCGATAGATGGTTTTTCCAGAATTTTATTGCAAGATTACGCCAGCGAATTCAGCCCGCCTGCGCGCGAGTTGCTGGAGCGGGTGCGCGCTGCCAACCACAACATGAGTCAACTGGTAGATGCTCTGCTGGGTCTTTCACGCATGAGCCGTGCCGCCATGTACCGCGAACCGGTAGACCTGGCGGAATTGGCGCGCGCCGTGATGATAACGTTACAGGAATCTGCTCCCGACCGTCACGTTCAGTTTCAAAGCGTTGAGCATGCTGTTGTGCAGGGAGACCCGCGTCTGTTGCGGGTGGTGATGGAAAATTTGCTCAGCAACGCCTGGAAGTTCACCGCCCGTACCACGCAGGCGCACATCGAATTTGGCCTGAAGACCATTGGAAGCGAAACGGTTTACTTTGTGCGCGATAACGGTGCTGGCTTCAACCCCCGCTATGCCGATAAACTCTTCGGCCCCTTTCAGCGTCTACACCGTGCCGATGAATTTGAAGGAACCGGCATTGGTCTGGCAACCGTGCAGCGTATCATTCGGCGGCATGGCGGGCGCATTTGGGCCGAAGGCCAGCCTGGACAAGGTGCAACGTTTTATTTCACTTTGCCCTGATGCGGTTGGCTGGCCGCTTCAGGGGTGTTTTTTTCCCTGTAGAATCATCAGTTCATACAATCCGGTGCCTCGCTCGGTCACGTGCCGTCCGCCCCAGTGCAGGGAAAGCACCAGTTCGGCCTGAAAGCGAAAGTAGTAGGGATTGGAAAACAGACGCAACAGAGTGCGTTTCCAGGGTGGAAAACTTGCCAGCAGGCTGAATGCCTCCAACAATTGGGGGCGGCGCAGGCTGAGATGGATGCTCTCGGCGCCGTTTTCCCAGTCAAAATCCACTTCGCGCGGCCAGGCGCGCCCGCCAGGGTGGGGGATGAAGTCGGCGGCCAGAAACCTCAGTCTGGAGCCATCGCCGGTCAGGATTTGTTGCCCATGAGCGAGCAAAAAGACCGGGATGCGTGCAAATCCATAGGCTTGCGCGGTCACCTGTTGGACGTAAATGAGCGTGTAGTCACCAAGTCGCGCGCGTCCCCAATACCAGTAATCCATCACCTGATACAGATGGACGTTGCCCCAGTTGTGGTCATGATAGCCTGCACCGCTCACGGGGCGGCTTTCTCCATCACAGCAAATTGTCCCCTCCACGCTGCCATAAGGGATGGCTGCCAGCCAGCCAAAGAAGCGCGTATGATTTCCGAAATAGGCCTTGCCGGCGCCAGGCCGCCAGGGTGGCGTCTCGCTGCGAAAGGTCAAATCAAAGGTGATGCCGCTGGAGAAGGTATCTGCTTCCGCTGGCAGTTCCACGTGTACCCGGTACGTGTGCAAATCTCCTTCGATGTAGTTGCGGCCTATCCGCACGTGACAGTGTTCGCGTGTAGCGTGGAATTCACTGACGGGGGAGAAGGCCGAATGTGTGATTTTGCCCCGCTCTGCGCAGTTTAAGGTGACCAGGACGACCGGTCGCAGTGGGCCGTCGCGGTCGAGCAGGGGTTTGGTGGCAAACACGATGACAACGGTTGTACCGTTATCGAGATGGGCATCGAAGTACCACCACTCGAAGAACCCGCGGCCTGTTTCGACGCGCAGACCGTCTTCCCACGGCTGAACAGTTTCGGTGAGACCTTCGCGTGCCAGGTCTGCGGGAGTTGTGCTGAACAAAACAGGTTTTGTCATTCAGGCCTCCATCTCCCAAGGGGCGCTTCCCCTTACTGTTCCGGAAAGCGCATCACGTAATGGCCCGGTCAGTTCAGGGAGCAGGTCTGCGGCGGCAGCCAGCAGACCGATGTTGCCTGCCAGCATCATATCGCCAAACGGGACAGCAAAATAGGGCTGCAACCGCTCTGGCGTGCGGAACAGGGCGCGGCGTGGCCCGGTGATGGCCACGTCCCAGCCGTTCGTTCCCAGTTCGAGCGGCGTATGGTTATAAACGAGCGCGCCGTGTCCCATGTCGTCGAACACTTCTGCATGGGTGAGCGTGCCATCGGCCAGGCGCAGGAGCAGAGATTCCAGCTTTGGCAAATCTATCTCGCCGGTATGATGCTCGAAGACGCCTTCGATGCCATGTTCCCCCAGTCGGAAGGCCAGGCAGTGAAAATTGCCGATGTTCAAAACCAGTTTACGCCGCCGGGCAGCGACTTGCGGGTCGAACGAAGCCCCCAGGATGGCAGCAGGCGCGGTATCCATCACCAGCAGGGGGGCGTCTATCCCTTGCGCCGAATCGGCTACCGCTTGCAGGCGGGTCATAATCGGGGGAATGTCATCGGCCAGGTAAGCAAATGCGGTGAGCGAATTTTCCTCGCGGATGCGCTCATCCAGGTAGTCGAAACGGAATTGCCGGTCTGAAACGCCTGGCGGAGAATCGCCATGGTCGAAAACCGCCACACACACGGCAGCCAGGCGGTTCAGGGAAATTCCAAAGCGCGCAAACGTTTCAGCCAGCAGGGGAAAATCGAAATCTTTCAGTTCGAGACGTTGGACGTCAGGCGGCAGATGGCGTGTTTCTTCTTCCGAAATGATGCGAACCCCTATCTTTTCAACTTTGTCGAGCTCGTCATCTATTGTTCGGGCTGCTTCGGGCGTGGCGTAAATGGGCAGGCCGGCTCTGGCGTGGTCACGGGCGGCCCAGGCCGAAGGCCCGCCCCCCATCATTTTGCCGGTGAGCAAAACTGCTTCTCCCCGCCGAGTCGCTTCCCGAATGCGGTTGTGAATCATCATGGTTGGGGAAGGGAGAACCAGTTTGAAGCCGTTCTCTATGTCCAGGCGGGAGTCGTACAGAAAGACGTCCTGCGTGCCGGTGCCGACATCTACAGTGAGAATGTTCATGAGGCCATTCCATGGAGGAAAATTTAAGATTATCTTACCAGATTGTTGTACGGCATTCCAGAAGTTTGCAGCACAAATTGCTGGATGATGCCGTCCACAACCACCGCATGCGCCCTGCAATCGCGCCGCGCGCGAATGGAACGAGAAGTGTGTTGACTGGCAGAAGCGCAGACCGACACCGCGCGACAGGTGAAAGGTCAGTTCTCTGTGCTACAATGTTCTCATGCGCCAAAAACGGTTTCTGCTCGCTGCCCTGCTGTTTGTAATCGGCGTGCTGCTCTGGCAGGGCAGCCGCTTCACGCCGTCCAGTGGCACGTTCGATGGCGAACGCGCGTATCAGCATGTGCTTCGGCAGGTGGCTTTTGGGCCGCGCATTCCGGGAACAGAAGCACACGCGCAGACGATAGCCTATCTACAGGCCGAACTCAAACGCGCTGGATGGCAAAGTGAAGTGTTGACGGACGAAATTCGTGGGCAAACCGTCCGAAACCTGCGCGCCTGGCGAACAGCAGCCGAACCGGTGGTGTTGCTGGGGGCGCATTACGATACGCGCATGTATGCCGATAATGACCCCAATCCCCAGAACCACAGCCTGCCTGTGCCAGGCGGCAACGATGGTGCTTCGGGGGTAGCCGTTTTGCTCGAACTGGCGCGTGTCTTGCCGCGTGATTCGGTGACGGTCGAACTGGTCTTTTTTGATGCTGAAGACAACGGGCGCATTGCCGGGTGGGATTGGATTCTCGGCTCCAGCGCCTATGCCGAACGGATGACCGTCCGCCCCCAGGCGGTGGTGATTGTGGATATGGTGGGAGATGCCGACCTGAATCTCTACATGGAGCGCAACTCAGACCCGCAAATCACCCGTCAGATTTGGAATACTGCCAGACGATTGGGGTATGAACAGTTTTTCCTCCCGGAGTATCGCCATCGCGTGCTGGATGACCACATTCCCTTCCTTGCCAAAGGGCTTCGGGCTGTTGACATCATCGATTTGGATTATCCTTACTGGCATACTGTTGCTGATACGCCCGATAAGGTCTCTCCGCATAGTTTAGAAGTGGTCGGAAACACCCTGCTGGCCTGGCTGGCCGAATATGGTGAATGTCTTCGTCTTTCCAACTGCAACGAAGAGTAAATTGCTTAAACCTCATCCATGCGCTAAACTATGGGCATGACTCCACGCGATAGTCTGGCCTCTCTCCGCTCCCGGCTCGAGGAACGCGCCGCATCGGTGCTGGCGCCGGCAGTGGGGGTGCGTGAGAACTTTCGGGAGCAGTTGCAGCAATTCTTTGACTTGTTTGAGGAAGCGCTTGAAACTGGTCAAACCGCACCACTGATGCCGCTTCTGCGTGCATGGTCTGCCGACCCCACCGAAACCGACTTGCAGCGCGATGAACGCGCACTCTCGACCCTGATTCGGCAGATTGCCCTGCTCACCCAGGAAACGGCGCGGGAGTTGCTGCCCTCAGAACAGGCGATGGAGCTGCTCTCGAACGTCTGGCCGATGTATCTCGACTGCCTGGAGCAGGCGGCAGTGTATGAAACCGAAAGCCGCACAGATTATCTGACGCAGGAACTGGCGCGCCTGAACCGCATTGTCGCGCGGGTAGATAAAAGCAAATCAGACTTCGTGGCGGTTGCTGCCCACGAATTCAAAACTCCGCTGGCGCTCATCGAGGGCTATGCCTCCATGCTGGATGAACTTCTGCCGCCCGAAATGGAGCAGTTTCACGCCCTGCTGCTGGGCATGCGGAACGGCCTCAAACGTCTGCATGACCTGGTGAACGATATGCTGGATGTCTCGTTGATTGACAACAACCTGCTGGTTCTCAACAAACAACCGGTCTGGCTGCACCGCATTTTTCGGCTGCTGCAGGCCGAACTCCAACCCGTGCTGGAACAGCGCCGCCAAACGCTGGAGATTCGTTCCTTCCCTGGTGCCGAAGAGTTGTTTTTTGCCGACCCGGCGCGGTTATATCAGGCTTTTCGGAATTTGCTCAACAACGCCATCAAGTTTACGCCCGATGGTGGCAAAATTACGGTAGATGGCCGCCTGATGAGCGGCTTTATCGAGGTGACCATCACCGATACCGGCATCGGCATCCCGCCCGAACATCAGGAAACGATTTTTGAGAAGTTCAGCCAGCTGGTCGATGTCTCTCTGCATTCAACCGGCAAGACCAAGTTCAAGGGCGGCGGCGCCGGCATGGGCTTGCCCATTGCACGCGGCATTATCGAAGCGCACGATGGCTCTTTGTGGGCCGAGTCGCCAGGTTATGACGAGACGACCTGTCCGGGTTCGACCTTTCACGTCTTGCTTCCGCTGCGCACTCAACCCGATGACCCCACCCTGTCGAAACTGTTTGCCGGCCTGGCATCGCAAAATGATTCCACCATTTCTTCCGGCGAATCTTCCTCTTTCTCGAAAGAATCCTGATACCCGAGCGATTGAATCACGAGGTTTCGACGTTTCCAGACGACTTTGGATGAAACACACCGACATTGATTGGTGGGATAGCGCAAACAGATTTTCCCGGCGGCTCCTTACCCCAGAATCGCTGTGGTATGATTGCAAAGTTGGACGCCCCGCCATCTTCTTGATAGATAATTATGCCCAAACGAACCCCTGAACCAACAACTCCACCCCGTGAACGCGCTTTTCTGGTTGGCGTGGAAATTTACCAGGAAAAAAATCTGCTTTCGCTCGAAGACTCCCTCTCCGAACTGGCTTTGCTGGCCGATACCGCCGGCCTGGACGTGGTTGGCGAAATGACGCAGAAGTTAGAACGTCCTAACCCCGAAACGTACATTGGCTCTGGCAAAGTGGAAGAACTTAAAGCCCTGGCCGAAGAAACCCTTGCCCAGGTCATCCTCTTCGATAACGAACTCAGCCCACGCCATCAGCGCGAACTGGAGCGCATCTTGGGCGAAAAGGTGCGTGTTCTCGACCGCACAGCGCTGATACTCGATATTTTTGCTCAGCACGCACATACCAGCGAAGGCATGTTACAGGTGGAACTGGCACAATACGAGTATTACCTGCCGCGTCTCACCCGTCAGTGGACTCACCTGGCCCGGCAGGCGGGCGGCGGCGGTGGACGCGCCGGTTCCGTAGGCGGGGTAGGCTTGCGCGGACCCGGCGAAACCCAGCTGGAAGTAGACCGCCGCGAAATTCGGCGGAAAATTGCGCATCTCAAACGCGAACTGGAAAAAGTGCGCGCCCACCGCGAGCGTTACCGCGCCCAGCGCAAGCGCAGCCGTATCCCCACTGTGGCGCTGGTTGGTTACACCAATGCCGGAAAATCCACCCTGCTCAACCGCATCGCCGGTGCCGATGTGTATGCCGCCGACCAGCTGTTTGCTACCCTGGACCCCACCACCCGCCGCGTGGAAATGCGTGGCGGGCATCTGGCGCTGTTTACCGATACGGTTGGTTTTATTCAAAAACTGCCCACCACGTTGGTCGCCGCCTTTCGCGCCACGCTGGAAGAAATTGCCGAAGCCGATTTGCTCCTGCACGTGGTGGATATTTCCCATCCCAACGCCCTGGCACAATTCCAGGCGGTGGAGCAGACCCTGCGTGAAATCGGCGCCGGGCATATTCCGGTGCTGACAGCGCTGAATAAGGTAGACCGCCTGAAAGACCCGCACGCTGCGCAGGCCGTGCTGACGAACTATCCCCAGGCGGTTGCGATTTCGGCACTCAAAGACATTGGCATTCCCGAACTGATGTCCAAAATCGCACAGGAACTGTATGAAACCTATACCCCCATCCAACTCTGGCTGCCTTACCAGGAAGGACAGTTACTTTCGCTCTTCCACGAATCGGGGCAGGTGGAGCGCATTGAACACGGACGCGGCGGCGTGTGGATTGCCGGGCGCATTCCCGGACGATTGGTCGCGCAGTTCCGTGAATATCTGGCCGCGCATCCGCCCCAAATTCAGGAGGCTTGAAGCATGGAATTCAAACGCCGCGAACCCCAAACCTTCATCGAACGCATTTCCAAACTGGTAGATAGGGCATCCGAATACTTTGCCCATCGTAAAGGCTTATTGCCTATGCTGGGCATGCTCTTGATTTTCCTGAACCTGCTATTGACGATATTCCTGCCTGCTGATATGTTTCTCGTCCGCACCAACCTGGCTTTGCACATCGGCCTGCTGGTTGCCATTTTTGGCATTTTGCTCGCCTGGGCGCTCTAATTCACCGCATTCCTCAAGGAGACCCCATGACCGCTATCCCCCGCTGGGACCTTTCTAACGTCTATCCTTCGCTTGAATCCTCTGCATTTCAGGCTGATGTAGCCCGTGTTGTGCATCAACTGGAAGAATTGGAACAGTTTTTGGCCGGGCGCTTTGGTCAGGCCGATACATCTACCCCACCTGCTGCGTTGGGCGCACTGTTGGGCGAAGCCGTAGAACGGTTTAACGCGCTTCAGGAGTTGGGCTACACCGTGTATGCCTACATCCAGTCGTTTGTTGCCACCGATTCGCGTAACACGCTGGCGATGAAGAAACTCTCTGAATTCCAGCAGGTGATGGTGCGTTTTCAGGTGCTTGCTACGCAATTTCAGGCGCGGTTGGGAAAACTTGCCCCCGTGTTGGATGCCGCCCTGCAGACCAATCCCGTTGCGCAGGCGCACGCCTTCAACCTGAAAGAGGCAGCCGAACAATCCAGGTATCTGATGAGCGAGGCCGAAGAAAGCCTGGCTGCCGAACTCAGCCTGAGCGGCGCCAGTGCCTGGGGCAAACTGCAAGGCACGGTCACTTCCCAGATGACGGTTGAGTTTGAACTGGATGGTCAAATGCAGAAATTGCCCATGCCGGCGCTCATCAATTTACGCTCGCATCCTGACCCCGATGTGCGCCGCCGCGCCTACGATGCCGAAAACAAAGCCTGGGACTCCGTCCGTGAGACGCTGGCCGCCTGCATGAACGGCGTCAAGGGAACGGTCATCACGCTCAACAAACGGCGCGGACGTGAAGATGCTCTGCACAGTGCCATCGAAGCCGCCCGCATTGACCGCGCCACGCTGGAGGCCATGCTCGGCGCAATGCGCGATTCCTTCCCGATGTTCCGCCGCTACTTTGCTGCCAAAGCCCGCCATTTGGGCAAAGAAAAACTGGCCTGGTGGGATTTGTTTGCCCCGCTTGGAAAGACCGACACGCGATACACGTGGGAACAGGCTCGCACCTTCATCCTGGAAAACTTTGCCAGATTCTCACCCGAACTGGCCGATTTTGCACGCCACGCCTTCGATAATCGCTGGATAGATGCCGAACAACGCGAAGGCAAGCGCGGCGGCGCGTTTTGCATGGGCGTTCCGGCGGTCAAAGAGAGCCGCATTCTCTCGAATTTCGATGGTTCGCTCGACCAGGTCAGTACCCTGGCTCATGAACTCGGCCACGCCTTTCACAACTATTGCGCTTACCAGGCCGGCAAGACCATGATGCAGCAGGATACGCCGATGACCCTGGCCGAGACCGCCTCCATTCTGTGTGAAACGATTGTCATGCAGGCGGTTCTCCAGCAGGTGAGTGACCCGCAGGAGGAACTTGCTATTCTCGAAACTATGCTCAACGGCGATTCACAGGTGATTGTAGATATTTACTCCCGCTACCTGTTCGAGAAAGAAGTCTTTGAGCGGCGCGAAAAGAGCGAACTCAGCCCCGATGAACTGTGTGAAATCATGGAACGCGCGCAAAAAGAGACTTACGGTGACCTGGAAGCCTACCAGCCCTACATGTGGACGTGGAAACCACATTATTACTCTGCCGGTTTATCGTTCTACAACTTCCCATACGCCTTTGGTTTGCTGTTTGGCACCGGGTTATATGCCATCTACCAGCAGCGAGGTGAGGCCTTTGTGAACGACTATAAAAATTTGCTGGCTTCCACTGGCGAGGCCACCGCTGCCGACCTGGCCGCCCGCTTTGGCATCGAAATCCGCTCGCGCAAATTCTGGGAAGATAGCTTGAAAGTCATCGAAAAGAAAATCGAACGCTACGAACAATTGTGACCGGCCTCAGCCGCCGGGCGGAGATGGAAAACACCGTTTGGCGGCTGGCTGTTAGCCTGGCGTATGTCTTTCTACCGGCCCCACAGAATTCTTTTTCTGGCACTTTTGGCGTTTTGGGTGGTCTCCTGCCGTTTCATGCAGGTGATGGAATCGCTGCCACCGCTCGTGCCAACCGAGACGGCGACGCCCTCCCCGCCCACTGAAACACCTCTCCCCACCTTTACGCCGACCTTTCCTCCAACCGCCACGCTCGACCGTGGCGTTCAGAACCCCGCCACAGGCCACTGGTATTTGCTTGTGAATGAAAGACGCACGTTTCATGCTGCACAGGAATACTGTCGTGGCATGGGCGCGCACCTGGTCACCATCGAAGACCAGGCTGAAAACCGCTTTGTTTACACGCTCTCTCCAGTCACCTGGTTGGGCGCCAGCGATGTGAATGCAGAGGGAGAATGGCTTTGGGTCACCGGTCAGCCGCTTACTTACGTCAACTGGGCTGAGGGCCAACCGAACAACTGCGGGATGCCTGATTGCCTCCCCGAACATTATCTCGCTTTTGATGAGACTATCCCCCTGCAATGGAACGATGTCGCTGCGCAAGAACGACCGTTCGTTTGCGAGTGGGAAGAATGAGACCGCCCATGAACTGGAGCAAGTGGTTCCATAAACTTGGCCTGGAAGCCAGCACCGCCCTGGTGACGGTTGCAGGAATTGGCCTTTCGGTTTTCCTCATCACCGCCATGCAGCGGCTTGTCGGCCAGGATGTGCATCTGCTTTTGCTGGTAGCGGCTATGCTTCTGCCCGTTCTTACGATTACGCCGCTGACCTATTTCGGCCTCGAACTCTTCTTCCGCAACGAAGAACTGGAAACCGAACTCATCCGCAAGGATGCCCAAATTGAAACCCTGCAAAAACAGGCCGCCGGCCAAAGCGAATCAGAAAAAGAGCAACTCATCCGCGATTTGAACTCCTTTGCCCAAACGGTGGCGCATGACCTGAAAACTCCTCTCACCACCATTACCGGGTTTGCGACCATGCTGGCTGACCAGAAGGTGCAGCTGCCGCTGGAACAACAGCGCGAAGCCTTGCAGATGATTGTCAAGACCAGCCTGAAAATGAACAACATTTTGCAAGAGTTGATGCTGCTCTCGGCAGTGCGCCAGGCCAACGTCCGGACCGGCCCAATTCAGATGGGACATGTCGTCAACCAGGCACGTCAGCGCTTGTGGGGCATCCTGACCGATAGCCAGGCCCAACTGATTGTTCCCGAAGCCTCTGCCTGGCCGCGCGTCATCGGTTACGCGGCATGGGTGGAGGAAATCTGGATTAACTACATCAGCAACGCGGTTAAATATGGCGGCGCGCCACCTCGCATCGAACTGGGATTTGACCCGGATTACAAACGCTCACCGTCCGGTCACCGTATGGCCCGTTTTTGGGTGCGAGATAACGGCAAAGGCATTGCTCCTGAAGACCAGGCACAACTGTTTACGCAGTTTACCCGTCTGGACCAGATGCGCGCCGAAGGGCATGGGTTAGGCCTCTCCATTGTGGCGCGCATTCTTGAAAAACTGGGCGGGGAATACGGCGTCGAGAGCACACCGGGACAGGGCAGCCTGTTTTACTTCACCCTGCCCATGGCCGTCAACGAGCCAACCACACGCAGCGCGCCAAAGAGAAAAAAGTAATCATTGTCTGTTTCTAGAGAGGAGCCGAGGATGTCCGAAGAACCCAAGAAACCCACCGATTCCACAGGCGAAAAACGCGAAAAGCCCGAACCCAAAGATAACCTGGTTCTCACGCAGCACAAAATCACGTTGAACGGGCAGGAAATTGCTTACACCGTCACCACCGGCACGCTGGTTCTCAAAGAAGAACCCGACCGTGAAAAAGAATACGATGGGGAAAAGCCCAAAGCGCAGTTCTTCTTTGTCGCCTATACCCGTGAAGATGTGACCGACCCGGCGACCCGCCCGCTGACGTTCTCTTTCAATGGTGGCCCTGGCTCTTCTTCGGTCTGGCTGCATTTGGGTTTGCTTGGTCCGCGCCGAGTAGCAATGACGTACGAAGGTGGCTTGCCTAAGCCGCCTTTTCAGCTGACCGATAACGCCTTTTCTCTGCTCGACCAGACCGACCTGGTCTTCATTGACCCGGTCAGCACGGGTTACAGCCGCCCTGCACAGGGTGAAAAGGCCAAACAATTTCATGGTTTCAAAAAAGATGTCGAAAGTGTGGGGGATTTCATCCGTTTATACACCACACGCTACAACCGCTGGCTTTCTCCCAAATTTTTGATTGGGGAAAGTTATGGCACCACCCGCGCCGGGGCATTGGCGGGCTATCTGCAAGAGCGACATGGCATGTATCTGAATGGTGTCATGCTCGTCTCAACCGTGCTGGACTTTGGCACGATTGACTTTACCCCCGGCAACGAATTGCCCTATGTCCTGTTCCTGCCCTCCTACGCGGCAACCGCCTGGTATCATCGCGCGCTCAAATTGCGCCGTCCGCTGGAAACGCTGTTGACGGAAGTAGAGCGGTTTGCGCTCGAAGAATATGCCCCCGCTCTGCTCAAAGGCGCTTCGCTCTCTGCGCGCGAACGCGCCGCTGTGCTGGAAAAACTGGCGCGCTATACCGGCCTCTCTGCCGACTACCTCGAACGTTCCAACCTGCGTGTGCCGGATGCGCGCTTCTTCAAAGAACTACTGCGCGCACGTGGGCGCACTGTAGGCCGTCTGGATAGCCGTTTTTTGGGCATAGACCGCGATACGCTCGGTGAAACGGCTGAATACGACCCTTCTTATACCAATATTTTGGGACCCTACACCGCCGCTTTTTATGACTACGTCCGCCGGGAATTGAAATACGAAACCGACCTGCCGTATGAAATCCTCAACTTTCAGGTCTGGCCCTGGTCGTATGCCGAACACGAAAATCAGCATGTATACGTCGGAGAAACCTTGCGAAAGGCCATGACGGCTAACCCCCATTTGAAAATCTTCGTTGCCAACGGTTACTACGACCTGGCAACCCCCTATTTCGCCACCGAATATGTCTTCAACCATCTCGGCCTGGACGCCTCTCTACGGCAAAATGTTCAGATGGCTTACTACGAAGCCGGTCACATGATGTATATTCACCTGCCTGCGCTCGAACAAATGAAGCAGGATTTGGCGGACTTCATCGAAAAAGCGAAATAGGCTGGCTTTGTCTCTATGAAGGTCTACCACTCCGACCTGCATGCCCTGCACGCGCCTGCTTTTGAGATTTTTGATGGTGGAGAGAAGATTCCCAGCTTTGAGACTCCTGAGCGCGTGGAGTGCATTCTGCAAGCTTTGCGCGCAGATGGCCGTTTCGAGATTCTTCCGCCGGAGCAGTGGAGTCTTGACCCCATCCGCGCTGTGCATGATGAAGGCTACCTGACGTTTTTGGAAACCGCCTTCACTGACTGGATGCGCGAACCCACCGATTACGAAAAAACAGCCCTGCTGCCGTCCACGTTCGCCCTTTCCCGTCGCGCAGGTCGTGTTCCAGCGAGCATTTTGGGGCGCGCCGGCTATTACATGATGGATTTATCGGCCCCAATTGTGGCCGGCACCTGGCAGGCTGCGCTGGCCTCAGCTCACTGTGCTTTGAGTGCCGCCCGATTGATTTCATCCCTCCGCTCTGCCGTTCAGACATCCGTTTCTGCTTTTGCATTGTGTCGCCCGCCCGGGCATCACGCCGGACGGGCCTTCTGTGGTGGGTACTGTTACATCAACAACGCTGCCGTAGCCGCCCACTGGCTGACGCAATTCGGGAACGTGGCCCTGCTCGATGTGGACTATCACGCTGCCAATGGCACACAGGACATTTTCTACGAACGCGCCGATGTGCTGACTCTCTCCATTCACGCTGACCCCGCCGAAGAATACCCCTACTACTGGGGCTATGCGGATGAAACCGGTGCGGGAGAGGGGAAGGGGTATCATCAAAACTTTCCGCTTCCGTTTGGGGTAGATGATACAACCTACCTGAAGACGCTGGAACGTGCACTGGAGCGTATTGCCACCTATCGGCCTGCGTTCCTCGTCCTTTCCGCGGGGATGGATATTTATGGCCAAGACCCGCTCGGCAGAATTCGCGTCACCACCGCTGGCATCGCCGAAATTGGCCGACAAATTGCCGCGCTTGCTCTGCCTACCGTGGTGGTGCTGGAAGGCGGCTACCACAACGCGGCGCTGGGGACGAATCTGCTCGCCTTCCTGGAGGCTTTTCATGCTGCGTAACATTCTGCGCATAGTGGTCGCATCTCTCGCTGTATTGCTTTTGTTTGTCTTTCTGGTCAACCTGCTTGCGCGCCCGGTGTCAGACCATCCCTATTACGCCAACCGTCCCGCCGTGATGGTGATAGCCCATCAGGGCGGGGATGGTTTGTGGCCGGGCAATACCCTGTTTGCCTTTCAAAACGCGGCTGCGCTGGGCGTAGACGTTCTGGAAATGGACCTGCACATCACCCGCGATGAAGTTCTGGTCCTGATTCACGATGAAACCGTTGACCGTACCACCAATGGCCGCGGCGCAGTGGAAGAAATGACCCTCGCCGAACTCCAGGCTCTTGATGCCGGTTACCACTGGTCGCCAGATGGGGGTCAAACGTTTCCGTTTCGCGGACAGGGAATCACCATCCCCACGTTAGAAGAAGTCTTTCGGGCTTTTCCCGATTTGCGCATGGTTATCGAAATCAAGAAAACTGAACGCTCGATGGCTCAACCGCTGTGCGATTTGATTCGCCGCTACGACAGGCAGAAGCGTGTGCTGGTGGCATCGTTTCACGACCAGCGCATGGATGAATTCCGCGCCGTTTGCCCGGAAGTTGCCACCTCCTCGGCCCGCCAGGAGACGACCGCGTTCGTCCTGTTGAGCAAAGTATTTCTCAACGGGCTGCTCTCTCCTGCCTATCAGAGTTTGCAAGTGCCAGAATCTTCGAGCGGCATTCCGGTCATGACCCCTCAGTTTGTCCGCGCTGCGCATGCCCGCAATCTCAAAGTCGAACCCTGGACGATTGACGACCCGGCCCAAATGCGCGCATACCTTGCCTGGGGGGTAGATGGTATCATCACCGACCGCCCCGATTTGCTCCTGGAAGTTTTAGGAAAACGATAATTCCGCTTTCATGCGTTGCTTCGCAGCCGTTGGGCATCCAGCACGTTGGGCAGGTTTTCAATGCGGTTCAGCACGCGGCTCAGGTGGGCAATATCACGCACTTCCACCACCAGGCGAATGTCAGCGGTATCGGCCTTTTCGCGCCCATGGTTGACTTTGACTTTGACATCGGCGATGTTGACGCCCTCGCCGTTAAGCAGGTTGGAAATATCGCCCATCAGCCCCTGCCGGTCGAAGGCTGTAACCCGAATCGGAACCGGGTACGTGTGGGTTGGCTTGCCCCAACTGACTTTGACGAAGCGTTCTCGCTCCTTGAGCGTGGCGCGCAGCACGTTCGGACAATCTTGCCGATGAATGGTAGCGCCGCGTCCGCGCGTGATGTAGCCGATGATGGGGTCACCGGGGGTGGGGTTGCAGCAACGTGCGGTTGTCGTCAACAACCCGCGCAGACCCACTACCGAAACCGCCTCCGAAGAAGTCGGCTCAGATTTGGGGGCTGAAGCCACCAGTTCATCGCTCGTTTCCTGCTCTGAAATCAGGTTGACGATGCGGCTCATCGAAAGGTCGCCGCACCCCAGTTCGACGAACATCTCATCAGGATTTTTGTATTCCAGCTTGCGCGCCAGCGTTTCCAGGTTGATGTCGCTCAGCCCCAGGCGGCGGAACTCGCGTTCGAGCATGGCGCGTCCCTGCGCCAGGTTTTGCTCGCGGTCTTGCTTTTTGAACCACGCGCGGATTTTGGAGCGTGCCCGTTGAGTCTTGACCAGGCCCAGCGAGGGATTGAGCCAGTCGCGGCTGGGCCCGCCCTGCTTGGACGTGAGAATTTCCACCCGCTGTCCGGTTTTCAAAACGTAGTCGAGCGTCACCAGTTTGCCATCTACCTTTGCGCCGCGGCAGTGGTGACCTACGTCTGTGTGGACGTGGTAGGCAAAATCTATCGGCGTTGAACCGGCTGGCAGGTCAATGATGTCGCCTTTGGGGGTAAAGACATAGACGCGGTCCTCGAACACGTCGGTTTTCATGGAGTCGACGAATTCCTGCGCGTCGCTCACGTCCTGTTTCCATTCCATCATCGAACGCAGCCAGCGGATATGCTGTTCGTATTTCGGGTCGCGCCGTGCGCCGCCCTCCTTATAGCGCCAATGCGCTGCAATGCCGTATTCGGCGTTCTGGTGCATTTCGTGCGTGCGAATCTGCACCTCCAGCGGTTTGCCGTCATCGTAAATTACCGCCGTATGCAGGGATTGGTAGAAGTTGTCTTTGGGCGCGGCGATGTAATCGTCGAACTCGCCGGGGATGGGCCGCCAGTGCGTGTGGATGATGCCCAAGGCCGAGTAGCAGGAGGGAATATCGGCCACCAGCAGGCGCACGCCGCGAATATCACGCACCATCTCGAACGATTTGCCCTTTTGAATCATTTTGCGGTAAATCGAATAGATGTGCTTGGGGCGTCCGCTGATTTCAGCTTTGATACCTGCCTGCTGAAGCACACGCGAAAGCGTTTTGATGATTTCTTCAATTTGTTGCTCGCGGGTCGTGCGCCGGTCGGCCAGTTGTTCGGCAATTTCTTTGTATTTTTCGGGGTTAACGTAGCGAAACGACAGGTCTTCCAGCTCCCACTTGACCTGCCAAATGCCTAACCGGTTGGCGAGCGGGGCGTAAATGTCGAGCGTCTCCTGTGCTATTCGCTTCTGTTTTTCGGGCCGCGCATAGCCCAGCGTTCGCATGTTGTGCAGGCGGTCGGCCAGTTTGATAAGCACCACACGCACGTCATCGTTCATCGCCAGAAACGTCTTACGCATCGTTTCAGTGGTCAACTGCTTCTTCCGCCGCGAAAGCTGCTCCGGCGTCAGGGGCGTTTCTGGCTCTCCGTTTTCTTCGTCGCCGAAGTGGTCACTGCGGGAAACGCGTGGCAGGCTGTCGAGTTTGGTCACCCCATCCACCAGGTTAGCAATCGTCTGCCCAAACTGCAGGCGCAACTGTTCCAGCGTCACATCAGTATCTTCGACTGTATCGTGGAGCAGGGCCGCAGCCACGACATCGGAGGGCATGCGCATTTCGGCGAGAATGCTGGCAACCGCCACACAGTGATTGATGTACGGCTCACCCGAATGTCGCTTTTGCCCGGCGTGGGCTTGTGCGGCCAGTTCATAGGCGCGCCGTACCATATCCCGGTCAAATTCGTTGTAATAATCGGGAAGGTTTTGCATCAACTGGTCGAAATTGATGGCCTGTTCTACTTTCATATCTGGAATTTTAGCCCAAATAAATGAAAAAATCATCACAAATCCGCAAGAATCCCATTACCTGTGCGAACATTTTCTACATAAATTCACAAATTCCAGTAAAATATCAGTGTTGTTTTTTTGAGGAGCCTGCTATGCCCGACAGCCACCTGGAACTGCTTGCACAGGTTGCCAGTTTGTACTATGAACATAACCTGAAGCAAGAAGAAATTGCTGCCCGTACCGGTTATTCCCGTTCGATGATTTCGCGTTTGTTGACCGAAGCGCGCGAAAAAGGGGTGGTGGAAATTCACATCAATTATCCGCTCGAGCGTTGTCTGGACCTGGAAGAAGCCTTGCAAATGGCGCTTGGATTGCGGCTGGTGCGCGTCTTACAGCGCGGCACGCTAAGCTATGCTGAAATGCTCCGCAAATTGGGAGCCATGGCCGCGAAACTGGTGGAAGAACTGGTGGAGCAAGGCTGTAAGCGCATTGGCATTTCGTGGGGAACGGCGCTTTACGAAACCGTGACCGCGATGCGACGCCGCAATTACGCTGATACGCAGGTCTATCAAATCATTGGCTCTGCCGGCACCCTCACCCCTGAAACCGATGGCCCCAGCCTGGCCCGGCATCTGGCCGAGGCGCTGGGCGGACAATATCACACCATCCCCGCGCCACTGATTGTTGCCAACCCCTCCTTGCGCGAAGCTTTGCTTTTGGAGCCAAGCATTGCGCGCGTTCTGGACGAGGCTGCCAGGCTTGACCTGGCTCTGGTGGGCATTGGCTCAATGGAACCAGCCTCTTCCAGTTGGGTGCGCGCCGGTTACTTCGATGCCGAACAGGCCCGCCGTCTGAGCCTTTCGGGCGTGGTAGGGGACGTATGTGGCATCTTGTTCGACCGTACCGGTCAATTGCGCGAACCCACTTTGCGCAATCGTGTAGTCGGTATTTCTCCCGAAGTGCTTCGGGCAGTGCCGCTCAAAATGGGCATTTCTGCCGGAGAGATGAAAACCCTGCCTATCCTGGGAGCCTGCCGTGCCGGACTGGTCAACTGCCTGGTGACGGACGAGACTGCTGCACTTGGCGTACTGGAGGCCTTCCGTGAAGATTTGGAACACACCGCGCGCTTCTGATGAACGCGATTTTCTTTTTGCACATTCGTGAAAGTTGTTCACAAATGCTAGAAAAACTTTTGTGTTTTTTGTACAATAAGCCTGAAGATTCGTTTGCCGCTGGTCTTTGTTGCGTATGTTGAACCCTTCTCCTCTTTCCCAGCCTTTTTCTCCTGAGCAGGCTTTGGGCTTGCTCGATACCATGCTTTTGATTCGCGCCTTTGAGGAAAATGCCGAAGAAATGTATGCCCTGGGAAAAGTGCATGGCACCATGCATCTTTCAATTGGACAGGAAGCCTGCGCAGTTGGCACGGCCAGCGCTTTGCGTCCAGGTCACGACTATCTCCTCAATGTCCATCGTGGACACGGCCACTTTCTGGCCTGGGGCGGTGATGTGAACCGTATGATGGCCGAATTCATGGGCAAAGAAACCGGCTATTGTCGTGGGCGCGGCGGCTCCATGCACATTGCTGATGTGGAAGCCAACAACCTGGGCGCCAACGGGATTGTTGCCGGGAACATGCCGATTGCCGTTGGGGTTGGACTGAGTATAAAGGCGCGTAAAACCGACCAGATTGTCTTGTGTCTGTTCGGTGATGGCGCGGCCAATGAAGGCGCGTTTCACGAATCGCTCAACATGGCTTCTATTTGGAAGCTTCCCATCCTCTATCTGTGTGAGAACAACGCTTATGCGATGTCTATGCCGGTTCGCAAGGCCATCAACATTGCTCAAATCAGCCAGCGTGCCTGTGCTTATGGCATGCCCGGAAAAACAGTGGATGGTAATGACTTGCTGGCCGTTCATCAGGCGGTTAAAGAAGCTGCAGAACACATTCGCACCGGAAATGGCCCCTACCTGCTGGAGCTGATTACCTACCGCTGGAAAGGCCATTCCAAAAGTGATAAACAGGCTTATCGCAGCCGTGAAGAAGTAAAGGAATGGATGACGAAAGACCCCATTCGACGTTTTGCTGCTCATATTGGCCTGCAAGAAGCCGCTCTGGAAGAACGCCGTAAGCAGGCGCGTGAGAAAATTCAGGCTGCTGTGGCGTTTGCTGAAGCCAGCCCGGAACCGTTGCTGGAAACCATCGAAGAGGGCGTCTATGCCTGAAATGACTTACGCCGAAGCCTTGCGCGATGCCATGCGCCTTGCCATGCAAAAAGACCGGTCTGTTTTTGTGATTGGTGAAGACATCGGCGTCTATGGCGGCGCGTTTGGGGTCACTGCTGGTCTGATTGACGAATTTGGCCCCGAACGAATCATAGATACCCCCATCTCCGAAGCAGGGATTGCCGGGGCTTGTGTTGGCGCGGCACTGACCGGTATGAGACCTATTGGCGAAATGCAATTTTCCGATTTCGTCACCCTGGCAATGGAACAACTCGTCTTACAGGCTGCCAAAGTGCGCTTTATGTTTGGCGGCAAGGCCAGTGTGCCGATGGTCATGCGCTTGCCCGGTGGCTCTGGCACCGGTGCTGCGGCACAACATTCCCAAAGCCTGGAAGCCTGGTTTACCCACATTCCTGGTCTCAAAGTGGTCATGCCTTCCACGCCGCACGATGCCAAAGGTCTGCTCCTGGCTGCTCTTTACGATGGCAACCCGGTTATTTTTGTCGAACACAAGCTGCTCTACAAAACCCGGGGAGAAGTTCCCGAAGGCTGGTACACCCTGCCGCTGGGCAAAGCGCGCGTTGTGCGCGAGGGGCGGCATCTGACTCTGGTTGCGACCTCCATCGAGGTCTTGCGTGCGCAACAGGCTGCGCAAACCCTTGCGGCAGAAGGTATCGAACTTGAGATTGTAGACCCGCGCACCTTGCGCCCGTTAGATGTTGAAACCATTGCCGAATCGGTCAAAAAGACCGGCAAACTGCTGATTGTGCATGAGGCGGTCAAAACCGGTGGATTCGGCGCCGAGGTGGCTGCCCGCATCGCTGAGCATGAAGCGTTCGATTACCTGGAAGCTCCCATCCGCCGTCTGGCCGGCCGAGAAACGCCCATTCCCTACAACCGAACGCTGGAATACCATACCGTGCCACAGGTCGAAGACATCATTGCCGAAGCCCGCAAACTGGCGAAAGGCGAGTATTGACCATGAAAGCCGTCATTATGCCCAAATTCGGGTTCACTCAGGAAGAGAGCGAAATCCTGGAGTGGAAAGTAAAGAACGGAGACCGCGTCGAACAAGGTGACCCGTTAGCCGTAGTGTCCACTGACAAAGTAAGCATGGAAGTGGAAGCTCCTGAAGATGGGATTGTGGCGGGCATTCGCCATCCCCAGGGGACGGTTGTACGGGTGACCGATGTGATCGCATACATTCTGCAACCGGGAGAGTCTTTGCCAGCGGAAGCGGATGCTCCTGTGGTTGAACAACCTGCGCCGCAGGTTGCCCCTGCTGCTTCTGAACCGCTTTCTCAGCCAACGCCGGTTGCCGCCCGCCTGGCTGCTGACCTGGGGGTGAACCTTGCCGAAATCCCCGGCACCGGGCCTGGCGGACGAATCACCCGCGCCGATGTGGAACGGTATGCCACACGTCATGCGCCAGACAAACTGCGTGCGGTACCTGCTGCCCGCCGTTTGGCCCGTGAACTGGGCGTGAATCTGAATGAACTTACCGGTAGCGGGCCGCGCAGACGGATTCAGAGCGAAGACGTTCGCCGCGCAGCGCAGGAGCGCGTTTCGGCTGCCTCGCACGCTGCAGTGACAGAAGCAGGTTCCCGCCCGGTCTCGTTCCGTGAGGTCCCGCTTCAGGGAATGCGAAAGACCATTGCGACCAATATGTTGCGTTCGTGGCAATCTATTCCGACCATTCACCTGGAAGTGGATGTGGATATGGAAGCCAGTCTGGCGCTTTTGCTAATGGCACAACAACGCGCCGGTGAACGCAGGGTGTCTTTGACGGCGGTTGTCGTCAAAGCCGTTGCCTGGGCTTTGCGCCAACATCCCCGCCTGAATGCTCATCTGGAAGGTGAGGTCCTGCGTGAGTGGCATGAGGTTCATCTGGGCGTGGCGGTTGCGCTGGAGGATGGCTTGATTGTGCCGGTGCTGCATCACCCCGACCGGAAGGGAATTTTGCAAATTGCTGAAGAACTGAACGACCTCGCCAGCCGCGCCCGACAGAATCAGTTGCGCCTTACAGATTTGCAAGATGCAACGTTCACAATTTCCAATCTCGGAATGTTTGGAATTGACCGTTTTACGGCTATAATTAACCCGCCTCAGGTTGCAATTTTAGCGGTAAGCGCAATTAAAAAAACCTTTGTTGCTAACGAAACAGGCCAGCCGGTGTTACATTCGGTGATGAATCTTCGTCTCTCTGCCGACCACCGCGCAATCGATGGTGCTATCGCCGCGCGTTTTCTGGCTGACCTGCGTAAAGCACTGGAGACTCCTTCGGAGATGCTGTTATGGCAATAACGTTGCAGGCTTACCTGGTTCCAGAAGCGCTTATCTTTGGCATGGATGCAGAGACTTCGGAAGAAGTCATTCGCAACCTGTGTGGTAAGTTGATGTACGCAGGTTATGTGCGTGGGGCATTTGTAGAGGGTGTACTGGCGCGAGAACGCGTCCAACCCACCGGCTTGCCGCTGGAAGGCAAGTATAACGCTGCCATTCCACACACCGATGTTGACCAGGTGATTAAACCGGGGATTGCGATGGCAACCCTTGCGCGCCCCGTTTTATTCCGCAACATGGTTAATCCAGAAAAAGAAGTGCCGGTTCAACTGGTGTTTCTGCTTGCGCTGGACCAACCGAAATCGCAAATTGAGATGCTTCAGCAAGTTTCCCACGTTTTGCAAAACCCGGAGCTGGTGGAGCAACTTATGCATGCACGCAACCTCTTTCAGGTGCGCGAAACCTTACGTAAGGCCTGACGCAGTCAAGCCCCTTTGGGCTGGCTGCGTTTTGTTTTGCTCAAACATTTCAATCAGGAGAGAATGAGATGCCACAAGCCAAACGAATTTTAGTTGCCTGCGGTACAGCCATTGCTACTTCAACGGTTGTAGCCAAAGCCATTGAAGATGCGCTGCGTGAGCGCGGCATCGAGGTCATCACCCGTCAGTGCAAGGCAAGCGAAGTTGCCAGTATGGTGGAAGGGATGGACTTGGTCGTCACGACCACCCCCGTCCCGACCAATTTAGGGGTACCGGTCATTCAGACGCTTGCCTTTCTCACTGGAATTGGAAAGGAGGCAGTTATTGAGCAAATCGTCAAAGCACTCAACCAAAAATAATTTCCTCACCCTTCTCGTTCACGTCACTTTCATTCCATTTCTCACCCCAAGAAAGGAGTAAGGCAAGATGGAAGGTTTTCTTACGGGTCTGAAGGCAATCATTGATGCCCTCGGCGCTACGGTATTGCTGCCCATCATCATCTTCATCATTGCGGCTGTGATGGGCGCCAAGCCCGGACGGGCGTTCCGCGCCGCCGTGACGATTGGTATTGCCTTCATCGGCATTAACCTGGTCATTGGCCTGATGTGGGGGAGTCTGACCGAAGTCGGTCAGGCCATTGTCAGCAACCTGGGCATTCAGCGCGATGTGATGGATATGGGCTGGCCTTCGGCGGCGGCTATCGCCTTTGGCAGCCCGGTTGGGTTGTGGGTCATTCCGATTGCCATCTTTGTTAACATCGTGTTCCTTGCCCTGCGGCTGACCAAAACGGTCAACATTGACGTCTGGAACTATTGGCACTTTGCTTTTCTCGGTTCGCTGGTCCTGGCCGCTACCAACAATCTGGTGTATGGCTTGATTGCTGCTGCTATTGCTGCGGCACTGGCGCTTTTCCTGGGCGACTGGACGGCGAAAGCAGTGCAATCGTTCTATGGCACGCCAGGCATCTCTATTCCGCACCTTACTTCCGCGCCAGGCGTTCCATTTGCGATTGTGACGAACTGGATTGTAGACCGCATCCCCGGCCTCAAAGACGTAGAAGCCGACCCCGAAACCATTCGTAAAAATTGGGGTGTGATGGGTGAGCCGGTCATTCTCGGCCTCATCATTGGCATTGTGCTGGGCATTCTGGCTTTCTACAATGCAGGCGATGCGACCACCGTCATCACCAAAGTTCTGAAGACCGGTATGAACCTGGCAGCGGTGATGTTGCTCCTGCCCCGCATGGTGCAAATTCTGATGGAAGGCCTGATTCCGGTTTCGGAAGCCGCGCGCGAATTCATGCAGAAGCGTGCTGCCGGACGTGAAATCTATATCGGCCTGGATTCGGCCATTCTGGTCGGGCATCCTGCCGCCATCTCGTCCTCGCTCCTGCTCGTTCCGATTGCTATCTTGCTCTCCATCATTCTGCCGGGCAATCGCGTCATTCTGTTCGCTGACCTGGCCGTTATCCCCTTTGTGGTGGCCTTGTTTGCCCCTCTGATGCGCGGCAACATTGTGCGCATGGTGATTGCTGGCACGCTGGAACTGGCAGTTGGTTTCTACATTGCCACCGGCCTGGCTGATTTCTTCACGGCCACTGCCCGCAGCGCCAACTTTGCCATTCCTGAAAACGCGGTACGTATCACCAGCATTGCCGATGGCTTCCTGTGGCCGGGCTTCCTGTTCACCAAACTGACCGAATGGTTGAACGTGGGCGGGTTGGTGGTTCTGGCGGTTCTGCTTGCTGCGGCCATGTTCTTCTACCTGAAGAACCCGCAAGAGTGGGAAGTGGCCGCCGGCGCGCCTGCCTCGAAATAGTTCTAACCTCTGTTTGTTTTCTCTCCTGATTCGAGCCGGGGCGGACTGGTCAACACACTGGTCTGCCCCGGCATCTCTCTGAGCAATATGGTTGATGCAATTTTGCGCTCGATGATTGGCGACTGGGGCAACTGGTTGTTGGACCAGTATATTGCTCACGCGTTGTGGATTAATGGGCTGGTGTTGGGATACGCTTTCCTGGTTGTGCTGGCGCGGCGGAACTATCAGACTATTTTGCAATTTTTTCTCGTTCATCTTCACGAAAAGTATGCCAGCCAGTTGCAAGGAAAGAATCAAAAGCAGGTTGCCCGTTTTCTGGCGCGGGTTTCTCTCCCCTGGAAACAAGCCCTCGCTCATGCGCCGTTGCCCCTTCTCTCGCCTCCGAATAGCATTCGCCTGTATCCGAAAACTGAGGCCGCGCTCAAGAAGCTTATTTCTCCCGAACGATTGGCCGAAGCGGTAACTGTCAAAAATACGCATTGACCCCTGGTTGTTCCTATGCCTGAACTCACGCTCACCATTCAAAATAAAGTTGGTCTTCATGCCCGCCCGGCGAGTTTGTTTGTGCGCGAGGCGTCCAGGTTTCAATCGACTATCACGGTGTTGCATGGCGCCAAACAAGCCAATGCCAAAAGTATTCTGAATGTGTTGTCGTTAGGTGTCAATCAGGGTGCGCAAATTACCCTGCGTGCCGAAGGCCCCGACGCCGAAGCGGCGTTACACTCCTTGCGGGCGCTCGTTGAAAGCAATTTTGGTGAAACAGAGTAAAGCCTATGAGAACCATTCAGGGCATTGGCGCTTCTCCTGGTCTTGCCATTGGTCCGGCGCGTGTCTTTACGCCAGAAGACTTAACTTTTTCCGTGTATGCGCCTGCTGACCGAGAGGCCGAATGGCAGCGCATGACCGTTGCGCTGCAAAGCGCGCGTGTGCAGTTGCAGGAAATTGGTGCGCGCGCTGCTGTGCAGTTGCACCCGGAAGAAGCCGCCATCTTCGATGCTCATCTGCAAATGCTCGAAGACCCTGAATGGCACTCAGCTATTCGGCAGTCCATCCTGGAAGAGGGAAAAAACGCCGAAAGCGCTTTGATGGAAAGCGCCGAACGCTATGCTGCACAGTTGGAAGCCCTTGAAGAAGAGTATTTTCGCGCCCGTGCTGCTGATATTCGAGATGTTGCCCGCCGCTGCTTGCGAATTTTGCTGGGGAAACCCCAGCCGGATGTCACACTGAATCAGCCATCCATCCTTGTTGCACGCGACCTGACCCCCTCCGATACCGTCTTGCTCGATAAAACCCGTCTGCTCGGTTTTTGCACAGCGGAAGGTGGCGCGACCTCGCACACCGCCATTCTGGCAAAAGCGTTAGGAATTCCTGCGGTTGTAGGCGCAGGCCAGGCTGTTCTTACGATTGCAACGAACGAACGTCTGATTCTCAATGCGCATCGTGGTACTGTGATTGTAGAACCAGATGCTGAGACGCTTCAAGAATTTGAGCGCGCCAGAATGGCTGAGCAGAACCGCGCTGAACAGGAGCGCGCGCACGCGGCTGAACCTGCCATCACACGGGATGGTCGCCAGGTAGAAGTGGTTGCGAATGTCGGCAGCCTGGAGGATGCACATCGCGCTGTTGCCCTGGGCGCCGAGGGAGTCGGCCTGTTACGAACTGAGTTTCTCTATCTCGACCGGCAGACTGCACCGGATGAAGAAGAGCAATATCACGCCTATAAAGCCATTTTTGATGTGATGGGAGCACGTCCGGTCGTCATTCGCACGCTGGATGTGGGCGGGGACAAGGAATTGCCCTACATTGACCTGGGTCACGAGGAAAACCCCTTTCTGGGTTGGCGTGCTATCCGTATGTGTCTGGATAACCCCGATTTTTTCAAAACGCAATTACGCGCCATTCTGCGCGCCGCGTTTGGACACGATATTCGCATCATGTTTCCAATGATCGCAACAGTCCAGGAAGTGTTGCAGGCGCGCGCTTTGCTTACAGAAGCCCGCGCCGACCTGGAACGTGCGGGCATTCCATTTGCAGAGCGTGTTCAGGTGGGCATTATGGTCGAAATCCCATCTGCCGCCGTGATGGCGGATGCGCTGGCAAAAGTGGTAGATTTCTTCAGTATCGGCACAAATGACCTCACTCAGTACACGCTGGCCGTTGAACGTACCAACAAACGGGTGGCGCATCTTTCCAACGCACTGGACCCAGCCGTTTTGCGGTTGATAGCCCGTGTTATTGAGGAAGGCCACAAAGCGGGGATTTGGGTGGGGATGTGTGGCGAAATGGCTGGCGATTCTCGCGCCATTCCGCTGTTGTTGGGCCTGGGATTGGATGAGTTCAGCATGGCACCGGCGCTTATTCCTCATGCCAAAGCGCTCATTCGCGCGTGCGATGTGACCACCTGCCGGACAATTGCCGAAACTGCTCTCAACTTGCCTGGTTATACCGACGTAGAGGCGCTTTTGACATCCTCTGTGCCTGCGCTTTGAACGAATCTACCCACTTCCACCTCCCCCAGCACCTGTCGTAAGTGCGCTGGTTTCAAAATAATCCCTACATTGGGTTCACCCGAACCAAGTGAGATTTCTTCCGGCACGAACACGGCTTCATCGGCCAAAATTCGCAGTGGCGTGAGCAACCCCAGTGGGGAGACTGTCCCAACCCGGTAGCCGGTAACCTGTAATACTTCTTTTTCGCTTGCCAGCGTGAGACGGGATTGCCCCAAATAGGCACGCAATGCCGGCCAGGAGACCTGCGCGCGCCCGGCAGCCAGTACCATCACGAAGCGGCCTTCGCTCAGCCGAAATACCAGGCTGCGTATCACTTGCTCAGGCTTTTGTCCGCGCTCGTGAGCGGCCTGTTCCAGCGATGTAACTGGCCCGGCATGGCGAAAAACCTGATGTGGAATGCCGAGCGCCGTGAGAAGGCGCGAAACGGGAGGTGGAGCTGACATCGAGAAAAATATCAAGAGTCCTGCCACCGCGCATTATAAAACATCAACCCAAACTCAGGGACGTTGCTGTATTGGCCGGTGCAGGTGTAGTCGATGGACGTGTTGCCCCAAGTATACCCTGACGAGTACACGTAACGGACTTCACCCTTGCGCAGCACCCCCGCAGTGAAACGAAGGGGGCAAGCCGTACCCACTCCGCTGCGCTGCGGGGGGCTTCGCTCTAGCGCATTTCGGCGATTTTCGCGCCGCTGGAGTCGGTGGTGATTCTGGTGCTGCCCAGGTGGTCGGTCAGATAGCAAGTGGGGGCGGAGCAGGTCATCTCAAAGCAGGTCCGCGAGGCGATGCGCTGGGGCCCGGCAAAATAATACTTTGTCCAGGTGGTTTGCGCCGTAGGCGCAGGCTTGAGCCTGGGCAACAGAACGGGCTTTGGGCAGTCCCGCCATGCGCCTGGCAGGTTGGGTGAGCGCGGACAGTTTGGCGCCGCCAGGAAAGTCGTCCTCTTAGAGGCCGGGCAGACCGGGGAATCCGTTCCACCGAATCACGGAATGGAATACAAAACATAATTCCCATCTGAAGACCTGTCCACCTCGCTCAATAATCCTTCCAGGCGGCTTAATTCTGCCCACTTCGCCAAATCAAACAGCGGATTGGAGGCGCGAGTCATTTCCAGGCCGTATCGAGAAAGCAACACATGGGTATAGCCACTTTGTTTCCAGGCCGCCAACAGGCGTTCAGTACGTCCCCAACGATACAAAGCGTGTGCCAGGTTATCGTAGATTGCATCGATGAAAACCTTATTGGTCATGCCATAAGAGCGCTGCTCGAAGAGAAAAAGCACATTTGCTTCTTCAGGCAACCGATTCACAAGACGCAATGCTTCAGAATAGCCAGGTTGAATGCGGCGGAGATAATCCTGACGAGTTTCGATTCCAACCATTACCGCCAGGGGATGGCGCTTCAACACGAGCAAACCGAAATCAAGCAAGGTGAGCGAGATAAATAAAATAACCAGGTATGAAAACACAACACTGATACGAATCATATTCGTATCCAGTAGGCGCAGTTCCCGAATGCTGAATGCCATTGGCACAATCAGCGGGAGCAGCCCCGGAAACAGCAAACGCGTCTGCCAAAGGCTGGCTGTGTTTACTACGCCAAGCGTCCAGAATAGTGCGCTCAGGCAAAAGAACAGAACGGACAGCTCAAACGCGGAACGAATTCGAGAATCCGCCGTCTTGCTCATTTTCCGCGTGGTCCAAACTGTCACAGGAATCAAAATCAAGAAAAACGGCCCAATTCTGCCATCCCACAGATTAAACAATTCACGATGCCCCAGTGTGATATTCAAGGGCAGCAACAACAACTCAGGAAGATTCCACCCAATCCCGGTTCCCGCGCCAGAATACCACGCCGCTCGAAAAGAATCCCAAAACATGCCACCAAACACAAACGGGTAGAACGGATTCTGCATCCATATCCAATTGCGCAGATACCAGGGAGAAGCAACCAGCAAGGCGAGAACGCTAAACTGAACAATGTTGCGCAAAATATCGGATATTGCCGCTTTCTTCGTAAACCAGCGGGCAAAAATAAAAATAACCACAAAAACAGGCAGGACAAAACTTGTGTATTTTATGCCCATCGCAAAGCCGGCCATGAGCGCTGTAACATTCAACCAGTGTGAATTACCGGTATCTCGCCATCTCCACAGCGAATAGAGCGCGCCGAGGGTAAAAAATGAAAGCGCAAGGTCAGTATAAGCCCAGGTCGCCAGCCATAAAAACGCCGGAATGGTAAGCAGTAAAACCATAGCCCACCAGGCTGTTGCGCCATCCGAAATAGAAAAGACCCAAAACCAAAGCAGCAAGGCAATTAACACGGCAAACGTCATGTGCAGTAATTGGGTCACAATGTCACTCCCCAGTGCCATGGGCCAGACGAACATGCCCTCCACCAACCCCGGAAACCAATAATGCGGCATATCCACAAGACGCAAGCCGCCATCTCGCAGCCACATGGCCGGAACCGGTAAGTGATAGAATAAAGAATCAAAGCCGTCGGCGGGTGGGGCTAAAGATTGAGTGAATACCAGTGTCAGCGCAACCCCAACGGCAAAGTGCATCCAGGCAGCCTGTCCTGCAAATTTCGTTATTGAACCGAATAAGATTCGGAAAGACTCCAGGGCCATACGAAGCGTTCCGCTAAAAGCCTGCCAGGCCAGTAAAAGGAGAAGGACGCACAGCAACAAATAAGGATTTGCCAGGTTGAACGCCGCCAGTATAAACCCTGCCAAACCGAAAAAGCCTAATCCGATACCTGTTCCGAGCAATAATTTTTCAATTGGTTCGAAGGTGCTGGCCGTCAGGAGTAGATACCCCACGCCTGCCGCAATTGCAACGATTACACCCCACACCCCCAGCGTCCAGGCAAGAAAGCCAAGCCCCGAAAGTACCTGAAGGGCAACCGGTTTTTGAAAAACGAAAATCGCAGATAATACAACGGTTGCCCAGACCAAAAAGAGAATCCCCACGCCCACTTTTCCACCATCAGTCTTGTTCAAAATTTGCCGCATGAAAAATTCCTCCTTCCTCTTTGTTCGTGAGCCAGGGCAAGTCTAACATAATACGCACCGCGCAAAAGAAAACCCGGCGAAACTAAAGTTCCTTGGACAATACTTCGCCTTGTTGGCAGGGTAGATGGTTGCCGTTACAATAAGCGCATGAATCAGCCCCGTTCATTTCGCACCGAAGCGGTGGTTATCCGTCATGCCGATTGGGGCGAGGCCGACCGCATTCTCACCCTGTTCACGCGCGAACAGGGCAAGCTGCGTGTGCTTGCTAAAGGTGCCCGAAAGGTTCTCTCGCGCAAGGCCGGACATTTGGAGCCGTTCACCCGCGTTACGTTACAGCTGGCGCGCGGGCGTGATTTGCCGATTGTTACCCAGGTCGAAACGCTGGATGCTTATCTGCCTTTGCGTGACGACCTGCTTAAGGTGGGATATGCTGCCTACGTCCTGGAATTGATTGACCGCTTGACGTACGATGAAGAAGGAAATACGTTTTCGCTCTTTCGCCTGTTGACCGAGACTCTGGAGCGTATTGCCAGCGAGGCCGATGGTTGGTTAGCCGTGCGTTACTATGAAATGCGCTTGCTGGACTTTTTGGGTTTTCGCCCCAAACTGTTCGAGTGCGCCAATTGTGGACGTCCGGTAGAGCCGCGTGACCAATACTTTTCTCCCGGAGTGGGAGGCGTTATTTGTCCGCAATGTGGCATGGGGTTGCCCGGCTTGTGGAATGTGGATGTGGAAACACTCAAGTATTTGCGGCATTTCCAGCGCAGTTCTTACGCTGAGGCAGTACGGGCGCGCCCAAATGCCGAGGCGCGCAAGAAAATCGAAGCGTTGATGCAGGCCTATTTCACATATTTGCTGGAGCGCGAACTGAATACGCCTGGCTTTTTGAAGCGCGTGCGAACTTAATCGCTTTGCCCATATAACCCATACAGGAAAATTCCCGCCGCCACGGCCAGGTTCAGCGAAGAAGCCCGTCCGCGCATGGGCAGCGAGAGCAGCTCATCACAGGCAGCCATCTGTTCGGCGCTCAACCCTTTTTGCTCCGAACCAAGCAGCAATATCGTCGGGCGCTGGTCGCGGTGAAACGTGTGCAGGCGGGTAGATGCGTGTGCTGAGGTGCCAACCAACCGAAAGCCGCCCTGTTTTGACCATTCTGTGAAGGCGCGGAAGCTGGTTTGAACGAACGGTTTCCAGAACAGAGTGCCCATGCTGGCGCGCACACAGGCTGGCTGATATGGGTCGGCGCCGCCTTCGAGCAGGAACAACCCGTCAGCCCCAACTGCGTCGAGGGTGCGGAAAATCGAACCAATGTTGCCCGGGTCTTGCGGCGCGACCAGTGCCGCCGCCAACCGAAAGGGAGGGAATTCTCCCAGCGTCAAATGACGCTCACGGACGAGCGCCGCGATGCCTTGCGGGTTCTCTTTTTCTGCAAAGGTCTCAAAAGCAGCTTCGCTGACCGCAACCACACGCACACCCTGGCCGGCGAGTTTCTCCGTCAGTGCCTGTCCAAAGCCGCTTCGCAGACGCTCCGGGCAGTAGAGCAGAGTGTCAATCTCCCACCCGGCTTCGGCGGCTTCACCCACATGAAGAATACCTTCCACGAGAAACAGACCGCTTTCCTGGCGGGCTTTTTTCTGCCGCAAGGCGCGGGCTTGCTTGATGAGCGGGTTGGAGGGGCTGGTAATGAGCGTGGACATCGTCAGCGCGCAATCAATTTCCCTGCCATGCCTGCCGCCAGGTGGCCCGGAATACTGCAAATGACCTGATATTCGCCCGGCGCGTCAATGGTAAACGTGAACGTGTCGGATTTGCCGGGTGCAAGCCGCGCCTCGAATAAAATATCTGCCTGGTGCGCCGTGCGGTCGAAGTTGCCTTCGGCAACCACGCCCTGTTTGAGAATCACAAAATCGTGTTCGATGGCGCCTTTGTTGACCAGCTCGAGGGTAATTTCCTGCCCGGCAGGCACGGTGAAGGTTTTTGGCTCAAACATAAATTCGACCATATCCACCTGGAGCGTAGTGGTGGTTTCTCCGCCGCCGCAGGCGGACAGCAACAGAATCAGGAGCAAGAACAGGGGAAGCAGAGCGTTTTTCATGGCATTCAAAAAAGGAAAGGGATGAACAGTTTGCTTTTCTTTTTGTACGCGGCAAATTCCGCGTAGCGCGCCAGCGATTGGTCTTTTTTGCGCATTTGACCCAACCAGAACCCGAAGACAAAGCCCGCCAGAATGACCAGCGGCAGCCAGTGCATGGAAAGCAGGGCAAAACTCAGGTAAATCAAAAGTTCGCCAAAGTAGTTGATATTCCGCGTGCGGGCAAACAGCCCGTCCGTTATCAGGTGACCGGGGTGATATTTGAGTTGAACGTACTTTTGCATATCCGAGACGAAGTGAAAGAACACGCCAAAGACGTTCATGCTTACGCACAGGCCAATCAGCCAGGCAGGGGCTTTGACATCGAGCCAGGTAATCAGCAAACCGCTTACCCAGTAGGCGCTCAGCCCCGCGATAATCAGCAGGGCATAGGCGGCGCCTTTGTCTTCTTCCCACTGCTTATCGGGAAACAGGCGGCTTTTCAGCACCCACAAGAGACCATACGTGCCGTGCAGGGCCAGGTACACCCACGCAGTGACGCTTTCCCAGCGTCCAAACCAGGCCATCATCGCCAAAAGAACTACAAAGGTGATGCCTTTGTGCGTATCAATAAAGTATTTTTGTTTGAACATGGCGTGTTCTCCGTTCGAGAAATCGTAAAATGCCTGATAGAATTATACAGGTAAACGTTGTGGGGCAGGGTTATGGAGTCTCGTCCACGGTTCACACTTTTTGGTCTGTTGTGGTTTCCAATTGGTGTGTTGCTCAACATGTCTCCGTTGACAGCGGCAGGATTGTTGCTGCTTTCGATGACGCTATGCGGGTTCCTGTATCGCTCCGTTAATTCCGATTTTTGGGGACTGGCAGCGCCGCCGTGGACGGAGTTTAAGTTTTCTGAAAATTATCGCCGCGTCACTACTGCTGATGGTCGTTCATGGGAAATCACCTACGAGAAAGACACATTTTCGGTCTTTACTGGTGTTGCACGCGAGGTGATTCACTGGCGCGATGAACCGGAAATTCCGTTTGCTACCCATGATATTCTGATTACCAACGGAGAATACTCCTCCGTCTCGCTCGTTACTGCGCGGGTACGCAATCACACGGTGCGTTATCAGTGGTACACCGACCGTTTACCAGAAGGGACAATTAATCTCCTGCATATCGTGCCGCTTAACGAGGAGGTTTACCATCACCTGTTGCAGATTCGCCGCTGGAATCTGGTCAGCATCAAAGGGCAGGAAATCCTGCGCATCGAAAGTTTTAACCGTCAAGGTGCGCTCCGTCTGGTGTTTCAGGATGCCGGCTGTAACACCATTCTGGTCACTTCGGTTCAAATTCTCGCGCAAGGCACGCCTGTCCCCTAGAACAACGGACTGTGCGGCGAAGGTGGATATTGACGAAGCACTGCAAACGGCGTAAACTTGAATTGCCCCGATGGGGAGTAGCGCCCGGGTTCACCCGGAAAGACAGTCGTCAAGACGGAAAGAAATTTCCCGGCTGTCTGAACGAGACCGCAAGACCATCGCGCCCGTTCGCGTTGGTTTTTTTCGTTAAGTCATGAGAGGAGGCTGCGATGTCCACCCCATCCCCAACCCACAAACGTTCTTCCCTGTTGCGCCGTTGGTGGAAGCCCGCTGCCGCGACCGGTGCAGGCGGCGGCGCCATCAGCCTGTGGTACGAGGAAATCATCCTGTTTGCTGAGGAAATTTTTACCCTGATTACCATTGTTCTTTTAGCAGGCGTGATTTACCTGCTCAACTTCATCCTGTTCAAAACCCAAATGCCGCACAAAGAGGAATGAACGATGCCGCCAACTTCCCCCTGGCACACTCTGTCCGCTGACGAAGCCTTCTCCGCACTTCAGAGCAGGCCGGGCGGGCTGACTGAAACAGAAGCCCAACAACGACTGACCGAGTATGGCCCCAACGAATTGCAGGCTGCCCGCCGCATCTCACCGTGGGAAATCCTGCTTGAGCAGTTCAAAAACATCCTGATTCTCATTCTGCTGGGCGCAACAGCCATTTCGTTGTTTCTCGGCCATGGCATCGAATCCATCGTCATTGCCATCATCGTCCTGTTTGCCGTTGGACTGGGGTTTATTCAGGAATATCGTGCCGAACGTGCCATCGAGGCGCTCAAGCAGATGGCTGCGCCGACGGCCAGCGTTTTGCGCGAGGGCGAAGAAATTAAACTTCCCGCGCGCGACCTGGTGCCGGGAGATGTCGTCTTGTTGCATACCGGCGACCGGGTGCCGGCGGATGGACGCCTGCTCGAAGCCGTCAATCTCCAGGTGGAAGAGGCCGCCCTCACCGGTGAGTCGGTACCGGTCGAAAAGCATATCCACCCGCTTGAACGCGGCGACTTGCCCATCGGCGACCGCCGCAACATGGTCTATGCCGGTACGTCCATTACCTACGGACGCGGGCGGATGCTGGTGACGGCAACCGGAATGCAAACGGAGTTTGGCAAAATTGCCCAAATGTTGCAAGAAGTGGAAACTACCCGCACGCCGCTCCAGCAGAATCTGGATAAAGTCGGGACGGCGCTGGCGCGGGCGGCTTTTGTGGTGGTCGCTATCATTGTGGCGCTGGGTTTGTTGCGCGGACAGCCGTTTATCGAAATGCTCATCTTTGGCATTGCCCTGGCCGTTGCAGTCGTGCCAGAAGCCTTACCTGCGGTTGTTACCATTTCGCTGGCAATTGGCGTGCAGAAAATGGTGCGGCGGCATGCGCTCATCCGTCGTCTGCCCGCGGTAGAGACGCTGGGCAGTACTTCGGTCATCTGCTCCGACAAAACCGGCACCCTGACCCGCGATGAGATGACCGCACGACGTTTGTATTGTGCCGGAGAGAGAATTGACATTACTGGAGCCGGGTATGTACCCGAAGGACAGTTCTTGTGTAACGGACAGGCCTGCGCCTCGCCGAGCCAGCCTGCCTTGCGGTTGCTGACTGCTGCTGCTCTGTGCGCCGATACACGCCTGATTCGGCATCCCAACGGCACCTGGGACATCAAAGGCGACCCCACCGAAGGCGCTTTGGTTGTGGCTGCTGCCAAAGCCGGACTGTGGAAAGAGACGCTCGAAGCCGAACAGCCGCGTGTGGATGAAATTCCCTTTTCTTCCGAAACCAAACGCATGACTACCCTGCACCGCACCAATGGAACACTGACCGCTTACGCTAAAGGTGCGCCGGAAGTCATCTTGCAAAGTTGTGATTTCGTGCTGCTGGAAGATGGCGTTCATCCGCTGCACACTTCAGCGAGGCAGGAAATTCTCACCCGCGCGCAAGAGATGGCGCAAGATGCTTTGCGCGTGCTGGGAGTGGCCTTCAAACCCCATGCCACACGTGAAACTGCCGAAACAGGCATGACCTTTCTGGGTTTAGTCGGCATGATAGACCCTCCGCGTGCAGAAGCCAGAGACGCAATTGCCGTGTGCGCCCAGGCCGGGATTCAACCGGTAATGATTACTGGCGACCACCCCGTGACGGCAGCGGCGGTGGCGCGCGAATTGGGCTTGTTAAACAATGGCGGTCGGGTCGTCACCGGCGCAGAGCTCGACGTGATGAGCGATACCGACCTGACACGCGACGTTGAGAACATTCGCGTTTACGCGCGCGTTTCGCCAGCCCACAAATTGCGGGTGGTGACGGCCTGGCAGACGCGCGGTCACATTGTTGCCATGACCGGCGACGGTGTGAACGATGCCCCCGCTCTGAAAAAAGCGGATATCGGTGTGGCGATGGGTATCACCGGCACCGATGTAACAAAAGAAGCAGCCGCCATGACCCTGACCGATGACAATTTTGCCTCCATTGTCGCTGCCGTCGAAGAAGGACGCGGCGTATTTGGCAACATCAAAAAGTATCTGATGTACTTGCTCTCTTCCAACATTGGTGAAATTGGTCTGATGGCCGGTTCCGCTTTACTCGGTTTGCCGCTGCCTTTAACCGCGGTCCAAATCCTTTACGTCAACCTGGCGACCGATGGTTTGCCTGCCCTGGCGCTTTCGGTGGACCCGCCCGAAAGCGATTTGATGAAACGCAAGCCGCGCGACCCCAAAACCGGCATCTTTACCCGTCCGGTGGTGACGCTCATGATACTGGGAGGGGTCTGGTCTACCCTGGTCAACCTCGGATTATTCACCTGGGCGCTTGAAACCGGGCGCGGCCTGGAACATGCCATGACCATGACGTTTGTCTCGCTGGTCTTGATTCAGTTCTTCAAAGCTTATAACTTCCGCTCCGACCGGCATTCGATTTTTAACCGTCCATTCCAGAACAAGTGGTTGAATCTGGCAGTTCTCTGGGAACTGCTTTTGCTGATGTTGATTGTATATCTGCCATTTCTTCATGAGCCGTTCAGCACTTATGCTCTTTCTGCGAGCGATTGGTTGATTGTGGCCGGGCTGGCTGTTACCGTCGTACCGGTGCTGGAACTGGCGAAGTGGATGGTGCGGAAAGGCTGGCTGGGAACGGTGGAGTAATCTACCAACCGTGATAAAATCCCCCCATGAACCCATCCGCTGGCCGAGGTGAACATGGGAGAGGAAACGCTTGACCGTCGGGAGTTTCTCTCGCGCATTGGCGTCTTCTTTTTCATCATCGGGGTTTTTGCCCTGATGATATTTATTTCGACCGACGTCTCCCGCACCGGCCAGGCGCAAGCTATCCCGCTGACGAACACTGCCTATGCTGCGCTCGCCATCCAGACGCAACAGGCGGGCGCAGCCACTGCGCAGGCGCAAAATCTGCCGACCCCCACGCGCGTCAAAGTCAAAGACCTGCGCGCCACACAGGAGTTCATCATGTATGGCGTGCAGGTCTTGCAGACGCGCGACGCCGCTCAAAAAACGGCAGTGGCGTTGGGCATTCCGCCTACGCCGATTCAACTCGCGCGTGAAGACATCGAAAACTACATTCAAAGCCGCCAGAGTTTCAGTTACCTGGCGTTTTTGTGCATTGGTGCGCTCGGCATTGGCGGTGGGCTGTTGCTGTTGCGCATGAGCGCGCCGCCCCCCAAACCTGCCGGGCGCTTTGCACGCATCCGTGCCTGGCTGCAAAAAATGCGCGAAGACCGCAAGAAACGCGCCGAAGCCAGACAGAAGAAAAAATAACACCCCTGCTCCGCAAAAAGGTTTCCGCATGTCCAGACTCATTTCTCTTCATGATGCTATCGCTCAGTTCGTTCACGATGGAGACCTGGTGTATGCCGCCGGCTTTACCCATCTGATTCCGTTTGCCGCCGGACATGAAATCATTCGGCAGGGCAAGCGCAACCTGACCCTGGCGCGCGCCACTCCCGACCTGATTTACGACCAGATGGTGGCCGCCGGATGCGCCCGCAAGGTGATTTTTTCTTACATGGGAAACCCCGGCGTGGGCAGTTTGCGCCTGGTGCGCGCGGCCATCGAACGCGGTGAACTGGAATGGGAAGAATACTCTCATTTCGGCATGATTACCCGCCTGCAAGCCGCAGCCAGCGGGCTGCCCTTTTTGCCAATGAACCAGACCGCAGCCACCGATTTGGAACGTGCCAACCCCAACATCAAACGGGTGACCGACCCGTACAGCGGACGTGAAGTCATCACGGTACCGGCGCTCCACCCGGATGTGGCGATTGTTCACGTGCAGCGCGCCGATGAGAACGGCAATGCCCACCTTTGGGGAATCATTGGAGAACAAAAAGAAGTGGCGTTTGCCGCCAGGCGTGTGATTCTCACTGCCGAAGAAATTGTTCCCGAAACAGTGATTCGCTCTGACCCGAACCGCACGCTCATCCCGGGCTTTCTGGTCAGCGCAGTTTGTCATGTTCCGTATGCCGCGCATCCCTCCTATGCCCAGGGGTATTATGACCGTGATAATGAGTTCTACCTGGCGTGGGATAAAATCTCCGCCGACCCCGAAGCAACCCGCCGCTACCTGGAGGAATGGGTGTATGGCGTCAGAGACCGCGCGGAGTATTGGGCCAAACTGGGGGAGGAGAAGCACACCCGCTTACGAGTTCCGCCGCTCTGGAGTGAACCGGTCAATTACGGCAGATATTAGAACCTCCCTCCTCTCGCTCGAATCTCAATGCCCGCCATGCGAAACATCACCCTGACCCTGTTGCTCTTTGCCCTGTTCTTCGGTCTCGTCTCGCCCGCACAGGCAGCGGACCCGATTCGGGTGTACTACGCCGGGCAGCGAGATTCGGTCTATACCGCGCTCACCCTCGCCCCAGCGGGCACCTTCGCTTTCGTGGATGACCCGCTTCAGGCGGATGTCTTCGTCCTGAACGGGGAGATTCCGCCCGATGAGCGCATTGCACGGCAAATCGAATCTGGTGCAGGAGTGGTGTTGCTGCTGGCGCCGGGCATTGATAGCGCGCAGGCGCAAAGGGTGACCGGCATTGCGCTCACGCTGCGGGCAACCGACAGCCCAATCAGCGTGACGCAGGCGAAAGGCAGTTCCGACCCGCTCGTTACTGGCATCGTGTGGAACAGCGCGCCCCAATTGCGGGAGCGGTATCAGGTCGAATCGCCGGTTTCGTCTCTCATTCCGCTGGTGATGAGCTACGAAACCGGCGATTGGATTGTATTCTCTCACCGCGAGCGAGTCTTTTTGTGGACGGCCTGGCTGGGAGAGAATAACCGCCAAATTCAGGAGTGGGCTTATTTCAACTACCTGGTCTATCACCTGACGGTGCGCGCCGCCGGGCAGACGCCGCTTCCCTTCGCAGAGTATCCGGCTTCGCCCATTCCGCACGCTGTTGAGCGTAACCTGATTGTGGGCGCAGTGCTGACGCTGGTGGCGCTGACGCTGGTGGCGTTCTTCTTTGTGCGCCGTTACAGCCTGGCGCACCCCGAAGTGTTAGACCGCATCGTTGCCGACCGCGCCGATTTCCAGACGCGTCAGGAACAGACCGCCTGGGAGGAAGTGGGCTTTCACCGCCCGCTTTCGGGCTTTTTGCTGGCGCTGGCGATGGGCATCGTCCTGTTCATCCCGCTCATCATCTACCAGAATCTCATCCTGCCCAACTACATCCTGCCCTCGGCACAGGCGCTGGGAACCTGGGGGCGCGTGACGCAGTTCTTCAACCTGATGTGGACGTTCTTCGACATGGGCACCTCGCTGGCCTTTATCAAGTATCTCAGCGAGTATCGCGTTCACGACCCCCGGCGCGGCATCCAGTTTGGGCAGTTGTTCGTGTGGTGGCAGGCCATTTCGGGCGCGATTCAGGTGGCGCTGGTGATTGCGCTCACGGCCACCTATGCGCCTTCTTCGGCCTTTGCGCTCTACACCTGGAGCGTCATCGTCCATGCTCTGATTCAAGTGCCGGGCTTTTATCAGGTCTTCCGTCACGCGCTCACCGGCTTTCAGCGGCAAGATTACTCCCGCGCACTCGACCTGGCGGTGACGATGTTCCCGCTGGTAGTGCAGCCAATCGTTGTGACGCTGATGTACCGCTGGGGAACAGCCAACCCGGTTTACGGCGGCGTGAATGGCGGCGTGATTGGCATGGGGATTGCGGCTTACCTGGTGGAGTTTCTCACCTTCCTGCTCGGCTTGTGGCTGTATCGCCGTATTGGCTATAACGCCGGCATTTTGTTCCTGGCGCACTTCGATTGGGAGACCGTGCGGACGAGCCTGCGCTTTGGCGTGTTTGCGATGGTCGGCTCGATGGCCTGGGCAGCCGGACAGGCGGCGGAAATTGCCATCACCCAGGCGCGGCTGGTCAATTACGCCGAAATTTGGGGCAACTGGGGCATGGCGCAGAACTTCATCTTTGCCTTTAACATCGTGGCAATTCTGTTTGACGGCACGATGGCAGCGGTTTCGGAGGCGGTTTCCAGCGGCAAACGGCTGCTGGCGCAGTATTACAGCGCGATGATGTACAAATGGGGCGCGCTGATGAGCGCCTTTTTGGGCGCGGTCTTGCTGGCGGTGGGGCCAAAGTTCATTTTGGGCGCAACTGGCGTCGAGTTCGAGCGCGCTGCTGTGTACATCCTGCCGCTGGCCGTGTGGGGCGCGCTCCAATACCCCTCGTGGGTCTCCGACCAGGTGGCGCTGGGCGCCGATAAGCCCTGGCTCAAAGCGTTGATGGTCTTTGGCGAGCAAGTGCTGCGCGTGGCGCTGGTCTTCTTGCTGCTGGAACGCTTCCAGGTGACGGGTCTCATCATCGCCTACCTGATTGCCCTCAACGCCAAAAACATCACGGCCTACTTCGTCAACCATCGGCTGTGCTACCCGCAGAAATTCTATGCCTGGCAATCGTTGTTCGCGCCCCTCCTGGCCGCAGCGGCGCACTACCTGGTGCTGGATTTCATCAACAATCTGGTATGGCGTGATGACCAGGTCACCAGCATCCTGATTTTCTTCATCGGCATTTTGCCTTCTTTTCCGGTGTATCTGTTCTTCTACGGGCTGGCCGGCGGCTGGGATGATGATACCCTGGCCGAGTTCAGGCAGGCGGTGGAATTGAGCGGTTTCACCCGTCCGCTTGCATGGGTGATGTGGAAGGCCTCCGAACTCGGCGCGCGGCTCAGCCCGCTGACGGGGCGCTTCCCGATTACCATTCGCGCGGCGGCGATGGATGAAGCCCGCGCGCTGACCGAAGAACGGGTGCGGCTGTAAACGTCTCCCCGAAATTTGGGGCAAGAATCCTCTTGACACATCTCGCCCTCTGGCATAGAATACCGCCCAATTATGAACATGCCTGTTTCGACCCGCTGGTTTGCGTTTTACTTTTATTACGGCTTCCGACCCCCGGTTGCCGGCGGCGGCGCTTAAGAGCAGGCAAAGACCACCAGCCTGACCTGAAAAAGAGCGAGCCACACGGCACGCTCTTTTTGTTTATCCGCGCGGGATGGTTTTCTTCCAGCTTCATTTGTCATTCATCTTCCAGGAGTCTCTTATGCCCACTCGTGGTATCCGCGGCGCCATCACTGTCGAAGACGATTGCCCTGAACTTATCCTCTCTGCCACGCGCGAACTGCTTGAAGCCATTTTGCAGGCCAACCAGGGTATGACCCCCGAAGATATTGCCAGTGCGTTTTTCACCGTCACCGCCGATTTGTCCTCTACCTTTCCGGCCCAGGCCGCGCGGGAAATGGGCTGGAGCCAGGTGCCGATGATGTGTGCGCGTGAAATCCCGGTTCCGGGTAGTTTACCGCGCGTCATCCGCGTGATGGTTCACTGGAACACCGAGCGGCATCAGAGCGAAATCGTCCACGTCTATTTGCGCGAGGCCGTCAAACTCCGTCCCGATTTGGTTGCCGCGCAGTAATTGCCCGTTTTTCCCTCATCTCTCATTCAATTTGTTCTTCAAGGAGGAGCCTGTCCTATGATGATAATCATGAAGCCCAACGCCACCCCGCAACAGGTGGAAAACGTTATCAGTCATATCAGAGCGGCTGGTCTGGCCGTTCACCTTTCTCAGGGTGTGGAGACCACCATCATCGGCGCAATAGGGGAGACGCACAGCATCCCCACCGAGCGCTTCGAGGTGCTGGAGGGCGTGCAAGAAGTGCAACGCATTACCAAACCCTACAAACTGGCCTCGCGCCAGTTCCACCCGGAGAATTCCGTCTTTCCGCTAGATGGGTTCACGGTGGGCGGCGAGGAAATTGCCGTGATTGCCGGGCCATGTTCGGTAGAAAGCCGTGCGCAAATTATCGAAACTGCCCATGCCGTCAAAGAAGCGGGGGCGTGCGCCCTGCGCGGTGGCGTCTTCAAGCCCCGTACCTCCCCCTATGCCTTTCAGGGGCTGGGCGAAGAAGGTCTGGAATACCTGGCCGAAGCCCGCGAACAGACCGGCCTGCCGATTGTGGTCGAGATTATGTCTCAAACCCAACTCGACCTGATGGTGAAATACGTGGATGTCTTACAGGTCGGTGCGCGGAACATGCAAAACTTCAACCTGTTGCGTGCCATTGGCGAAACCCGTACACCCGTCCTGCTCAAACGCGGCCTTTCGGCCACCATCGAAGAACTGCTCATGTCTGCCGAATACATTCTTGCTGGGGGAAACAAACAAGTGATGCTCTGTGAACGCGGCATCCGCACTTTTGAGACCGCCACCCGCAACACCACCGACATCAATGCCATCCCTGTCCTCAAATCGCTCACCCATCTCCCTGTCATTCTCGACCCCTCCCATTCCACTGGTCATGCTGATTTCGTCAGCGCAATTGCCCGTGCCGCCATTGCCGCCGGCGCCGATGGCCTTATTGTGGAAGTGCATCCCAACCCTGCGCAGGCGCTTTCGGATGGGAAACAATCTCTCAAGCCGGAAGCGTTTGCACAAATGGTCAAACAGGTCGGGCAAATTGCCCAAATTATGGACCGCCGTTTGGCTGCCGTTCATGGCGCTTATGCTCCGCAGGGATGGGCGTGATGCACTAATCAGCGAACAGTGGTCAGTGAGCGGTGAGCAATGAGCGAGGAGTTTTACTATGATGATAATTATGCAGCCTGGCGCAACGCGCGCGCAAATCGAACACGTCATTGAACATATCCGTGAACAGCGGCTTTCGCCACACGTCATCGAAGGTGTCGAACAAACGGTTATTGGCGCGGTGGGCGAGAGCCACGCCGTGCCGACCAGTGTCTTTGAGGGATTGCCCGGCGTTCAAACCGTGCAACGCATCAGCAAACCTTATAAACTGGCCTCGCGTCAATTCCATCCTCACGATTCCGTCTTTCCGCTGGATGGGTTCACGGTGGGAGGGGAGGAAATTGCCGTGATTGCCGGACCGTGTTCTGTGGAGGGACGTTCTCACATCCTTGAAATTGCCCATGCCGTCAAAGAAGCCGGCGCCAACGCCCTGCGCGGGGGCGCCTTCAAACCGCGTACCTCGCCTTACGCCTTTCAGGGGTTGGGCGAAGAAGGCCTGGAATACCTGGCCGAAGCCCGCGAACAGACCGGCCTTCCGGTCGTTGCCGAAGTGATGGCAATTTCTCAAATCGAAATCATGACCCGTTACGTGGATGTTCTGCAAATCGGCGCGCGCAACATGCAAAATTTCAACCTTCTGCGCGCAGTGGGCGAAACCCGCACGCCCGTCCTGCTCAAACGGGGGCTTTCGGCCACCATCGAAGAACTGCTGATGTCGGCGGAGTACATCTTGAGCGGTGGCAACCATCATGTTATCCTGTGTGAACGCGGCATCCGCACCTTTGAGACTGCCACCCGTAACACCACCGACATCAATGCCATTCCGGTCCTCAAAGCGCTCACGCATTTGCCGGTGTTTCTTGACCCTTCCCATTCCACCGGCCTGGCCGATTACGTGACCGCAATTTCCAAAGCCGCCATTGCCGCCGGTGCCGATGGTCTTATCATCGAAGTCCACCAGGACCCGGCGCATGCCCTGTCCGACGGCAAGCAATCGCTCACGCCCGAAGCCTTTGCCCGCCTGATTCGTCAGGTGCGGGCGGTAGCCGAAGCGGTTGAGCGCCGTCTGGCTGGCGTTCCACAATCTGCAACCCGTCCGGTCTGATATGGACTCTGGCTTTTCGCTCAAATCTGCTACAGTAGCGGTTGTGGGCCTGGGGTTGATGGGCGGCTCGCTGGCCCTCGCGCTGCGGGGACAGTGTTCCCGTCTGCTGGGCATAGACCCCGACCTGGCTGCGCTGGAACTGGCTTGCCGTCAAAACATCGTAGACCAGGCCGAAACAGACCCCGCTAAACTGCTTCCACAGGCCGACCTGGTCATTCTGGCCGCGCCGGTCCCCGCCATCCTTGACCTGCTCGAAGACCTGCCCAACCTGACGCCCAACTCCTGTATTGTGCTGGACCTGGGCTCGACCAAACGCGCGGTGGTCGAACGAATGGCTGCCCTGCCTGCACGTTTTGACCCTATCGGTGGACATCCCATTTGCGGCAAAGAGAAGCTTTCGCTTGCCAATGCCGAACGCACTCTGTACTACGCCGCGCCTTTCCTGCTGACTCCGCTCCCGCGTACCACCGAACGCGCCCGCACCGCTGCGGTACAATTGCTCACCGTTTTGGGCGCCAAACCCATCTGGCTCGACCCCATCGAACATGACCGCATCCTGGCGCACACCAGTCATCTGCCTTTTCTGCTCTCATCCATCCTGGCGCTGGCGACCCCAGCCGAATGTGCCCCTCTCATTGGCCCCGGCTTTCGTTCCACTGCCCGGCTGGCTGGCACGCCTTCCAGCATGATGATGGGGATTTTGCAGACCAATCGCGAGAACATCCTCGCCGCGCTCGAAGCCGTGCAAGAGGAATTGGCGCTTCTCATTTCCGCCCTGGCGGAAGACGACTATGACACCCTGCAGCTGACCCTCGATTCAGCCCGCAAAAAGTATATGGAACTGGTTGGCTAATGGAAATTACGCCTCTTTCTGCTCCTCTGCGTGCCTCTGTGCGTGTTCCTGGCTCCAAATCACTCACCAACCGCGCTCTGCTCGTTGCAGCGCTGGCCGAAGGCACAACGCGCCTGACGAATGCCCTCTTCAGCGATGATTCGCGTTATTTTGCGCGCGCTTTGCAAACGCTTGGCTTCGATGTCATCCTGGATGAAGATGCCAGACAAATGACCGTGACCGGCCGGGGTGGAGAGATTCCCGCTCCTCACGCCGAATTGTACATCGGAAACGCCGGCACCGCTGCGCGCTTCCTGAGTGCCTTTCTCACGCTGGGACAGGGAGAATACGTGTTAGATGGCGATGCGCGCATGCGAGAACGCCCGATTGGTGACCTGGTGGCCGCGCTCCAATCGCTTGGGGCGCGCCTGAGCGCTTTGAACGCCAGAGAGAACCCCCAGATGCCCGATTTCTCCTCGCTCTGCCCTCCTCTCAAAATCCACGCTTCCGGCTTACCCGGCGGTAAAACCACCGTTGCCGGCAACATCTCCAGCCAGTTTCTCTCAGCGTTGTTGATGGTCGCTCCGTATGCCCGTCAACCGGTTGAAATCGAAGTTTCTACCGAACTTAACTCGAAACCGTATGTAGAGATGACCCTTGCCGTCATGCGCGACTTTGGTGTGACGGTGGAGCGTGACGGCTACCAGTTCTTCAAAATCTCTCCCGCTCGCTACAAAGCACGCACGCAGGATTACACCATCGAGTCTGATGCCTCTGCGGCCTCTTACTTTTTTGCCGCGCCCGCCGTGTGTGGCGGCTGGGTACGGGTTGAAAACATCTCCCGCCGTTCGGTGCAGGGCGATATTGCTTTTCTGGAAGTTCTGCAGCAGATGGGCTGTTCGGTTCGAGAGGAGCAAAACGCCATTGTCGTTACCTGTCAACCGCCGCTGACTGGCATCGAAATAGACATGCGCGACATCCCCGATACGGCTCAAACCCTGGCTGCGATTGCCCCTTTTGCTGCTTCTCCTACCCGCATTCGTGGCATCGCCTCGGCGCGCGTCAAAGAGACCGACCGGATTGCCGCTACCTGCGCCGAACTATCCCGTCTGGGCGTGAAGGTGGAAGAACACCCCGACGGCATGACCATCTATCCGCTTTCGTCAGCCGATTTCCGGCCCGCGATGGTCAGAACGTACAACGACCATCGGATGGCAATGGCGTTCTCGCTCATCGGTTTGCGCCTGCCCGGCATTGTTATCGAAAATCCCTCCTGCGTCTCCAAAACCTTTCCCAATTTTTTCACCGTCCTGGAGACCCTGCGTTGATGCTTTCTTCCGCCGCATCTCTTCCCATGCCCTACACCCTCGGTCTGACCGGCTTTCCCCTCGGTCACTCGCTCTCCCCAAAAATTCATGCTGCTGCGCTGGCTGCCTGCGGCCTGGAAGGGACGTATGCGCTCTTCCCGGTTTCGCCGGAGCAGCCTTCTGAGCTTGCGGCTTTGCTTCACCGACTGCGCACCGGAGAAATTCACGGCCTCAACGTCACCATCCCCCACAAGCAGAGCATTTTGCCCCTACTCGATGACCTGACCGAAACGGCGCGTGCGATTGGGGCGGTGAACACCATTTGCCTGCGTCAGGGAAACCTGATGGGTGACAACACCGATGCGCCCGGTTTCCTGGCCGACCTGAACCGCTTTTTAAGTCAATCCCACATCCCAAACCCGCGCCAGGCGCTTGTTTTGGGGGCGGGCGGCTCGGCGCGTGCGGTGGTGTATGCCCTGTGCAGCGCCGGCTGGCAGGTGACTGTGGCTGCACGCCGTCTCGAACAGGCACGGCAGCTGGCCCAGACCTTTTCGCAAGCGGCTGTCCGCGTAGCGGATTTTTCCCAACTGCCCGCGTTTGCGGCTCTCAATCCCTGCTTTGTGCTTATCAACACCACTCCGCTGGGCATGACGCCCCACACGGAAACCTGTCCCTGGCCCGAAGACCTGCCTTTACCGGCGCAGGCTGTTGTTTATGACCTGGTGTACAATCCCCGTGAAACCCGTCTTGTTCAGCGTGCGCGTGCGAGCGGGCTGCCTGCCGTCAGTGGGCTGGGGATGCTTATCGAACAGGCCGCCCTGGCCTTTGAGATTTGGACTGGCTGCCGCCCGCCGCGCGAGGCCCTTTGGCGCGCTGTTGAATCCTGATACTTCGTTTCCCCTTCTCTTTGTCAACTGTTTCTGGAGTTCCCATGCTTCGTTTGCTGACTGCCGGAGAATCCCACGGACCCTCTCTCACTGCCATTCTCGATGGCATTCCCGCCGGGCTGCCGCTTGCCCCTGAAATCATCAACCAGGAACTGGCGCGCCGTCAACAGGGATACGGCGCGGGTGGGCGCATGAAAATCGAACGCGACACCGTCCGCATTTTGGGTGGTGTGATGGGCGGCGAAACCACTGGCGCGCCGCTTGCACTTCTCGTCGAAAACGCCGACCACATCAAGTGGAAGGGCAAACCAATTGCGCCATTTACTGCGCCCCGCCCGGGACATGCCGATTTGACCGGCGCCATCAAATACGCTTACCGCGACCTGCGTCCGGCTCTCGAACGCGCCTCGGCCCGCGAAACCACAATGCGGGTTGCAGCCGGGGCTATCTGTAAACACCTGCTTGCACAATTCGGCATCGTCATTGGCGGATACGTCTGCGCCATTGGCGAAATTCAGGCCGATTTTGGCGCGATGTCTTACCCGGAGCGTTTCCAGGCGGCAGAAGCCTCTGAGGTGCGCTGTCCCGATTCTGGCGCGGCAGACCGCATGAGGGCGCGCATCGAAGCCATTATTCATGGCAAAGACACACTTGGCGGCGTGCTGGAAATCGTCGCCCTCAACGTGCCACCGGGTCTGGGCAGCTATGCCCAGTGGGATAGACGCCTGGAAGCCCGCCTGGCGCAGGCGGTGATGAGTGTGCAGGCCATCAAAGGCGTCGAAATTGGCGATGCTTTCGAGAATGCCCGTCTGCCCGGCACCCAGGCGCATGATGCCATTTGCCTGACGCCAGAGACCAGCCACCTCACACGCCCTACCAATCGCGCCGGCGGCATAGAAGGCGGCATTTCCAACGGTCAGCCAATTGTCATCCGCGCCGCCATGAAACCGATTGCCACCACGCTGACCCCGCAAACCACCGTTGACCTGGCAACCAGACAGCAAGGTCCAACCCGTTACGAACGCTCCGACTTTTGCCCCGTGCCGCGTGCCGTGCCGATTTTAGAAGCGATGGTGGCGTTCGTGCTGGCCGATGCCCTGCTCGAAAAACTGGGCGGCGACTCATTGGCCGAGATGAAGCCTCGTTTTGAGACGTTGCGGCGCGCCTGTTTGGAGGATTTGCCGATGGAAAACCGCGAACATCTCTGGTGGGAAGGATGACACCTGACGCGAAACGTGATAAATTTATGCGAAAATCCGCTCGCTTCACCGACCCTCGCATGAATCACATCTTTCTTTATGGTCCCCCTGGTTCTGGCAAAAGCAGTGTAGGGCGCGTTTTGGCCTCCAACCTGGAAATGGAATTTGTTGACCTGGATGCCGAAATCGTGGCCTTCACTGGTCAAACCATCCCGCAAATCATGGCGGAATGGGGTGAATCTGGTTTCCGTGACATCGAAAGCACTGCCCTGCGGCGCGTGACCAAAGGCCCGCCGCGCGTCATTGCCCTGGGAGGCGGTGCCTTGCTCCGCGCGCAAAACCGTTCGCATGCTGAATCCAAAGGCGTTGTGATTGCGCTCTCGGCCCAAATGGAAACGCTTCAGGAGCGTCTGGCCCAGGATTCGACCGAGCGCCCGCTTCTGGCCGATGACCTGCCCGGCAAACTGGCGCGCCTGCTGGAACGCCGCTCTGACCACTACCGCTCCTATGATTTGCGCGTAGCCACCGATGGCCTTTCTCCTGAAGATGTAGCCTGGCACATTCAGACCATGATTGGCCGTTTCCGGGTGCGCGGTATGGGACAATCTTATGATGTGGTTGTGCAGCCGGGCGGCTTCGATACGCTTCCCGATTGGTTGCGGCGCAGCGGCCTGGAAGAAGGCCCGATGGTTATCGTCAGCGACGAAAACGTGGCCCCCCTGTATGCCGAACGCCTGATGAAACTGCTCCGACGCAATGGCATGCACTCCACCCTGGTTACCATTCCGGCAGGAGAACAACATAAAACCCTCGAAACCATTACCGAGTTGTGGCGTAAATTTCTGGCAATGGGGTTGGACCGCAAAAGTACCTTGCTGGCTCTGGGTGGGGGAGTCGTGGGTGACCTGGCCGGCTTCGCCGCCGCAACCTTCATGCGTGGCATGAACTGGGTTGTTTTGCCCAGTACCTTGCTGGCAATGGTAGATGCCTCCATGGGCGGTAAAACCGGCTTCGACTTACCCGAAGGCAAAAACCTGGTGGGTGCGTTCTACCCCCCAAAGCTGGTGTTTGCCAACCCCTATATGCTTTCCACTTTGAACGATGCCGAACTCCGCTCCGGCCTGGCCGAAGTGGTGAAACATGGCGTCATTGCCGACCCGGCTCTGTTTACGCTCTGTTCGGGCGGTTTGGAAGCCGTCAAGGATGATGTTACCCAAATCGTTCAGCGTGCGATGGCGGTTAAAGTGCAAATCATCGAAGCCGACCCCTACGAAAAAGGCATTCGTGCTGCGCTCAATTTCGGCCACACCATCGGACATGCCATTGAAAAAGTCTCAGATTACCGCATTCGACACGGGGAGGCCGTTTCGATGGGCATGGTGGCAGAAGCGCGTCTGGCTGAACGCTTGTGGATTTGCTCCAAAGGGCTGGCAAACCGCATTGCTGCCACCCTGAACAGCCTGGGTCTGCCCACCGAAATTCCGTCCGATTTGCCGCGCGAAGCCCTGCTCGCAGCCATGAAACACGATAAAAAACGCAAAGGCGGCGTCGTCCACTTTGCTTTGCCTGAAGAAATTGGTCAGATGCAGGTGGGCGTCGCTCTGGATGACCTGCGCCTGGTTTTCGAGGAAAAATCATGACCGCTCTGCTCATCTTGCATGGTCCGAATCTGAACCTGCTTGGAACACGCGAACCGGACGTATACGGACGTCTTACGCTGGACGAAATCAACGCTCGTTGTATCGCACTCGGACGTGAATTCGGAGTAGAAGTGCGCTGCTTCCAATCCAATCATGAAGGCGCGTTGATAGATGCCCTGCACGAGGCGCGTCAGTGGGCCGATGGCGTGGTCTTCAACCCCGGCGGTTACACTCACACCTCCGTAGCCCTGCGCGATGCCATCACCGCCATCGGCCTGCCGGTGGTTGAAGTCCACCTTTCCAACGTCTATGCCCGCGAGGACTTTCGCCATCACTCTCTGCTCTCTGCCGTCTGTCGTGGCAAAATCAGCGGACTGGGCTGGCGCTCTTACACGATGGCGCTGCGCTTTCTGGTGGAATTGCTGACCGAAAACCAGCAGTAAGCTACGCTAATGTTACAGGCTCAGGCTTTTTTTATCGCAATTTCACTTCGACCATTATCTAAATTGCCAACATCGGGTAAAATCAACCTATCCCTTTCTTTACTTCCCACCTATCTCTGCTCCCTTCTGGAGACCTTCATGAACCCCACCTATCAACAACTCAAAGCCCGTCTGGCTGAAATTGCCGACCTGCACCACGCTGCTGCTCTCATCGGCTGGGACCAGCAAGTGTACATGCCTCCCGCCGCCGCCGAAGAACACGGCAACATGCTGGGTACGCTTGGCAAAATTGCCCACGAGAAATTCACCTCCGATGAGACCGGCAAACTGCTCGAAGAACTTAAACGCGACTTGCCCCACCTCGACCCCGACTCAGAAGAATACCGCCTCATCAAAATCACTGCCAAAGATTATGACCGCGCGACTCGCGTTCCGGCGGAGTTCGTCGTCGAACAGGCGCAGGTGACGGCCATTGCCCACCAGGCCTGGGCCGAAGCCCGCGCCCGGAGCGAATTCGGCCTCTTTCAGCCGCATCTCGAAAAAATCCTCGACCTGGTGCGCCGTTACGTCACCTTCTTCCCCCCCGCCGACCATCCCTACGATACGCTGCTCGATAACTTCGAGCCGGGCATGAAAACCGCTGAAGTGCAGGCCATTTTCGAAGCTCTGCGTCCCCGTCAGGTCGAACTGATTCGCGCGATTGGCGAACGTCCCCAGGTGGAAGACTCCTTCCTGCACCTGCAATACGATGAAAAAACGATGTGGGATTTCAGCGTTGAAGTCGCCACCGCCTTTGGCTACGATTGGAAACGCGGACGCCAGGACCCCACCGTTCATCCCTTCTGCACCTCTTTCGGTGTCAACGATGTCCGCATCACCTCTCGCTGGGTGCCCGACCTGCCGTTTGCCCTGCTCTTCGGCACCATGCACGAGACCGGTCATGCCCTTTACGAACAGGGTGTGGGCCTTCAGTGGAATCGCACCCCCGTCGAAGGCGGCGCCTCGCTGGGGCTGCACGAATCCCAAAGCCGCATGTGGGAGAACCTTGTCGGACGCTCCCGCCCCTTCTGGGAATACTTCTACCCCAAACTGCAAGCGCGCTTCCCTTCCCAACTGGCGAACGTCTCGCTAGACCAGTTCTACCGCACCATCAACAAAGTCCAGCCCTCCCTGATTCGCGTCGAAGCCGACGAAGCCACCTACAACCTGCACATCATGCTCCGCCTCGAAATCGAAATTGCCATGCTCGAAGGTAAAGTGGCCGTCCGCGACCTGCCCGAACTGTGGAACGCCAAAATGCAGGATTACCTCGGCCTGACCCCACCCAACGATGCGCTTGGCGTTTTGCAAGATGTTCACTGGTCAGGCGGTATGATTGGTTACTTCTCCACCTACGCGCTTGGCAACATCATCTCTGCCCAGCTATGGGAAAAATTCAACTCCACCCATCCACAGCTGGAAGATGAAATGCGTTCTGGCGATTTCTCCGCGCTCCTTTCCTGGCTGCGCGCCGAAATTCACCAGTACGGGCGCAAATACGAGCCGCAAGAACTGGTTCAGCGCGTCACCGGCGAGAGCATCAACTCGGCTCCTTACCTGCGCTACCTGCAAAAGAAATACGCCGAAATTTACAACCTGTAGTACACTCTCCTCCCGCAGGCAACTGCGGGAGGTTCTCTAAGAAATGCGAAACGCTGTTTTACTTCTCCTTTTTCTGGCTTTGTTTGGTTGTACCCGTCTGGAAGGAACTGCCGCAGTGCCGTTTCCTACGCCCGAACCTTCTCCCACGCTGGAAACGCCGCTGCCTCCCTCGGCAGAGACCCTTCCCACTGTCGTTGTGCTTCCGTTAAGCGAACCGACTCTCTCTCCAACGATTCTTCCTCCCCTTGTCGAACCGACCTGGACGGCGACTGCGCCTGCTTCCACGCCTTCGGCCACCTCTCCCTGGCGGCGCACCCGCACCCCTTCACCCACCCCCACCATTACGCTGACTCCTACCCTGGATGTCACTTCCCGCTTTCAATTGCGGATTGTCTCGCCCGGGCCGCTTTCCAAAGTCATCTCGCCGATTTCGTTCATCGTCCACATCCATCCCGATTACACCGGCCTGACGCGCATTGAACTCATCGGCGAAGATGGGCGTGAAATTTATCGTAAAGTTTTCAAAACTTATTCAAATGTCGGGTACTTTACCAGAGTGGAAGAAAAAGTAACCTTTGAGTTAAAAGGCGCTGCTGAAATTGCCCGCTTGCAAATCAGCACCTATGATTCCAAAGGGAACATCTTATCTTTCAATTCCGTGCGACTTTTGTTGCTTGCCACCGGTGAAAACCAATTTACGCCCTCTTACCCTGCGCAAGAGCGCATTGGCCTGCGTCTGAAGCGGGAAGCCGAAATTACCGGCGGGACGCTCGAATTGCGGGGAGAAATTAATCCCATCAACAATACTCCGCTTATTGTTGAGCTGTTTGATGCGGAGGGTCGTATTGTTGGCTCGCGTCTGGTTCAACTTGCCCCCGCCGATGGCAAATACCAGATGTTCGAGACCAGTATTCCCTACCAGGTTGCCGAGCGCACGGCTGTTCGTCTCGTTTTGCGTCAATCGGACGACCGCATCAGCGGTCTGGCGTATCTGTACAGCCTGCCAGTTTTCCTGAGTCCATAGCGTGGAGCCAATCCGCGGGTTGCCTGCACAAATCACGGCTTTGCGCCTGGTGTTGTCTCCGCGTAATAGCCTCGATATTCCTTCGGCAAGAGCCGGGCAATATGCGTCATCACCAGGTCGGCATTGCGCTGACGGGCTGCTCGCCGCGTTTCGCCGCGCCCCTTGATGGGAGGTAAAGTGAGCGGCTGGCCGATGGTCATCGTCAGAGCAGGGTGTTCACCGCGCATTGCGCGTCTGAAAAAATCATCGGTCGTGCCGGTAATTCCCACCGGCACCACTGGCACCCCCGTCATTTCCACCAAAAATGCCAGGCCGGGTTTGGCTTGCCGCATGGCAACAGAATGCGTTCTGCCGCCCTCCGGTGCCATCAACAGGGGATAGCCAGAATTCAGCACGTGTGCTGCGCGTTCCAGCGCCTGCCGGTCATACGCGCCGCGTCGAACGGGGATGGCTCCAAACAGCCGCACGAGCAAATTCTGACCAAAGGATTTGCGTTCCCAAATTTCCGCTGCGCCGAGCGCTTCGATGTTTTCCGGCCAAAAGGTGAGCGTAAATGCCGGGTCGAAGGTCGAAATGTGGTTGAAGACCGCCAGATAAGCGCGGCCTTTAGGCACGTTTTCTTCTCCCTTCACAGTCACTTGCGCCAACAGGTGAAACAACCCTCGAAATACCGGGCGCATCAAAGCGCGGCTGATTTGATTGGTGAGGGGCGGGCGATATGGCGCATTCATGCTTTGCACAACGCATAAACTTTTGCGAACACCTGGTCGGCATCCAGCGTATCGGAATCCAGGATAACCGCATCTGCGGCAGGTTTGAGCGGAGCCACCGCGCGCGTTGAATCAATGCGGTCACGTTCGCGCACTTTTTCCAGCACGTCTGCGTACTCGGCCCGGCCTCCCCGTTCTATAATCTCGTTGTAACGGCGGCGTGCGCGTTCTTCGGGAGAAGCATCCAGGTAGATTTTTAAGTCGGCTTCCGGCAAAACCACCGTTCCGATGTCGCGCCCAACCATCACCACCCGCCCGCGCATCCCGATTCGGCGCTGTTGCAGCGTCAGTGCGCGGCGCACACCAGGGTATGCCGAAACGACCGAAACATTCGCATCCACTTCCGGTTTGCGAATGTCCCACGTGATGTCATGACCGTCTACAACCACATCACAGGGGCGGCCATCCTCCAGCGAGGGCGCTGTTACTTCAATGGGGACATCTTCTGCCAGGCGGGTGACGGCAGCTTCATCGTGAATATCAATACCCTGGTTGAGCGCCAGCCAGGTGACGGCGCGGTACATCAGTCCGGTGTCAAAGTAGAGATAGCCCAGCGCTTCGGCCAGGCGAAACCCTAAAGTGGATTTGCCCGAAGCCGCCGGGCCGTCTATCGCAATAATCGAGGGAAGGGGCATGAATTGAAAAAACCTTTCGTCAGTTCAGGCATGAATTGCTTCGTAATTTGAGCGTTTTTCAGGGCTGCGAATCTGGAAATAAATCATTGCGTACCCAGAGAATGAGCGCTTCCTGTCCTTCAGTGGTCTGGTGACGGAATATCCAGCGCAGCCAGTCTGTGGGTTGCAACTCGTCCCAAAAAGTTTGTGTGCGCCAGATGAAATCTTGTCCGCGGTAGGATTCGGCCAGTGCCGGGCTTTCCTGTTGAACAGGGGTAATCAGCACATCGGGCGTTTCGGTGAGTGTGGCCGCGAACGTGAAATCTGGCTTCCAGTCTCGCAGTGCCCAGCGCAGTGCTGCCGATTCAACCCCTGAAACCGTAATCGTCAGCGGTTGTGCTGGTTGCCATTTCCAGCGTTCGACCTCACGCAGTTGTTCGGTCAGGGCATGGGAATAGCGCACTGGCAGGCCGGGCGGCCACATTTCGGCGGTGGGAATGGCTCGCAATCCACCCGCGGCCATGGCCGTAGAGAGATGCCATACCAGCAAAATGACCAGCCCACCCCAGATGCTGCCCTGCACAGCGACTGGTGCCGACCAGCCATATGCCACCAGAAAGATGCTCACAATCAACATGACCAATCCGGCCAAAAGCAAAAGAAGGCGGATTTGCGTTTGTTCGACAGTGAGCGTGTTGAGTGCCAGCCCGCTAAAGTTGCTTCCGACAAAGAACAGGAGCGATAGGGTGAAGGCCATCATGCTCGCGGTTTCCCACACGTTGCCTTCTGCAGGGCGGAGATGTCGGGCTGCTTCCAGCGCCGCCAGGGCCAGAAGTGGCAGGAGCGGCCAGGCCAGGTCAAATACTTGCCGGGCCGGGTTTGCCAGTGCCAGAATCAGCGCAACGCCGAACCAGATTCCCAATCCCAGCGTCAACGCATCTCGCTGGAGAATGCCGCGCACCAGGGTAATCACCGCCAGCAGAAGTGCAGGGAACGCATAGACCCCAAGTGCTATCAACAAACGGCTGGCCGGTACAAACGCGCCCGGTTCGGCAAACAAGGTGTCGTCGAAATTGAACCAGCCGCTCAAGTACGCGGAGAGGGATTGTATTAGTCCGCTGAGACTCCCCGGTGAAAGCAGAAACAGCGTGCCGACCGTCAGAATCGTCCCGACTGTATACAGCAGGGCGCGAGTCGCTTCGGCGCGTCGCAAAGGCCTCTCGTTCATGCCGGGAGCAAAAAAACGATGAAACAGTCCCGCAGAAATTGCCAACCCCAGCAACCCGGGCCAGATTTGTGGACCCCCGAGCAGGGCCAATCCGGCTAGAATGCCGGCGGCAGGAATGAAACCGTTTCGCCACGCGCCCCAGGCCAGTACGAGCGCACTCACCGCCAGAACAGGGCTGCCTGCCAATCGTGAGATTGCTAGAAAACCGGGGTCAAGTGCCAGCAAAAAGGCCAGCACAAGCGCCGGCTTTTCTCCCAACCGGTCTTGAAAGAGGGCTGGTGCAATCACAAGCGCTGCGCCAAAAACTGCAGGCGCGAGCCGGGCTGTGAACTCGCTTGCCTGAAAAACAAAAAATGCAAGTGCGGTAAAAAGCACATAACCCGGATGTGCGCCGATTTCCGGGCGCAACCCCTGAACCATCTCGAAGGCTTGCATTGCCCAGCGGGCTTCTTCTTCGGTCAGTGGCCAGGCGTCTAATCGAATCAACCGCACAGCCAGCGCCAGTCCAAAGGCGAGAACGTAGAACCAGAAGGACGAGCGGGGCAGGGATTCAAAAAGTTTCATCATTTTGCTCCATGTTCAACACGTTTTGGCAAATTTTTTGCCAGATGCTGTGATATGCGCCTGGAGTGGGGCGAGCATTTTACCACGTGCTTACGGAACTTCATAAATGGTTACTTCACCCTGACGGTAGATTTCCCGCAGGTAGACCATGAATTTCTCTTCGTATACCGGATAGGTGCGGCGTTCCAGCGCGCCGATGTAGACATACCGGATATTGTACCGCGTCAGGATACTACGCGCCGTTTCCCAATCGGTGGTTGTATAGAGCAGGGCAACATCTTCACCGCGCGTGCCTTGTTCCTTGTAGCCGCCGCGCCATTGTCCCTGATGCCCCGGCCAGTTTAATACATTCGGATGACCGGTATGGGTGGCAACGCGCGCGTATTCGCTATAACTGCCGCCCACTGCTTCGGCTACTACCCCCAGCGGTAAGGTTTTCATGTACTGAATGGCCATATAATCATCAGGAGAGTAGTCCATCAAATAGGCTGCGCTATCCAGTGTGCGTTTTTCCGGGTTGGAAACGTTGAAAGAGTTCGTTTTATTTGGAAGAGACAGGAGGGGATACGTCAGCCCAACAAGGAACACACCCGCCAGAATCCCGCCGCTTAATCCCAGCCAGATGCCGCGCGCCTCGCGTAACAAGACGATGGCTCCAAAAGCGGCAGCAACAGACCACAGCGCCCAGGCCTGATAGTAGAACTTGAAGATGGTGTTCATGCGTGTTCCGAAGTTATCACGCAAGTAAACGAATTCTGGCGCGAGGACGAGCACACCTCCGAACACAATCAGCATCCACACAAAGGGCAGGGGAGAAGAATTTGCTTTGGTTGCTTCTGCTTCATCGGTGTTCTCATCTGTTTTCCCTGCCAGATGTGCTGCTGCTGTCCCTATCAGCAGAATCAATGTCAGCAGACCGCCGCTAAAGGCCAGCCGCCGCCCGAACGCCTCTCGCAGGACTTCTCCCAGCGAACTGACGCCTTGCGAGCTGATGAGAACCTGACCGATTTCCGTCTGTGCAGCGACCAGCGTCAGGAGCAGCGAGAAGGTGCCAAGCAGGGCGGTAAAGGCAACGGTCAGCCCCAGACCGACTTTCCAGGCCAGGGATTGTTTTCGTGCCGTATGGGCCAGGAACAAAAAGAGCGGCGCGAATAGCGTCCCAAACATGACCCACAAATGCGCTCCGCGTGTGGGGAAAATGACATTTGGCAGGATGCCGCCCGCCTGGGAGGAAAACGTCACATAGAACGGCAGGTATATCACAATGCTGACTGCTGCCAGCGGCAGAGCAAATTTAACCCCTTCTTCGAGCAGGTCCCATCTCCAACCGCGTTCTTGCTGGAGCGAGAGAATCAGCGCGCCGGAAACCACCGCCAGATATGTCGGAAAATCCCATGTGTTCAGAAAGGCCAGCCCGCCCAGTGTGATTGCCAGCAGCGCAAAGCCTTCCCGGTGGATGGGAATCTTAACCCACTTCAAATCGGTGTTGCCGCGCCAGCCGCCCAGAAAAAGATGAAGTGCCAGCCCCGCCGCCAGCAGGCCGAAGGGCATTGCCAGGACGTGTGGATGTAAATCACCCAGCAGGTACGAGAAAAAGGGAAACTCGTCAATGACTTCTACGAAGTTACCCATCAGGTCGTAATCCTGTACGACGCGTGAGGCGCGCCACCAGAACCAGAAACGCGGCTCACTGCCCGGCAATGGAAATTCGCGCAGGTCTTTAATGTCCAGCCATGTCCAGAAGTTATAGGCTTCCAGGTTCGGGCGTGCTAGCCGTCCGAGCGTTGTCCACAGGTTCACATCCCCTGCCTGACCCGACCAACCGATACCATACCTGCGTAAAAGCTCCAAAAACCCCTCTACATTACTGAGAAAGAGCAGGGTGAGCGGGCCGAGCAAAGAAAGGGCGGACAGAAGAGTCGGCCTGAGGGGGGAGGCTTTCCAATACGCAGCCAGCAAATTGTAGAGCAGTCCGAACGCGCCAAGCACACTCAAGGCAAACACCAGTGCAAGCATCAAGTTGAAGGCGACGCTGCCGCTGGTAAACGTCAATTTTGCCAGCATAGCCGCCATCACATAGCCGAAGTAATAGTAGGAGATAGCGTAGCCGGAAAGCCAGGGGTCGTTCGGCGGAAACGCCGGCGAACGCAGAATTGCGTTAATGAAGGCCAGTTCCATTGGTTTTTCCGTGCCGACGTTTTCCGGGTTGTTGGCGCGCACGAACGCCATAAACGCAAATCCAATCAGAAACAAGAGTTCGACCGTAATGACCAGGCTGCGGTTGGATTGCAGCCATTTGATAACACAGGATAAACTGCTGGTCAGGTTATCCTCATGCGGTTTGCGTATTTTCTGCAACGCCCATGTGGACAATCCGACTACAATCAGCAACGCCAGCAAAATGCCTGTGCTGTCGTTGCGCGTCAGGCCGAAAGAAGTCATCAGCCAGAAGAAGAACGCCCACAGCAGCAGGCCAAGTGTGCGGCTCAGACTATACCCGCGGTCGGCCAGCGCCGGTAACATGTGGTAGGCGATTGGAAAGGTCAGCAAGCCGACCAGGCTCAGGGTGAGATACCAGAGAAGAAAGGAGAACATATCGCTGATAGGGAATCCGTGAAGGGTCAGGGCAGGGAGGGCGGCAGGGAGAACAGGCCGTTTTCGTCAGGTGGGAGGTCAACCACTGCCAGCACAGCAGACAGGTTGAGCGGGCCGTACAGGTGGGGGAAGAGCGAAGAACTCACGGGCGGCAAATCCGAGCCTGCCGGATGAAGGGGCGGTTCGTAGCGTAATTCCGCTTTCAAATGCTCTGTTTCAACGCTCAACAGCACCAGGCCGTTCTGACCGCGATAAAAAGCGTGGGCAACCTCCAAAATCTGATGACGTTGCGAAAAGTGGATGAAGCCCTCGTGCGACAGGCTGGAGGGGCGATATTCACCGTTTCGTTCGGCATCCTGCCACGCCGTGCGTGTGGTGATGTGATAAATTCGGCTCATCGAATCACCTGGTAAATCGCGGTCTGTCCATTTTCATAAATTTTGTTCCACAAAACGCCGTTCAGGCGCTCGAATTTTTCGATTCCTTCGGGATGGTAAATCCGTTCCAGTTGTCCGACGATGATGTACTCCACGTTGTACTTTTGCAGGAACTCACGCGCATATTCACTGCTGGTGGCTTCGTAGAAGAAGCGCACGGCGTCCACCCGGTCGGTCACCCAATTCGAGGGGAAGAGCGCGCGCTGCTGGCGCTGATGCCAGTTCCAGCCGACGACGCCCGGCAGACCGGTGTAAATGGTGTAGCGCGTTCCCCACCGATATTCGGGGGTGTTGGCTTCTACGATGACCGGTGTGCCGGCGATGTTGTCTTGCATCCAGCGGATGGCTTCGTAGTCCTCGCGCAGGTTCATTTCCTGTTTATCCCAATACGTTGAGTGGCGCATGTACTCCATGCTATCAAACGTGAAGGGCGTTTCGGCGCTCATCCGGTCGCGCAGTTTATCGAGTGTGCCGGTGAAGAGATAGAGCAGCGCCCCCGCAAACAGGAGTGTGACACCTGTGTACCAGAAATTACGCCAGTTGACGCTCCACTGGTCGAGTTCTTCCAACAACCATCCCAATCCTGCGGCTGCGCTGAGCGCAAACAAAACCCACACTTGCAGATAGAACTTGAACACCGTGTTCATACGGCCAATATCGCCTACCAGCACGATGACTTCCACCGCGAGAGTCAAGACCAGTCCGGTGCCGACCATGAACAAGACCAGTCGTTTGGCATCTGGCTGACCGGGGCGCAGTATCAGCACGAGCGCCCACGCTGCCAGTGGGAAAGCCAGCCAGGCTATTTCCACTTTGAAGAAGAATTGGAGCAGCAAGGTCAACAAGACCAGAAGTGCCAGCGCAATTTCAATCAATAAAGTGTAAGGCCGCAATTTCGCCAGTGCTGAAACCGGTGTCTGTGCCATCCATTGACGGGTTTCCCACACCATCCAGGAGATGATAAGGAACAGGAACAATCCCCAATGGGTCAGATAGGAGCCCAGCGGTGTTTTCTCGTTTTGCCACTGTTCCAGGCTGCTGTAGCCAAGTCCATACCAGCGGGCAAATGGTTGATACAACAGGAGCGCAAAAACAGTCAGCAGCCCCATGGCTCCGAGCGCCAGGAGCGCACGTTGGACGAGCGGAGAAAGCCCCAGGCGGGTCTGGCTGCCTACGCTGGCATATCGGAACACGGCATACCCGGCGACAATTGCACCCAGTGCCAGATAGGTTGGAAAATCCCACGTGTTGGTTGGCCGCAATGCGCCGATGACCAGGCCGCCAAAGGCCAGGGTCGCCAGCCATTGCCAGCGCGGGAGATGACGCGCCCGAAGCATCGAGAGCGCCCATGCGACGGCCAGCACCGTCAGCGGAAGGGCAATCATGTGCGCGTGCAGGTCACTGTAAATGAAAGTAAAGAGCGGAAACTCCGTAATTGCCAGGTCGCCAACCGGCATTACGCGGCTGGGAGCCCAGTACCACTCACCCCAGCCGATGGGAAGACTTTCGCCCGTTAACAGCTTTCCCAACCCTTGCACAACCCAACCCAGACGCTGGAAAACCGAAATAGACGGGTCTTCCACGACTGTATTCGGCACGACCAGTTTCTGTAACGCCTGATAAATCAGCCGCACCGTACCGAGATTCCCCACCAACACCAACCCTGCACTCGCTGCCAGCCCGGAAAGCCATGGAATGCTGAAGATTTCCCTGTCTTCTTGAACCTGCGAATCCCCCTCTGTCTCTTTTCCTGCTCCCTGAGACCTGCTCCCTGAGACCAGATTCCACACCACCGAAAACCCGCCAAGACCCAGCATTGCAAACAACGTGGGCAGGACAAAGTTATAGGCAATCGAAGGCACAATCCCAAGCATCTTAATCGGTGTGCCGACCAGGACAAAACCCCAGTAGTAATAATTGATATAGCCGCCCGCATACCAGGGATCGTAGGGCGGAAAGGCCACGCTTTTGAGAATGGCGTTCAGGTATGAAAAGTCCATCGGGCGTTCGCCGCCTCGTCCGGGGTGCCACAAATCGGGATTTCCCAGCCGAATGCCGAAATCAATCAGGAAAAGCACCAGGAACAAGCCCTCGACGAGCAGGAAATAACGCCGATTTTCGCGCCAGGCAGTGATGAGCGCCTGGCGTTGTTTCCAGAATGCAGCAGCGCCTGCCAGCAAAATCAACACGTACCCCGCCGCAATCGTTCCCCGGCTATATTCCCCGCCGAGCGAGCCGACCATCCATGCAAACCAGGCCAGCAGGAGCAAACCGGTCAGCCGCGCGAGCGGATAGCCGCCATCGGGCAGGCCGGGCAAGAGTAGCCGCACAATTGGCCAGGTAAACAGTCCCAAAATGCCAATTGTGAGATACCATAACAGCAACCCCAGCAGCGGAAAGGCATTCTGCGGCCAATCGTAAGAGAACAATTCGCTCCATGTGCCGCCCTGCCGTTGTTTAGCAGCCTGTACTGGCGAGAGCGTCAAATCACCGGGGTAGCGGCTGGCCTGGCGCGGCGTGATACGCACCACCTTCGATAAGTCCACTTTCTCCAAAATTGCGCGGACGGTGGCACTGTTATAGGTCTCCGTTTTCTTGAAAATCAGCACCTTGGGGGCATCGTAGACGGTAAACGCTTCTTCGGCAAATTGTGTATTGATTTGATACCCGAAAATTTCCGGGTACGAGGTGAATGTCTTAACCAGTTCGTACCCCAGTTGCCCCTGAAACATGCCTGGTTCGGCCACGTTGTAGCACCAAATCACATCTCTTTCTGCCGGGCAGCCGATGAGCGCACGGTAAAAGGTCGTTGTCAGCGGATAGCGTTCTGGCACGCGCGTGGTGGTTGCCCATTGCCGGTTCGAGGTGATGAAAATGTAATCTCCACTCTCCAGGTTGCCCAGGAAACGTTCCAATTTTTCCTGGTTGTCGTCCCAGTACATTTCAAAGTTCAACCCACCCTGATAGATACCGCCGTAGGGGTCGTAACCATCCATACGTAGCGGCAGACCATCGTCCCACGATGTTTCGTGGATCGGCGAGGCTCCGCTGACAGTCAACAGTGTGGTGGAAACCAGCCGCAAATAGTACGTGCGGCTTTTATCGAGCGGGATGGGCGGGTCGAACGTCAGCGTAAAGGATTCCCCTTTGGGGTTGTTGCGCGGGCCAAAATCTGCTGTCAGCGTGGCTGTGCCTAAAATCGTTCCTGCTTCAAACGAAAAATCCGAAGCCACCTGGGCGGTGAAAGTTTGTTCGCCGCCGAGCGTGTAATCTACGGCATATCCCAGCACGAGTTCTTTCATTTCCCCCGAAGCGGCAGCCATAAAGGCTGTGTTGTAAGGCAAGCCTGGAGAAAAGACGTAGTTGTACGAAAGCGGAAGAGGCTGGTTATATACACTCCCATCGTTTTTGATGATACGCACATTGAGCGGCCCCGGCACGTTCTGGTAAATCCAGCGTGTGGCCTGTACGCGTGAATGCTCACGGGTATAAATACGGGTGAAGGCATACGTCCAGGTTGCTGTGCCGAGCAGGACGAAAACGGCAAGCAGCGGATAGCCAAAGCGCGAAAGAACTCCTGAAAGGGACGACCCGTTGGTTGCTTTTCGCGGCCCGTTAAAAATAAACCAGGCCGCAAACAACGCCAGCAGCGGATAAATCGGCAATTGATAGCGCATGGTCGGGTTCCACTGGAGCGATTGCCAGGTGAAATAGAATGCCACCCAGCCCCATAGCAACAGGTGTGCTTTGCCTTCTCCGCGCAAAATGCGCCAGCCCATATACAGAAAACCGGCAACAGCCAATACCCCTAGCGGCCATCCCAACCCCCAGGCCAGAATGTTATAGCCTGAAAACCACACAGGTCGTCGCGCCCACTGCAACGCAGGCGGAAAATCCACATCTCCGCTGGCCTGCGCCCGCTGGTCGGCGATATTCTGCACCCACTGCGGGTTGGGTTTAATGCCAAAAAATCCTGGCCCGCTAAATGCATACGGTTGGAAAACCCGGAACGCAAGCACAGACACAAAGGCGCCCAACACCAGCAGGAGGAGCGAGGTTTCCAGCGAGAGAGGAGAATGGCGAGTTTTTCCTGGGAAATGCGTCAAATCTGCTTCCGTATCAGTCTCTGCGCCGCTCTCAGATTTTCTCTGCGTATCTGCTTCTGCCTGTGTTTTCCCATCTGTGCTGCCATCTGCTGCTATCCAATAGCGCACCAACAGCGCGCCCGGCAGCAGAATTGCCAGCGGCGCGGCATTGAGCTTGGAGGCCACGGCGGCTCCCAACGCAAACCCGAACCCAACTGTGTTCAGCACCAGCGGCGAGAGTGCGATACGCCCGAATGCCTTCCAGTCGTTTACATCGAAACGCCCGGAGAATTGCCAATCGAACTGCGCGTCATTGCGTCCGGTCATCACTTCGACCGCAAAAAAGGTTGCCAGAAAAATAAAAAAGTTGGCGAAGCTATCTACCACGTAAAAGTGCGCTTGTTGAATTTGCATCACTGCCAGCGCCGAAAAAGCCGCAGCCAGCACTCCCACCTTACGTCCATACAACCGTCTTGCAATCAAATACAGCAGGACGATGGAACCCAAATCAGAAAGCGCCGCAAAGACACGCCCGACCAGGGTAATTTCATCGTACCCGGCCCAGTTGGGCGTGGCTGCTAACGCTTTCATCAACGGTGCGAGCCAGTTGTTCTCGCCATGCTCGAACAGATATTGCGCTGCCTTCGCTGCGCCCTGTGTCATCCATTCCGCTGCATAGCGCACGATGAAGACTGGCAGCGTGCCGTAAACATAAAATCCGTATCCGCGGTTGTGTGGATTGAGAGTCGAATTCGCTGTATCGAAATATTCCGAAATGCTGCTCACAGGCTGGAGCGCAGTCGAAACCATCGTCAAAAAACGCTCGTCTGGGTGCAGGTGTTGACTTTGGTCCCAGTTCAACCCCATCAGACGCAGATAGGCGGCCCCAATCAGCACCAGCACGAACAGGAGATTGAGAACAATGCGCGAACGGAAAGGTTTCATCATCATTACTCGCCGGTCAAAGAATCGGAGACGGTATAAATCCAAAAGTCTTTGCCCTCGATGGGCGAATCGAATTTGCCCAGCGCGCCGTTCGGATACAACGCGCGCAACATCCCTAAACTATTCAGGTCTTCATCTTTCACAATGAATAGCTTATTGCCCGGTACGTCCAGCGTGCGCTCGAACTCCTCTGGCCACAGCGCTGCATCGCGGGTGGGATACCCGCTCTGAATGCCCACCAGGCGCGTATCTACCCAGTATGGATACGGGACAACCCAGGCATTTTCTACATTGTTGCCTGCTGCCACAAAAGCACGAATCACCCGCCCCATGTCTGAACTGTTCCAGGCTGCGGCGCGGAATTGGGTGGCGAATTTATCGAATTCCAGTGTGTAGTTTTGGAGAAAGATGACGGATAGCAACCCCAGCACCACCACACCCGCAAAGACACGATTCCCGTTTTGGGTTGCCTGCCCTCCCCGCAAAGCCAGATACAGGCCATCAAGCATTTGCCCGGCAATCACAAACACCACCACCGCTGCTGCCCCTGTGCGGTTCAGCGAGGGATTCTCGCCCGGAAAAGCCAGCGAAAGAATGGAGGGCATCATCAGCAGTGGAATTGCAAGCAAGAAGAACAAATCCAGCCAGTTTCGCTTTACCAGGTAGCGCACCAGCAAAAACGCGCATCCGAGCGTGTAAAGCGCCGCCGAGACGAAATCTAACGCCGGGCGGCCTGGCACCGAATGCACCCAGATGCCACCATTATCGTATTGGAACATGATGAGCGCCTTAAACGTGTTGTCAAAAAATACCTTGTACAGCGGGTCATCGTTTTCGGCGTTCACCGGATTGGTCAGGCTTTTCCAGAATCGCTGAAGCGGCGTATCTGCTTCGGGCAGGGTATCCCCTGCAATGCGCGTCAGGGCGCGGTAAGAGAACATATCGGGGCGGTCTATTGCATAGCGGCCCAGTGGAAGGAAAACCAGCACCGCAGCCAGCACCAGCATCATGAACAGCGTAATCGTTTGTTGACGTAATCCCCTGGAGACGGTGTGAAGCAAATACAGCCCCACGCCCAGCGTCACCACGAATGGGACGAAGCGAAATGGACTGTAACCGTGCAAACCCAGCCCCAGGAACAGCCCGGCCAGGATGAAATCGTTGCGGCTCTGGTGACGTAACCCGCGCACCAGGTGATACAGCACTGGCGCAGCGAACGCCGGATACAGCGGAAAGCGAAGCCCGATGCGGCTAATGGTGTTCAACCAGTAGGCTGTGCCGGCAAGCAGGAGCGCAAACAGCGCCACGCGCGGTCCGCCCACTTCTTTTCCGAGCAGATAGATGTACGGTAAGGCAAACAGCCCAATCAGCACGGTTCCCAGTTTGAGCGTAAAGAACGAAACCCCGGTTCCCAAAAACCAGGCCAGAAATGCCGTCCAGTAAAATTGCAGGAACTCACGTCCGGTATTACGCTCAAAGAAAACGTGATATTGCCCTTGCGTAACGTCATACACATCCAGCAATTTTTCGGCCTGGTCGCTGAATGGTTCAGCAATCACCCCTTCGATGTTATACATACGGAAGAAAATCACCAGCGCAGCAGCCGTCAGCACCACCAGCCCCCAGCGTGTGATGGTCACTTGCCATTGCTCGCGCCGCAAGAATGCCAGAGCGCGCTGCCAAAGGGGGGGCTGTTCGGCATCTCTCATCCACAGGGCATAGACGAAGAGGGCAATCGAACCCAGCCAGAGCGTCAGGTTGGTGGAAGTAAAGACGTGCTGGTTTTGTGCGTTCTTTCCAAATTGGGTGAATGCCAGCCCGGCCAGCACCACCGACGCCAGAAACGGAATGCGCCCAAATGTCTGCGGGTCGTGCTGGGGCGCAACCGTTTCTGCTTCGGGCAGGCTGAACTCTCCCTGCGTCATTGCCCATGCCAGTAAGAGAAAAGCCAGCAAATATCCGCCTATCCCCAACAAGAGCGGCTGAGTTTCGATGGGCTTGACCGCGTGTTCGATGGTCCACTGTGCGAATAGCGCTGCTCCAATTGCCAGAATCGTCCTCCACGGGCGGTAAGCCGGCAGGGAAAACGCCACCTTTCGTTGTGGGGAAGTCTCCTGCTCTCTGGCGGATTCTGGCTGAGATGTGCCTTCCTCCCATACAGGGATTTCGATTTTCTCTCTTTGCCAGGGATTCAGTTTCGACTTGACGTAATCCAGAACGCTGGGTTCTTTGAGCGGTTCGGTCATGCGTTCGTACTCCTTGCTCTATCCGCTAAATCTGCTGTGGATTGGCTCAAACTGTTTTTTCTGTCCGTTTTCATCTTCGCCGGGCAATGTAAAACGTATAGGCGCCGTTCTCTTGCGGCACAGGCTCCTCGTAATACGTGCGGAGCATTGCCAGGATGAGTGCAAAATTCCAGCGGGCGTTCGTCAGGTGCCATTTTCGAGTGAGGACATGAATTATCAACGAGGGCAAACCAAAATAATGCCCCCATTCCAGCACAGCCAGTGCGGCGGGCGAGAAGTAATGCCAGTAACGTTCTACTTGAAAACCGGCTTTCTCCAGCCGCACTGTCCACTGGGGAGCATCCTCACAGGTGACGTGTCGCGAAATTTTGTTGAAGAAAGCGCGATACAGGCGCGCCAGTGGCTTCAGCCCGATTGTATCCAAAAACCGCGCCACCGAAAGGTTCGGCAAAAAGTTGTGGTTCGGGACGCAAAAGACAAACGGCGCGCCCGGTTTCAACACCCGTGCAGTTTCGGCCAGCACGGCATCGAGCTGTGGAATGTGTTCCAGCACCGAATTGCTGATGGCACTGTTGAAATACCCATCGGGATACGGCATTGCGGCGCCGTCGGCTTCGGTCAGTAAATGGTACACGCCCCGCGTGCCAGCCTCGCGGATGGGCCCCGTCCAGGGGTCGAGACCCACATCCAGTTTCCGGTCGAAAGTGACCTGCGCAAAATGTCCGTCGCCGCAGCCGACATCCAGCGTAGGGGCAGGCAATTCCAAATCCTGATAGAAACGCGATTCCACCGCCCGTAACAGCGCCCGGAAGTAGGGCAAGTCGCGGGTGTGCAGGAAGAGAAAATCTTTCCCGGTTTTGGAAGCAGGTTTTTCGATTTCAGACGATGGAGAAGGGGAGAAATTCATAACGTTTCAAAGGAATTGCCGGAAGTCCGGACAGGGTGGATAGAAAAGTGATGGAAAGTATCATGTAAAAAACAAGGTTTCAGGGTGTGGCCGTCAATTTGCCTGGCCTGGCACGGTTATTTTGCCCGCAGCCGCGCAAACAATTTTTCATATTCCGCTGCGACCGAATCGGGGTCATAGGTGCGTTTGATTTCTTCTGGCTGACCGCGATATTTCTCCGGCGCGCCCAAAATCTCCAGAATGGCTTCCGCCAGTTTGGCCGAATCCCCAATCGGAGCAACTTTTCCCATCCCGGTCATCTGCACCGGGCGGCGCACCCCCGGCAAAGCCGAAGCCACGCATGGCACGTTGTTCATCATCGCTTCGATTTGTACCAGTCCAAACGCTTCGGTTGAATTCAGACTCGGCACGACCAGAACATCCAGGTTGGGATAGTAAGCCGCCATCTGCGCCGGGTTTAACACACCCAAAAAGGTCCAGCGTCCCTGTGCTTCGTACTCTTGAATGCGCGGGTATAGTCGTCGGAAGTAATCTTCCTCGCCCATCACGTTCAGGTGCTGACCGGCAAACAGCACTTGCGCGTTGGGATATTTCTCGAAAATCGTCGGCAGGGCATCGAGCAAAATTTCCACGCCCTTTTCACTGGCAAAACGCGTTGCCATGCCTATCACCGGACGTTTTTGGGCGGTGTGATGTTCCCGCCCAAAGGCTTCAATGGCCTCGCGCTGCACCTGCGGCAGTTCCACTGGCGGCAAAATTGGCGTCAGTTTGTGCTTGTAATGGGAAAGAAAAGGCGAATGGTCGGCGTAGTCTTGCGTATAGGTGACAATGTGGTTTGAGAGGGTCGCTGCCAGATGATTTTGGAAATGTACGACTGCGTTGACCAGGCGGTTGAATAGCCCGGCAGGCAATTGCAAATCACAGTGATAGGTGAGAATCGCCAGTTTTCCCATCAGCCGCGCGCGCGCTGCAAAACCGGGCGCATCGAACTGCGGCAGGTGGAGTTGGACGACATCGTTTTGAGCAACGTATTTCCAGGCATACCAGCCAAAGGTGGGCATGATGACGCCTTTGCTGACCCGGAACAAAACCGGAGCGCGCACAATTTTCACCCCGTTGCGAATCTCTTGCGCCGGCGTGGATTTGTCGAAGTGCGAAGTCAGCACGGTCACTTCGTGTCCGCGCCGGGCAAAGGCTTCTGCCAGACGTTCGGCATAGATGGTCAACCCGCTGGTGTGCGGGCGGTAGTAGGTGAGGACTGTCAGGATTTTCATTGCACCGCCGTCACGATGAAGAAGTAGATGGGCGTCCAGCCTGTGTTTTCGCCAAAGCGCACGTACAACCATTCACCGCTAAGGTCTTGTCCCAACAGTTCCCCGCGTTGACCCGGCTCTAATTCGGCAATTTTTTCCGAGTTCGGGTTGGGTTCGGCAAACAGATAGACGCTTCGCACATCTGGCATTTGGATGACTTCGACAAACCCTGCCTGCTCGATGGTGTTGGCTGGCAAGCGGCTGGTTTCCGAGGGGGTGGGGGTGGGGGCAGCCATTCCTGGAATGGAATTGCGAAAGACCACACCAACAGCCACCAGCGCCAACACAAGCATCACCGCAATCATCCACCAGCGCACATTGGATTGCGCTTGCTTTTGCGACTTGATTTCTTTTTTCATTGCATGCCTCTTACGCGAAAAGATGACGATTGGAGGTGACCCAATCAAATAGCTGCCCGACGCCGCTGTCTACGTCGAACCGCGGCCTCCAGCCAAGCATTTGCTGTGCCTTGCGGGTATCAGCCACGAAGACTTTCTGGTCGCCGGGGCGCCAATCACCCCACGAGACGGGAATTTGTCTGCCGAGCAGCTTTTCCAACTTTGGTCCAAACTCCGTCCAGATAGACATCGTATTTTGCGGCCCGCCGCCCAGGTTGAAGACCTCGCCTTTGACCGTCTCAATACGCGCGATGGCGGCATCGTAAGCGTCGCACAAATCGTACACGTGCAGCAAATCGCGGATTTGCTTGCCATCTCCATAAATTGTGATGGGACGCCCCAATACGGCGGCAATGACGAACCACGCCACCCAGCCCTGGTCTTCGACCCCAAATTGGCGCGGGCCGTAAATGCACGATTGTCTGAAAACAACTGTTGGGATGCCGTAAATCCGATAATAATCGCGCACATACTGGTCGCCCGTGCCTTTACTGCACCCATAAGGGCTGTGGAAATCGAGCGGTTGGGTTTCCGGCGCGCCAAAGGGCAGGTTCTTATATTCCCAGCGTGTCTCGCGCTCCACCACTTCCACATCTTCCATCCCGCCATAGACTTTGTTGGTGGAAGCATAGAGAATGATGGGTTTGCGCTCGTTCAGACGCGCCGCTTCCAGCACGTTGAACGTGCCAAGCGCGTTGATTTCAAAATCCTCGCGCGGCCTGATGACCGAAGTGGTTACAGCCACCTGCCCGGCCAGGTGAACGATGACATCCGCCTCGCGCGCCGAAGCGGTCACCTGCGCCGCATCGCGCACGTCGCCAATCACCAGCCGAAACGACGTTTCGCCAAAGGTTTCTTGCAGCCATTTCAGATTGCGCGGTGCGCCTGCTCGTGAGAGATTATCATAAACGGTGACATTCTCGCCGCGTTCCAATAAGCGCGCCACATAATTCGAGCCAATGAACCCGGCTCCGCCAGTGATGAAGTAGTTACGTGCCATGTGCCTCCGTGCAAAGTCAGTGTTGCATCATGCGTTTTGGGATGGAATGGTGTACGCTGCTGACATGATGCGGTTATTCGTTTTGATTTTCTGATGCGGTTTCCCGGTTTGCCAATCGCAACAGTTCGCGGTAAATGTCGCCAATCGTCTGCCCTTCGCGCGAGAGCGCATACAGGCCGAAGGCGCCGCTTTGAACGTAGTTAAACACCCGCCAGGTAAGCGCCAGAGCAAAGGCAGTAGACTGGTCTCCAGAGAGCAGAGTCAACGCGCCTCCGTAGGCGCCTTCCAGTGTGCCAACTGCACCCGGCAGCGATGGAATTGCTCCCCCAAAAGCTGCTGCGCCAAGCGAGAACATTCCCCAAATAGGCTGGGCTTGCGGATAATACGCGAGTGCCAGCAGGTAATACTGGACGATGGCCATGCCCCAGTTGAGCGTCATCCAGCCGAAGAAGCGCGCCGAAAGCCAGGCGTCGTTCAAGACGCCCAATCCGGTCAGAAAGGATTCGAGAAAACGTCCTCCCAGTCGCTGCACTACCGGCCAGCGGTGACTGGCGTTGTGGAAGACGTCCAGCGCCCAGACGCGGTTGCGCGCCAGAGCATACATAGCCGCCAGGCCCAGCAACATTGCGCCGCCAATCCCAAGCGCAAATCGCTCCGCGCCGCCGGCCCCGACCACAAACGGCACCGACGCGGCAAAAATCGCCGCCGAAAACACCAGGTCGGTCACCCGCTCAATCACGATGGTGGGAAGAACTTCTACGAACTTCAAATCCGATTTGCGGCTGAGCAGGAACGCGCGTCCTAATTCTCCCAACCGGAAAGGAAGAAAGTTATTCAGCAAATAGCCTTCGGTCAGCGTCAGGAACGTATCACGGTACGAAGCCCGCTCGCGCAGCAGCGTGCGCCAGACCAGCCCGCGCACCATCAGCCAGGCAATTCCCAACCCGAATACGACCGCCAGCAAGGCATAGTTCGCCTTGCGAAAGGCCTCAGCAACCTCTCGCAAATCGACGAAGGAGAGAATCGCCGCAACGAGCGTCAGACTGATCACCAGTCCGGGCAGCATTTTCTTGAGCGCGTTCTCGTTCACACTTTACCGTCCCATGTTTTGAAAAAGCGGCAGCGAATTCGTCTCGCTGGATTCCGACTTCAGGCGTGTCATCAGTCGGTATTCGGGTCGAATGACGCCGGCATGTTGTAGACGGTCGAGTATCATTGCATGGTATTCGGGATGGATTTCGCAAGAAACGAAATTCCGCTTCAGTTGTTGCGCCAATACAATTTCAGATCCAGAGCCACCAAACAGAATCAGTACGGTATCGCCTTCCTGTGTCGAAGCCTTGATGAATGTTTCTACCAATCCCAAGGGTATCTGACAGGCGTGGAAAGTTTTTTCTTTGGAGACGTTCTTAACCAGGTCGAAATATAGCCATGAATACGGCATGCGTCCTTTATGGCCTTCTGCTATTCTTTGTCGAATGCGTTTATCCGTTGGGTTTTGGTAAGGTTGAGCAACGTTTTCTTTGTAAAAATGATTATCTTTCGATTTCGTGGCATGTAAAATGGAGCGATGTGCAGTCGTAAAATGGCGGGGGCTGTGTCCAACATTTGTGTTATATACCCAGACATATTCATGTACATCGAAAGCTGCTTCATCCAGGTATTTCACTCGTAAATAGGCGTTTTGTTTTGGGTAGTTGATAAAGAACAGGTTGCCAGTGGGTTTTAACACTCGCAAACTTTCTTTTGCGAGCTCGATATACCATTCCACATATTCATTCCATGCAGTGGTAAATTTTTTGCCCGCATAACTGACACCCACGTTGTAATCTGGGTCACCATATACCATATCTATCGAAGCATCTGGCAATTCCTTAAGCACGCTCAAAACATCTTCATTAAAAACCGTGTTCAAATAGTTTTCAATCATTTTTTCTCTCCAGCCGATAAGTGCGAGATCTCAAAAGCCGTATACTGGTCATATCAAGTGGTTCATCAAACGAATATGCCCATAGACTTAGAACTGAAATTCCTTGCTCCTTTCGACGAACTACATATACTCCTATAATTTCGCGAATTTTTTCGCCCAACCCAAACTCAGTTTTGGCTTTGTAGTAGTACAAAAAAGGATGATAAAGCTGATATATAGAAAATGTTTCGGGGCGGCCATTTTTGGCCTCAAAAACTCCAATTATGCCTTGATACTCGATTGTCAAGTCAATTTCGATTTGAACTCTGTCCAGTTGAACTTCCTGCTCTCCAACTCTGTACCTTAAGTCTGCTTTTGTACGGTGTGGAAAATACGTTTTTGGTCGCTCAGAAATGTCTAAGGTCTCAAATTCAACATCCAACCCAAACAAAAAATGATGCAAAATACGCTGATTGTTGGCAATTGAAAGAACATTTGCCTCACTGCTGTTGTACTCGTTTAGCAAACTCTTTCGATATGGCCAGGTCGTTTCGCTCTCTACCGGTTCGAATCGATGATATATTTGTTCAATCCCTTGAACAAATTGATGTTTTCCTCGCCCTTTGTGGATAATTGCGTAATTCTGCTTGCGCAATTCTGGCGGCAACAAGTTGATATTATCTAATTTTGTTACGTCAAACTTGTTTTTGAAGCCAACACGGCGACAGATTGCTTCGACCATGTCGTTGTCGAAGCCAAAGTCTCCTCGCTTTTGACATTCGCGGAACAGTTCAAGTAAAACGTCTTGCTTCTTACCCAAGCGCTTATTCCTCCTCTAACTTCAGCACCGCCATAAACGCCTCCTGGGGAATTTCCACATTCCCCACCATCTTCATGCGGCGTTTGCCGCGCTTTTGTTTTTCCAGCAGCTTCTTCTTGCGAGTGATGTCGCCGCCGTAGCACTTTGCCAGCACATCTTTGCGCAGCGCCTTCACGTTGGCGCGGCTGATGACCCGTCCGCCTGCTGCCGCCTGAATGGCCACTTCAAACAACTGGCGCGGAATCAAATCCTTGAGTTTGCTAATCAAGGCCTGCCCTTTGTGGTAGGCATCCTTTTTATGGACAATCGAAGCCAGCGCGTCCACCGGTTCGCCGTTGACCAGGATTTCCAGCTTCTGGAGTTCATCGGGGCGGTATTCCAGGAACTGATAATCGAGCGAAGCGTAACCCCGCGTACGGCTTTTCAACTCATCGAAGAAATCCACAATCAGTTCCGCCAGCGGAATCTCAAAGTTCAGCTGCACCCGGTGCGGGGCGGGGTATTCCTGGCTTTTGAACGTTCCGCGCCGCTTGGTGACCAAATCCATAATTGCGCCATAGAACTCGGTCGGCGTGATGATTTCGATTTTCATCCACGGTTCGCGGATTTCGACGATTTTACTTTCATCGGGCAGCTGCGCGGGAGAATCAATCAGGAGTGTTTCTCCTGTGACTGTCACAACCTGATATTCCACCGAAGGGGCTGTAAAGAGAACATCCAGGTCATACTCACGTTCGATGCGTTCCTGAATAATCTCCATGTGGAACAGACCCAGAAACCCGGCGCGGAACCCGAACCCGATGGCTTGCGAGGTCTCTGGCTCGAAGGTCAGCGAAGCATCATTTAACTGCAATTTTTCCAGCGCATCGCGAAGGTCGCTGTAATCTTCTGCATCTACCGGGTAAATGCCGGCAAACACCATCGGTTTGGGGTGACGATACCCCGGCAGGGGTTCTGCCGCAGGTGCGCTGACTTTGGTGATGGTATCTCCCACGCGGGCATCGTGGACGCTTTTCAGCCCGGTGGCGATGTACCCTACTTCTCCGGCTTTTAACTGGCTGACGGGTTTCATCGTCGGAGCAAAGATGCCGATTTCGATGGGCTTGACCTCCGTCCCTACTGTCATCATCCGCAGGGTATCGGCCATCGTCACCGTACCTTCAACCACACGGACGTAACATACCACTCCCTTGTAGGAATCGTAATGCGAATCGAAGATGAGCGCCCGCAGGGGTTTGTCGTTCTCTCCGCCGGGCGGTGGCACTTTTTGAACGACGGCTTCCAGCACTTGCTCCACGTTGATACCTGCTTTGGCTGAAATGCGAATAACGTCCTCGGCTTTGCCGCCCAATAGCGAGACCACATCTTCAGCCACCTCGTCGGGACGCGCCGAAGGCAGGTCAATCTTGTTGATGACCGGGATAATTTCCAAGCCGACATCCAGAGCCTGATACAGGTTTGCCAGGGTTTGGGCTTCAATTCCTTGCGTGGCGTCCACCACCAGCAGCGCGCCTTCACATGCCTGCAGCGCACGCGAGACCTCGTACCCGAAATCCACATGGCCGGGCGTATCAATCAGGTTGAGTTCGTACTCCTTACCGTCGCTGGCGTGGTAATTCATCCGCACCGCCGAAGCCTTGATGGTGACGCCCTTCTCGCGCTCCAGGTCCATCGAATCCAGCACCTGCTCGGTCATCTCGCGTTCCGAAATTGTGCCGGTCACTTGCAACAGGCGGTCGGCCAGGGTAGATTTCCCATGGTCTACATGGGCAATGATACAGAAATTGCGAATCGAATCGGTCATAGGCTTAAGCGGGAAAAGTATAACCGATTTTTCGATGCCATGAATTCGTGTGGGACAACTCATATAGAGTTGTCCCACAGTTTTTCTTTTTGGAGACGTTTGTCTGCCATAGGCAGGCAGGCCTGGCCTTTGCCCGGCAGCTGCCGCGTGGCGGCTTATGGCTTATATGGCGTTGCTGTTGGCGGTACAGGCGTGGAGGCAGGCGGACTGGTTGGCGATGGGGTGGGTGGCGCCGTCCGCACCGGCACGGCACTCAAATCCGTTTCTGGCGGAATGGCAGCGGTCACAATCCAGCATTCTACTTTGAATTTCGGCCAGTACACGAACAACCAGAATCCATCCTGACTGATGCCGCGTATCTCGGCGGTATCCCCCGTTGCCAGCGCCGTAATTTCTCGATACACCTGCCCCGGCCCGGCACGACAGAACGAATTGCGTATCAGCACAACGGTTGGCGGGCCGGCAGGTGTGGGAGTCCAGGTCGGTGGACGGGACGCCGCGGCAGTTGGCGATGGCAAAGCAGCGTTGGTGGGCGCTTCCAGGATGGTGATGCTGATGCTGACCGGTGCGCTCCATTCCCCCTGAGTGTTTTGGGCGCGCACGCTGACCTGGTACGTTCCTCCGGCCGTGGGCAGCCAGGTCTGGCGCGCCAGGCTGAGCGTTTCCGCCGGGTTGGGGTTGGTATCCGTGCGGATGACGGCGCCGTTTACGCTCAATTCCACCCGGGCAATGCCGCTCGAACTGGCGGCATGTGAGAAGATTTCCACCGCCCCCAGGGGCAGCGTTGTGCCGTTGAGAGGGGCATCTATCCATGCTTGCGGCGCAGTTTGCGCCGGCAGGGCTGGTAACCCGGCTGCCGCTGCAACAGACGGCACGGGTTTTGGCGCGCAAGCCGTCAGTAGAATGGTGAGTATCAAAAACACGCAGGTTCTTTTCATGGCACTTTCTCCGCAGGAATTTGCTCCACCCACGCATCTCCCGCCGCGCTGGTGGACGGCACAAGCGCTTGCTGGCTCTTGGGCGAGGTGGTGCAGGAGGCCACTGCATCAATCGTGAGTTGTGAACCCAGATAGTAATACTCCCAATCATCGGAAGATATGATGTTTGGTGATTGACCATGGTTGTACCAGTAGTCCTGTGCCAATCCCAGTCTGCCTGGCAGCCAAAACTTACTGCCGCCATGCGGTGGGAATGTCCCCTGGTTCGGCTGAAGCGCCAGATAGAACGCCCGGCTCTCGCCCGGCGCCATCTCATTCAGCGGAAGAGAGAGATGCTCTGGCTTGAACAGGTCAGGAGCCGTCAGGGTTGTACCCTGCCAGTATTCCTGCTTGCCGAACTGATTGAGACCCAAAAAGACGCTTTGCCCCTTCCAGGCCTCGTTGACGATGCTACTGACCACCGTCAGATGGCAGCTTGTATCGAACAGAAGGCTGTTGGGCAGGGCGGAATCGGGCGCGTCGGGACGGCGCGTCACTTTCACCTGCACCTGTGCGGGAAGGAGAATGCCGCGCGGGTCTGGCTGGGTTTTGACGTTCCCGGGCAGACAGAGTGGCTCAAAGCCCTGATTGTGCGCCTCCGCTGTGCCAACACAGGCTGTCTGTTTACTGCTCAATAGCTGCTCACCTGCCGCCCACATCTCATCTACCCGGTCGCGGATGAAATCCTGGCAGATTTCAATGCATGGCAGGCCGGTTTGCTCTTCCAGCTGCTGAATCGCCAGGTCGGTCAGTTTGCCTTTGGCAGTTTCTTTTAACTGCTCGTAGTTGGGGATGCTTGGTGGCAGACCCACGTAGGTCATCGCCGCGGCCACAATCGCTTCTGCCGCCGCATTGCAGACCGAATCAATTTCCTCTTTGTAGGCTTCCACAAACTCTGAAGCGTAACAATACGGAATGGCCTTAACCACCAGTTTGACCACCAGCTCTTTGAGAATAGCGTAAACTTCGGAAATCGTATTCAGTGTATTCTTAAGAAACTCTCCCACCTGCTCGATGAGCGGGGGAGCCTGATACACATACGGCTGGGGACAAAGAATCGTCCCGACTGGGATGTTTTGCAGCACGGTGGCCTGACCGTCCACCATATATGGCCCGCCCAGCCAGCCATCTACGAAGTTACTCTTCTTCTCATAGAATGGATTTTCCAGGATGACGACACAATTGCGGAACGTCCCATCGGGAAAATCAATCGGCTTGAAGTTCACGATTTCGACATCGAACATCACCGGCGGAGCAGGCGCAGCAGGCGGGGGTGTTGGGGTGAGAAGTGTCACCTCCGGTTTTCTGGCGTCCACTGTCAACGCGACCGTGTTCGAGGGGAAGCATTTTACCGCGCCGTTGAAGACCGGCAGGACGCGGACGTAATACGTTTGTGGGAACCAGGAGCTGGACAGGGAGACATGACCCACCCCCGGCTGGACAACCGGAATACTGTAGGCATCCTGCCCGGGGGCGGGGAACTCTACGCTGAAGGTGGTTTGCGTTGCTCCGGCATTCACCCCTCCCGAACGGAACACGCCAGCCGGGTCAGGCGCACAGACTTCATCGAACGGCCAGCGTGAAACCTGCCACATCCCGCCTTCGGCGTCGGGCGGCGGCGACCAGCGTAATTCATACTTTCCGCCTGCATTCGAGAATGCCTGGCTGCTAAAGTTGCCAAATCCCTGCGCACAACCCGGAGCAGCAAGGTCACAAATCTCTAACTGTCCCGCCAGAATCACAAACGGCTCACGCCCGCTTTCGGCTACGAATACTTTCTCAAAGCGTCCAATGTAAAGGAGCGTGCCGCCGTTCCAGCCCCAGGCGTCTATTTCGGCGCGCAGCGTTCCCTGTGCAGGCGCAGAGACAACGCCCTGCAACACCTCATCCAGGTTGAACATTCCATACGTGGGTGTGATGAACTCTCCGGGCAAACGCGGCACGCGGCTCCAGGGGCCGCCGTTGAGCGAGAGGTAGTAATACACCCTGTCAAAAACAGATGGCAGGCTGGGGTCTAAAATGGGCTGGGGAGGCGGTAGAA
>JANWWK010000039.1 GCA_025056175.1 Anaerolineales bacterium
GAGGGGTTATGCGTGTTGAAGATGGGCTGCAGGAAGGGGATGACGCACACCAGAATCAGGAGCAACATCGAGGCGCCAACAGCGTACTGCATCCACCGATTGGAAAAGACGCCGATGCTGAAAAGGGAAGCGCGTTCGGAGCGCACGGTGTAGGCACGGAAGAGTTCAGCCATCGAGAGCGTTAGAAAGGCCATCGTTTCGGCAGTTTGAACATCATATTGCGCCCAGTTAAAGCCGCTGAACAGAGTCGTCAGCGGATTGATACCCAATTCCCAATACAGGCCAATCAGGAAGGCCGTCAACACTGCGCCGGTTTGGATAATCGTCTGGATGAGAATCCCCAGGCGCATTGGGCCGTTGATGATGGGTTCGTCTTTGGGGCGGGGTTTATGTTGCATGATGTCCGGGTCGCCTTTTTCCATTGCCAGCGCCAGAGCAGGCGCGCCATCGGTCACCAGGTTGAGCCACAACAGTTGAATGGCCGTCAGGGGTGCGGGCAGGCCGGCGATAGTGGCAAGGAAAATAATCATAATCTCTGCCACGTTGCTGGAAAGCAGGAAGAAGACGAATTTGCGGATATTTGAATAGATGATTCGTCCCTGTTCGACCGCCGAGACGATGCTGGCGTAGTTATCATCCGTCAGAACCATATCTGCTGCGCCTTTAGCGACGTCGGTGCCGGTAATGCCCATCGCAACACCGATGTCAGCGCGCTTGATGGCCGGAGCGTCATTTACACCGTCTCCCGTCATGGCGACAATCTGCTGGTTGGCCTGCAACGCGTCTACAATCCGCATTTTATGTTCCGGTGAGACGCGCGCAAACACATCGGTTTCCATGACGGTCTGCCTGAGTTGCTCATCGCTTTGCTCATCCAAATCGGCGCCGGCCAGCACTTTGTGACCAGGCCGCAAGAGGCCAATTTCTTCGGCGATGGCCCGGGCGGTGTTGGGGAAATCGCCGGTAATCATGACGGTGCGAATGCCGGCCTGGATGGCTTTCTGCAGGGCGGGTTTCACTTCCTGACGCGGCGGGTCAATCATGCCAATCAGGCCGACGAAGACCAGGTCTTTTTCGACCATTTCGGGGGTCAGGTCGGTTTCTGGTACGTCGCGGTCCAGCCGGTAGGCTACGCCCAGCACCCGCAGGGCATCGCGCGTCATCTGGTCGTTGGCAGCCAGAATGCTCTGACGCATTTCCTGGCTTAGCGGGGCGGTGCGGTCTTCCATCGTCTGGTAATGCGTGCATAATTTCAGCACGACATCCGGCGCACCTTTGACGGCCACGACGTCCCAGTTTTTCAGCGAGGCATCGTAGAAGGGGGAGGCATCTTCGGGATGCGGGTCTTCAATGCTGTGGACGGTCACCATCCGCTTGCGTTCCGAATCGAAGGGGATTTCGCTCTCGCGCGGGTAGGCGCGGTGCAAGGCATGGTGGTTCGCGCCGGCTTTTTCGGCGGCCACAATCAGAGCGGCTTCGGTTGGGTCGCCGATGATACGCGCCTTTTGCTCGCCGGTTTCCACATCTGCATCGTTGTTGAGGGCGCCAAGCCAGAGGGTGGTTAAAATCGCGGGGTATTGCTTCAGGTCAACGGGTTTACCTTTCACCAGAAATTCGCCGCTTGGCGTGTAGCCACTACCGGTAACATGGATGAATTGCCCATCGGCCCAAATGCGGGTGACGGTCATCTCGTTTTGGGTGAGCGTGCCGGTTTTGTCGGAGCAGATAACGGTGGCCGAGCCGAGCGTCTCGACCGAAGAGAGTTTGCGGATGAGGGCGTGCCGTTTAATCATCTCCTGCATGCCCAGTGCCAGTGAGATGGTCACGACGGCGGGGAGACCCTCTGGCACGGCGGCAATTGCCAGGCTGACGGCTATCATGAAGACTTCGGTAATTTCTTTGACGTATTCGCCGAAGTATTCAAGCGGATTGCCAAAGAGCAGGCCAATGTCGGTGCGGTTGATGACCGCCACCAGGAAAACGACCGCGACGAGAATCAGTGCCGCAATGCTTAGCGTTTTCCCAAGCTCGTCCAGCCGTTTCTGAAGTGGAGTTTCTTCGGCTTCCACATTTTGGAGCATTTCGGCAATCAGGCCCAGCTGCGTTTTCATACCGGTTGCCGTCACCACGCCTTTGCCACGCCCGTAGGAGACGGTCGTCCCCATGAAGGCGGTGTTTTTACGGTCGCCGAGCGGTGCTTCGGGGTCCAGCTGCATGGCAGCGTTCTTTTGCACGGGGAGCGATTCACCTGTGAGCGAGGCTTCTTCAATGCGCAGATTGACCGCTTCCAGCAGGCGCACATCTGCCGGGACGAAGTTTCCTGCCTCGAGGAAGACGATGTCGCCGGGGACCAGGTCGCGCGCCGGCAGCGTCAGGCGTTTTCCATCGCGCAAGACCTGGGCTTCGGGGGCGGCCAGTTTCTTGAGGGCTGCTAATGCTTCTTCGGCGCGTTTTTCCTGGATGATGCCCAGTGTCGCGTTGAGGATGACGATGGCGATGATGGCGGCTGCATCTATGAATTCAGCCGTGGAGCCGGTTTCCAGGTATTCGTTCCAACCGATGATGCCGGAGATGATGGCTGCTACAATTAGCAGCATTACCACAAAATCGCTGATTTGTTCCCACAGCAGTGAGATGAAGCCCGGCCGTGGGGCTTCGGTCAGTTGATTGGGACCGAATTCTTCCAGCCGTTTGCGTGCTTCTGCGCTGGTCAGGCCGTGTTCGGCGACATTCAGGCGTTTCAGCACTTCCTGCGGTGACAGGGTGTGCCATTCGGCGGTCATGGAGCGCGGTTCAGTAGATGGATGGGACATGATTTCTCCGATTGGGTTTGCCCGCGCAACGTGTGAGAATGCATGCTGGCACAGGCACAAAAATCGTGCATCATGAGCCGTGCGCAAACGCAAAACACCGTTGGCGGTTCACAACGGGATTGTAATCCTTTCTGTGTGAATGCGCCAACGGTGTGATGTGGGCGTTTCAAGATGACATTCGTCACGAGTTTTCAGACATCAGGCCCGATTTTGGTGTTTGGCAGGATGGTGGTATCTTTGGGAATGACGACAATGCCATCTCGCACGACCCAGGTGCCGGCGTCAATATCGGTGCCGCGTGGGAAGGGTTTGATGACCGTTCCCTCTCCGATACGCACGTTCTTATCCAGAATAGCACCTTCGATATGGCATTTTGCGCCGATGCCGAGCGGCACTTCGTTCTTCCGGCGGGTGGGGCCATCGTAGTAATCGGAACCCATCACGATGCTGTCTTTCACGGTGGCGTTTGGTCCGATGTGCGCGCGCAGCCCGATGACTGAGTTGACGATGGTAGATTTGATGACGCGGCAGCCTTCGGAGATGAGAACATCCTTGAGCTTGCTATCTTCCACCTGAGAACCGGGCAGGATGCGTGGGTTGGTGTAGATGGGGCGTTCCGGGTCGAAGAAATTGAATTCGGCATCGGGAGAGGCCAGTTCCAGGTTGGTGTCATAAAACGAGCGAATCGTCCCGATGTCACGCCAGTAGCCATCGAAGTTGTAGCCGAAGACGATGTGGGTGCGAATGGCATTCGGAATGACCTGGCTGCCGAAGTCATCATGGTCAGGGAAGTTGGTGAGCAGGTCCACCAGGACGGAGGTCTTGAAGACGTAGATGCCCATCGAACCCAGGAAAGGTCGTTCGGGGTCGTCGGGTCGGCTGACCAGTTGCGCCTGGATTGCCGGGTCTTTGGGTTTTTCCACAAACGCGGATATGCGTCCATCTTCTCCCACTTTGAGGATGCCGAAGCGAGAGGCTTCTTTTTTGAGTACGGGTTGAACAGCAACGGTGATGTCGCAATCGTTCTCCCAGTGGAATTTCAGGAAGCCCGTGTAGTCCATGCGGTAGAGATGGTCACCCGCCAGGATGAGTACGTCTTTGGCGTCGGAGGCAATGATTTGACGAATTTGCTTGCGAACGGCATCCGCTGACCCTTGATACCAGTCCTCGCTTTGCAGGGTTTGTTCGGCTGCCAAAATTTGTACTGAGCCGGTGTGGAAGTTATCGAAATGATAGGTGCGGGTGATGTGCCGGTTGAGCGAGACCGAGTGAAACTGTGTCAGCACGGCGATGTTGTAGATGCGCGAGTTGATGCAGTTGCTGATGGGGATGTCAATCAGGCGGTACTTTCCGGCAATCGGTACGGCGGGTTTCGAGCGCAATTTGGTGAGCGGGTACAGGCGCACGCCCTTGCCTCCACCCAAAATGACGGCCAGGACTTCGTCGAGTGCGGGCATACTTGCCTCCTTAGTATCTTGCGCGAGGAATGGGATGATGCGGCGTGAGCCGCGCGGAAACCGTATGCGTTTATTATAGCCCGATTCTGATGTGCGAAACTGCAAAACGCCGCGTCCGATTTTGGCCGTTTCCCTCTCTCGTTTGCCCCTGCAAGGGGAGGAGTTGGGATGCCTGTCTTTATCTATCGGCCTTTAGGCGCGTCAATGTCCATAGTGTTGCCGCCAAAATGAGCCAGGCCATCCCCTGCGCGGCGCGGATTCCGCCCAAAATCAGCGTACTATCGCCACGAAAGGCCTCGAAGAACAGGCGCGCGCCTGCCGTGAGGGCAATGAAGGTGAGAAATAACTCACCGGCAGGCAGGTCATTTTGTTTCGAGAGTCGTCCCAGCCAGAGCAGAATTGTAATTGCCCCACCCAGTTCGTAAAATTGCGTCGGATGGCGTTTCGCTCCCCATAGTTCAATGCCCCACGGCAGGGAGGTTTCCGCGCCGAAGCCTGCGCCGGAGGCGGCATTTGCAAGATGCGTCCCGATGAGAAAGACCGCAAAGAAGGGCGTGAGTGCATCCAGGGTGTGCCAGAAGGGGAGTTTCTGACGCGCGCCATACACGAGCGCCGCGAGCAAAGCCGCCGCAAATCCGCTGAAGGGGTCGAGCAACCCTGCATTGAGCGAAACCAGGCTGAGCGGAGAGGCCAGGAATGCCTGCGGGTGTTGCAGGACGTACCCCAGCCGCGCTCCTAAAATTCCGGCAATTAATCCCGTAAACACCAGGTTGTAGAGCGTATCGGCAGCGATTCCGCGACGGGGAGCGAATTTTTCGGCCAACGAGAGACCCAACCACAGACCGAGCAGGTACATCAATCCGGGCGTTTGCAGGGCCAGCGGCCCAATTTGCAGGGTGGGGAGCATCAGCGCATCTCCTGGAGTAATTCTTCGATTCGGCTGCGGAGCAGGGCCTCGGCCATCGGCCCGCCAATCACCACCTCGCGGATGACGCCATCGGCGCCGATGAAGAACGAGGTCGGCAGGGAACTGACGCGGTACAGGCGGGTGACTTCACCCTCCGTATCGAGTGGGATGGGAAAGGTCAGACCGTTTTCGGCCACAAAAGCCTGGGCGTCAGCAAGGGTATCCTGCGACGTTGCGTTGACAGCCAGCACCACCACGCCCTGCGCCCGATATTCCTCCCAAACCCGCTGCATGGCGGGCATTTCGGCCCGACAGGGCGGACACCACGACGCCCAGATGTTGAGCAGGATGACCCGTCCACGCAGGTCGAAGAGCCGAATCGTCTCGCCATTCAGCGTAGTCAGTGTGAAATCAGGAGACAGGAAGCCCGCCTGGGGGGCGGGAATTTTTCCGCTGGTGGTGCTGCCTTGCGGCGCGGCGGAGAACCCTATCCACAACAATCCGGCCAGCAAAATAAGACTGTACGTGATTGCCTGTTGATTAAATCGCATTTTGCCTCTATAGTTATCCAAAAGCGGCATAGATTGTTTTCCTGATTTGGATGCAAAACCATGCTTTTCGATACACGTCTCTTTGTTGGAATCGACCCTGCCGGCGGGCGCAAGCCCTTTACGTGGGCAGCGTTCGATAAAAACGGTCGCCTGGCGGTTTTACAAGAAGGGGAAGCCGAAGAGGCGCTGGCGTTTCTCGCCGGCCTGCCTTCTGCACTGGTGGCGGTCAACGCTCCGCCGCGCCCGGCACAAGGCGTGGTCAGCCGGCAGCTCCGGCTTCAGGAACTACCCACCCTGCGGATGTCTGTTCGTTCGGCCGATATGCGCCTGGCAGAATATCTCTTGCGCGAACGGGGGATGAGTATTTCGACCACGCCCTCGCGCCGTGACTTATGCGCTCCCTGGGTGCAGATGGGGTTTGCGTTCTATGAACGCCTGGCAGCGCTTGGCTTTCAGCCCTATCCGGCCCGCGAAGGCGGCCATGCCTGGCTGGAAACCCATCCACACGCTGTGTTCTGTGCTTTGCTCGGACAAATGCCCCTGCCGCGTCCGACTATCGAGGGGCGGCTGCAACGTCAATTGATATTGTACGAACAGGGGCTCAGCATCCGCGACCCGATGGAATACTTCGAGGAACTGACGCGCCACAAGTTATTGAAGGGACTCCTGCCCCTGGAGCAGGTCTATACGCCCGAACAACTGGATGCGCTTGCAGCGGCTACCACGGCCTGGCTTATTTCTCGTTACCCGGAGCGTTCTCTCCGCCTCGGCGACCCCCAGGAAGGAGAAATCATCCTGCCGGTGGCAGAGCTGAAAACAAAGTATTGAGGGGAAAGGCTACACCGGCGGCGCAGAAGAGGAAACCGCTATGAGCAGATTTGAAGGCTGCCCTGAAGGCTCATAGCACGTCCTGGAATGTATGTAACATCGTATCAGGAGACTTCCATCTCCTTCAGCGCTGCCTCTATCTGCGCCAGCACACTCTGCTGCGGTGAGCCATCGCCTGGCTCGCGTGCGCGCGCGATGCGCTCTGCCTCCAGCAGCGGAATGCCTTCGGGGATGGGTGAAATGGTATCGGGGCGCGGCGTGCCGAGGTCGTTGACGCCTGTCTGCCACCAATCGCGCAACGCCAGCAACATCTTGCGCCCTTCGTCGCCGCGTTTCAGGCATTCAGGAAGGATGGGGCGCAGCGGCGTTCCCTGCGGACGTCCGCTCAGCACTTCGTCCAGCAAAAAGCGGTTGTAGCGCAGGGCGTAGATGAGCGCGTGTTGGTAATAACGTAATGCGGCTTCGAATCCATGCTCCCATCCGCCGGACGGGACAGGGGTGAGGGCCAAATGCCCTTGTGTCAATCGTAATGATGCCAGATGGTCGTTGTATTTGTACTGCTTACCTTCCGCGATTAACAACCAGCAAAATCAGGAAAAACAAATACACCACACCTCCCAGTGCGGCGGTGATGAGCGCGGCTTGCATACTGCGGTTTTGCAGGAATGCCGCCATTGCCAGGAGAACCCATGCCAGTGGGTGCAGATAATGCAGTCCCATATTCATCCACATTCCGCGCGTCGAGTTTGGTCCGGGCTTGGGCCAGACGTAAACAAATACGGCGGCCAGCACGAAGCACAGGAAGCCCAGAATGGGCAGGGGAATTCCGAGCAGGTTGGGTACTTCTCCCATACAGGTCTCCTTGAAGGTTGAGATTTACAGGCGGATGGTGAATCCGCAGTATTCGCATTGCAGACTGTCCATGCCCCGTAGAACCGGCTGGGTGATGTTTGCTCCACAGGCAGGGCATTGACTGGGGGCTGCTTTGACCTTGTCTTCGGCGGCCGGGTCTATCTTCAGGGCGCGCGTCTGGTCGAAGTCGCGCGTTTTGGCGCGATTGAGCAACTGCATCCATTCATTCCCATCTTGCCAGATGTGCAGATGAACGCTCTCAAAGGGCGCACCGCTCTCGAAGCGAATTTCCAGATGGTCTTCATTTTTAAGCCAGCCTTGTTTGGACGGTTTTACTTCTTCGATGAGCGCAACCGGGGCCTGCCAGCGCAAATTCTGCACTTTTTCTCTGGCCGTCGTGATGAACAGCACTTTTTTGGTGGCAATTTCTTCCTTTTGCTCAAAAATCAGCCGCTGGTCGGTCAGATACAGAACACCATCGGGGTCTTCCGGGCGTTCTTTGACCTCTTTACACCAAACGGCTTTGACCGCCCTGATGGCGCTTTCGGTAGCAAGCAGCGGAAACGAGGCTTCCGCCAATTGCTTCATCGTCCACTCTATTTTTTCCAGCCGCCACTTGAGCGCAGAGACTTTACTGCTCGTGGGTTGATAGGCGCTGGCGATGGCGCGGTGGGCGGCTTCGGTTTTAGAAGTCAGGGTTTGGGTGCTGGTTTTCAGGCGTTCCAGCATCGGGCGCGCCAGGCTGGGATTGGCGCGGTGGATTGCCAGTTGATTGAGTTGTGTCTCCAGGGGGCGCAACTCGGCCACCAGCGCGGCAGATTGCGTTTCCAGTTGGGCGCGGATGCCAGGTTCGGTCGAAACCCATTCTGCCCGGAGCTGCCCGGTTTCCTCTTCCAGTGTTTTCTCAAAGGCGTAACCTTGCGACCGCAAAGCGGCAAGGCGACCCGAAAGCGCCGCAATGTCGGCATCCAGCCGTTCCAGCGCGTCACGCGCATTGTTCAGACGAACGTCGTGTTGCAGACTGTGGATGCTTGCTTGCAGAGACGTAAATTCTGTCTCAAATTCTTGCTGGGGGGTGGGGGTTGTCATTGCCGCTCCTTATGAATAAATGGATGCCTCACCAGCCGTAAAAGAAGACTTTCTCTAAAGTAGAAGTATATCCTAAAAAGCCGCATGGTAAAATAGCCGGAGGTCTCATTCTTTGCTCTCATATATTCATCCATCTTCGAGGTTTCTATGGATTCCCAACTGCAACAACGCGCCATCAACGCCATCCGCTTTCTGGCCGCCGATGCTGTTCAACAAGCCAATTCCGGGCATCCAGGTCTGCCAATGGGCGCCGCGCCAATGGCTTACACGCTGTGGACTCGTCATCTGCGCCACAACCCACGCAACCCCAAATGGCCGAACCGCGACCGCTTCATTCTCTCCGGCGGGCATGGTTCGGCGCTTTTGTATGCTCTCCTGCACCTGACGGGTTACGATTTGCCGTTAGAAGAATTAAAGAACTTTCGACAATGGGGCAGCCTGACCCCTGGTCACCCTGAATTTGGCCTGACTCCTGGCGTGGAAACCACTACCGGCCCGCTTGGCGCAGGGTTTGCCAATGGCGTAGGCATGGCAATTGCCGAAGCGCACCTGGCCGCCGCGTTCAACACTCCTGAATACAACATCATTGACCACTTCACTTACGCGATTGTCACCGATGGCGACTTGATGGAAGGAATCGCTGCCGAAGCCGCCTCACTGGCCGGGCATTTGCAGCTGGGAAAATTGATTTATCTCTACGATGACAACCACATCTCGATTGATGGCCCAACCGACCTGGCCTTTACCGAAGACCGGCTGGCACGTTTCGAGGCGTATGGCTGGCATACGCTCCAGGTGCCGGATGGGAACGATGTTGAAGCCATAGACCGCGCCATTCAGGCCGCCAAAGCCGACCCGCGCCCCTCGCTCATTGCCGTCCGCACCGTCATTGGGTATGGCGCGCCCAATCGGCAGGGGACGGCCAAAGCGCACGGCGAGCCGCTCGGTGATGAGGAGCTGCGCCTCGCCAAAGAGAATCTCGGCTGGCCGGTCGAACCGCGTTTTTACATTCCCGAGGACGTGCTGGCGCACTTCCGCGAGTCAATTCAACGCGGGGCAGAATTTCAATCGGCCTGGCAGGCGCGTTTCGATGCCTATCGCGCGCAATTTCCCCAAAAGGCAGCAGAACTGGCCCGCCGGATGCGCGGCGAATTGCCGCAAGGCTGGGACGAAAACCTGCCCGTCTTCCCTCCCGACCCGAAAGGCATGGCCTCGCGCGCCGCTTCGGGCAAGGCGCTCAATCACTTTGCCGCCAAAATCCCCGAACTGCTCGGCGGCTCGGCAGATTTGGCCCCCTCCAACAATACCAAAATCGAGGGAACGCCCGCCTTTCAACGCAACACACCCGAAGGCCGCAATTTCCACTTTGGCGTGCGTGAACATGGCATGGGTGGCGTGGTCAACGGCATGGCCTATCATGGTGGCCTGCGCCCCTTTGGGGCAACGTTCCTCGTTTTTTCCGATTACATGCGCCCGGCCATTCGGCTTGCGGCCATTTCGCACCTGCCTTCCATCTGGGTCTTTACTCACGATTCAATTGGCGTAGGCGAAGACGGTCCCACCCACCAGCCGGTGGAACACGTCACCGCTTTGCGCGCCATTCCCAATCTCGTCACCATTCGCCCGGCGGACGCAAATGAGACCGTCCACGCCTGGAGGATTGCCCTCACGCGGACTCACGCCCCGACCGCCTTGATACTGACCCGCCAGAATCTGCCCACCCTCGACCGCTCCATCTACTCTGACGCCTCCCTGCTGGAACGAGGCGCATACGTCCTCTCGGATATGGGTGACAACGCCCCTGAACTTATCCTGATGGCCTCCGGCTCGGAAGTTTCGCTGGTGGTCGAAGCCGCTCTGCGCCTGGCGGCAGAGGGTGTGAATGTGCGCGTGGTGTCTTTCCCAAGCTGGGAATTGTTCAAAGCGCAAGATTCAACCTATCGAGACACTGTCTTGCCGCCACATGTCAAAGCGCGGGTGGCAGTCGAGGCCGGAATTGGCCTGGGCTGGGAACGCTGGGTCGGAGACGCGGGAGCCATTATCAGCCTGGAACGCTACGGCGCATCTGGTCCCGGCACGCGCCTGTTCAAGGAATTCGGCTTTACCGTTGAAAACGTTTTGGCGCAGGCCATGAAATTGTTATAATGAAACTATGATGACTTTCATCAAGGAAGACCCCCGCCTGGCGACACGCGAATTGACCAACGATTTGCTGGAT
>JANWWK010000094.1 GCA_025056175.1 Anaerolineales bacterium
GGCAGGGTGGAAGGCTGGCAGACGCGGGTCAGGAATTCATACGCGGCAGCGGCGCGCTTCAGGTAGTCCAGGCCGCGCGCGCGGTCGAGTTCGTAGATGTAGCGGGAGGCTTTGGCAAGGGCGACGACGAATTGTCCCTGGTCTTGTGGGATGAGAACGGGGTGATTGGGGATTTCGTGGACGACGCTGCCGGGCGGCCAGCCTAAATCGGCGGCGCGTTGCTGGCACAGGACGAGGTAATCGCAGCCGTGCATGATTTGACGCGCCAGGCGCCGGCCGTCTTCGCGTCCCAGCCATTCCAGGCCGAGGTTGAGCAGGTCCAGCAGGCCAATCAGCGCGCCAGTATGGCTGCCCACCTCGCGCATATCCGCGCCGCAGTCTTTCCATCCATTGCCGAAGCGAGCCTGTTCGGCGCGCTGTTCAAATTGTTCGATGGCGACTGTCTTAACGGTGGAATGCCACAGGTGGTACTCCCCGACCGGAAACGGCGGGCAGGTGACAGCGGGGAATCCGTCTTCTTCGAGGGTCAGGGTAAACGTCCCAGCGCGGGTCAGTTCCGAAAAATCGGCCACCCACCAGTCGCTTCCCCAGCAATGCCCCCAGAACACGAGCGGTTTTTCCAGCACGGTTTTACCGCTTTCCTCCTGCAAACGGAACATCGCGCCGCCTTCGGGCAGCGCGCCGCGCCACAGGGCGCGCATGGGAGCGCGCAGGTCGTAGCCGATTTGAGAGACGAGCAGGCTGGTGGGCGAGAGGGTCATCGGCGGGTCAGGATTTGGATGAGGGCCGGGTCGGCAATTTGCCCGGCGTAATCTACCAGGCGGAAACTCATGCCTTTGTACGACCACACGGCGCGTCCGATGTTGTATTGTTTGAAGATGTCGAGCAGGTCGGCGTGCCAGTTGCGGCGGCTTTCGGCGGGGGCGCAATCTATCACGCCGTATTCGCCGCAGTAAGGCACCTGGCCGCTCTCTTTGATGAAGTCGAAGACCGGCACAAGAAATTCGCGCATGAGGGTGCGGTCGAGCGGGCGTCCAATCAGCCATTCGTAGCCCTCGCGGTGATGTGGCGCGCGTTGCAGGAACGCTTCCAGGCCAGTGAATTCACCGGGGTATTCGAGGGTCTGGTCAAATTCGCGGACGACTTGCGTCCAGGATGCCTTTTGGTGGGTGAACAGGAACGGCTCGTAGAAGTGAAAGGTGTAGAGAACGTTGGGGTCATTAAGCCGGGCGATGTTTTTGAGTTCGGAGGGGGCGTTGTAGTGGTTGCCGCCAATCATGATTTTGCAGTCAGGTGAGATTTGGCGCAGGGCGGCAACGGTTCGGTGGGCCAGGTGGTTCCAGGGGCTGCTTTCGGGCAGGACGACTTCGTTGAGCAGTTCGAAGATGATGGGAACGCCTGCGTTGTGATAGCGGCGGACAATGGCCTGCCACAGGGCGATGAAACGGTTTTGGGCGGCTTCCTGTTCGAACAAGACGTTCAGGTGCAGGGTTTCGGGCTGGAGGGTGTTGTCGAAGGAGTAGCCGGGGGCGTGATGCAGGTCGAAGACCACTCCCAGCCCGGCGGCCTGGCACCATTCCAGGCAAGAATCGATGTACTGAAAACCGTCTTCGCGGTACTGGCCGGGGGCGTTATCCGATTCCAGGACAGGGTAATCTACCGGCAGGCGGATGTGGTCGAAGCCCCAGCCGGCAATGCGTTCAACGTCGGCGCGGGTGATGAAGGTGCGGAAGTGTTCGTGGTCGTATTCAGGATATTGGGAGAGCCAGCCTCCCAGGTTGACGCCGTTGGTGAAGTTTTGCATGGGGTTGCTCCGTAAAGAATCGCCCCAAAGGCTTTGCGGGATACTTGTTTTCTGCGCCGGTCGGCCTTTGGGACGTGGGTGGGGGTCAGGGTTTTCCTTGAATGCGTAACAGGGTAATAGAGATAGGCGCAAAGGTGTATTCCAGAACGTTGCCGTTTGCAGCCGGAATGGGGCTGGAAGGTGCATCGGAGAGGTCGTCGGCGGGGTCTGGATTGCCGTTGAAGGTGACGCTGGTGGAGTCGAGCGAAGGGGCGGTGAGGGTATCGGCCAGGCCGCCGGTGATAGATTGGATACCCTGGAAGGTGATGGTGGCAATGGTTTCGGCGCGATTTTTGTTGATGACCAGCAGAGTGAGCGTGCCGTCTTCCAGCCGCCCGGCGTAAGCGCTGAGCTCGCTGGCCGGGTTGGCAGTGGATTGGAGCGGGAGCAGGGTGTTGCCAAAGCGTGCCCAGAGCGGGAAGATGTAGTATTTGGGCTGGCGGTAGTTCGTGCCATCGGCGCGCATCAGGCCGAATTCGTTGCCGTAGTCATCCGATTTGCCGTTCATCACAGCCCATTGAGCGGCCATGTCCACGCCGCGTGAAATCATCAACCCAAGTGAATCGGTCAGGAAGAGCGCGTCAATGTGCTTGTTCATGTAGTTGCGCGTGTCCACTTTGCCCCAGGGTGGCACGAGTTCGTATTCGTTCATCACGACTGGCAGGTTGGCGCCCGGCGCGTAGGCCTGCATGGCTTTTTCGATGCCCGCGAAGACGGTCGGCCAGTATTGCTGCGGCATGGAGAGGATGCTATCTTCTTCGGAGCGTGGGTTGCCGAGCAGGTAGTAGGAGGGATAAGCGTGAACGACGAAATAATCGTAATTCCTGTCGTAACTCTCCAGAACCGCCCGGCTCCACGTTGAGCTGCTTACTGCGTCCCCGCCGCCGACCGCGCCGACCAGGATGTTCGGGTCTACCTTCAGCATCGCGGCGCGCAGCTGCGCCACGCCATCGTTCTGAGCCGTGCCGAGGATGTACTCATCGCCCATGCAGGTCCAGGTGGTTTCCCAGCCGCCCGAGCGGCAGCCGGGCTTACCGAATTTGCCGCCATAGATTTCGTTGCCGATGTCCCAAAAGCGGATGTTGAGCGGTTCGGGGTTGCCGTTTTGGGCGCGCAGGGCGGCCCAATGCCCGGCGGTTTTCCAATCGAAGCCGTTACGGTCCACGCCGATGATGGTTGGGTCATCTACTTTGGCGTTGAAGAAGGCCACCACGGCGGCGGCTTCCTGCGCAGTCGCATTGACGTTGACGATGAACATCGGTTCGATGCGCCGTCCATACGCTTCTACGCCGCGAAAGAAGTTGATGAAATCGGTGGGGCGGCGCACCCAATTGTGCGTGCAGGGCAGCGCGCCGGGGACGTCTTCGCCCAGTTCGCAGCTCAGCCAGCCGTATTCATCGCTGAAGGAGCCGCCGGGGATGCGGAGGAGGGTCAGCCCCGAAGCGGCCACCCGCTTGCGAAACTGCTCACTCTCGAATTGTTCTTTGGAAAGCCAGTTCGGAAGGTTGGAGCCGAGAACGAAAGGGCTGAACGCCTGTCCCTGGTCTTTGGCCTGCACCGTGAGCGAGACGTTGATAGGCCAGGAGGTGGCCGTTGGCGGCGGGGTGAAGGTCGGGCGGGGCGTGTTCGTCGGGGGACGCGGGGTGTACGTGACCCGCCTGGGGGTGGCGGTTGCTTCCATCGTCGAGGTCGCGGCGGGCGTTTGCGTGGGGGCTGGCGTGGCCGCCCCGGCGCAGGCCGAGAGCAGCAACGAGAAAACAAGCAAAAAAGAGCAGATACGGTTCATAGCGGGTTGTTTTGTCTAAAAGCCGCGCGCCCTGGCTTCTTCGAGCATGGTTTCGGTGGCGGTGGCGCCGCTGCGGGTACAGCCGAGTTCACGTACTTTGAGCAACTGGTCGAGGGTACGCACGCCGCCGGCGGCTTTCAACTGCACTTCCGGCGCGCTATGCTGACGCATGAGTTTCAGGACGTGTTCGGTGGCGCCCTGGTAGTTGTAATCGCCGCTGGGCTGCTTGACAAAGCCGTAGCCGGTGGAGGTCTTGACGAAGGCGACCTTCAGTTCGGAGCAAATCTGGCACAGTTTGATGATATGCTCGTCTTTGAGATAGTCGGTCTCGAAGATGACCTTGAGAATCGCGCCGTTTTCGACGCAGGCGCGGTTGACGGCTTCGATGTCAGCGCGGACGAAATCCCAATCGCCGCCCAGGGCTTTGCCGATGTTAATCACCATGTCAATTTCGGTGGCGCCATCGCGGATGGCCTGTTCGGTTTCGGCCACTTTGATTTGGGTAGTGCTGTTGCCATGCGGGAAGCCGATAACGGCGCACACGCCCACGCTGGAACCGGTCAGCGCTTCTTTCGCCATCTGGACCGCGTAGGGCTTGACGCACACGGTGGCGACATCGTATTTGCGGGCGATTTCACAGCCTTTGAGAATTTCAGCGTCGGTCATGGTGGGGTGGAGCAGGGAGTGGTCAATCATTTTGGCGAGGTCTTTGAGAGTGGTCATGGCTTTATCCTTTTGTGAGCGTTCATCCTATATTTGGCATTCGAGCCAGGGGAGTGCGGGCGCGCTTCAGCATCGTTTGCCGTTTTCGGTCGTTGTGAGAGGATTTTTGGCGAGAAAAAGAAGGGTTTGCGTAAGAAAGATGACGCAAACCCCATCTTTTGAAAGATTCTTGTCGCGCCGGGTCGAATTGTATCGCAAAAATGGGAATTCGCACGGATATTTTTGTGAACGCTCAAAATGAATTTTGCAGGGTGGCGTTGTGATAGGATTTTTACAAGAAAGACCAAAAATTTGTGCACAATATGCCTGCTTTCCCTGCCAAAGGTATAATAAGAAACTGTCACCATAAAATAAAGCCCGAGGAGGAAGCATGACAGACCTGGCAATTTACCCGCTGAGTGAGGAGCACCGCATGTTGCGCGACGCTGCGCGCGATTTTGCCATCAACGAAATCACACCAATTGCGGCGGCTTTCGATGAGAGCGGCGAATTTCCCCACGAAACCATTCGCAAAATGGGCGCAATGGGTTTCATGGGAATCGAAGTGCCAGAAGAATACGGTGGCGCAGGCATGGATGCGCTGGCGTATGTCCTGGCACTGGAGGAAATTTCTAAAGCCGATGCCTCGCACGGCGTTATCATGTCGGTCAACAACTCGCTGTATTGTCATGGCATTCTCAAATTTGGCACCGAAGCCCAAAAAAAGAAATTCGTCACGCCGGTCGCTTCGGGCAAGGCCATTGGCGCCTATTCGCTCACCGAGCCGATGAGCGGTTCGGATGCCGGTACCATGAAAAGCCGCGCTGTGCGGCAGGGTGACTTCTACGTTCTGAATGGACGCAAATCCTGGGTGACGAGTGGCCCGGTGGCTGATTACCTGGTGGTTTTCATGATGACTGACCCGGAGAAGAAACACAAGGGCATTTCGGCATTCCTGGTAGAAGGGAATACCCCCGGCCTGAAACGCGGCAAGAAAGAACCAAAACTGGGTATCCGTGCTTCGGCGACCAGCGAACTTATTTTTGATGACTGCCGTATCCCTGCTGAAAACCTGCTCGGAGCCGAAGGTGAGGGCTTCAAAATTGCGATGACTGTGCTGGATGCAGGCCGTATTGGCATTGCGGCCCAGGCGTTAGGAATTGCCGAAGCCGCTTACGAAGCCGCACGCGGATATGCCGCGCAGCGGGAGGCCTTCGGCCAGCCGATTGGTGCGTTTCAAGGCACCGGCTTTAAGATTGCTGATATGAAAACCCGTATTGAAGCCGCGCGCCTGCTTACTTACAATGCCGCACTGAAAAAGGAACGCTCCAAAACCACTGGCGAACGCTTTACCCAGGAAGCCGCAATGGCAAAATTGTTTGCCTCCGAAACGGCGATGTACGTTACCCATGCTGCTGTTCAGATTCATGGGGGCATGGGCTACAGCAAAGAGTTGCCGGTAGAACGTTACTTCCGCGATGCGAAAATCACCGAAATTTATGAAGGCACCAGCGAAATTCAACGCCTGGTCATCTCCCGCGCTGAACTTGGTTTGAAATAACTTCGATGTCGCTTCAACCTGCTCCTGGCCTGTGGGATACGTTCTGGGCCGAACACGCCTCTCCGTCCAATCTCTTTCACCGCCTGCTCTGGCTGGTGCGGTTTCTTTTTTCCAGTGCGTATGCCCGCAAAATGGCGCAGTTTGTTGGGCCGCTTCCTTCCGCTTCGCTGCTCGAAATTGGTTGTGGCTCCGCGCGCACCCTGCACTATCTGGAGAAACGGCTGCATGCCCGGCAATGTCTGGCCTTTGACCTTTCTCCGCAGGCGGTTCGTTTAACGCACACTATCAGTCCACATTTTCAGGTTGCCGTTGCGAATGCGTTGCGCCTGCCTTTACCCAACGACAGCGTGGATGTCAGTTTCAGCATTGGGCTGATTGAACATTTCAGCCGGGAAACCGCCCGCGAAATGATGCGCGAAAAGGTGCGTGTTACCTGTCCTGGCGGTGTGGTTGCGGTGATGGTCCCCTGGAAGAACTCAGTTTACAACCTGATTGTGCGGCGCGCCTTTGGCAAAGCCTGGCCGTTTGGGGAAGAATACCCTTTTCGGCGCGGCGAATTGACCATCATGATGAATCAACTTGGGCTGGATGATGTGACCATGTTTGTCATCTACGGTAGCACCCTGCTGGGCGTGGCGCGTAAGCCAAAATGAGCGTTTGGATAATCGTTCGATGAAAGCATTCTTTACCCGCTTTGCACTTCCTCCTGAACAACGCGGCGGCGTGGCGTTACTGCTTCTGGCGCTGACGACAGCTGCCGCCGCGCAGATGATGCTGCTCCTGTCCTATTTTGAGGATCCGGCTTACTGGGATATGCGTACATGGTTGATTGCGCTCGGCAACAACACGACGCCGCTTCCGGGGCTGGCGTTGTACGTACTTGCAGGAACTTTGTTGATTCTCAGTCTGCGCACTTTTGGGTGGCGGCTTCCTGCCTTGCCTGAAATGCGTTGTGAAGCGCAGTCTGCTCCAACACCCCGTTTTGGGTTTTGGCTCACCGCTTTTGGGCTGGCAATTCTGGCTGCAAACTATGCAGCTCGTCCTGTTGAGTCGCAGGAAAACGGCTATGCGCTCGCACTTACGTGGATTCTCAGCCTGGGGTTATTTGGGTATAGCGTCTTGAATCAAAGCGGATGGCAGACGCCCAACCGCAACGAATTGCGTGCCTGGTGGAAGCAAAACCGCCTGGAAGTGGTTGCCGTCCTGTTCCTTCTTGCACTGGCAGCTCTCTTCCGCGCGTATAACGTGGAGCGAATTCCGTATTCGATGGTCAATGATGAAGGCGAAATGGGCAAAGGGGCGCTATGTCTGCTGCGTGGTGAGTGCCGCAATATATTTGCTATTGCCTGGGCTTCCCAGCCGTATGTAGCATATTTGCCTTATGCTCTGAGCGTTGGTCTATTCGGCCACGATGCCGCTGCGCCGGTTCGCCTGGTCAGTGTCGTGACGGGGGTTCTGGCTGTTTTGTTCCTGTATCTGTTTGCGCGCGAAGCCTTTGGTAGGCCGCTGGCCTTGAGCGCAGGGGCGATTCTGGCGGTTCTCCCCTATCACATTCATTTCAGCCGCTTAGGGGTGGATAATATCGCCGATTCGCTTTCTTCGGGCCTGATGCTCTGGCTGGTCTGGCGCGCTATGCGTTCCGGCGGGGCCGGCTGGTACTTGCTGGCCGGAATCGTCTCCGGCTTATGCTTTTACACCTATCCTGGCAGCCGCCTGGCGCCAGCGTTGGGCTTGCTGATGTGGGGATGGGCTGCGGTCACCCGGCACGGGTTCTTGCGCGCACATTGGCGCGGCCTGGCCTTGTGGCTGGCAGCAGCCTTTCTCACCGTTGCGCCTCTGGTGGGAACCTATCAGAGTAACCCCGAATTCAACCAGCGGCTGGAAAGCGTTGGCCTGCTGCAGGGCAACCGTTTGCAGGAAGAAATGGCCTATACCGGCCTCAGCGCCGCCCAGGTGCTGACTGTGCAATTTTTCAAATCGTTTCTGGTTTTCATCAACACGGGTGGGCCTTTCCAGTTCTTCAGCAGTCCGCGCGCCTATTTCTCTCCCATCGCCGCAGTATTTCTTATGTCAGGCCTGGCAATTGCCATTTGGAAATTTCACGACCTGCGTGTGTTGACCTTGCTCGCCTGGTTTTTTGCACCGCTGGTGTTTGGTTCAGCACTCACGGTGGGGCCGCCAAGCAACCAGCGCATGTTGGGCAGTGCGCCGGCGGCAGCCTTGCTGACCGCTTTGGGCTTGCTTGCTGTTGCACAGGCTTTATCTGTCCTGAAGTCGTTCCTGCGACATCTGAGCGTTGTCCTCGTCGTTGTTGTTCTCTTGCTGGATGGCTGGCAAAACACGCGCTACTACTTTGTAGAATATCAGCAGGGACATTTCTTTGAGGATTTGAACAACGAAATCACTTACGAATCGCGCATGCTCATACGCTCGCTTCAGGACAGCGGGCGGTTGTTTCTCATTGGAGAGCCGATGACGCGCGTTCACTACGGCAATTTCGGTTACTTCAACCCGGATGTAGAAAAATACGATTTTAATCCCTCCCCCGAAGCCCTGAATGCCCTACCCAAAGACAGGGATGCGCTCTTTCTCGCCATCCCGTCGCGCGAAGCCGAGCTGCGCCGTATCGCGGAACAAATTCCTGGCGGAGCGTGGATAGCCGAACAACGGCGCAACCAGCCCGAATATCCCCTGTATTTTGCTTACAAAGTGAGCAAAGAGCAGTTACAATCTTACCGGCCATGACGAATCAATACTTTGTCACTTTATTCCTGCTGGTCATCAGCCTGGCCGCATTAGATTACCTGCTTTTGCTGGCACGCCGTAACGAGGTGCAATGGCTATCTTTGCGGGCGTTGCAGACAGCCGGCCAACGCGTTTTTGCCTGGCTTCTACGGGGATGGGAAGTGTTGCGCCACCGTCTCTCTGCACCATCGGAACAAGCGGCGTTTTACTACGAAACCGATTCTTCTGAGCAGAAAGAGTCGGTACCCCACAAAAAAACAAGCGCTGAGTACGAAATCCCCGCCGGCGCAGGCATGGCGCATGTGCGGATTGAAGCCGAGGTGCCGCCGGAAAGTGTTTTGCAAATCACCATCACCACTGACCGACAGGGGCGCGCCTTCGTTCATCGAGAAGCACGACGACGTCTGCGCCTGCGTATGCCGACTCTCGACCGATTTTCTTTGTCCAAATTGCGTCAGGTCTCCATCCAGGTTTTGCAGATGCCTGCCGAACGGCTGGCTATCTGGTTGTTCCTCCTTGGCATAGCAACTTACCTGCTCACACGCCTGATTGGCCTGACCGATTTCCCCATTTATTTCTTTGGCGATGAAGCCATCCAAACCGCCACCGCCGCCGACCTGGTTCGGGATGGCTTTCGGGGGGCGCGAGGCATCTTCCTGCCCACTTACTTCCAAAACGGTCTCTACTTCAACCTCAGCGCCAGTGTTTATCTGCAAGTCATCCCCTATCTTCTGTTTGGCAAATCCATCTTTGTTACGCGCGCTACATCAGTGCTAGTCACTTTGCTTGCGGCAGTTCCAGTGGGGTTGATATTGCGTGATTTTCTGGGCGCAAAACGCTGGTGGCTGGGAACGCTCTTGCTCTCGATTGTTCCTGCCTGGTTTTTGCACTCACGCACCGCGTTTGAGACGGTCTTATTTGTCTCGTTTTACACGGCCTTTTTATACTTTTATCTTTCGTACCGTCTACGCAACCCGGAGCAGGTGTATTGGGCGGTGGTCTTTGCCGGGCTGGCGTTCTATTCCTATAGCCCCGGCCAACTGGTTCTGGCACTGACGGGAGTGCTTCTTTTCTTCAGCGACCTGACCTATCACTGGAAACAGCGCGCTATTCTTTTAAAGGCGTTAGGCCTGGTGGCCTTGTTTGCTCTGCCGTATGTCCGTTTCCGGCTGACGATAGAATACTCACCGCTTGACCATTTGCGTTCTCTCGGCTCCTATTGGGTTCAGCCGACTCCGCTTGCCGACAAACTGGCACGCTTTGCTTCCGAATACCTGCGCGGTCTGAGTCCTGGTTACTGGTTCTTCGATTCGCCCGATATGGCACGTCACCAGATGCGTGGATACGGCCATATTCCCCTGTGGTTTGCTCCATTTCTGTTCACAGGTCTGATTCTTTCGCTTTGGCGCTGGCGCGCTTCCGCCTTCCGGACAGTTCTTTTTGCGGCGCTGGCTGCACCTGCCGGAGCGGCGCTGGCCGAAATTGGCATTACGCGTGCGCTGGTGTTCGTCGTCCCGGCCAGCCTGCTCACCGCCCTCGGCCTGGATGTCATCCTGACGACAGCCGAATCGCTCTCCAAACGGCTGGAATCCAGGCGGCTGCCTGCTCTGGTTCTCGGCAACCTGGTTTCTCTTTTGGCGTTCGCGTCACTGGTTGTGATTAACGTCGCTATGCTGGCTGACTCCTTGCGCAACGGACCGACCTGGTACACCGACTACGGCCTTTATGGAATGCAGTACGGCGCAAAACAAATTTACCAGCAGACGGTCGTTCCGGCCTTAAAGGCCGATTCCCAGGCGCGCTTCTATATTACCCCCTCGTGGGCCAACGGCGCAGAGCATTTCGTCAATTTCTTCGTCCCGCGTGAGTTCCAGTCGCGCGTGGCCCTGGGGCAGATTTATGATTTCATCAACCCCGACCACCCCTTTACGGACAATGACTATTTCGTGGCCACCTGGTTAGAGTTCGAAAAAATTCGCAACGACCCCAAATTTACTCAGGTGACAGTGCGCTCTACCATTCCCTACCCCAATGGCGAGACCGGATTTTATATCTTTAATGCCCGCCTGGTCGAGAACATTCGTCAGGTGTTGGCCGAAGAAGACCTGGCGCGCCGCACGCCAGTCGAACAGACGATAGAATGGATGGGTCAGAGCGTGCGCGTGCGGCATTCGCAACTCAGTGGCGGGCGTCTCGAAGACCTGATAGATGGCGACCCCGAAACCCTGGCGCGTGGTGAACGTGCTAACCCCATCTTCTACGAATTCTTCTTTAGCCAGCCGCTTGCGGCTTCTGAACTCGTTTTGACCACTGGCTCGATGCGCGATTTCGATGTGCAGGTGCTGGTCTATCCGCCAGGCGAGACCCGCGCCATCGAATATAGCAAGAAATTCACCGATTTGCCCGATGACCCAACCGTCACCATCCGTTTTGAAAACGGGCCTGCGCAGTTTGACCACCTGGTTCTGCTCGTTCGAGATAACAATCAGGGTGCGGTGGCCCAGGTTCACATCCGGGAGATTCAATTCCGATGAAAGCGATTCTCTTCTATCAGCACGGCGGCCCCGAGGTATTGGAATATGCCGATTTTCCAACACCTGAGCCTGCTGCAGGCGAAGTATTGATTCGTTTGCGCGCTGCGGCGCTCAATCGCCTTGACCTGTGGGTACGGAATGGTTGGCCGGGCATCCGCCTGGAATATCCCCACATCCCCGGCGCGGATGGTGCCGGAGAAATCGCCGCTTTGGGCGAAGGCGTTCACGACTGGCAAATTGGAGACCGGGTGGTGATTGACGCCAACACTGGCTGCGGTGAATGCGAAGCCTGCCGCACCGGAAACGATAACCGATGTGTTCGCTGGAGCCTGCTCGGTGAAACCCGGCGTGGCACTTACTGTGAATATCTTGCCCTGCCAGCACGACAACTCTTTCGTCTGCCGCCAGAGTTTGACTTCCACCTGGCCGCGGCAGCCGGGCTGGTGTATCTCACCGCCTGGCATTCCCTGGTTACGCGGGGACAGGTGCAACCCGGAGAAACTGTTTTGGTAGTTGGTGCTTCGGGTGGGGTAAATACAGCCAGCATTGCGATTGCCAGATACCTTGGCGCACGCGTAATTGTGGTTGGTGCCGGCCCCCAAAAATTGCGCCTGGCTGAATCGCTCGGCGCAGACGTACTGATAGACCGGCTTGCCCAACCAGAATGGCACAAAGCTGTTTTCGAGGCCACACACCGGCAGGGTGCCGATGTGGTCGTGGACAACGTCGGCACAACATTTCCGCTCTCGTTTCGTGCCGCGCGCAAAGGCGGCAGAATCTTAACCGTTGGAAACACAGGCGGTCCGAAATTTGAAATTGACAACCGTTTCATTTTCGGCAAACACCTGAGCCTGCTTGGCTCGACCATGGGAACGTTGACCGATTTTTCACAAGTGATGACTCTGGTGACGACCGGTAAACTCCCTGTGGCGCGCGACCGAACTTACCCTCTGCATGAAGCCCGACAGGCACACGAACGTCTCGAACGAGGAGAACAATTCGGTAAAATTACACTGGAAATCTGATACAAACGAGGTTAATAAAAATTGAATTTTCTCAAGCGTCTTCACTGGTTCGAGTGGGCGCTCATCGTGGTCGTGATGGGCGTTCATCTTTATGCTGCTTTTTCGGCGCCGCATAACTTTTCCATGCGTTGGTTTGTGCGCGACGATGCATATTACTACTTCAAAGTTGCTCAGAACATCAGCGAAGGACATGGCTCGACATTCGATGGGATTAACCCGACGAATGGCTATCATCCGCTGTGGACGCTGGTGTGTGTGCCGATTTTTGCGCTGGCGCGTTTCGACCTGATTCTGCCTTTGCGTGTTCTTCTCGTGGTCATGGCTGCATTGAGCGTCATCGCTTCTCTCCTTCTCTTTCGCTTGCTCAAAAAGACGGTGGGAGAACCGATTGCCATGCTCGCTGCCGCTTACTGGGGGCTGGATATGAATATCCATGCCATCGTGACCCAGCAAGGGCTGGAAACCGGGCTGGTGGCTGTTTCTGTCCTGCTTTTTTTGCGGCTGATGCAACAGTTGGACGAAAAAGAATCTCTGACAAACGGTGATTTCATCCGTCTGGCACTGGCAGCCTTGTTTGTGTTGTTCAGCCGATTGGACGGCATTTACCTGGCGCTGATTGCGGGGGTCTGGATGGTGTTCCGGCGTACTTCCATGCGTTACCTGGTACCGCTCGATTTGATTCTTGTATTTGGGACGATTGTGGGAGCCTATCTGCAACGCGCTGGCCTGAAGTTTTATATGCTTTCTTTCACCGATTCGGCAATGATTATGAGCGCAGTCACGTTCGTCGTACAGGCGGTCATTTTCTATCTTCTCGGTCTGTACGAACACCCCAAAACGCAAAGCATTCGTGAAATTTTTGTCCGCGCTTTGCTTGGGGTTACGCTTACCGCAGGGTTATCTGCTGGTGTAATGCTGTCACTCAATGCACTGGGTCTGGCGCAAATGCCACGTGCTGTCCCTCTGCTCTATTGGGGAGCGATGTTTATTTTTACACTGGCTGTACGGCTCGCTTTACGGGTTATTTCTTTGCATCAAGAACAGGTTTCGCTGGAGCGCGGGTTTGCTTTTTCTTCTCTTTTCTGGTTTTTTTCTTCTCAGTTTCGTCTTTTATCTAAATGGCTACACGCAGGATTACCTTATTATGGCACTTTTGCGGCAGGACTGCTCGCGTATCTGGGCATTAACCACTGGCTCTTCGGCACTTTTATGCCGGTAAGCGGACAAATCAAACGCTGGTGGGGCAGCCTGCCCGGAAATGCCTACGGCGGGGGAAACAAGACCATCCTGGATGTTTACACACTTGACCCGCTCCACTCCCAAAGTTGGGGGGTGCTTACCAGCCCTTTGTATACCTGGGCGCAAACCTTCACCAGCAACCCTGAAGCCTGGTACTGGAGTGCGTTCGTTCTGATTATCCTGGTCTGGCTGTTTGTGATGTTAAGAAATCCCTCGCGCACTCTGCCGCGCCTGATTCAGACCGGCTTCATTCCGCTTTTTCTGAGCGCCTGGCTGCACGGCTTTTTATATTCTGCGATGGGATACGCCGCTTCGCACGAATGGTACTGGACGACCGAAATGCTTTCTCTCGTTCTGGCAGGCGCACTTGGGCTGCGCGGATTGCTCGACATCCTCCCGCCGCACCGAACCCTGAGCGCAGCCACCTGGGCCTCGGCTGGCGCGCTGAGCCTGCTGTTAGCCTGGACGTTCTCAATCACCATCATCCGCCGAATGCCTTACGTCAGTCCCTACGCCGGACAGCCTTATCTCGATATGCTCACCATTCTGGAAGGATACACGGAAGAAGGAGCAGTGATTGGCATGACGGGCGGTGGAAGCGCCGGATACTTTATCCGAAACCGCACGATTGTCAACATGGACGGGCTGATTAATTCTTACCCCTACTTTCAATCCTTAAAAACCGGGCAGGCTGCACGCTATCTGGCTGATATAGGACTGGATTACGTTTTTGCCAACGCATACATCATCACCCATAGCGCGCCCTATGACCAGCAATTCCGCCTGGAACAATTTATTCCCGTGCCAGGTGCGCCCAAATACGGACAGAAAGAGCTGCTGAAATTTCAGCCTCTACCTGAGCAGTAACCGACTATGACCTCAATCGGCCCTATCGCCCTGCTTGGCTCTGGTGAAACCTCACTGGTAGGTGGACGCATTTTCGAACATCTTGCCCGCCAGATAGATGAACCGTTGCGCGTTGCCATTTTAGAAACACCCGCCGGGTTCGAGTTAAACTCAGCACAAGTTGCCGGGCGCATCGCCAATTTTCTCCAGAGCCGATTGGCAAATTACAAACCTGAAATTCACACGATTCCGGCCCGCAAGCGCGGCACTGCGTTTACGCCAGAAGACCCCGAAGTGTGCGCCCCGCTTTTGAATGCCAACCTTATTTTTATGGGGCCGGGGTCGCCCACCTACGCCATTCGCCAGCTGCAAGACAGCCTGGCATGGCATTTAGTTCGCGCCCGGCATCGCATGGGCGCAGCACTGGTGTTTGCCTCTGCGGCCACCATTGCGATTGGAGAGGTGGGCTTGCCGGTGTATGAAATCTACAAAGCAGGGCAGGATGTATATACCGTTCCGGGATTGGGCTTGTTTAACGATTTTGGAGTGCCGCTTTCTTTCATCCCTCACTGGAACAACACCGATGGCGGGCAAGATTTAGATACCAGCCGATGCTTCATGGGGCAAGAACGATTCCAGGAGTGGTACGCGCAACTGCCAGATGGACATACCGTGATTGGTTTAGATGAACATACCGGCTTTGTGTTCGATTTTCGGCGTGGCGAAGGCCAGGTGATAGGAATCAGTTCTGTCACGCTGATGCGCACCTTCGAGCCAGTGATCTACCCCTCTGGCTCGGTCATTCGGCTGGATAAAATTGGGGACTTTCAGATGCCCACTCCGCTCTCCGCAGGAATTCCCCCGGTCATTTGGGAGATGGCACAAAGCACCTCTCGGTTACAGGTTGACACGAAAGAAACAGCCTCCGCAGAAATCCTCGCGTTGGTTGAGGCGCGTCAGGCTGCCCGCGCCCGCAAAGATTGGACTGCCGCCGATGAATACCGGCGCCGCATTCAGTCGCTGGGCTGGATGGTGCAGGATACGCCAGACGGACCTCGCCTGGTCAAGGCTTAACTCACAGAAACGGCTTCGGCTCGTCTCTGCGTTGTTTACTTTTGGTTTACAATAGCGGTTGTCAGACAAAAGGAGATTCCTGATGCGCGCAGTGGACATCATCATCAAAAAGCGCGATAAACAAGCGCTTACTACCGAAGAGATTCGTTTTTTTATTCGCGGCTTCACCGAAGGCAGCATTCCTGATTACCAGGCTGCCGCCTTTGCAATGGCTGTCCTGCTCAACGGCATGACCGCGCAGGAAACCACCGACCTGACTCTGGCGATGGCCGAAAGCGGCACAGTGTTGGACCTCTCCGACGTGGTTGAAATAGCAGTGGATAAGCACTCTTCCGGTGGAGTAGGCGATAAAACCACCCTGGTCGTCCTGCCCGTTGTGGCGGCTTGCGGCCTGCCGTGCGGAAAAATGTCAGGGCGCGGGCTGGGTTTCAGCGGCGGCACGCTTGACAAAATGGAATCCATTCCCGGTTATAACGTCAATCTCTCTACCGAACAGTTCAAAAAACAATTGCGTGAAATTGGCATCGTTCTCACCGGTCAAAGTGCCGACCTGGCTCCCGCCGATGGCAAACTCTATGCCCTGCGCGATGTAACCGGCACCGTGCCATCCATTCCGCTGATTGCATCCTCCATTATGAGCAAGAAAATCGCTGCCGGGGCCAACGCCATCCTGCTCGACGTAAAAGTCGGCTTGGGAGCATTCATGCAAACCCTCGACGAAGCCCGCGAATTGGCCGACCTGATGACCACGATTGGGGAACTCGCAGGGCGTAAAGTAAAGACTTTGCTCTCAGATATGAACCAGCCGCTTGGTCAGGCGGTCGGCAACGCGCTGGAGGTGCGCGAAGCAATTCAAACGCTGCATGGCAACGGCCCGGAAGACTTCCGTGAACATTGCCTGCATGCCGCTGCCCACATGCTTGTTTTAGGCAAGCGCGCACCTGACCTTGCAGTGGCCCGCAGCATGGCCGAAAGCGCCATCGCCAACGGCGCCGCCTGGCAAAAGTTCCGGCAACTGGTTACTGCACAGGGCGGAGATGTTTCATTTGTGGATATGCCTGAAAAGATGCCCCAGGCCCGATATATCGAGACCGTGCCGTCTCCCGAAACAGGGTTCGTCGCCCAGATTCATGCCCGGCTCATCGGAGAAGCCGCCGTCGCGTTGGGGGCTGGGCGTGTCAAAAAAGGAGACCCGATTGACCATGCCGTGGGATTCGAGATTTTACATAAAGTGGGCGACCTGGTCACACAAGGAGAGCCGCTCTTCGTGATTCATGCCAACACTCCCGAAGCACTGTACCGCGCCCGACAAGCCGTTTTAGCAGCCCACCGCTTCAGTCCCTCGCCTGTTGCCCGCTTGCCGCTGTTCTATTCCTGAAAGCAGACCTTTACGGATTACAATTCCGCACCATTTTGTACCTATCTGTCCCATTTGTTCTATAATTGAATTGGAATGTCCTTGCCATTTCCTGGTGTTTCGTGCATACTTATTCTTACACCACCATCCGCGCCCGGTTCGGCCCCCTGGCCTGCCTTACCCATAAGGCAGAGCGCGCCTAGCATGGAGTTATGCCATGAGTAAAGTTCCCTTGCGTCTCTACAACCGCGACATCGAAGCCCTGATTGACCAGGGACATTATGACGAAGCCGTTGCTCACTGTAAGCATCTGCTGAAACTCTACCCCAAATACCTCGAGGCATACCGACTGTTGGGCAAAGCATACCTCGAAGCGCGCCGGTTTGCCGAAGCCGCCGACATCTTTCAGCGCGTGCTTCTCTCTGTCCCGGATGATTTCGTCTCCCATCTGGCAATGAGCATCATCAGCGACGAGCAAAAAGACCTGGACCGGGCAATCTGGCATATGGAGCGCGCCTACGAAGTGTATCCGTCCAATGCTGGCGTCCAAAACGAACTCCGGCGTTTGTACGGGCGCAGGGATGGCCTGGAACCGCCAAAAATCCGCCTGACACGCGGTGCGCTGGCACAAATGTACACCAAAGGGGGACAATACCAACAGGCAATCACCGAAATCAAAGCGGTACTGGCCGAAGACCCCACCCGCTACGACTTGCGAACCCTTCTGGCGCGTGCTTATTTTCGCGCTGGCATGAAAGTCGAAGCCACCGAAATCTGTACGGAACTCCTCCGACAGTATCCCTACCATCTGGACGCAAATCGCATATTAGTCGAAATCTTGCCCGGCACCAGCCTGGCCGGAAGCATTGAACAATACAAAAAACGAGTCCAATCGCTTGACCCCTATGCGGCTTTTGTCAGCGGTTCACTGTTCGAGGCCGACAATGTTCCCGACAATGCCGTACAGGTTGAGCGGCTAGACTACGACACACTCAGCCAGGAATCTGCCTGGCAAGCGGCAAGTGAACCTGCTGTTGCTGCTCCAGTTCCACCCTCCAGCGAAAACATCCCCGACTGGCTGCAACAAGCCGGATGGGGGCCTGCCACAGGCGAATTCCAGGAAAGCGCCATGACATTCGATGAGCCCGAGCCTTCTCCCGGACAGGGCCAGGTTGCAGAACTGGCACAGGCAGAAATTCCGGACTGGCTCAAAGCAATGGCGCCCTCTGCAATAGCGCAACCACAGGACGAAACCCCTGCATCCGATACCGAAGACCTGGACTGGCTGGCCGGTCTGGGGGCTCCGCTGGGGGAAAGCACCTCCCTTACGGATTCATCTGTCGCCTCAAGCCCCTCCGAAAATTGGCCGAACGAATGGGGACAGCCTGCAGCCGCCTCCACATTGCCCGCAGAAACAGACCTGAACTGGCTGTCAGAATTGGGCGGGACGCCGCAAGCGCCATCCACATCGGAAACACCCGCCACAAAGGCAGAGACCCCTGAATGGTTGAAGGGATTGGAAGAATCTGCACCTGCCGCTGAACCATCGCCCTGGCAAACCTCCGCCATACCTGCCGAAGAGCCTTTACCCTGGGAGACACCACCTGCCCCCGCCGCAGCCGCGCCATCCGCGCCCACCGCGTCGGACGACGAGGACGAAGCCCTGCGCTGGCTGGAGTCGCTGGCTGCGCGTCAGGGCGCCAAACCCGAAGAATTGCTGACCAGACCCGAAGAACGCCGCGAGCAGCCGCCCGCCTGGCTGGCTGACACCGGCGCACCGTCCGCACCGCCCACTGCCGAAGCCCTGCCCTGGGAAACTCCCGAAGAACCTGCCGCTGCTGAGCCACTGCCCTGGGAAACGTCCGCGCCCGCCGCTGCCGCGTCATCCGCGCCAACCCCGGCTGCTGATGACGAGGACGAAGCCCTGCGCTGGCTCGAGTCCCTGGCTGCGCGTCAGGGCGCGAAACCCGAAGACTCGCTGACCACACCCGAAGAACGCCGCGAACAGCCCCCCGCCTGGCTGGCTGACACCGGCGAAGCCTCCGCTGCACCCGCCGAAGCCCTGCCCTGGGAAACTCCCGCAGAACCTGCCGCTGCTGAGCCACTGCCCTGGGAGACGTCCGCACCCGCCGCTGCTTCCACGCCATCCTCCGCCCCCGCTGCGCCCACCGCGTCGGACGAAGAGGACGAAGCCCTGCGCTGGCTCGAATCCCTGGCTGCGCGTCAGGGCGCCAAACCCGAAGAACTGCTGACCAGACCCGAAGAACGCCGTGAGCAGCCCCCATCCTGGCTGGCAGACACGGGCGAAGCCTCCGCTGCACCCGCCGAAACCCTGCCCTGGGAAACTCCCGCAGAACCCGCCGCTGCTGAGCCACTGCCCTGGGAAACTCCTGAAGAACCTGCTGCTACTGAGCCACTGCCCTGGGAGACGCCCGCAGAACCTGCCGCTGCTGAGCCACTGCCCTGGGAGACGCCCGCAGAACCTGCTGCCGCTGAGCCGTTAACCTGGGAAACGTCCGCGCCCGCCGCTGCCGCCACGCCATCCTCGGCTACCGAGGTTGCAGACTGGCTCGATAGCCTGACTGAACCAGCTCAAACCGAGACACGCTACCCCACGGCGTCCGAAGACGAAACAGAACCGTTGCCCGATTGGCTGAAAGACATGTCGGGAGACGAAGAAACGCCATCTCCCACGCCCATCTCTGGCTGGGTACCGGTTCAGGAAGCGCCCTCCCTTCCAGAAAAACCCGCCGAAACAACAAAGCCGGTGTCCATAGCGCCACAAACGGAGACCAAGCCCATTCCTCCGGCACTCCGCCTGCGCTCGACTTCCTCACTGCAAGACAAAGATGCGTCGTTCATCAACAAAGCACGAGAGCTGCTCGACCAGGGCAAACTCGATGACGCCATGAACAATTACGCCAGACTCATTAAAAAGGGAAAACTGCTGGAGGAAGTCATCGAAGACCTGAACGAAATCGTATACCGCCACCCGGTAGATGTTATCGTCTGGCAAACAATGGGCGATGCCTATATGCGCGCCAACCGCCTGCAAGAGGCTCTGGATGCCTACACCAAAGCGGAGGAACTCTTGCGCTGAACTGCACAGAGCGGGAGGAAACTCCCGCTCTGCTTTTTCTGGTACAATCGGGCGCGTTATTTCAACACTTCAAATTTCGGAGGAAATGTGGAACGTTCTCTCGTTTTGGTGAAACCCGACGGCGTGCAACGCGGTCTGGTTGGAGAAGTCATCTCCCGCCTGGAGCGGCGCGGTTTGCGCCTGGTGGCAGCAAAATTCCTGCAAGTCAGCAAAGCCCTGGCCGAAGAGCATTATGCCATTCACAAAGGCAAGCCATTTTACGACGGTCTGATTGCGTACATCACATCCGCGCCGGTGATGGCGATGGTTTGGGAAGGCCCCAACGCAGTCGCCGCCATCCGCCAGACGATGGGCGCCACCCGCCCCTGGGAAGCCGCGCCAGGCACCATCCGGCATGATTTTGCCCTCGAGGTGGGACGCAACCTGACTCATGCTTCTGATAGCCCGGAAAATGGCGAAAAAGAAACCGCTTTGTGGTTCCGACCCGAAGAACTGGTCTCCTGGAGCCGCGACGTAGACCGCTGGATTTTCGAGAAATAAGTCTGACTTTGCCGAAAGAAAGTGACAGTCACCAGGTCAGGTGACTGTCACTTTTGTTTCGCTACCAGCCTTCGATATAAGGAAGCCATTCCTCATTGCCAGGCAAATGTGGCCCAAAGATATACTGCGCGCTGGCAGGTGGTTCGCGTGGAACGCTAATCAATGTCATGTGTGCTTCTTCCAACCGGCGACCTCCCTTTTGATGGTTACACGCCGGACAGGCAGCAACAACGTTCGTCCAGGTGTGCGCTCCGCCCAGATGACGCGGCACAACATGGTCAATCGTCAGGTTGTTCACTTTCCGCCCACAATACTGACAGGTATAATTATCACGCCGAAAGACCTCACGGCGGCTGAGTTTCACACGCGGGCGCGGACGGTGAACCATCGTTTCCAGGCGAATGACCGACGGACGAGGAAAGGAAGTCGAGACCGTCTTGATTTCGCCGCGTCCGTTCGCTATCAACGTAGCCTTTCCGGCAAGCATCAACCCGATGGCGCGCCGCATGTTACAAACATGAATTGGCTCAAAATTGGCGTTCAAGACCAGGACTTCCATACTCTCTCCAGAACCGCGCAAATTATACTCCAATGCACTGAGGCGAGAATTGCATGAATGTTCTGATTGCCGGTGGTACCGGCTTTCTTGGGTCAGCGTTGACACGCTCCTTGTTGGCCGATGGACATCAGGTTTGGATTTTGACCCGTAACCCGGCACGCGCCCACCACCAAAACGGCGCACAAACCGTTGCCTGGGATGGACGAACGGTCGGCCCCTGGTTGGATATTTTCTCTCAGATGGATGCCGTGGTCAACCTGACCGGTGAAAACGTTGGACAATGGCCCTGGACAGCGGAACGAAAACAGCGCATCCTGTCCAGCCGGATCGAAGCAGGAGAAGCCTTTGTTGCTGCCTTTGCACAGGCCCCGCGCCGGCCAAAAGTATTCCTGCAAGCTTCCGGCGTTGGCTATTACGGCCCGCGCAGAAACGAACCAGTGGATGAAAGCGCCTCCCCTGGCTCTGATTTCTTTGCTTCGGTTGCAACCCGGTGGGAAGACTCGACCCGCGCAATTGAAACCTTCAGCGTACGGCGAGTGATCCTGCGTACATCGCTGGTGCTGGATGCCGAGGGCGGGATTCTGCCGCTCATGGCGCTGCCGGTCAAATTCTTCCTGGGCGGTCCCCTCGGAAGCGGAAAACAAGGCGTTTCGTGGATTCACCTTACAGACCACGTCCGGGCGATGCGATTTCTGCTGGAAAACAACAAAGCAGTTGGGGCCTTCAACCTGACTGCGCCCAATCCTGTTTCCAATGCCGAATTTCTCTCGACCCTCGCCAATGCCTTGGAACGTCCCTTCTGGTTGCCGGCGCCGGAGTTTGCCCTACGGCTGGTGTTGGGCGAAATGAGCACACTCCTCCTCGATGGACAATTTGCCATTCCACGGCGCTTAACGGCAATGGGGTTTGTGTTCCAATATCAAACAGCGGCAGAAGCCTTCCGGGCAATCTTCCAGACTTGACCTGGTATCAACGGCCTATACTGGAAAATAGACAAAAGCGGTAGAATAAAAAAACAAATACCGTCTGCCATACCCGGAACTCTGGATATGCAAGCCGGTCTCTCACTCGCATCCGGGTGATGTTTTCTAAAGCGAGCCTCGCATGCAAGTTGGAACCGTACAAAAACTGATTAATATCTTCAACCAGTCCTTTCGTGAACTGGGGGCCTCAGTTTCATTGGAGAAACTTGAAGACCTGTCTGTCACCGTTCATCGCGCGATGACCGCCCAGGCGCGTCATTTTCACACACTGGAACATGTCTTCACTTTTGTAGATGTCAACGACCCTATCCGCAATCTGGCTGCGCTCTATCATGACATCGTGTACTTTCAGGTGGATATGGGGTTTTCGCCCCCTATCTGGGAAATGATTTCCCCCTACGTGCGTCAGGAGAACACCGCCTTTATCGTTGCTGAAAATCTCAGTGCAGACGAGCGGCAGGTAGCCCTGATTCTGGACGTATTCGACTTGAAACCCGGACAGCGACTGACATCCATTTCTGCGCTGAATGAATTCCTGAGCGCACTGGTGATGTGCAAGCAAATCGGAAGCCTGGTTTCAGACCGGGACTTGCTGCGCATTTCTCTATGCATCGAAGCAACCATCCCTTTCCGACCCTTTACCGCAGATGGAAAATCTCATTTCGACGTGATGGAAGAGAGACTGCCCGGCATCTGTGAACGCTTCGGCATCCTTTTATCCGAAGAAGAACGCATTGCAGCCATCAAGACCGCCGTCCTGTTCGCCAACAAAGACATCGAAAACTTTGGAGAAGCCGACCCTTCGCGCTTTCTCGATAACACCTGGAACCTGCTGCCCGAAACCAACGCCGCCCTCCGCATGCCAGATGTCTATTCCATCAGCACCTATCGGCAGGCGTTGAGCAAGATGGATGCCTTTTTTGAGAACCTCGATCCCAACACCGTCTTCAATCAATATCGCGGCCTGCCCTCCGATGAAGAGTATCAGCAGTTGACACGCTACGCACGCAACAACATTCGGATTGCGCGGGAGTTTCTACGCATTAAAATTCTCGCCACAACCATTATCGAGGCGCTGGCAAAAGCCACCGGCGGCGATGCCCCACTCTCCCTGTTTCTGGGAGACCTGCCGCGCGAAGGTACAAGCATCAAACGGTTAGAATACTTCTTGCCGGAGATTGATTACGCACCATGGGTAGACCAGCACTCGATTTTATACCGCCTGCTGGAGATGGGACGCACCAACGATGTCGATTTCGACATGAAAAATTCGCCGCTTTCCCTGTTCGTCTATCGCACCATGCCGCCGGAAAAAATCGAAGAAGCCATGGAACGCGCCAGAGAATTCTTTGCCGGCAGGCTTTCGGCGCACGACTTTCTGATGAGTCTCGACCCGTTCGTAGTACAATCCATCGCTCGCGCCAGTTCCATCATGGTCTATACACGGCGGCAGGCATTGCTCAAATACGCAGGTGAGGAAAATTGAATTTTTTCATGTCCGAACCACAAACCTTTACACCGGAACTTCTCCCACGCCAGGGAGAAAGAAACGCCTGGTTGCTGGCACTGGCAGCCACCATCGGATTGTTGCTCATCCGAACGTGGGCAATTGTACCAACCTGGGTCTGGGTCTTCATCGGGTTCCTTTACTTTTCTGCCCTTTCCATCTCGCTGGGGAATTGGATGGACCGGCGCACGCGCCTGACGCTCTCGCCTGAAGGCGTGGCCTACGAAAACGGCCTGCGGCATGCCCGTTTGATGTGGGAGGACATCGAACAAGTGCGCGTCTCTCCGGCCCGCTGGGGACGTCGCGTCGAAGTCATCGGCAAACGAGCGCATTTTTCCTTCGAGACACTCGGCGAGGTACATTTTCGCGGTCAGGTGCGCGGATACACCGGCTTTGCGCAGGGGGAGGCTATCTTAAACTCCATCCTGGAGACGGCAGGCCTGCGCCAAACAATCCGCCAGGATGCGCTCACCATCTACACACGCTCCTGACGGGGAAAAGCGGCACTCGTGATATACTCAACGCAAGCCTCTCCGCAGGAGTCTTCGTCATGCCTTACGCCCCCGTCAACGACACGGAAATTTTCTATGAAACCTTTGGCGCGCTCCAGCCCGGACAAACGCCCGTTTTGCTCATTCACGGCTCCACCCAAACTGGACGTTCCTGCTGGTACAACGTCGTCAGCCGGCTGGAACGAGAACACTTCATCATCCTGCCAGATTGTCGTGGTCACGGAAAATCTGGCAATCCCCGGCTATCCTACTCCTTCCAGGAACACGCTGCCGATATGGCCGCCCTCGTGCGTGTGCTAGGGTTCGAGCGTGCGCATATCGTAGGACACAGCAACGGCGGGAACATTGCGCTGGTAATTTTGATGGAACACCCCAGCGTGGTGCAAACATGCGTCATTCAGGCCGGCAACGCCTGGGTCAGCCCGGATTTGGTCGAGAACGAGCCATCTGTGTTTGACCCGGAAGTGATTGCGCGGGAACGCCCATTCTGGCTACGCGAAATGCAGGAGTTGCATGCCGGTCTGGGCGCCGACTACTGGCGCGACCTGGTGCGCCTGACGGTCGAAGAAATCATCCGTGAGCCAAACTATACCGCTGAAGACCTTGCCCGCGTGACACGCCCAGCAATGATTGTGCAGGGTGCCCAGGATGCTGTAAACGCTCCGATGAAACATGCCGAATTTATGGCGCGACACATCCCTGCCAGCGAATTGTGGGTTCCTGAAAATGTGGGACATAACGTTCACGAAGACGTCTTGAACGAGTGGCTGGCGCATGTGACCGATTTCTGGGCGCGGCGCGGCAACGCAGTGAGCGATACGCTCTACCGTTATAAACTGGAACATTACCCCGATGAGCGCGACGGCATCTTCGATGTGCGTCTGACCGCCGATGGAACGCTGACCGGCACGGTGCTGAACGAAGCCATGCACGCCGAAGCGCGCAACCTGGCAGGCAATGTCCGCGCCGACGAAATTCGCATTCTGCTAACCGCCGAAACCCCCTGGGCGCTGGTCAACCGCCCGGTCGAAGATTTGCGGCGCGGTGCCAGCCTTCTCACCGAGCGCGTCAGCCAGGTACGGATGGGCGAAGCCGTTCGGATTTTGGAACACCAGGAAGACTGGACGCGCGTATACCTTCCGCACGATGGCTATACCGGCTGGGTTCACACCCGCGCGCTGTATCCCTGTCCCGAAGCGCATGTCCGCGCCTATCAGGCAGATTGCACTGCCATTGTCTCTGCGATGCTGGCCGAAGCCTGCGACGAGCATGGCGTGCCAACCCAGAAACTTCCCTTTGCTACACAAGTCAAAATCATAGAAATTCGCGCCGAAACCGCCTGGCTCGAACTGCCGGATGGACGCCGATGGCAGGTGCGGCTGACAGACCTGACCCTGCCGGAAGACCGACCCGACCCCACATCCGAAGGAATCGAACGCACCCTCCACCTGATGCGCCGTTTTGCTGGCGTGCCGTACCTTTGGGGTGGACGCACCCCCTACGGATTCGATTGCTCCGGCTTTGCCGGCACCTTCTACGCCTTTCTGGGCATTACCATCCCGCGCGATGCCGACCAGCAATTCATGAAAGGCCAGCCGGTCGAAGATCCACTCCAGCCGGGCGACCTGGTTTTCTTCGGCGAATTTTCCCAAGAAGACGACATCCCCGGCCCGGATGCACGCGGCTACGTGCGAAAAGCGCGCATTACCCATGTCGGGATTTCGCTCGGCGGAGAGGATTTTATTCACGCCAATGGCACCGATTGGGGTGTTTCGTTCAATAGCTTCGACCCTGCAAGCAAACGGTATGGCAAATGGCTGGCAGAAAACTATCGCGGCGCGAGAAGATTTCGATGAATCTCACGGTTTCCCCCCTCACGCTTACGCTCAAAACCACTTTTCGCGTTGCACATGGTGCAAGCGACCAGCGCGGAAATGTGCTGGTACGGTTGGAACACGGCGGCTTCACCGGTTATGGCGAAGCCGCCGCCGTGCCATATTACGGCGATACGCAGGCAACGCTAATGGACTGGCTCAATGCGCTGCCTGCACTGGGCGAGGACCCTGATGCGTTGGAAAGTATTCTGAAGAACCTGCCGCCCGGACCCGCTGCCGCGCACGCCGCCGTAGATATGGCATTGCACGACCTGTGGGGGAAACGGCTCGGACAGCCGCTCTACCGGCTGTTCGGTCTTTCGCCCACCTGCCTGCCACAAACTTCCTTTACCATCAGCATAAACCATCCCGAAGCAATGGCGGCCGCCGCCCGTCAAAGCAGATACCCGATTCTCAAGGTCAAACTCGGCCCAGAAGACCCCGAATCTGCTCTTGCTGCCATCCGCGCGGTGACGAATGCCCGCCTGCGCGTAGATGCCAACGCTGGTTGGACGCCCCAGCAGGCGCTGGAACTGATTCCGCGCCTGGCAGGTTATGACCTGGAGTTCATTGAACAACCCTTGCCGCCGGGCAATGCACAGGCCTACCGATGGCTGAGCGAGGAACTGCGCAAACGAGGAGTAAAAGTCAAACTCTTCGCGGATGAAAGCGTCAAAACCTCGACAGACGTGGCGCACTATGCCGGTGCTGTTGACGGCGTCGTCATTAAACTCATGAAAACCGGTGGCCTGCGCGAAGCCCTGCGCGCCATTCACACCGCACGCGCGCACGGGATGGAAATCATGCTCTCTTGCATGGTCGAGAGTACGCTGGGAGTCACCGCTGCAGCACATCTGGCCCCCCTGTGCGACTATCTCGACCTGGACGGCCCTTTGTTGATTGCCAACGACCCTTTCACTGGCATCATCTACAATGGCGCAACCCTGATTCTGCCAGATAACCCAGGATTGGGGGTGCGCTTTCTTAACGAACATCTCTCATACCGAGACAACCGGACAGTTACGAATTAGGTATAATTCGCTCCATGAGCGCCGCCCTTCACCTTTACCGCCTGCAACAAATAGACACCCGTCTCGACCAACTGAACGCGCGGCTTGTGGCCATTCGGAACGCACTGGAACACGACGCCGACCTGCAAGCCGCCCGCCGCAGCCAACAAGAAGCCGAAGGCCGCCTGAAAGAGGCCGAACGCGCTCTAGGAGAAGCAGAACGAGAATCTGCGGCACAACGCATTAAACTCGAACAAGCCGAAGCCAGCCTGTATAGCGGCAAAATCCACAACCCCAAAGAACTCACCGATTTGCAAAACGATGTCGCCGCGCTCAAACGCCGCTTGAGCGCGCTGGAAGACCATCAACTGGAAGCGATGCTGGCGCTGGAAGAAGCTCGCGCCGCGCTCGAAGCCGCCCAAAAAGCCTATCTGGTCACACAGGGGCAGGTGATTAGCAAGAACGCTGCGCTCAAAACGGAACAGGATGCCCTCGAAAAGGAACGGGAAGCGCTTCTGGCGCAGCGGCTGGCTGTTGTACCCGCTGTTCCGGCGGCCTTTCTTGCCCAATACGAAACCCTGCGCCAGCAGAAACGCGGTGTAGCCGTGACCGCGCTGAGCGATGACGCCTGCAATGCCTGCGGGGCGGTCATTACACGTGCGCATGCCCAAACGGCGCGGCACGCGCAACAGCTGGTCAACTGCCCCTCGTGCGGCAGGATTTTGTTCGCCGGTTAAGGAGGAGCCCCGTTATGCGTAATTTGTTCAACTGGCTAAACTGGCCTTCCTTCTGGTTTGGTGCCATTACAGCCACCGTCATCTGGTGGGTGCTGGCGCTCTTGCGGCCTACCTTCCGGCAAATGCTGGACTCACTGCGCGAACAACAACGCGAGCGCGCCCTGCAAGGCAACGCTGACCAGGAAACCGCCTACCGAAAAATTGTCTTCCGACAAACGCAAAGCGCACACCTGGCAGCCTCGCTTTTTGCGCTGGATGAAATTGCAATGGAAACGCGCCTGCTGGCTCCCCCCTCGTATGCCGACCCGGGCGCGCCTCACCCGCATATCGAAATTACCGAACAGGCCATCCCTTACCTGCCCGACTATCCCGAAATTGCCACCCTTTACAAAGACCAAACCCTGACCATTCCCGAAGCGCTCTCCGGCGGGGTCAATCTCATCCTGGTTGGGCAGCCCGGAATGGGCAAAACCACTGCCCTGGCGCACCTGGCTTCTCAAATTGTCAACCGACGCCCTGAAGTACAATCGTTGCACGAGAAAATTCCGTTCTTCATTCACGTCGCTGACCTGAATCTGCCACTCAAAGACCCCAAAAAAGCGACCGATTTCCTGAACCCGATTGTGGATAAATTGCTCGAAGTGAGCGGCGTCCTCACCGCAGGCAAGCTGCCCGGCTTCGTGGAATACGCCTTCCAGAGCGGACGCGCCTTGCTCCTGCTCGATGGTGTGGACGAACTCACTCCAAACGGTGTACAGGAAGTGACCGCTTATCTGCGCGTCATCCTGCGCCAATTCCCGCGCGCACGGGTCATCACCACCGGTGCGCCAGAACACGTCGGTGGCCTGCTCTCACTGGGGTTTGTTCCGCTCAGCATCATGCCCTGGAATCGCCAGCAACAGCGCACGTTCCTGCAAACCTGGACGATGCTGTGGCAGAAATACGTTGCCCCCGAAGCATGGGCGCAGGCCTTCCTGACCCCAATTGACCCCATTTTGCTCAACCGCTGGCTGCTGGAGGGCAACACAGGGTTAACTCCGCTGGAATTGACCCTGAAAGTGTGGGCGGCCTACGCAGGCGATGTACGCGGCGCACGTCCGGTAGATGCCATTGAAGCCCATCTGCGCCGCCTGCTACCGCCGCAAGCACCCATCGAAGCTCTGTATGCTATCGGCGCACAGGCCAGCCTGAACGCCTTGCCGCTCTTCGAAAGTGGACGCGCAAAAGACTGGACGAAATCGTTCGAGCCAGCCCCCTCGGCGCCTTCTGAGATGCCTGAAACCACCGCTGAACCCGTTTCAGCAGAAACAGCTGCTGCTCCCGGCGGTGCAGGCCTGTTGGGAGGCAAAAGCGCAAGCAAAAAAAACGCTGCCCCGCCCCGTCCGGCCAGCCTGGTCTCGCAGATGACCGTCTCCGGTATTCTGGCGGCGCACGGTGGCAGCCTGGTGCGCTTTGCGCACCCGGTGTATCTGGGCTTCCTGGCCGGAAAAGCACTCAGCCCGGCCCAGGCAGAGCCGATTTTGAATCAGCCACCGTGGCTTGGACGCACAACCACCCTGCGTTATCTGGCAGCGTTTGGTGATGTGAGCGCACTGACCAACGCCCTGCTGACCACAGAAGACCATATTCTGCTCCGCCCACGGCTGACTGCGGCACGCCTGTTGCGTGATGCCCCACCCAAAGCCCCATGGCGCAGCGCCGTAATTGCTTCCCTGATTCAAATTTTACAAAACGAAGACCATCCAGCCGGCCTGCGTGCGCAGGTCATTGCCGCCCTGGCACTGAGCGGTGAACCAAACATCGGTGCGCTTTTCCGGCAGTTGATGCTCTCCCCTTCTAACGAGCTGCGCCGTCTGGCTGCGTTGGGCGCGGGAGTGGTTCACGACTCTAAATCGGTCGAGGCGCTCATCCAGGTTCTCAATACGTCCGCTGGCGTGGCGCGACAGGCAGCCTGCCTGGCGCTGGTAGAAATCGGCACCCCCGAAGCGCTCGAAGCAATTGCCACCGCCTTGCTGAACGGAGACGAAGAGCTACGCATTGCCGCTGCCGAAGCACTCGCCAACAACCCGGTGGAGGGTTACGAAACCCTCAAGGACGGTGTGACCAGCCAGGATATTCTTGTCCGCCGTGCGATTGTGTATGGACTGGCGCGCGTGCGCGAGGACTGGGCGCGCGACCTGCTGAGCAAAATTCCGACACAGGATGAGCAGTGGGTGGTGCGAAACGCTGCCGTAGAAATCCTGGAAGCCTTGCAACACCCTAACCCCCGCGTTCCACAACGCGAACTGCCGCCCGAACAAATGCCCTGGCTCATCGAATTTGCCGGAAAGTACGGGATGGGCGTCATCCCCGGCGAACCAGCCACCGATTTGTTCTTGCTGGCGCTCAAAGACGATAACCCCGATTACCGCCGCGCTGCGCTCCACTATCTGCGCCACACACCAACCGAAAACGTCCTGGCTGCGCTCTATCCACACCTGTACGGAGAAGACCCCGAGATGCGCGAAGGTGTCTTCCAGGTGCTGCGGGAAATGGCAATGAGCGGCGTGCGTCTGCCCGCCCCCCAAAAGTTCGGGCTGGGATAAGCGCCTGATGTTACGGAGGAATTTGATGCTGATTACCAACGCCACCCTGGTTACATGGGAAAAACCCAACCGCGTCCTGCCCGGCTGGAGCATTTTCATCGTAGATGGCAAAATTGCTGACCTGGGCCCCGAACCCGAACTTCGCAACCGTTATCCTGATGCTGAAGTGCTGGATGCCGGTGGTCAACTGGTGCTTCCCGGCAACATCTGTGCGCACACACACTTCTACGGAGCATTTTCGCGCGGCATGGCTATCCCCGGCGATGCGCCTGCACAATTTTCGGAAATCCTGCAAAAACTTTGGTGGCCGCTTGACCGATCGCTGACCGAAGAAGACATCCGTTACTCCGCGCTCCTGTGCCTGGCCGATGCCATTCGGCATGGCACAACCACCCTGTTCGACCATCACGCCTCACCAAATGCCATCGTGGGTTCGCTTGACATCATTGCAGAGGCCGTACAACAGGCCGGAGTACGCGCCTGTTTATGTTACGAGGTGACCGACCGCGACGGGCCGGAACGAATGAAGGCCGGGGTACAAGAAAACGTCCGTTTCATCGAGCGAACTCGCCGGGAAAACAACCCTCTGCTTCGCGCTGTCTTTGGCTTACATGCATCGCTCACACTCTCCGACCAAACCCTGGACTTGTGCCGTCAGGCAGCTCCGAAAGGGACGGGCTTTCACATCCACCTTTCAGAAAGCGAAGACGATGGCCGCGCTGTACAAGAACGCGCCGGAGTGCGCCCGGTGGTCTGGCTGGAAAGGCACGGCATTCTCGGTCCAAACAGCATTGCCGCGCACTGCGTTTACCTGGATGAACACGAGCGCGAAATCCTGGCTGCATCTGGCACGTGGGTTACACACCAGCCGCGCTCGAACATGAACAACGCAGTGGGTGTAGCGCCGGTCGAAGATTACCTGCAGCGTGGGATACGCGTTTGTCTGGGCAACGACGGCTTCTCGAACGCGATGTGGGAAGAGTGGAAAACCGCTTACCTGCTCCACAAAATCCATCACCGCGACCCGCGCCGCATGGGAGGATACACGGTGGTCGAAATAGCAGTGTATAACAACGCCGCACAGGCGAGCCACTTCTTCGGTCAGGAAATCGGCAAAATCTCGCCAGGCGCCGCCGCCGATTTGGTGTTCGTGGACTATGCCCCTCCCACCCCTCTGAACGAGGGCAATCTGCCGTGGCATATCCTGTTCGGTTTCCGCGAAACGATGATAACGACCACCATCGTTAACGGCAAACTTCTAATGAAAAACCGCACTTTGCTGACGCTGGACGAAAAAGAAATCGCTGCCAAAGCACACGAACTGGCGGGCCGAACCTGGAAGCGCTACCAGGAAAAATTCGGGAAAGCCTAAACGCTTCATCTGTAACCCATCCACGAAAACATCAGGCAAAAGGACGACATTTCATGACCGACTCACTGCTCTACACCATCGCCGTCTTGGGCGGCACCGGCAAAGAAGGCAAAGGACTGGCATACCGCTGGGCCAAGGCCGGCTATCGCGTCATCATTGGCTCTCGCAGCGCACAAAAAGCACAGGAGACCGCTGCCGAATTAAACGAACGTCTGGGCGGAAACGCTGCGATTGAAGGGTTGGAGAACTTCTCCGCTGCCCAGAAGGCAGATATTGTGGTACTCACCGTCCCGTATGCCGCGCACCGCGAAACCCTTGTAAGCGTCAGAGAGGCGCTTCAGGGAAAAATTCTCGTAGATGTCACCGTGCCGCTTGTTCCCCCCAAAGTGACCAGAGTGCAAATGCCTCCTGCCGGAAGCGCCGCACAGGAAGCGCTGGAAGTTCTGGGCAAAGGGGTAGAGGTCGTGGATGCGTTTCAGAACATTTCCCACGAACACCTCCTCAACGATGACGAAGTACCCTGTGATGTGCTGGTTACCGGCACCAGCAAAGCCGCGCGCGAGGAAGCGCTGAAACTTGTTCAGGCGGCCGGGCTCACCGGCTGGGATGCCGGTCCCATCGAAAATTCCGTTGTTGTCGAAGGGTTGACTTCGATTTTGATTCACATCAACAAGCAATATGGTGCGAGCCATGCAGGAATCAGGATAACCGGGGTCAATGAACAGTGAGCAGTAAGCAGTCATCAGTGAGCGTAAACAGGTAACAACAGGTCGGCTGACTGCTGATTGACAAGATGAAATCTCTCACCCTCACCCCCCTCCCCAACGTTCCGCTCGTTCAACCCGGCGATGACCTCGCCGGGCTGATTCTGTCTTCCCTCGAGCAGGCAGGTATCTCTCTGCAAGACGGCGATATTCTGGTTCTGGCGCAAAAAGTGGTCAGCAAGGCCGAAAATCGCTTCGTCAACCTGGCAGAAGTGACTCCGTCTGATGCGGCGCTGAGACTGTCACAAAAAACCGGAAAAGACCCGCGCCTGGCAGAACTCATTCTGCGCGAGAGCCGCGAGATTCTACGCACCCGTCCCGGCACGGTGATTGTCGAACATCGTCTGGGCTTTGTGTGCGCCAACGCCGGCATTGACCACTCCAACGTGGCCCCGCCCTCTTCAGGTGAGGGAGAATGGGTGCTGCTCCTGCCAGAAAACCCCGACCAATCTGCCGCCGAAATCCGCGCCAGGCTGGAAGCGGCGAGTGGGAAACGTCTCGGTGTTCTTATTATTGACTCTCACGGGCGCGCCTGGCGGCTGGGGACGGTCGGTTCAGCCATCGGTCTGAGCGGACTCCCCGGCCTGATAGACGAGCGCGGCTGGAGCGACCTTTTCGGTTACACACTCCAGATTACAGTTGTTGGCGTGGCCGATGAACTGGCCGCCGCCGCATCGCTGGTGATGGGGCAGGCTGCCGAAGGGACGCCCGTCGTCCACGTGCGCGGATTCCCTTACCCGCTGCAGGAAGGTTCGCTCAAAGAATTGCTGCGCCCCAAAGAGCAGGATATGTTCCGGTAAATGAGGAGAGACCATGAAAGCGATTCCCGAAAAATATCACAACCTGCTCAAAGATGAAACCCGTGCCTTCTTGTTCCTGGCAACCGTTATGAAAGACGGCTCGCCGCAGGTCACGCCCATCTGGTTCAACCACGATGATGAACACATTCTGATTAACTCCGCCAGGGGACGCGTCAAAGACCGCAATATGCGCGCCCGCCCACGCGTGGCAATGGTGATTCAAGACCCGGCCAACCCCTATCGCTACCTGCAAATTCGTGGACGGGTGGTAGAAATCACCGAAGAAGGCGGGCTGCAACACATCAACACGCTGGCGCTCAAATACACCGGCCAACCCTGGAAAGCCAACCCTGGCGAGGTGCGTGTGATTTACAAAATTTTACCCGAACGCATTGATGCACATTGAAAACCACAAAACCAGATAAGCGGCTAAGCAAATCATGATACGAACATGTCATCCAAAACACTTCTGAGCCTCCATACGTTTCTCCGTTCGCGCCGCTCCATTCGCAAGTTCAACGGCCAGCGTATTCCTGAGGAAATCCTGCGTGAAATCCTGGAAACGGCCACGTTTGCGCCCTCTGCGCACGGTCTTCAGCCCTGGCGTTTTGTCCTGGTCGAACACCAGGCGGCACGCCAATCTCTGGCGCTGGCGCTGACGGACAAAATGCAGGCCGACATGCGCCGCGAATCGGCCCCCGAAGCGGAAATTACTGCACGTGTAAAACGCTCAATGAAGCGCATCAGCGAAGCCCCGCACATCATCCTGCTCTGCCGCGACACCGAAGCCGTGCGCATCCAATCCCCTGAAGAAACACTGATGGGCGTGCAATCCGTTGCGATGGCTGGCCTGCAGCTGATGCTGGCCGCCCACGCGCGCGGGTTGGGCGCCAACTGGATTTGCTGGCCGCTCTACGCACAGGCAGAAGTCATCCGCGCCCTGCACCTGCCCTCCACGTGGCAGCCGCAAGGGATGGTGTTTCTCGGTTACCCGGCGGAACAGGCAGGGGAAAAGGCGCTCAAGCCGCTCGACGAGGTGTTACTGACAATTGACGGAACAACACCCCTGTTTTACGAATGACGCACAATCCCCCCTCACAACCAACCACACTCCATCGTCCACCATCCATCGTCGCCCTGGCAGGCGGCGTGGGTGGCGCCAAACTGGCTGACGGCCTGGCGCAAATTTTGCCGCCCGAACGCCTCACCATCATCGTCAACACCGGCGATGATTTTGTTCATTGGGGACTGAACATCTCCCCCGACCTGGATACCGTCTGCTACACCCTGGCCGGGCTGGCGAACCCGCTCACCGGCTGGGGCAGGAAGGACGAGACCTGGCACGTCTTCGCGCAAATGGAACGGCTCGGCGCCGAAACCTGGTTCCGCCTGGGTGACAAAGACCTCGCCACCCACCTGGAGCGGACCCGCCGTTTGAGCAACGGCGAATCCCTCTCCAGCATCACCCGCGATTTTTGCGCACGCTGGGGAATCCGCCACACCATCCTGCCGATGAGCGACGCGCCGGTGCGAACCATCGTCGAGACGGTGGAATTCGGCGAACTGCCCTTTCAGGAATACTTCGTCCACCAGCGCTGCGAACCAACTGTGCGGGGCTTTCGCTTCGAGGGCATTGAACGGGCACGCCCGGCCAGTGGTGTAATGGAAGCCATACAACAGGCCGATGCGCTGGTGATTTGCCCCTCCAATCCCTGGGTCAGTATTGACCCCATTCTGCGAATCATTTCCCCTCTTCTAGCGGAAGGGCGACCATCGGTGAGAGTTGCCGTCAGCCCCATCATCGGCGGGCAGGCGGTGAAAGGGCCAGCAGCCAAGATGTTCCGCGAATTGGGAATAGAACCTTCGGCGCTGGCGGTTGCCCGGCACTACGGCCGCACGTTGTTGACCGGGTTTGTCCTGGATGAGAGCGATTCCGATTTAGCAGCAGATGTTCAAGCACTGGGAATTCATCCAGCCGTCACCCAAACCTTAATGAAAACTTCGGACGACCGCCGTCAACTGGCACAAGATGTGCTACACTTGATAGAGCAATTTGTATGACAATTTGGACTATCGTCCCCGTCAAACCGTTGCGGCTGGGAAAATCTCGCCTCTCTGGTGTGCTGACTGATGACGAGCGCGGCATCTTGAATCGCAAATTCCTGGAGCAAACCCTGCAAACACTCCGGGAAATGCCCGAAATCTCGCAGACGCTCGTTGTCAGCCGCGACCCTGCCGCCCTTGCCATTGCCCGCGAATTCGGTGCGCGCACCGTGCTGGAAGACGGCAATCCCAATCTGAACCAGGCGCTCGCGCGTGCAACGCTGTTAGCACGAAATTACGCCACCCGCGGCGTGCTGGTTTTACCTGCTGACCTGCCGCTGCTCACCGCCGAGGACATACGTGGTTTGCTCGACCGGGCGCGCCAAACCCCTTGCGTGGTGATTGCTCCCGACCGTCACCAGGACGGAACAAATGCGTTGTTTATGAACCCCGGCGGTATCATCCCCTATAGTTTTGGGCCAGGCTCATTTCAGCGGCATTGCGAATCCGCACAAAAGGTCGGCGCACGCCTGGAAATCGTGCAAAACGCGCACTTCGGATTAGACCTGGATACGCCCGCAGATTTACGCATTCTCAAATCACTCGAAGATTCGGTCATCGAAAGGAGATAAAAAACAATGGCTCGTGTTGCTCTCTATTTGCAAGATTCGCACGACCTGCGCGATGGGCTGGACTACGCCCGCTATGCAGAAGAAAAAGGGTTCGAGGCCGTATGGCAAGCCGAAAGCCGTCTGGTGCGCGATGCCATCGTGCCGATGGCCGCTTATGCTGCCGTCACCCAACACATCAAAGTTGGGTCCGGCGTTATTAACAACTGGACACGCAATATCGGTCTGCTGGCAGCCACGTTTCTGACGCTGGATGACCTGGCCCCGGGCCGCATCATTTGCGGCATCGGCGCATGGTGGGACCCCCTGGCGAAGAACGTCGGTATCGAACGCAAAAAACCCCTGCTGGCAATGAAAGAAACCGTTTTGACCATGCGCCGCCTGCTCAACATGGAGCGTGTTACGTTTCACGGCGAATTCGTTCACGTAGATGGCATCGAACTGGATGTGGTGCATGGACGCCGTGAGCCACGCAACGTGCCAATTATGATTGGCGCAACCGGCGATATGATGATGGAATTGACCGGTGAAATCGCCGATGGCGTGGTGTTGAACTATTGTGTCGCCCCAGAATACAACGACAAAGCACTCGAATTACTCGATAAGGGCGCCAAAAAGGCCGGGCGGCGCGTCGAAGACCTCGACCGTCCGCAACTGATTGTCTGTTCGGTAGACGATGACCATGATAAAGCAATAGATACGACCAAAATGCTCTTGTGCCAGTATATTGCCCAGCAGCCGCACATTGCCAAAGCCAGCAAGGTGAGTGACGAGGTGGTGCATGAAATTCAATCAATTCTGGGCTGGCCGGCAACCAAAGAGCAAATCAACAAGGCCAAGCACCTCGTGCCAGATGAACTGGTTCACAAAATTACTGCCTCTGGCACACCCGCAGAAGCGCGCGCCAAAGTGCAGGAATATGTCAACCGCGGCTGTACCTGCCCGATACTGTATGCGGCAGGCGGCAACGTGAAGAAGTTGATTGACACCTTTGCCCAACAATAAAACATCATCGAAATACATGGCAGGCGGTGGGGCCTCTCCGCCGCCTGCTCGTTTTTGCGTTACAATCGTCCCCATGTTTGAATTCGACATCACTGCCACCAATGGACGCGCCCGAACGGGCGTCTTCCACACTCCGCATGGCGACCTGCTAACGCCGGTCTTTGCGCCGGTCGGCACGCAGGCCACCGTCAAAACGCTGACCCCAGAACATCTCAAAGAGATTCGCGCTTCGCTGGTGCTTTCCAACACCTATCACCTGTACCTGCGTCCTGGCGACGAGCTGGTGCGCGAGATGGGTGGATTGCATCACTTCATGCAATGGCCGCACCCGATGTTGACCGATTCGGGCGGCTTCCAGGTCTTTTCGCTCTCCGATACGCGCAAAGTGGACGAAGACGGCGTGACCTTCAAGAGTCACATAGACGGTTCAACCCACCGCTTCACGCCGGAACGCTCCATCCAGATTCAAAACAACCTGGGGGCCGACATCATCATGGCTTTCGATGAATGCGCCGACCCCAATGACCACGCCTACATCAAAAAAGCGATGGAGCGCACGCACCGCTGGGCCGAGCGTTCCCTGAAAGCGCATTCCCGCGCAGACCAGGCGCTCTTCGGCATTGTGCAGGGCGGCGTGGACCCAGATTTGCGCGCCCAATCGGCGGAGTTTATCTCTTCCCTGCCGTTTCCCGGCATTGCGATTGGCGGCCTTTCGGTGGGAGAAACGAAAGAAGAGATGCTCCGCACGCTGGATGTGGTCACGCCGCTTTTGCCAGCACACAAGCCGCGTTATCTGATGGGCGTCGGCACGCCCGAAGACCTGATTAACGGCGTCTTGCGCGGGGTAGACATCTTCGACTGCGTGCTGCCCACCCGCCTGGCGCGTCATCACGCCGCTTTCAGCCCGGAGGGCCGCCTGAACCTGATGAACGCCGCTTACGCCCGCGATAAGCGCCCGATTGACGAAACCTGCGACTGCTACACCTGCCGCACCTTTACGCGCGGCTACCTTCGTCATCTGATTGTCGCCAAAGAAGTGCTGGCCGGCACGCTGATTTCCATCCACAATTTACGGGCGTTGATACGACTGATGGAGCAAATTCGCGCGTATATTGCCGAAGGCACGTTCACCCAGCATGCGCCGGCGTTGTTGAAACTCTGGCAGGGCAACGCCCGGCGGCACACCACGCACCACGCAGGAGGACTGGAATGAACCTGGAGAATCTGTTCGCATTGACCTGGCAGGTGGGGCTGATTGCGTGTTGCAGTTCTGCCATTCTCGCCGCTGCGGTGTTGAGCATTTGGGGGATGTTCGATGCGGCAGGCCTGACCGACACCCAAAAAAGCAGCCTGAAACGCGGCGTCAAAATCAGCGCTCAGCCGCTCACGCCAGAGCAACGCGATTTCTTGCGCGGAATGCAAGGGGATTTGAACGAGGCGGGCAAAACATCGTGGGAAGTTCCCAGTTTCATCCGCAAGCGAGGCAGCGAAGTGCTGATTTACGTCAGCGATAGCCGCATCAGGCGCTTTCGCCGCCTGGCGTATGTGGGGTATGTCAACCTGAATGCGCCTCAGCCTGTACTGGAGTTTCGCTCTTCCCTGCCCTATCATCTGCTTCTTTTCATTCCGCTTTTGTTCGTTTTTCCCCTCGCCATTGCCGCGTTTGCAATTAATTTTTCCGCCGAAAAACAGGCCATCGAAGCCTTCCTGCGCGAAGCTATCGGCAAAAACCAGTCCATTGAGCCTGCCTGATGAATCTCTTTCACGCTTTTCTGCTCGGCCTGATTCAAGGCCTGACCGAATTCATCCCGGTCTCCTCTACAGCCCACCTGCTCATCGGGCAAACTCTGCTCGGCCTGCCCGCCGATAACGCCATGTTCTCCTTTCTGGTCATCGTCCAGTGGGGGACGCTGGTGTCGTTGTTTGTGTTTTACTGGAAAGACCTGCTCAACATTGCGCAGGCAGTTCTCCAATTTTTACTCTCCATTTTCAAACAACGCGACCCTTCGACTTCGCTTAAGGCAAGCCGGACCCCTGATGCCCTGCTCGGTCTTTACATTCTCCTCGCCACCATCCCCGCGCTGTTGGCGGGCTACCTGCTGAAAGACGCGGTGGAGACTCTGTTTCGGCAGCCCCTGCTTCAGGCCGCCACCCGCCTGTTTGCGGCGGCGATTCTGCTGACGCTGGCCGAAGCGTTGACGAAAAAGAATCGCAAACTCGAAGCGATGACCTGGCTGGATGCGCTCATCATCGGGATTTTCCAGATTCTGGCGGTCTTTCCCGGAGCGTCGCGCAGCGGCACGACCATCAGTGGGGGGATGCTGCGGGGGTTCGACCGGCCCTCGGCGGCGCGCTTCGCGTTCCTGATGTCGGTGCCGGTGATGCTGGCGGCGGGGGCCTACGAGATGCTCGATGTGTTGCAAATGCCCAACCTGACGTCGTTCCTGCTCCCGCTGGCAATCGGTTTCTTGAGCGCGGCTGCGTTTGGCTGGCTTGCCATCCGCTGGCTGATTGGGTATCTCAGCAAACGCTCGCTGTATGTGTTCGCCATCTACTGCGCGGTTGTCGGAATCATCTCCCTGACCCTTCATCTGCTGTGAAACGCGCCCTGCTTTTTCTCTTCGTTCTCCTGACTGCCTGCGCCCCCTCTCCAACAACATCCCTGGCGGACCCCCCGCCGGTCGTCAGCGTGTCCTCCAGCCCGGCGGCGGAACCCTGGCTGGAGGATGTGTACGCCTGTGGTGCGGAAATCTCCGCCGTCATCCGTCTCTCCGTTTCCCAATCCGCTGCCGACCTGCGTTTACGGCTGGGCGAGCCGGAAACGCTCGATGCGCCCGCTTTCCAAATCGGCATGGAAGACCTGTTGGTGGTCACCCATCCGCAGAGTGCGCTGGGGGAACTGACGGCGGACGAGGTGCGGCGGCTGTTTGCCGAAGGCGGGGAGAACGTTGAGGTCTGGGTGTACGCTTCCAGCGCAGACATCCAGGAAATCTTCACGCGGGAGGTGATGCAGGGGACGCAAATCACCTCGCGGGCGCGGCTGGCGCTCCATCCCGAACAAATGCTAGAATCTTTGAAAAATGACAACCGCGCGGTTGGGATTCTGCCGCGGCGATGGCTGCGCGAACCCTTGCGGACGATTTTTTCGCTCTCTGATGCGCCGGTGCTGGCGCTGACGGCAGCCGAACCGCAAGGAGCCGTGCGGGAGCTGATTGCCTGTTTACAAAAATAACCCAAAGGAGGCCGTATGGGAGAGCAATTCGATTTTGGCGGGCCGGTGGTCTGGCGGCCCACCCGGGAACACATCGAGCAGGCGCACCTGACGGCATTTATGCGCCAGAATGGGATTGCGGATTTCGCCGAACTGATGCGCCGTTCGACCGAAGAGGTGGCCTGGTTCACCGATGCGGTGCTGAAGTATCTCGATATTCAGTTCTTTGAACCCTACCGGCAGGTGGTGGATTTGAGCGAGGGGCTTGCGTTTCCGCGCTGGTGCGTGGGCGGGAAGATGAACATCGTCCATAATTGCGTGGAGAAGTATCAGTTATCAGTGAGCAGGGAGCAGTGGGCAGTGATTTGGGAGGGGGAAGAAGGGGAGGTGCGGCGGCTGACGTACCGTGAACTGTACGAGGACGTGAACCGCTGCGCGAATGCCCTGCGCTCGCTGGGATTGGGCAAAGGGGATGTGGTTGGGCTATACCTGCCGATGACGCCCGAAATTGTGACGGCGCTGCTGGCGATTGCCAAAATCGGCGGAATCATCCTGCCGCTCTTCAGCGGATACGGCGCGGGGGCAGTCATCGCGCGGATGAACGATGCCGGGGCGAAGGCGCTCTTTACGTCAGACGGGGCGTATCGGCGGGGGAAGCCAGTCGAGATGAAAGCCACTGCCGATGAAGCGGCGGCGCACATCCCGACCTTGAAGCACATCATTGTGACGCGGCGCACGGGGCAGGCGGTTTCGATGACGCCAGGCCGCGACCACTGGTGGGAGGAACTGGTGACGCGGCAGTCAGCGCAGGCGGAAACGGAGCGCACGGACGCCGAAGATGTCTTGATGCTCATCTACACATCCGGCACAACCGGCAAGCCCAAGGGCGCGGTGCATACGCACTGCGGGTTTCCGGTGAAGGCGGCGCAGGATATGGCTTTCGGGATGGATACGCACGCCGGGGATGTCTTTTACTGGATGACCGATATGGGCTGGATGATGGGGCCCTGGCTGGTGTTTGGTGCGCTCTTGCTGGGCGGGACGGTGTTCCTGTATGACGGCGCGCCCGATTTCCCGGCTCCAGACCGGTTGTGGAAACTCGTTGAGCGGCACAAAATCAATCAGTTGGGGGTTTCGCCCACGCTGATTCGCTCCCTGATTCCGCACGGAGACCTGTTCGCGCCCTACGACCTGTCTTCGCTGAAGTGCTTTGCTTCGAGCGGCGAGCCGTGGAACCCCGCGCCCTGGATGTGGCTGTTCGAGCAGGTTGGAAAGTCGCGAATTCCCATCATCAATTATTCCGGCGGGACGGAAATCAGCGGGGGTATCGTTTCGGGCAATCCGCTCCTGCCGCTCAAGCCGTGCGCGTTTTCCGCGCCGTGTCCGGGCATGGCGGCAGATGTGTTCGATGAAAACGGTCTGCCGGTGCGGAATGCGGTGGGGGAACTGGTGATTAAGGCGCCCTGGATTGGGATGACGCGCGGGTTTTGGAATGACCGTCAGCGTTATCTGGAGACGTATTGGAGCCGCTGGGAGAACGTTTGGGTTCACGGAGATTTCGCGGCGATTGACGAAGATGGGCTGTGGTACATTCTGGGGCGCTCCGATGACACGATTAAGGTTGCCGGAAAGCGGCTAGGGCCAGCGGAGGTGGAGTCTATCCTGGTGAAACACCCAAAGGTGGTGGAGGCAGCGGCGATTGGCGTGCCGCACGAGGTGAAGGGGAATGAGCTGGTCTTGTTTGTGGTGCTGAAAGCGGATAAAACGGATGGAGAAGCGGAGAAGCGGATAACGGATGAAGCGGAAAAGCAGATGGAGCGGCTTCGGGGCGAGTTGCGCGAGATGGTCATCGAGGAGATGGGTAAGGCGCTGGCGCCAAAGGTGATTTTGTTCGTGAGAGATTTGCCCAAGACGCGCAATGCCAAGGTGATGCGGCGCATGATTCGGGCGGCGTATCTCGGCCAGGAGCCCGGGGATACCTCGTCATTGGTCAACCCCGAAGCGGTGGAGGAAATTCGCCGGGCGAGGTAGTTCGTGAGTGTTAATTCGGGTACAATCGAGCGACTCTTTTCATCAACGAGGTCTCTTTGAAACTCAACGCGGTCATTTTCGATTTGGACGGTCTCCTGATTGACTCAGAGCCGTTCTGGTACGAAGGAGAGAAAATTTATTTTGGCAAGGTCGGCCTGAATTTGAGCGATGCCGATTGCCTGTTGACGACCGGGATGCGGATTGACCGGGTGGCGCAGTTCTGGTACGAGCGCCAGCCCTGGCCGATTCCGCCCACGCCGGAAGAAGTGGCGATGCAGATAAACGATTACGTCATTCAATCCATCCGCGAGCGGGCAGAATTGTTGCCCGGCGCGAGCGAGGCGGTAAAACTGGTCTATGAAATGGGGTTGAAGGTGGGGCTGGCGTCTTCGTCCCACTTGAATCTTATCGAGGCTGCGCTGGAGACTTTCGGGTTGCGGGCGTATTTCAGCGCGGTGTCATCTTCGGAGCAGAGCGGGTTCAGCAAGCCGCACCCCGGCGTGTACCTGAACGCCGCCGCGATGCTGGGCGAGCCGCCTGAAGCGTGCCTGGCAATTGAGGACTCTCTCAATGGGTTGGTAGCAGCCAAAGCCGCGCAGATGAAATGCCTGGTGGTGCCAGGGCATGGCCTGGAAGCAGACCCCCGTTTCGTGCTGGCCGATTTTCGGTTGGACTCGCTGGAGCAATTCACGGCGGAATTTTTATCGGAGATTGCCATAGTGTCCTGAAGCGCAAACGGAAGTCGCAACTGCCTGACCGCCCTCCCCCCCAGCCCCTCTCCCGATGGGAGAGGGGAGCAGTTGTTGGATTGGATTTTCAAGAACCAGGAAATACGGAGAAAATTATGAACCCGCAAACGATGGTGGATGTGGTGGTTTTCGCGTTGCTGGCGCTGTTGGGGATGTGGCTGGCGCGCCGTATCCGCGCGCCGCGCAGCCGCTGGCTGAAAATGGGGTTGCTCGTGCTGCTGGTGATTGCACCTGCCCTGGGCGCGGACATCCGTCTGATAGATTTGCTGGCAACCGTGTATCTTAACGTCGTCCTGCAAGGGCTGGTCTTTGGCCTGGTTGCCGGGTGGTGGGCCAGGAAGTAGAAAGCGAGGCAAAATGTCCAATCAACGGTTTGAATATCGCATGTGCCAGGCGCAGTTTGGCCGGGTAACGTTCGTGAATGGAGAATGGGCCGGAACCTTGCCGCCAGACCACGAAAAAGCGATAGAAACCTGTCCCTGGATTTGGGAATACCTGAATCAAGCAGGAGCGCAAGGCTGGCAGATGAGCGGCGCACTGATGATGAGCGAAAGCAACAACGCCCAAATCTTATACTTGATGCGTGCGCTCAATGAGCAGTGATGGCCTGCTCGTAAGCCAGGCCAGCCTGCAAAACCGTGTTTTCGTCCCAGGCTTTGCCTACAATTTGCAGGCCAACCGGTAAACCATCCACCTTGCCACAGGGGACGGTGAGCGCAGGCAGGCCAGTCAGGTTGAAAGGCGCGGTGAAACGCGTCAGTTTGGGGGCGTAGGCGGCAGAGTCCAGGCCTTCGATGGGCGCGGCAACAACGGCAGTGGTGGGGAGCAGGAGCAAATCGTATTGCTCGAAGAACAGGTCGAAGTAGCGTTTCATTTCGGTTTGCACGCGCCGCGCCAGGATGTATTCGGTGGAAGTCACGGCACGACCTCGTTCGAGCCGCTCGCGCACATCCGCGCCGAACCAATCGGGATGTTCGGCGAGCCGCTCGCGGTGGAAGGCCGCTGCGTCAGCAATGACCATCGTCCCGTTGGCCTGGGCCGCTTCACGCAGGCGCGGGATTTCGACTTCGACCACTTCATGCCCCAACGCGCGGAACACTTCCGCAGCCTGGCCGACGGCGGTCAGGATGCCGGGTTGGGCTTCTTCGATGTACGCGCCGATGGCAAACGCAATGCGGCAGGGCGGGATGTTCTCCCGCCACCGCGAGATAGTATCTTGCGTTGCGATTGAGTTTGGGTCGCGAGGGTCATAACCGGCAATCACCTGGTATAAGAGCGCAGCGTCTTCGACCGTTTTGGCGATAGGGCCAACATGGTCAAGATTCCAGGAAAGCGGCAGGACGCCGCGCACGCTGACGCGCCCAAAGGTGGGTTTGAAGCCGACCACGCCGCACAAAGCGGATGGAACGCGAATTGAGCCGCCGGTATCCGTCCCCAGCGCGCCCAAGACCATGCCCGCCGCAACCGCCGCCGCGCTGCCGCTGGACGAACCGCCCGTGATGCGGGTGGGGTCATGCGGGTTGCGTACCGGCCCGGTATGCGGGTTGATGCCGGTCAGTCCCAGCGCGATTTCGTGGGTGTTGGTTTTGCCGATGAGAAGCGCGCCGGCTTCTTTGAGTTTTTCTACTACGAAGGCGTCTTTGAGAGCGGGTTCGCGGCCAAAAAAGCGCGGCGAACCGGCCACTGTGGGGAATCCGGCCACGTCTATCAGGTCTTTGACGGCGAGTGGCAGGCCAGATAAAGGCGCTTGCGAGTCTGCCGGTATCGACTCCGACACGTCAAACAACTGACTGAAAGCGTTCAGGGCGGGGTTCCTGGCCTCGATAACGGCAAAGCAGGCTGCGGCCAGGTCGGCCGCGGTGAGTTCTCCAGCCTGGAGCAGGGTTCGGGCGCGGGAAATGGTCAGGGTGGTGGTATCCATCGTCGGTTTCAGCAAGGCGAGCGAGTTACGGTACGCAGCGCGGGGATTATACCATTCCGATTCAGGAGGACGCAGCAGGTTATAATCGCTTGTATGAATAATCTGTTACGCTGGTTAACGACGTACATGACCAAATTTGGCCTGGAAGTGCTATGCCGCATCCATAAAGAAAATTGGGAGGCTGTGCCACCCCATGGGCCGCTGATTGCTTACGCCAATCACACCGGGTCGGTCGAAGCGCCTGTTATTTACACGCAGTTAATACCGCGCCCGGCAACGGCGCTGGCAAAAATCGAAACCTGGAATCATCCATTTTTGGGGTGGATTTTTACCCTGTGGGGTATCCTGCCCATCCGACGCGGGGAAGCTGATATGGAAGCGTTGCGCGCTGCGTTAGATGCGCTGGAACACGGTATGATTTTGGGGATTGCGCCAGAGGGGACACGCAACAAGACCGGTCAACTTTTGCGGGCGCACGGTGGCATTGCGTTGTTGGCGCTCAAAAGTGGCGCACCGTTGCTGCCGATTGCTCACTGGGGCGGCGAGCATTTCCGTGCCAATTTGAAACGTTTGCGGCGGACAGATTTTTATCTTCGGGTCGGACAGCCGTTCGTGCTGGATGCTGGCGGCGAACGGGTGACAAAAGAAATCCGCCAGCAAATGGCGGATGAGATGATGTATCAGCTGGCGAAGTTGCTTCCAGAGTATTACCGGGGAGCATATAGCGATTTGGAGAAAGCGACAGAGAAGTACATTCGGTTTCTTTGAATGACGAAATAGGTTTCGTCTTACAAATCATACCAATACGTGTTGGTTTTCCACTCTTTGAAGCCCATCTTTTTATACAGTTCATTCGCCGCCACCCGGCGTGGGTTGCAGGTGAGTGAGACGCCTTTCAAGCCCATTTCACGCGCCATTTCCAGGAGAGTATTCACCAGCGCCTGACCGATACCCTGTCCACGCGCCGAAGAATCCACAATCACATCTTCGATGTGGGCATGCAACCCGCTGGGTGTGCGGAAGACGCCCAGGCAGGCTGAACCAACGATAGGGCCGGTCTCGCCAGGCGAGCGAGCGATAATCAGACGACTGGGGGAAGCTATCAACGCGGCAAGTTCGTCAGCGGTCGGAGCAGGCGCATTCGTCAGTTGGGGCATGAGCCGCTCAAAGGCGGAAAGCAGTTCAGGGGTAACACTGGTGACGAAATGGATGGTGAACATGCAAAAAGAGGTTACTTGCGGCGGTAGATGGGGTAGTTTTGAATGGTTTCGACCAGTTGATAGTGTTCATCAATAAACGCCAGAACGGCGTGAATGTTTTCCGGCAGGGTAGGCCAGAGTTTGCCGGATTGGAACTGTTCGCGGCGAATAGAAGGGTCAAGCGAAGGGACAAGGTCCTGGTTGATGAGCGCGGTATCTACAATCAAGAGCGGAGGGCGGGTCGTCAGGTCAGCATAGAACTGGTCAGCCATGCGGCGCGAGAGAGGTGTCTCAGCCAGCAGAGGATAGAACAAATAGGCCGAGGGCGTTTCCCGGCGTGCAAGGACGTTGAAGGCCAGGCGTGCGCCCCAAACAAGAACAGTATCTTCGGGACGGGTCTGTTTACGGAGATAGGCCGCCACAGGATGGTCTATTTCGATGCCCTGTTGACGCTCAAAGGCCAGGCGCCGAAAGGTCTGGCCGTACTGGGCCAGGGATTGGGTGGAAAACAACACCATCAGAACCAGAGAAACGACCAAAACCGGAAACGGCCTGGCTTCGACGAAGCGGTTGAACGCCGGAAAGAGCGCATCCAGAAGAACAGCGGTCAGGATTGCGAGAGTCACCATCCAGGGGATGAAGTAATGGTCATAGCCGCGCCCAGACAGGCTGCTCAAAACCACTTCGAGCGGCCACAAGACGAGCAGGAACAACCCCCATGGCTCAAGACGACGCTGTTCGACAGCTCGCGCAAGCAGGAGCAGGTAGCCAAGCAGGCCAAACCCGGCAGGAATCCCCATCCGCAGCAGGCCGGCGCGAAACGTTCCAGGAAAATCGGGGGCGGATTGTGTGATGGCGAAGTTGTAAAACAAAGCCGCCTCGAGCATTTCATCGAACGTGCCATTGAGCAGAAACGGCAGGCTGACCAGCCCCAGGCCAAGTAAAACGCCCAGTCCCGACCAGAGCAGACGATGCAGCAGAGTTCGAAAATCTTTTTGGAAAATAGCCGAGATGACCCAGGCCAGGACGAGCGCCATTTGGACGCCCGTGTTGTTGGCGCGGAAGGAGAAACTGGCTGCAAAGGTCAGCCCGATGACGAAAAGCGGCCAGCGGCGGGCAGGATGCTGAAGGGAAAGCCAGAAACACAACGCCGCCAAAACGTTGAAGGGCAGGGAGTATTCTTCCGTCAGGTTGCCGCCTTGCAAAACGTTGGATACACCCCATAACGCGGTCAGCGTGCCTGCCAGCGCAGGAAAGAGGCCATACATCGGGCGCAAAAGCGCATAGGAAAGCGCCGCCGCGCCGAACAGGGCCAGGAACTCCAGCGCCCACACACCCCAACGCGAGCCGCGTGCCAGCCACAGCCCCAGCGCATTGACGTAGAAAATTCCCGGTGGCTTGCTCTCCCACATCTCCACGTAAGGGGTTTTGCCGGCGACGATTTGCTGGCCAATGTAGAGGTAGTAGCCGTTGTCGAGGGATGGAAAGTTATACAGCGGGTTAGCCTGTTGCAAGACGCCAAGAACGGCGAGCGCCAGCAGGAGGGTGAGGAGAACGGAGCGAGACATCAGTGAGCAGTGAACAGTGAGCAATATTTTGTGGTTATCTGCTCACTCAGCAGCCAGCTGGATTGATTTGCGCGGCCACAGGCTGAGGACGACATAATAGCCGACGTAAACGAACGAAGCCCACACCACCCAGCCCGGAACATTCGGATATTGGATGACGCCCCAAACGCCGATAATGCCATACAGGTAGGAAAGTGCCAGCGTAAGCCGTTTGAGACGGGTATTTCGGCTGGGATACACCCATTTGACCGGCACGAAAACCAAAATACTGAAGAAAACCACGAAAAACAGGTTGAGCCAGGGGTTCATCTGCATTATCAGCATGTAGAGAACCATCACGTTCCAATAGCACGGGAAACCCTTGAAAAAGTAATCGTTGGTTTCATCCGTTTTTGCGTCCACCTGCGTAAACTGGTAGGCAGAGGTGAGCAAGATGGCAAAGGCAGCCGGCCAGGCCAGCATGGCAGGCAGGAGATTGGCTTGAAGCAGAAAGATGACCGGTACGAGAACGTAGTTCAGATAGTCCAGGATGTTATCCATCAACGCACCGTCTATGTTGGGAGCATAGCGCTTCACATCGGTCCAGCGTGCCAGCATCCCATCAAAGCCATCCACAACCATCGCAAGCATCATCCACAGAATCGCCAGCCGCCATTCGCGTTCAAAAATGGCATAAATTGCCAGCAATCCCCAGACCGAACCGGTGGCGGTAAAAAAGTGGACGCCAAAGGCCAGTGTTTTGCGAAAGAGAAGATTATTTTTCATCGGTCCATCCGAGAGAGCAGTTCTTTCAGGGCATTGCCCTTTTCCAGATGAATGCGCAGGATTCGGCGGTTGCGGGCAGCCAGGGCTTCGTAATCACCCAATGCCTGAGCGCGTTCAAGCGTGCCGAAGGTCATGCCCTGTCCAGGAATTTCAATATCAGCAAGTGAATCAGCGGTAATTTGCAGAAACAGGCCATTCTCGGCGCCGCCTTTGTGCAGTTGACCAGTAGAATGCAGGAAACGTGGACCAAACCCGACGGTGGTGGCGCAGCCCGTCCTCGCGCGCAGTTTCAGGCGCAAGTCGGTCAGCGCGGCCTGCATTTCGGCGTTGCGCCGCAGATAGGCATTGATGGCAATGTAATCGCCAGTGCGCGCTTGAGAAAGAAAAGCGGCAAGCGCAGCGGGAGCATCGTCAGCGTGGACGAACTCTCCGGCAGGCAAAGCGCCCCGGGCGCGATATTCGGCAATTTTGGCTTTGGTGCGGTCTTTGGCATCCTGCACATCGGGCTGGTCGAAGGCATTGACTCCCAACACCGCACAGGCAACAGCGGTGGCAAATTCCCAGCGATAGAATTCAGCAGACAAATCATACGGGTCGGTCAGGTCGAAAACAACCAACGGATGCCCTGCCTGCCGGAGCATGGCAAGCGCCGCATCGTGTTCGCCATTTTTGCGCAGGTAAACAAAGAGCCGGTCATTCCCATACTCCGATGGTGCGCCGAGCGGTTCCAGGTCCACCGGCACAATGCCCTTGCCTTGCTTGCCGGTGGATTCGGCAATTAACTGCTCCAGCCAGGAACCGACTGATTCCAGGCCGTTATCGGCCACAATGGTCAACTTATCGCGGCCTTCGAGAGCGGCCTGTCCTATCAGCGCGCCCAGCACCAGACCGGGGTTGCGCACGGCAGGATGTTCAGGCCGGCAGGCGGACATCATGCGGGCAGCACGCGCCAGGAATTTTTCTGTATCTATCCCCATCAGGGCCGCAGGAACAAGGCCAAAATGCGCCAGCGCCGAGTAGCGTCCGCCCACATGGGGGTCGGCAGTAAAGATGCGGCGGAAGCGGCGCTCTTTTGCCAGTGCTTCCAGCGAAGTGCCGGGGTCGGTAATGGCAACGAAATGGTCGCCAGCGCGTTCGCCCAAAGTCTCTACCGCTTTGGCCCAGAAGTAATCGAACATCGCGTTCACTTCCGCCGTTCCACCAGATTTCGAGGAAACCAGGAGGAGTGTCTTTTCCAGCGGGAAGCGGGCGGCGGTTTCGGCCACCTGGCCGGGGTCGGTCGAATCAAGGATAGCAAAGCGCAGGCCGCCCTCCCCCCCAGCGCCTCTCCCGGTGAGAAAGGAAGAAAAGACCAGCGACATCACTTCGGGCGCGAGGGAGGAGCCGCCCATGCCAAGCAGCAGGAAATGGGTAAACCCGGCAGAATGAACCTGCGCGGCAAACTCTTTGATTTCGGGCAGGGCCGGGCGCGAGGTTTCAGGCAGCGAGAGCCAGCCCAGGCGGATTCGGATTTCGGCCTGACCGGCAGGGTCGTCCGTCCACAGGGTTGGGTCAATGTTCCACATCCGTTCGACTGCTTTTTGCTTCTCAAGATTGGCTACGCGCTCTTTTATTGAGTGCGCCAACCCACCCAGGCGGGAAATCACCTCCTGCCGTCTTCTTTCCAGCGTCTCCAGCAAGGCGGTGAAGGCATCGGCAAAGGCTTTGACGCCCTCTTCTTCCAGTTCCTGCGTAACAGTGGACATCAGAATACCCTGTTGTTCCAGGTCGGCAATCTGCTGACGGGCTTCGTCCAGGCCTTCCATGATGGTTTGGGAGGCAGTGCCATGCTCCTTGAAGGCAACCAGCGTTTGGGGCGGAACGGTATTGACGGTGGCCGGGCCAATCAGGTTATCCACGTAAATCGTATCGGGGTAAGCGGGATTCTTGGTACTGGTAGAAGCCCACAACGGGCGCTGGAGGTTGGCCTTGGCCATCTGTAATTTGCCAAAGCGCGCACCGCCAAAGACCTTGCGAAATTCCTCGTAAGCCAGTTTGGCGTTGGCAATGGCGGCTTTGCCGCGCAAGGGCGAATTTTCGGGCAGTTTCGGGTCAACTTTGGTATCTACGCGCGAGACGAAGAACGAAGCAACGGAGTGAATGCGTTCAATTTCACCGCCTGCCAGCAAACGGTCTTCCAGCCCGGAGAGGTAAGCATCCATCACTTCGCGATAGCGCTCCAGCGAGAAAATCAACGTGACGTTGACGTTGATTCCTTCGGCAATGGCGCGGCGAATGGCCGGGAGGCCGGCTTTCGTGGCAGGAATTTTAATCATCAGGTTAGGACGATTGACGGTGTGCCAGAGATGTCTGGCCTGAGCAATAGTCCCTTCGGTATCATGGGCAAGATAGGGGCTGACCTCCAGGCTGACATAGCCATCAGCGCCTTCGGTTTGCTCGTAAAGCGGCAGAAACAGGTCGCAAGCGGCGCGGATGTCTTCGACAGCCAGTTGCCAGAAAATTTCTTCACTGCTCCAGCCCGCCATCGCCAGCGGGGTAAGTGCCAGGTCATAATCGTTCGATTTGGCAATGGCATTGTGAAAAATGGTCGGGTTAGAAGTCACACCACGAATATCACCGCGTTCAATCATCGCCGCCAGTTCGCCGTTTTCCAGCAGGCGGCGCTGGATGTTGTCGTACCAGAGCGATTGACCCAGGGCGGTCAGTTCAGAAATGGGGTTCGTCATGAGATTACTCCTGAAAAAAGATGATGACAATTTTAGGCGCCGCAGGCTACACCTGTTCCAGGCAGGGGTCGTTTCGGACGGCGGGGATGGTCTGACCAAGACAAGGCAGGGAGAGAAGGCAGGGCATTCATGTTTGCGGCAATCATGACCTGGCGGCGTTGTTCCTGGCCTGCTTCTTCGCTCCACCAGGCATCGGCATCGTGGGTGAAGCGGTACTCAAAGTAGTGAAACGCCCCAACGCGCCGCCAATCGAAAGATAGCCAGAAAGCCCGGAATCTCGCAACGCCTGAAAGCAGGCAGAAGCATACGGCGAAATATTCGCTGGCCGGCGCGGAGAAAGGGTTTTCAAAGCGAAGCATTCTCCAACTTACGAATTTTGCCCACCCTGCGCAGGTGACGCTCCTGGCCGGGGTCATTCCCAACGAAGCGCGCGCCCAGAAAAGCGGCAACGATTTCGCGCGCCGGTTCGGGGCCGATGATGCGCGCACCCAGGCAAAGGACATTCATATTGTCATGTTCCACGCCCTGATGGGCAGAGTAGGTATCGTGACAAATGCCGGCGTAAATGCCCTTGATTTTATTGGCAGCGATGTTTGCGCCTACGGCTGAACCGCACAAGACGATTCCACGCTCGGCCTGACCAGAAAGGATAGCGTGCGCGGCTTTTTCGGCGTAATCGGGGTAATCTACCGCTTCGGTAGAGTGCGTCCCCAGGTCGAGCGGCTCATGTCCGGCGGCGCGGACGGCCTCCAGCACGATTTGCTTGAGCGGGAATCCCGCATGGTCACAGGCAACGGCGACTTTCATAGACGAAAGGGTTCCAAATAACCCCACCATGCGCGAACAACATCATTCAACCGGTTATTTTCGCTCATAAACCAGTTTTCCATCTCGCGCAACATGGTAAAGATAGAAAGGGTCGCGGCTCTTAACGAGCATTTCAACTTCCTCCGGCCTGCTGACCAGAATATCCATCCCAAACTCGCGACCCCAAAACAGTAAATCAATTTTTCGGCGCACCAAACGCACGTCTTCGCCCCATCGTAGACAACGAACAGGTCAAGGTCACTCTCTGGTCGAGCATTGCCGCGCCCCCACGCCCCAAACAAGATAATTCTTTGTGGGTGAACAGCCGCCACAATTTTCTGAATAATATAATCCAGCAAATCGTTGGTCAATTCGCGTGTCGCCAGGCGGGGGTCTTCCTTGATGAAAGTCATCATAGTTTCATTATAACAATTTCATGGCCTGCGCCAAAACGTTTTCAACGGTAAAGCCGAATTCCTTGAACAGGCGCG
>JANWWK010000036.1 GCA_025056175.1 Anaerolineales bacterium
GTCGCCGCTTCTCGTCTGGATGGTTTGTTCGGGCAACGCTGGAAAACCGAAACCGTCAATTCTGTCATCAAGCGCAAGTTTGGCGATACCATCCGCTCTCGAAAAACTCATTTGCAGAACCGCGAGCCCATCATTAAAGGCTTGGTCTACAACATTCATCGCTAACTCACTCTATCTTTGCAACAGAGCATGTCTCATAAATAAATACCCTTCCGATTTAGAGCCTAACGATTTGCGTTACCATAGTGTAGGATGAATGACTCTTTTCAAATTTGTCAGCCGGAACAGGTGCGATAAGGAAACAAACATACTGGTTACCAAAGAGAGCGGTAACCGGCAAAGAGAGACGGAGATAACGCCAATTAAGGCTGCCACCGGCTTTTCAGAACCAGTTCTTTGACACCTTCGCGGTCTTCATAAATTTCGTACACCAGTTCCATCGGCACGGTTTTTGCAAGCATGGCCTGGGCCGGGCAGTATTTGGTGGCCGAGAGTTCAATGGCGCGTACAACGGCGGCTTCGGCGATTGCGTGGCCTGTGACTTCGTAGGTGATGACTGCTTTGGTGAAGACGTGCGGGTGTTCGTGCTGCTGCTCCGCGCTGACCCGCACCTCGAAGCCGGTAACATCCTGTTGTTTCTTTCGCAGAATGGAGATGACATCCATCGCGGTACAGCCGGCCAGCGAAACAGCCATCAACTCCAGCGGACGAAAACCATCGTTTGCACCGCCAACGCTGGGGTCGGCCCCCAGCGGAAGTTCAAAGCCGGTATCTGCTGAGCCATTGAAACTCAAGCCATGTTTCCAGGTCACTTTTGCGTTCATCCAGATGGTCTCCTCAGTAGCGATAGGATTTTACTGCTCCAGCAAAGGGGTCACGTATCGTTCGAGCATCGCACGGCTGATGGCGCCCGTCCAGGTCAGGCGCACGTTGCCCTCGCGGTCAATCACAAAAGAAGTCGGCAAACTGTTGAAGCGAAAGGTCTTCGAGGCGCGATAGTCCGGGTCTGGCCACACCGGAAAGGTCAGCCGATATTCCTGAACAAAAGCCCGCACTTCGTCCAACGCCTGACCATCCGCGATAGCGACGATGACAAACCCTGCTGGTTGGTGAGCTTCGTAATAGGCTTGTAAAGTGGGCATCTCCTGTTTGCAGGGCGGGCACCAGGTGGCCCAGGCATTATAAAGAACGACCTGGCCGCGAAAATCCGAAAGTGCTACTTTTTGGCCGTTCAGGTCGGTGAGTTCAACATCTGGCGCCGGGAAATTGACTTCGACCGGAATGGCCGAATACTCCTGGCGGGCTGCCTCCTGTTGCGCGCGAGGCAGGCTCAAAAAAGCTGCCAGCCCAAGCAAAATGAAGCCGGCGCCAATCACCAACAAGAGCGCGCTGTTGTGCTGACGTCGTTTGTGGTGGAGAGCGCGTTGACGAGCAGACATACACTTATTCCAGCGCACGCATCAGTTCAGCCAGCATCTGGCGTTCGGGAACGGCGCCAACCACCCGCCCGGCGTCAGCGTTGATAACCGTATCTGGCACACCGCTAATCATGTAGTGATTGGAGAGTTCATCGAACTCCATCGCTTCGATACCTTCGGCCAGCACCATCCTGGGGTTTTCCATCGCAATTTGATAGGCGAGCAACACGGCTCGCGGGCAATAGGGTCAGGTAGGGGTGACGAAGACTTCCAGGTGGAGCGGCCTGGTGAGCGAACGAATGTATTCGCGAGTCTGCGGCATCAGCCCGGAATCGCGGGCCGAGACCATCAGAATCGCCTGAATCAGGGTGGTAAATTCATGGCCGGAGGGAATGCCCAGATAGCGGATGCCGAAATCAGTCACCTGGTCACCTTCGCGGGCAGCGATGATGGTCGCTGGCGCTTTGCCCTGCACGCGGTAGAGTTGCGCCAGGTCAGCGTCACGTTCCACATCATGTACCGAAAGCGTAATCAAATTTGAAAGTTCAGAAACTTCCTCCAGCAACTGGCGAATTTCGGCGCAGTAATCGCAGTGCTTTTCGGTACCAAAGAAGAGAATTTGCACCGGATTCTTGAGCTGCTGAAAGACGTCACGAATTTGTTTGACAATATCAGGAGGCAGTAATTTCTCCATGAGGGGGTTCTCCTTGAACAAAATACCAGTAAATTGCAGCCTGGTTCGTTGTTTGGATGCCGAAGCAGGCCAAAAGTGGCAAACGGTCAGGGCCTCTTTGGGCGCAGGTCGTCTAACTTGAGGACATAGTAGAGCCTGCCGCGCACATCGTCAGGAAGGATGATTTCATGAGCGGAGGCATGGTACAGGGTGATGGTTTTGTTGAGCGTATCTACCACCACGCGGCAATGTTCACATTCTGCCAGGTGACGCTCGATTTCACGGCACAGTTCGGGAGCCAGGTCACCCTCGACGTAATCGCCAATCGAGGCCAGTAATTCCTGACAGGAAATATCGTGGGTGTGCAGGTGAGAGGGCATGTTTAAGTCTCCGAGAGCAGGCGCTCCGAAAAATACGCAGCGAGATGTTCACGCAAAGCCAGGCGGGCGCGCAACAGACGGGTTTTAACGGCGGTTTCGGTCAGGTTCAACACTTCACCGGTTTCTTTGATGGAGAGTCCTTCAATATCACGCAACAGAAAGACAACACGCAGCTTTTCGGGCAGTTTTTGGATGGCCTGGTCGAGCTGCCGCCTGGCCTCGGTAGTAGCAAATTCCTGCTCCGGCAAGCAACACCAATCAGTGAACTGCTCTGGCAGGGGCAGGCTTTCCTCGGCTTCGCTGGCCTCTTCGTCTATCGAAACTTCCGGGCGCTTGCGTCGCAAAAGCATCAGGGCTTCGTTGGCGGCAATTCGATACAGCCAGGTGGAAAGGCTGGAGCGACCTTCAAACTCACGGATGTGCTGCAAGGCTTTCAGGAAGGTATTCTGAAGCACATCTTCGGCATCCTGCTCGCGTGCCAGCATTTTGAGTGCCAGCCGGTAGATGGGAGTAGAGTAAACTTCAACCAGGCGGGCAAATTCGGCGCGGTCACCCGCTTGCAGAGCCTGGAGCGAGAGGGGTGGTTCGGCTTCGTTTATCATTCGATGCGCTCATCCTTGCAAAAGTGACATTTTCTCATGTAGTATACCTGATGACCCTGATAAATGGCGCGAATACCAGGCGCAAATGTCATAAAGAACGGGATAAATGTCAAGCAATTCAGGAAGATTGCCACTATGTAAGGAGTACCTTACAGATTTATTATCTAGACAATGCTGGCAGAATTGATTCGCTTCCCGTTATTTCGAGATTTGAGCAGCGCCGATTTGAAAATCATCGCGCCGCTCTTTCATGCACGCAAGTACCCCGAAGGGGCTATCGTCATCGAACAAGGCGAGCGGGCTGAGTGGCTGTACCTGCTGACACAGGGCGAAGTCGTCATTCGCTACAAGCCTTATGATGGCGAACCAATCAACCTGAACCGCATTCGCGCCGGAGGGGTGTTCGGCTGGTCGGCGGTGTTGGGAAGTGCAACCTATAGCTCGTCGGTGGTGTGTAATACGCCCTGCGAAGTGCTGGCTGTGCGCGGCGATGAGCTGCGCACGCTTCAGGAGTATCATCCACAAACCGGGCATCTCATCCTGGACCGACTGGCACAAGCAGTTTCCTCGCGCTGGTTAGATGCACAGCAACAAGTAAAATCTATGATTCGTAAAGGCGTCAAAGAAAGTGTCTCACCGCTTGGAAACGGAGGTCCGCTTATGACAGAAACAAACGTCAGCCCCAAAGAAGCGCAATTGCGCGCGTTGGTAGAGAACTTAAGCGCTTACATCGAGCAGTTTCATGGCGGCTCGGTGGAGTTCATCTCTTTCGATGATGTGACGCTCAAAGTGCGTTTGGGCGGCGCCTGTTTGGGGTGTCCGCTTTCACCTTCCACGCTGCATGGATGGGTGGAGGGGACGATTAAACAGTTCTTCCCCGAAGTGCGCGTTGAGGCGGCGTAAAAAAGCACCGCAGCCACACGTTACACCACCGTCAGGCGGTGAGGGGACGATAACACCGCCTTCAGGCCGCAAAGGGATTGAAATTGGTCTCGCGGTCGTAGAAATCTTCGTTTTCAGCGCGCTTCAACAGGGTTACAATGGCGTAAGTGATGGGGGTCATCAATGCCTCGACAGCGCATTTGAACAGGTAATTGGTGAGCGTGAGCGAGAGGAACAACGTCCAGGGAAAAACGCCGAACAACGAAGCGACGGTGACAAAAGCCAGCGTATCTACGCCCTGTCCTACCAGCGTGCTGCCGATAGTACGCAGCCACAGGTGACGGCCATTGGTCCAAAGTTTGAGTTGAGATAAGACAAACGAGTTGGAGAAAGCGCCACTCCAGTAACCTGCCAGCGAGCCGAGCAAAATGCCGCCGCTGGACATGCCTCCCAAAATGGCGGCATAGGCGGCGTCGCCAGCATATTCCTGCCAGGAGGCTTCGCCCGGCAGCTGCTGAATGAGCCAGAAGACGCCTGCCGAAAGCGTGAGAGCGGCAAAACCGGCCCAAATCACGCGCCGCGAACGTCCGTAACCATACACTTCGGTCAGAATATCGCCAAAGATGTAGGAAACGGGAAAGAGAAGTGTACCAGCATCGAAGGCCATCGGCACGCCAAACAGATGAAAGCCCAAATCAATGATTTTTGCGGAAGAGGCCACATTTGAGACCAGTAAAACGGTCACAAACGCAGCCAGGATAAGGTCAAAGTAACGATAGTGTTTTTTGTTCACCATAAGGAAACGGGGGAGTTTATGGGATTTGAGGGCAGGACAATTTCCCTCAAGCCTGCCCGCGGCGGCAAATGGCCAGGGGATAGCGGGGATTTTCTTCGTGCAGTTCGAGAATCTCAAAGCCAGTTTCAGTCAACAGGACGCGATATTCTGGCAGGCTATAATGGCTCCAGAACATTTCTGCGCCAAAAGAGGCCCGTTCCAGGCGGCCTTCTTCGGCTTCGCGCGCCAGGGTCACGAGCAAATAGCCGCCGGGGGTCAGCCAGCGATGAATGGAGCGAAACAGCCGCTCGTGTTCGCCGCGCGGAATATGGTAAAGCACGTACAAAGCCACGACGGCGTCAAACGCGTCAGTGGAGAAATCGAGCGCCAGGATGTCGCTGTGGAAAAATTCGCCATGCCGCACATTTTGGCGCGCACGCCGAATTTGTTCGGCGGAAATATCTACACCGGTCACCACAAAACGCTTTGAGAGCTCGCGCGTCACCGGCACGCCGGCGGCACAGCCAATATCCAGCACACGCGCCCGATTGGGCAACCTGTTCTTAAGCCATTTGATGGCCGCAGGCAGGCCATTGCCGCGTGCCTGTTGATACGCATCGGCATAAGTGTTGTAGCCTTCGGCTACCAGGCGTTTATAATCCAACGTGTAATCCAGGGCGGGTTTCATGAGTGCGATTGTGCTTTCTCCATCATGCGGCAAAACGAACAGCGGCCTTCGTATTGGGTCAGCTGGCCGCAGGACGGGCAATTATACATCGGTTGGGCGAATTCGGCAGGCGGTTGAAACAGGCCACTTTCGCGTGCTTCCAGAAATTTCAGATAAAACGCCAGTTTTGCGCCGGGCCGGTCGTTTTCCAGGCGGTTGAGCATCTCTTTGTAGTAGATGGTGGTCGAACCTGCGGAGAACGGACACTCTTCGTAGATGTATTCAATGCCGCGCAGCAGGGCATAAGCAGTCATCTCCTTTTCGTAGAAGCGGCACAGGGGTTTGACCTTGCGCGCCAGGCCATCATGCGCCGGCAGAACCGGCGCCTGCCGTGCCATCAATTCGACCTGCCAGGAAAAGGTGTTGCCCAACAAGACCGACACCTCATCATCCAGGTTGTGGCCGGTTGCCAGCACATCGTAGCCCAAATCACGGGCAATGCGATTCATTTCGTGACGTTTGACCACACCGCATACCGCACAGGGACGGTTATGCCCGCGATGAGTCAGTGCCGAAAGTGTGGGAATGTCGTAGCCATATGTAGATCGAATATCCACGACGTGCAGGGTCAGGCCGCGCTGACGGGCGAACTGTTCGGTCAGGCGGCGCGATTGGTCGGAATAACCGATTCCCTCGTCAATCCCAAGTCCGAGATACAGCCCATCTGCCTGGTAACCGAGCCGGTGGAGAATATCCCACAAGGAGAGCGAATCTTTTCCGCCGGAGACGGCGACCAGCACTTTTTCGTGCTGCCCGAACATGCGATACTTTTTGATGAAGCGTGCCGTTTGTTCGGGGAGCCATTCCAAAAAGTGTTGTTTGCAGAGCGCCAATTTGTGCTGGCGCATGTTGACGGCCGCTTTTGTGCCGCAGGTTCGGCATTTCAACGTGCGCCTCCCGAAATGACCGCCACCAGTTGGATGACTTCACCGGGCTTGAGAATTTCGTCTTCCAGAATCAATTCTCCCTGCCGGACGGCAATGACCGACTCCGGCAAGATGTCCAGTTTTTTGAGCGAATCGAGCAGCGTCATGCCCGCTTTCACTTCGCAGGTTTTGCCCCGCAAGATAAACTTAACAGTCTGGTTTTCGAATGTCATTTAACCCTCGGACAGGACGATGATTTTATCGCCTTCCGCAAAGCGGATTTCTTCAGATTTTCTGGGGTTGATGCGAACCCCAAACGCGGCAGCCTGATGATGTGCCTGAGCGGCCAGCCGGTAGCCCAGGGCGGTTTCACGGCGGCGGCGGGCAGCCTCAGTGACGGTGTAGAAGTTGACCGGTTGCCCCAGTTCCATATAGTCCTGAACCGGTTTCAGGTAAATTTCACAGCCTTCGGGGTCGAACAGGTCGCTAAAGACATCGAAAAGGTCGGCATTTTCGGCCAGCTGTGCGGTCATCAGGCTGATGAGGTGGTCGCTGACGATGAAATCATCCACGTTGGTCACGGCAGCCAGCTCGCGGTTGCGCAAATCGAGCATTTCGCTGACGATGGAGAAGGGGGTGGCATCCATTCCGGCGATGTTTCGCAAATGCAAGAGGGTGATGAGGGTGCGGGCATCTGCTGTTTGCACGTCCAGGCCGGTATCGGCCAGCACAATGACGTGATTGTAATCGTGAATTGCGAGTGTATCGAGCAGGTCGCGGTCGGTGGTGTCGCCAGCCAGAAATTCCAGTGTTTGATTGGTCAGGGAACAGCAGGCAACAACGCGGTCCTGAAACGATGGTGCAGCAACGACCATAACCCTGGAGCCGGGAGAAACGTACTGGTCGAGTTGACGCAGGATGATGGGAGCAGAGTCGTTCCAGCCGAGCAAAAGAGCGCGTTCGGGTGATAAGGGGGTAGGTCTGGAGGCGGTGCGGATGAGATGGGTTTGTACGGGGGGCGTGTTCAAGCCGGAAAGCCGAATGGTATCGTCATCGGCGGAGATGGCAATCAGGCGGTCACCGGGCGCGAAGCGGGTTTCGGAAGGTGGGTTGAGCAGGATGCTGCCATCGGCGCGCTGAAGGCCCAGCACGGCTGAATCTTCGTAAGCGAGCAAGGCTTCGCCGTAAGTTCTGCCAGAAAGCGCAGGTTCTTCGTGAAAGTAAATTTCATCTCCGCCGAAATTCAGCAGTTCGGTATAGACCACCGACAATCCCGATTGGCGTGAAGTCTGCGCGGTAACGCGGGCAATCACTTCGGGGGTCACGATGGCGCTCAAGCGGTCGTGTTGCCCAATCATCTGCAGAATCTCCAGGTTGTGAGCGTTTCGCAGCTGGGTGACGATGTGATACGGCTCCGGGTGACGATGGGGGCTGTTCGTCAGCGCCAGGGCAGCTTTGATGACATCGGCATCCGCATCGCCCGTTTCGGGCGGCAAGATGATGATAGCGCGCGCCGCATGTGGACTGACGATTTCCAGGTCGGTGGGTTCGCTGAGTGACCCGGAACGGCAGATAATGCGGGTGTTCCCCGTTTCACCCACGCGCGCACGAATTTCCTCTTCCATCTCCAGTTTATCGCGCTCGGCCAGAATGGCAATAACGCCGCGTTTCTGATTCTGATTGGCGACGATCAGCTCCGCGAGAATGGTAAACACCTGCGGGGACCATCCCAGGATGACGACATGGTTGGTTTCCAACACGCGTGAGCGGCCTTTGCGCAGTTCTTCGATTTTGCTTTCCAGGCCGGTGGTCAATACGCCAATGAGCGTGCTGATGATAAAGATGCCCCCCAGCGTCACGAACAACATGACCCAGCGGAACCCCCAGCCAACATCACCGCCCATGGTGCCGGGGTCGAGGGTGCGCATCAGGCTTTCCCACGCGGCTTCGATGAAGTCCATCCCGTCGGAGCCTTGGGGGGCGAGCGGTCTGCCGCCCAGACTGATGATGCTCGCAGCAATCAGGATAACTGCCAGAGAGACCACGCCCAGTCCCCCAATCAGCGCCAATGTGCCACTGGACATGTAGTTATCGAACCAGTAGCGGAATTTTTCGGAAAAAGAAGGTTTGGAGGCCATCATCGTTATCCGGTTGCGTTATGGTTGCGTTATGTGTGATTATAGCGGCTTTTGGTGTGATAATTGACCTGCGGGCGAATTTTCCCTATACTAAAAGACAAACCCAACAAGAGGAGGCTTCGATGGCACATACATTGACCTGGTATGGTCATGCCACGCTGGGGCTGGAAACAGACGGCCACCGCCTGGTGATTGACCCGTTCTTTAGCGGAAACCCCGCTTCTCCGGTTCGCGCTGAGGCAGTTCATGCTGATTTTATTCTGATTACACATGGTCACGGCGACCATGTGGGCGATGCCGTCAGCATTGCCAAACGCACCGGCGCGACGGTCATCTCGAACTTTGAGATTTGCAACTGGCTGAGCGCGCAGGGGGTAGAAAAGACCCATCCGCAGCACCTGGGCGGTGGATTCCGGTACCCGTTCGGCTACCTGAAACTGACGCTGGCCCTGCATGGCTCGGCCTTACCCGATGGTTCTTACGGCGGAAACCCGGCAGGCTTTTTGCTGACCACAAACGATGGCAAGAAAATTTACCTGGCCGGGGATACCGGTTTGTTTGGCGATATGAAACTCATCGGCGAAGAGGGTGTGGATGTGGCGGTGTTACCGATTGGCGATAATTTCACCATGGGGCCGCACGATGCGTTGCGGGCGGTGAAGCTGCTCACGCCAAAACACGTCATTCCCATCCATTACGGCACCTGGGGGTTGATTGACCAGGATGCCACCGCCTGGGGCGCGCAGGTGCAGGCCGAAACCGGCGCACAGGTTCACGCCATTCGTCCGGGAGAGACGTTCTCGTTTTGAAGCGCAGACGCAAACTCGGCTTCGTCCCCGACTACCACAAGCCGCCGCCCCAAAACGGTCTCATCCATTCACTGATGCGCTCAAAGATGGCTGGCGAAAGTGAGTAACCGCCCAGTGCCACCAGGATGCCCACTACCGCTCCGGCAATGATGTCCGAGAGGTAGTGAACCCCCATCGCCACACGGGCAAGCGCCACCAGCGGTGCCCACAGCCAGAGGAGCGCGGCCAACCAGTTTGGGCCAAGCAAGGTTGCCAGCACGGCAATCAGAAAAGCGCGTGCTGCATGGCCGGAGGGGAAGGAGTGCGGGTCGGTGTTGCGATAAATAGCACCCCACTCGCCTTCGGGGCGGCGGCGTTTGATGAGGAATTTAAGCGCCATCACCAGCGCCGCCAGGACAGAAATCCACCATAATTCATAGACCGCCCAACGTTTCCAAAAAACATCGGCGGCCAACCATAAAAGAATCATGCCCAGCCCCCAGAACCAGGAATCGCCGGAATGGGCAAAGAACATCGCAAAACGGCGCAAAAGGCCGGGCTTTTCGGCCACCCGCAGGGCGTAAGACCAATCGCGGTCGAGTTCAAGCAGGCGTTTCAGCAAGGCGGTTCTCCATATCGGCACGCATCAGTTCGAGTTGATGCGGCTTGTCCACGTCCATGCCGGCTTCGGCCCAGGGCCAGAGAATGGCTTTGCCGTTGATTCCCAGGCGCTGGGAAGCACGCTCCACCACTTCCTGGATGGTCAGGCGGCGCAGAAGCAAGAGCAAAACGGTATCCAGCCCCAGTTTCATGATTTGCTTGAGGGGCGATTTACGATTGCCAATTAATTCTTCCCACAAATCCAGGTGTTCCGTTGCCATGCGGACATGGCAGGCGTTGATGTCGGCCCCGCATACTTCCATCTCTTTTAGCCGCGTCCAGGTGCGTTTGGAGTTGGGGTAGCGTTGCTCCATCACATCGCGCGGCACAACGCCGTAATACACGTCCGCCGGAGTCTGTTCGACCTGTTCAACCAGCCAATCTACCATTTCGCCACGCAGAGCGGGGATGTCGGAAGAGACTATCAGGACGTATTCTTGCCGGGGGTTGAGTTCGAGTGATTTTTCGACCCCGGCAACGATATTTGCCAACATGCGACCCTGGTTGGGGACATAAGACAGCGGCTTGGCGCAGGTGACGCCGGTTTTTTCGCTCAGGCCAACGATGATGACGTTTTCTACTTTTTGCGCTTCGGAAAGCGCATCCAAAACCCATTGAATCATTGGCTTGCCAGCAACATCAAGCATGGCTTTGGAGCGGCCTTCGGTGTAGATGTAAAGTGGGTCTTCGGGCAGGGGAATGCCACCGGCAATGACAATTGCGTTCATGACCTATCTCCCAATTTAGAAAGTGGCGCGTGAAAATCAATTCAATTGCTGTAATTGTGGGTGAAAACCAATCCGTTCAAGCAATTCGGAATACTCGGCGCGCGTCAAGATACGTCCCTTGCCAGAAACTGCAATCAGGGCAGCCTCCATCATGTTTGTTCCGAAGGAGCGGCCTTCCAGCACGGGGGTGGTTGTCAGCAGATATTTTACGCCAGAGCGGCGGAAAAATTCAACATCCTCCGGCGTGGTGGTGTTGGTGACAATTACTTTTCCGGGCAGGTCATCGGGCATGTAACGTTTGATGTAGTGGCAATCCCCTGCTATCACTGTAGCCTGTCGAAACAAATCGGCATGTTTGGGCTTGCGCTCTTCCTGTTTTGCGCCGGTAGGATAAATCCAGGCAAAGGGCAGGCGTCCGGCAATCGGCATCAGCAGGGCAGCCAGCGTTTTGAGTTGTCGTTCGCTGTGAAGCGGGATGGGAATCCCCAGAGAGAACAGAAAATCGCCAAAGACGCACCGATAGCCGGCATCCAGAAAACAGCGGGTGAGTCCCCAGCGGTCTACGCCGGTCATAATGAGCGCCGAACGTCCGTGTGCATCCAGATAAGCGCCAATCCACTGTTCCAACAAGGGTGCCGCTTGCCGCTCCAGCGTGGTCTTGAGGCCGGTGCCATCTACAACCGGCGTTTTTTTGACGTAGCGTATCATCGGCTGGACGGAGTAGAGCGGATACCATTTGTCTTCCACCATCACGCCCAGGTCGGCGCCGCCAACCCCAAAGGCATCTACCACGCCATCCAGTTCTTTGAATTTGAGAGCAGCGGCTTCCATATCTCCATCGGTGCCGATGCGTTCGATGCTCACCCGTTCGCCCAGCAGGGTAATTTCGACGGCTTTGTTGCGCTTCGAGGAACCAATGCTGATGCTGACAGCGCGTTTCATCGTGCCTCCCGATTTAAGTTTGCGTCAGTATACACCGAAATTTCGAGCAGGGCGGAGGGTTTACTGCCCAAACAAGGTGCGGACAACAGCAATTCCATCGCGGTCAGAAGCCACCAGTACGCGGTCTCCTGCCAGCAAAAGAATATCGCCGCGCGGCAGAAACAAGTCCTGGTCGCGTTGAATCAGAACGAGCAAGGCACTATCGGGCAGGCCAATTTCCAGAATGCGCCGATTACACGCGGGAGAACCCGGCATCACCCGCATCTCCACCAGTTCGCCCTGATACTTGTCCAGAAAGAGTTCCGGCAGGTTTCCGGGTTGAGGGGGTGGCTCCGGGTCGCACACGCGCAACAGGCGCGCAGCCAGAGGGAGGCTGCTTCCCTGCAAAAGAACGGAGAGCAGAACAACAAAGAAAACGATGTGAAACAACGTGGAGGATTGCTCCAGCCCGGCCAGAAGCGGAAAGGTTGCCAGCACAATCGGCGCCGCACCGCGCAAGCCAACCCAGGAAATCATCAATTTTTCGCGCAGGTTGAAGCGGAACGGCTGTAGGGTGAGAAAGACACTCAACGGACGCGCCACCAGCATCAGAAACACGGCTATCAGCACTCCACCGATGGCAATTTGCGGCAGACGGGAGGGAAAGACTTGCAGCCCCAATACCAGGAACATGGCAATCTGCATCAACCAGGCCAGGCCATCGTGATAGCGGGTGAGGCTGCGGCGATGAACGAAGACGCCGTTGCCCATCACTATTCCGGCCAAATATACGGCCAGGAAGCCATTCCCGCCCAGCGAAGCCGTCAGCCCATAGATAAGAATGACGAGGGCGGTGGTCACGACCGGATACAGTCCATCTTCACGCAGCTCGAGTGCATTAATCAGCCAGATTCCGAGTTTGCCGAGCAAAAAACCGGCCAGGCCGCCAATGCCAAACTGAACCAGGAAGAAGGGAATCAGGCTGAGTGCATTCAGCGAGGGGTCGGTCAGCAGGCGCACCAGGCCAAGGGTCAGAAAAATCGCCATCGGGTCGTTGCTGCCTGATTCGGTCTCCAGAAGCGGTTCCAGGTTACCGCGCAAGCGCGTATCACGTGAACGCAAAATCGAGAAGACCGCCGCCGCATCAGTGGAGGAGACGATAGCTCCCAGCAGAAATCCTTCGAGGGGAGAAAATTTCAGCACAACAATTGCAAAACCGCCAACCAGGAGCGTGGTGAGTGCCACGCCAACCGTTGAGAGTGCCAGGGCCGGGACAAACACCGGGCGAACAATGCGCCAGCGCGTTTCCAGGCCGCCGGCAAACAAGATGTATGCCAGCGCCACCGTGCCAACCAGTTGCGTAAGCCAGGGGTTGTCAAAATAAATTCCACCAGGCCCATCGGAACCGGCTAACATACCCAGCGCCAGAAAAGCCGCCAACGCCGGCACGCCCACGCGTCCCGATACTTTGCCGGCAAGGATTGCCAGCAGGAGCAAGATGCTGACCACAAGCAGGAGAAACTCGACGGAGAGGGACATGATAACTCCAGATAAGCCAGACTTGAAAAATAGTTGTAACACAAAATGCCAGAGCAGGATAGAAAATCTGCGGTGTTATACTATCCGTGCGCGCCCGGCGCATATCCCGTCACCCACAGGAGGAAGAATGCCCTCTCTGCCATTTCAAGCCTACTACCCCGAAAACGTTGCCCATTGCTACGGTTGTGGACGCCTGAATGAACACGGCCATCATTTCGAGACTGTTTGGGAAGGGGAAGAAAGCGTGACGCGCTTTACGCCCCAACCATACCATACAGCCATCCCCGGGTATGTGTACGGCGGTTTGATTGCTTCGCTGGTAGACTGCCACTCTACTGGCACGGCCGCCGCGGCGATGTACCGCCTCGAAGGACGGACAATGGACACGCAACCGGCTTATCGTTTTGTGACCGCCTCTCTGCATGTAGATTATCTCAAACCAACGACGATGGGGGTCGAACTTGTTGCGCGTGGACGGGTGAAGGAAATCAAAGGCCGCAAGGTGGTGGTCGAAACGCTGGTGTATGCCGGAGACACCATCACCGCGCGAGGTGAAGTAGTGGCCGTGCAAATGCCAGAAAACTTTGGAGCAAAAACAAATGGAGAAACCGATGGGAGCGCAGGATGAAACAGATGAAAGAACGGCGAAACCCGAACAACAAGCAGAACTCTCCTCGCAACGATTGAAAGAATTTCGGGCGCAAACGTTTCGTCTGAACAGGTCCATTGCCAACTCCCAAGAAGCACTGACCTGGGTAAATGAGCGGGGGTTTGTCTTTTTCTGGCCGATTCGCGGAATTACCTTGCCGAGTTTGTGGGTGGCTGTCGCCGGCGACCGCCCGGTGGCCGATGCTCACGATGACCCGGGTCACGTGACCTGGGGTTGGAAAGATGAGGCCTTGGGGAAACGAATCTGGTACTATGCCAAAGTGCTGCGCCGCAAAGCAACGCTGATTGCGCTGGAAGTTGCGCCTTTTTTCTACGCCCTTTCCGAAAACTATGGCACGCCAGAAGAAGACCATCTCATCGCTTATCGAGAAGGACGCTTAACGCTCGCAGCCAAAAACGTGTACGAAGCGCTGCTCGATGGGCCGCTCGATACGATTACGCTGCGCCGCAAAGCCCACCTGACCACAGCCAGTGATTCAGAGTTCAACCGTGCGCTGGAGACGCTGCAGGCCGATTTTAAAATCCTTCCGGTAGGGGTAGCGCAGGCCGGCGCATGGAATTATGCCTTCCGTTATGCCATCACGGCCTATCACTACCCGGATTTACCCCAAACTGCCCGTGCGATTGGCGAATCGCAGGCGCGCGAAACCCTGCTGATGCTGTATTTCCGCTCGGTAGGGGCTGCGCAAGTGCGCGATGTGGAGAAGCTATTCGGTTGGGGGCGCGAGGTTACCCGACGGGCGCTCAACCGTCTGTTGCACGATGGCCGCCTGACAGCAGCACGGCTGGCAAATCAGCCCGGCGAATGGCTGGTTCTTAGAGAACTGCTATGAGACCACAACACAAAAAGAGATTGTGAAACTTCTTGCCCGCAAAACCGTATGATTAAAGCGAGACAGTGGACGGTCTCGCTTTTTCCATTCAATAACAAAAGTCGTTTTTATATTTTCTTTCTTTTGTTGACTTTAATATCAAAAATCCGTATAATCAAATCAAATATACAAAAGGAGGCTGTCATGAAAAATCGCAGTCAACTGGCACTGGGGGTCATTCTGATTCTGCTCGGCGTGTGGTTCATTGCTCAACAGCAAATTCCCGCGCTTAAGGAGTGGGTTGGCATGTACATGCAATGGCCGCTGAATATCGTTGCTATTGGGGGGCTGATTTTGCTGCTGGGTATATTGTTCGGTGCGCCGGGCATGGCAATTCCGGCTTCGATTGTGGCTGGCATCGGCGGAATTTTGTATTACCAGCAAACTTTCGAGGACTACGAATCCTGGTCGTACATGTGGACACTCATCATCGGCTTCATTGGGGTCGGACAGGTGCTTTCGGGCCTTCTGGGTAGTGGCCGTGGAGAAATTGCCTCCGGTCTCAATACCATTGTCGTCAGCGCCGTTTTGTTCGTCTTGTTTGCGGCCATCTTCGGCAAATTGACCATTCTCGGCTCATTTGGCCCGGCAATTTTGCTGATTTTGCTGGGGATGTGGGTGATTGCCCGCAGCCTGTGGCGTAACCGCAGAAAGGAAAATTGATATGGGCCGTGGAAGCCTGTTCTGGGGCAGTGTGCTCATTTTGCTGGGGATTTTGTTCGCCCTGCAAGCAGCCAACGTCATTCAGGATGTCTTTGGCTGGTTCTGGCCGCTGTTCCTGATACTGCTTGGGGTAGCTATCCTTGTCAATCGCGTCGATCTAAGCGTTACGAATGAAAACAGTGCCCTGGAACACAGAAGATTTTCAGTTGACCTGAATGACGCAGAGCGGCTGATGTTGGAAATAGATCACGGCGCCGGCGCCATCAGGATAAACGGCGGCGCACCCCCTGGGACAGCACTACGTGGCACACAAGGCGCTACCATGAGTTACCAAAGCCAACGCAATGGCAAAACCCTCGCCATCGAACTGGACGCTGGGCCATCGTTCCTGCCGTTTCTTGGCCCGGAGAATGGCGCCTGGCAATTTCAGATAACCAACGCTGTTCCAGTCTCTATCAAGATGGAATGCGGCATGGCTTCGCTCGATTTCGACTTCACCGATACGCAACTGGAATTTTTGGGTCTGGAAATGGGTGCCGCCTCGCTGAATTTGAAACTGCCCGCGCACGCCACACGAACCCTGGTGGATATCGAATCGGGCGCGGCTTCGCTCAACATCACCATCCCGCAGGACGTGGCAGCGCGCATTCGGCTCGAACAGGGTGCCTCCTCACAAAACATTGATACGGCACGTTTCCCGCAAGTGGGCGAAGGATGGTACGAATCGCCCGATTTCGAGCGCGCCGAACATCGCGCCGAAATCAACCTGGAGGGCGGCGCCAACAACGTGATTGTACGATAAGGAGAACGAGCGATGCAACGCTTAAATTTCCGCACCATTTTGGGCGCCGGCCTGATTTTGCTCGGCGGGCTGATGCTTCTTGAACAGATGAACCTGCTGCAAGGCGTATCCAGCCTGTTTTGGGGATTGGCGCTCTTCGCAGGTGCAGCGTATTTCGTGATGTTCTTGCTCCAGAATGTCCGTTCCCACTGGTGGGCGGTTTTTCCAGCAGCAGCACTGGCCGGAATAGGCGGAGCAACGCTTTTGCCACAGGCCTTAAGCCGCTGGGAGAGCACCTTCTTTCTCGGAACGATGGGGGCAGGGTTTTTCGTAGTCTATTGGTTGGAGCGCAACCGCTGGTGGGCCATCATCCCTGGCGGCGTTTTGCTCACCCTGGCTGCACTTGCTCCTCTCAACGATGTCGAAGGCGTGAGCGGTCAAAGCACGGCGAGTTTGTTCTTGCTGGGGCTGGGGTTGACTTTTCTGCTGGTTGCGCTCCTGCCCACTCCCCAGAGACAAAACCAGTGGGCCTACTTTCCGGCGGCGGCGTTGCTGCTCTTTGGCGCCCTGCTGGCAACCGAACAGACCGCCGGGCTGGTTGTTTACCTGTGGCCTGCGGCGCTCATCGCGGCTGGGGTATTGGTGATTGTGCAATTCTTCCGCCAGCGAGAGTAAGCGGCGAAAACGAACAGGGATGCCAGAGGGCATCCCTGTTTTCGTTGTAAGTCGCTCCCGTTTCTAATCCAACAATTTCGCCAACACGTCATTGCATTCCATCAACAGGTATTCCTGCCCATCAAGCTTGAACTCCGTGCCAGTGTATTTGGCGAAGAGAACGCGGTCATTGACCTTGAGCTTGATGTCCTCGCCATCCCCTACTGCCACGACCACACCGGTTTGGGGTTTTTCTTTGGCTGTATCAGGCAGGTAAAGACCGGTCGAGGTCTTGCTTTCCTGCTCAAGGGGTTTGATGAGTACGCGGTTGCCCATCGGTTGAATTTTGACTTCACTCATACGAGATACCTCCTGAAGAAATTAGAGTCCGAGATATTTGTCAATCCTGGAACGGTCGAAACCGACGATAATTTTACCGCCGATGTCAATCACCGGCACGCCTTGCTGACCGGAGCGGCGCACCATATCGCGCGCGGCAGCGGCATCACGGGAGACATCCACATCTTTGAATTTGACGCCCTTGTCACGAAAATATTTCTTTGCCATGTTGCAATACGTGCAGGTGGGCGTCGTAAAAATGATGACTCGCGGTTGGGATTTGGAATCGGTCATATCATATCACCTCTATTGCTCTGGGGTCATTCCAACACGTTAGATGCAGTGCAGTAAAAAAAGTTACAACCCACACCAGCGCATCTTTTGATGAGATTTTGGGTAGTAATTCTTGAATCCCAGTCCAAACCGCTGTATAGTATTACAAACTTACCAACAGGAGGAGCCGCATCTATGCCTGCCAAGCAAACGCAATTGGAGGGGGAAGTCTACTATCCCTCGCAAGAAGTTATTCAACAAGCCGTTCTCAAAGACTGGGATGAGCTGGCCCAGTTTGCCGAACGTGATCTGGAAGGGTTCTGGGAACGTGAGGCCGAACAGCTCGTCTGGTTCAAGAGGTGGGACAAAGTCCTGGATGCTTCTCAGGCGCCGTTCTATAAATGGTTCGTCGGTGGAAAAGTCAACATTGCTTACAACGCGGTTGACCGGCACCTGCTCACCTTCCGCAAAAACAAGCTGGCCCTGATTTGGGAAGCCGAAGATGGCAAAAGTGAGCGCACCTTTTCGTACTATGCACTCAACCGTGAAGTGAACCGCATGGCGAATATCATCAAATCTATGGGGGTCGGCAAAGGTGACCGTGTGACGATTTATATGGGGCGTATTCCCGAAATCGTCTTCGCCATGCTGGCCTGCGCCAAAATCGGCGCAATTCACTCGGTGGTATTCGGCGGGTTCAGCGTAGATGCTTTGCAAGGACGCATTGCCGACTCCGAGTCGAAACTTGTCATCACGTGTGATGGCGCATACCAAAACGGAAAATTAGTGGAACTCAAACGCATCGTGGACGAGGCGCTCAAACACTGCCCAACCGTGGAAAACGTGATTGTCGTCCGGCGTACCGGCCACGAAGTACCAATGGAATCGATGCGCGACCACTGGTATCACGATATGTGCGCCCTGCCGATTGCGAACGGCAAATGTCCCACCGAAGAGATGGACGCCGAAGACCCGCTCTTCATCCTTTATACCAGCGGTTCCACCGGTAAACCCAAAGCCATCCTGCACACGCACGGCGGCTATATGGTTGGTACGTACGCCACGCTGAAATACGTCTTCGATATCAACGATGAAGACCGGTTCTGGTGTACGGCTGACCCGGGCTGGATTACCGGGCATTCGTACCTGGTTTATGGCCCACTGGTCAACGGAGCAACCGTGTTCATGTTCGAAGGCGGCCCGGCGTATCCCTACCCCAACCGCTGGTGGCAACTCATCGAACGGTTTGGCATCACCATCTTTTACACGGCACCCACTGCCATTCGCGGATTGATGCGCTTTGGCGAAGCATGGCCAAACAAGCACGACCTCTCTTCGCTGCGCCTGCTCGGCACTGTGGGCGAACCTATCAACCCTGAAGCCTGGAAATGGTTCTATCGCGTCATCGGTAAAGAACGCTGTCCCATCATGGATACCTGGTGGCAAACCGAAACCGGCGCATTTATGATTACGCCCACACCGGTCGTGCCGCTGAAGCCTGGTTCCGGCACACGGCCTTTCTTCGGTCAGGTCGCGGAAATCGTGGATGAACACGGCAACCCCGTACCAGACGGCTCGGAAGGCTATCTGGTACTCACCCGTCCGTGGCCATCCATGCTCCGCACCATTTACAAAGACCCGGAGCGTTACATCAGCCAGTATTGGAGCAAATATCCCGGCAAATACATGACGGGCGATAGCGCCCGACGCGATAAGGATGGTTATTTCTGGATTATTGGACGCGTAGACGACGTCATCAAAGTCTCCGGGCATCGGCTTGGCACGGCAGAAATCGAATCGGCACTGATTACGCACCCGGCAGTGGCCGAATCGGCAGCCATTGGTCTGCCACACGAAATCAAGGGGCAGGCCATTCACTGTTTCGTGCAACTGAAACCCGGCTTTGCCCCCAGCGAGGAATTAAGCGAAGAACTGCGTCAACACGTGGCGCGGCACCTCGGCCCAATTGCCCGCCCGGAAGAAGTGCGCTTTATAGATAAACTTCCCAAAACCCGCTCCGGCAAAATTATGCGGCGTGTCCTGAAAGCCCGCGCCCAAGGCTTACCCGAAGGCGATTTAAGCACGCTGGAGGAATAAGTCTGTGAACAACCTGCTGCAAAAACTACGCTTCATCGCCTCGGAAATCACGCTAGGCAGTCTCATCGCCATCCTGAGCGTATTTACGGCGGTTGCCAGCTACCAGGGCTCGATGGCCGATTCTGAGCAAAGCACCCATAACGTTATGGGACAACAACGTCTGACCAATGCCAACGCCGAATATCTGACCGCGAACCAGTTGATTGTGTACGATTATCAACTTTACGATAGCTGGTACACAAACGAAAACGAGCAGAAGGCCGCCTATTACCTGGAAAATTTCTCTCAAGAACTGCGCAACCGCATAGACGCAAATGCCACAGACATTTTCGATGACACCTACTACGAGGCGATGTATGCCAATGCGAATGCGCTCTTTGCCGATGCTCAGACACTCTTCGAGAAAGCCCAGGAATGGAATCGGCGCGGTGACGCACTGCAACTGGTGATGCTCATCACAGCAGTGGGGCTGGCGTTTGCGGCCTGGGCTTCTCTGCTCAAAGAAGAAAGCAAGATGCGCCTCTTATTTGCTGCGTTGAGCATTGGCATGTTTGTGTATGGTTTGGTAGCCTATCTTAGCGTTCCTGCCGTAAGCGGTTAATTCCAGCACAGTTCGTGCTGTGCAACGTCCCGAAAGCGCCCCTTTCGGGACGTTTTTGGTCTGATACGATCGACGTTTTGCAACGTTTTGAGCCATTCGGCCTGCTAAACTGCGGGCATTTCTCATGTACAATTACGTCATACATCCAATCCATTTTTGGGAGCGCGCATGGCACGGTTTTACACACTGGTCAACCAAAAAGGCGGGGTTGGAAAAACCACCACCGCCATCAATCTCGGCGCTTACCTGGCAAAACTTGGGCAGAGAGTGTTGATTGTGGACCTCGACCCGCAAGCAAACGCCACCTCGTGCCTGGGGGTAGATAAGCGCACAGTCAAACAAGGAACGTATGAAGCCCTGCTCGGACTGGCATCCGCTAACGGAAGTCTGCTGACCAATCCTGACCTGAGCCTCTCTCTCTTACCATCCTCACCCTCCCTGGCCGGCGCAGAAGTAGAACTGGTGGAGGCCGAGGCGCGCGAAACCCGCCTGCGCCGGGCACTGGAATCGCTCGACAACCGTTTCGATTACGTTCTGATAGACTGCCCGCCTTCTCTGAGCCTGCTTACCGTCAACGGCCTGATGGCCGCGCGCGAAGGCGTCCTCATCCCGGTTCAGTGCGAATATCTGGCGCTAGAAGGGCTGGGGCAGCTGATGTCCACCCTGCAACGTATCCGCGCCTCCCTTTTTCCGGGCCTCAAAGTGCGCGGTGTCGTCCTGACAATGTACGATGCGCGCGCGCGGCTTTCGTTCGACGTGGTGGGCGAAGTCCGCAAGCACTTCCCAGGGCAGGTGTTCCAGGCCATCATTCCACGCTCAGTGCGCCTGGCTGAAGCCCCTTCCTACGGGTTGCCCATTTCTGCCTATGCTCCGCATTCAACTGGTGCGCAGGCATACGAAGCCCTGGCACGAGAAGTGTTGACCGGAGACGGCGTGAACATTGAGGAGCCAGCCCATGCCTAAACACAGCGGTCTCGGCAAAGGCCTCGATGCACTCATCCCAGGCGGGTCTGTTCCGCAGCCTCCCACAGCGGGGGAATCATCCGCTTCAGCCGTGCAGAACGTTCCAATCGAATCCATCGTCCCCAACCCCCGCCAACCACGCGCCCATTTCGACCCTGACTCCATCGAGGAGCTCGCCGTCTCCATCCGCGAGCATGGCATCATTCAGCCTCTGCTGGTGAGCCGCACAGAAACAGGGAACGGTTACCTCTTGATTGCAGGTGAACGCCGCTGGCAGGCCGCTCAACGCGCCGGCTTGCGCGAGGTGCCGGTCATCGTGCGCCAGACCACCGACCAGGAACGGCTGGAATTGGCGCTCATCGAAAATATTCAACGCGCTGACCTGAATCCTTTAGAAGAAGCCAATGCATATCGGCAGCTGAACGAAGAGTTCCACCTTTCACACGAAGAGATTGCTGCCCGCGTTGGCAAAAGCCGCGTTTCCATCACCAACACCCTGCGGCTGCTCAAACTCCCCCCCATCGTACAACAAGCGCTGGTCGAAGGCAATCTCTCGGAAGGGCATGCGCGTGCTTTGCTTGGCCTGAACAGCTCTCAGGCGCAAGAAGCCGCCTTTCGGCAAATCTGTGAGCGTGGCCTGACCGTCCGTCAAACGGAAGAACTGGTGAACAAGTTGAAGGGGGAAAAGCCCGCCCCTGCACCCAAACCCGTTCCTCCACCCGATGTAAAGGCTCTGCAAGAACGGCTGGAAGCCAGTCTTGGCACGCGGGTCGTCCTCAAAACCAACCGCAAAGGCGGCGGTGTGCTTGCCCTGCATTACTTTTCGAGCGAAGAACTCGATGCCCTGCTGGCACGATTGTTGGATGAATAGATTAACCTGAATTTGTTTCAAAAACTCCGTTCAGGAGCGGATATATTCAATCGTGAGCACGGCAACCTTTCGATGACCTCCACTGGAAAAAGCGAGAGACCAGAAACCACCATGAAACTCCTTCACAACGCCCGCATCTACACACTTGACCCGTCCCACCCAGTCGTTTCTGCCCTGTTGGTAGATTCCCACGGTCAAATTGCCGCTATCGGCGGAGAAGAACTGCGTCAGGAGTTTCCCTTTGCCCGGCGCGAAGACCTGGGTGGACGCATCGTCTTACCTGGTCTCACCGACGCTCACATCCACCTGATGCAGTACGCATGGGGCTTGCAAAAAGTGGATGTTGAAACCCCTACCCAAAGAGAAGCCCTGCAACGGGTCGCTGCGCGAGTTCGCCAGAGCACACCAGGGGAGTGGATACTCGGTCATGGCTGGCAACAAAACGACTGGGGTGGTGAGTTCCCCAACGCCGCAGAACTGGACGCTATCGCGCCAGAGAATCCGGTCTATCTGACGGCCAAGTCCCTGCACGCCGGCTGGGCAAACACCCTGGCACTACGACTGGCAGGAATTGGCCCCGAAACGCCCGACCCGCTCAACGGCAAAATCGTCCGCAATCAACACGGCCAGCCAAACGGAATCCTGCTGGAAAGCGCGATGACCCTGCTTGAGAAGCATTTGCCCCAGCCGACCGTTTCACAAATCGCCCAGGCCATCGAGTCGGCGCAAACCATCTTGTTCCAGATGGGGTTGACAGGCGTTCACGATTTCGATGGGCGTCTGTGTTTCATGGCCTTACAACAGCTCGATACCGAAGAGCGATTAAACCTGCGCGTCACCAAAAACATTCCGGTCGAACTGTTAAACTACGCGCACGGCGTAGGCTTACGTGCCGGGTTTGGCAGTGACCACTTGCGAATTGGCATGGTCAAAGTGTTCATGGATGGTGCGCTTGGGCCGCGCACGGCAGCCATGTTCACACCCTACTTGAACGAACCGGAAAATCGGGGTATCCTGAATATGGATGGCGAAGAACTGTTCGAGCATGGACGAAAAGCCGCCGAAGTGGGGCTGGGGCTCACCGTTCACGCCATTGGTGACCGCGCCGTGCATGAAACACTCAACGGCATAGAACACTTGCGTCGCTACGAACGTGAAAACGGACTGCCTGCGTTGCGCCACCGTATCGAGCATGTGCAGATTATCCACCCAAACGATACTGGACGGCTGGCGCAGTTAGGAGTCATCGCTTCGATGCAACCGATTCATGCAACATCCGATATGCTGGCCGCCGACCGCTATTGGGGCGAGCGCGCAAGGCTCTCTTACGCCTGGAAAACACAATCGGATGCCGGTGCTGTGTTGGCTTTTGGCTCCGATGCACCAGTAGAAAGCCCCAACCCCTTTTGGGGGGTACACGCCGCTGTGACGCGCCAACGTATAGATGGCACGCCCGGCCCCGACGGCTGGTACCCCGAGCAACGGCTCACGCTACACCAGGCACTGGCAGCCTATACCACCGGGGCAGCCTATGCCGCCGGGTTGGAACACCGGCGCGGCAAATTGTCCGTTGGATTCGACGCTGATTTGATTGTGCTGGAGCGTGACCCCTTTGACTGTCCGGCAGAAGAACTGCACACCCTCAAACCCACAGCCACGATGACCGCCGGGACGTGGGTCTGGCAGGCCTGAAAGGAACAGAATGAATACACAGCCGCTCATCAGTCCTGAAGTGTTGGTGCCGCGTCTGGGCGAACAACTGGTAGAAGCCGGTTTGCTGACAGCAGACCAGTTAAAGCAAGCGTTGGAACACCAAAAACACTCCACCGCCGCCGGCAAGCCCATTCTGCTCGGCAACGCCATCATCGAACTGGGTTTCCTCGACCGTCCAACCCTCGACCGCGCCGTCACAGAGCAAATCCTGCGGTTGCGTGCGGCACTGGAGGATGCCAACCGTCACCTGGAACAGCGTGTTCAGCAACGCACTGCAGAACTTGAAGAAGCCCTGCGCAAACTGGCCGAACTCAACCAATTAAAAGCCAACTTTGTTGCCAATGTTTCGCACGAATTGCGCACCCCGCTGACACATATTCGCGGCTATCTGGAACTGCTCCACACTCAAACGCTCGGCCCGCTCACCAACGAGCAGATAAAAGCGGTTGAAGTTGCCCTGCAATCTGCTTTCCGATTGCAAAACCTTATCGAAGACCTGATTCTGTTCTCGCTGGCGGCGCGCGGCGAGATGACCCTGACGTTGAAAGTGATAGATTTACGTCCCATCGTTGAAAACGTCAGCGCACATGCCCGCTCTAAAGCCGAAAACCGACAAATTACGCTTGAAACCCGAATCGCCCCGCAGGTTTCGTTCGTAAGGGCCGACCAGGAGAAAATTCGCTGGGTGCTGACACACCTGCTTGACAACGCCATTAAGTTCACCGAGCCAGGTGGACGGGTGGAGTTGAAGATTGCCCCGTTTTCAGAGAACCCTGGCCTGGTGAATGTCTCCGTTTCGGACACCGGCATTGGCATTCCGCCAGAGCGACTTCAGGAAATCTTCGAACCATTTCATCAACTGGATGGCTCCCCTACACGAAAACATGGCGGTACCGGGTTAGGGTTAGCGCTCGTGCGCGAAATTGTGGAAGCACATGGGTCGCGGATTGATGTGCAATCCGAAGTAAATCGAGGAACGACCTTTTCGTTTTCTCTCTTATCTGCCAAAGGGGACGAAATTACATGAGCGAAGAACACATTCCAGACATCCTGGCCCTCGCAGAGGCTGTCACCCAAAAATCGGATTGGAAAGAAGCGCTCGATTCGGTTATGGCGGTCGTCCGCTCGGTGTTTCTTTTCGATAACCTGTCCCTTTACACCCTGGAAAACAGCTCCAGCGAGATCACCGAAATTGCGTATGCGCGCGCCGTAGGGCGCGGGCAAAGCGCCGGGGCCGATGCCGCCTGGGGAGCAGAGATTGCCAGCCGGGTCATCGCACAAAACGAACTGGTTGTTCAAACGCCAAACGCCCACGAGGCAAACGAAAACCGCCTGACGCAACCTTTCGTATTGGGGTTGCCGCTTCGCACATATGAGGGCATCATTGGCGCCGTTGTTTTCGTCCGCTTTGGCGGGCCGGAATACACCCCGGCGCAAATTCAGCGCGCGCAATATATTGCCACGCAATTTTCGGCCCTGTTTATGCGTAAAAAATTGACCGAAGAAGTGGCTGCGCTGGCAAGCGCACGCCGTTTGCTGGAAATGCAGGAAGATTTCCTCGCCACTATCTCTCACGAACTGCGAACGCCCTTAGGTTTTATCAAAGGATATACCACCACCCTGCTGCGCAAAGACACTAATTGGGATGAAGAAACCCGCCGTGAGTTCTTGCAAATCATTGACGAAGAAGCCGACCATCTCAACGAACTCATCGAAAACGTGCTGGAGTCGGCCCGCCTGCAAAGCAACACCCTGCCGATGCGCTTTCAGCCAGTGCGACTGGATATTCTCATTCGAGATACGATGATACGCAGCCAGGCGCGCTATAAAAACTTACAGGTACGGCTCGATTTCGCCACCGCCCCCACCATCAACGCCGATAGCGTGCGAATTGCCCAGGTGTTGGAAAACCTGTTCAGCAACGCCAATAAATATGCGCCTGGAGCGCCGGTCTCCATCAGCCTGACTCAAATCAGAGATTTCTACCGAATTCGCTTCTCCGATGCCGGGCCAGGCATTCCGGCAGAATATCTCCCCAATTTGTTCCAGCGGTTCTACCGCGTACCCGGACAAACCGGTTCCGGTTCAGGGCTGGGATTATTCATTTGTAAACAAATCATCGAGGCACATGGCGGCAGAATCTCGGTCGAATCTACGCTGGGAAGGGGGACAACTTTCATCATTGACCTGCCCATCGCCGGTAAAAATCCAGGAGATTGATATGACAAAAATATTGATTGTAGACGACGAGCCACGTTATTTGCGCCTGCTGGAAGCCAACTTGCGCACCGAAGGATATGAAGTGCTTACAGCAACCGACGGCTTACAAGCCATCGAAACTTTTTCCGCCACGCCGGTAGACTTGATTTTGATGGATGTCATGATGCCGAAACTGGACGGCTTCTCGGCCTGTCAACGCATCCGCGAGTTTTCCAATGTGCCTATCATCATCCTGACCGCCAAAGGCGAAGAACAAGACCGCGTGCGCGGGCTGGATTTGGGCGCCGATGATTATCTGGTCAAACCGTTTTCGGCCACCGAACTATTGGCACGGGTGCGCGCCGTGTTACGCCGCTCACAGGCCTCCAAAGATATTGGACAAAACCGCTTCTTTGAACATGGTAACCTGCGCATTGACTTCGCACGTGCGGAAGTCTGGCGCGGCAATCAACCCATCTTCCTCTCGGCCACCGAATATCGCCTTCTGCTCCAGTTTGCACACAACGTTGGCACCGTTCTGAGCGCCGAAGACCTGCTCAGCGCGGTTTGGGGAGCAGAATATCGCAATGACAAAGAAATCCTGTGGGTCAGCATTGCCCGGCTGCGGCAAAAACTGGAAGAAGACCCCCATAACCCCAAACACATCGTTACTCGCTCCGGGTTGGGTTATCTCATGCCGCCCCTGGAAAATTAGCCCTCGCCCCACCGACGAGGAAGATATCAGGTCTCAACCGGAGAACGAACGTGCCAGAAAACCCACCCCCCCTCAGTATTCTGGTGATAGACCCTGACCCGCGCAGTTGTCAGTTTTTAGGCAATTTATTCAAAAACAAAGGGTACATCACCGAAACCGCCCTCTCCGGCAAAGAGGGTTATATTCTTGCGCTTCGTGACCGTCCGGATGTGGTCATTTTTGACCCTGCCCTGCCAGATATGACCGGTCTGGAACTGACGCGTAAACTGCGCGGCGACCGGCGCACCGCCGGAGTTTTGCTGATTGCCTTGTCCGCTTCTACCGACTCGGAACCATTCGGGGCGCTGCTGGCCGCAGGATGTAACGAATATCTGGTCAAATCGCCGGAAACAGTAGACCGGCTCATGACTCTTTTGCAAGAAACCGACAAACTGATGAACGAAACCCAGCCCACCCGCCGGGCCAAAATGAGCCAGGGCGGTGTGCTGGTGGTTTTTTTGAGCGCCAAAGGCGGCACAGGAACATCTTCAATGTGTGCCAACATCGCCCATGCACTCGGCGAAACTCACCCGGAACGCGAACTGGCAGTGCTTGACCTGGTTTTACCGCTCGGTTCGATTGGACCGATTGTGGGCTATCAGGGAGAATTTAACCTGCTGGAAGCAGCGCGCAAAGCACCGGAAGAACTCAACCCCGATTTTTTGCGGCGCATCGCGCCGCCGCTCGCCACCTGGGGCTTCCGGCTGCTGGCAGGGATGTCAGACCCAGAAGCCTCGAACGCGCTCGATGCCGGGCGCATTCCGGGCATCATCCAGGCTTATCGCCGCGCATTCGATGTCGTCTTCGTCGACCTGGGGCGCGCACTTTCGCGCATCAGCCTGCCAATTATCCAGCAAGCTGATTTGATTGTCATGGTCACCGCTTCTGACCTTGCAACCGTGACGCTCACCCAAACGGTCTGGCATTATCTGCAATCCAAAGGCATTTCAGCCAATCACATGTACGTCTTGCTAAACCGTGCTGTTGGACTGGAAGGCGTCAGCAAAAGTGATGCGGAACAAATTATTGGCCTGCCGATTCAGGCCACCATTCCCTACATGGGAGCCAATTTTAGCCTGGCAAATAATCAACACCTGCCAATTCTGCGTAAAATACCTACCGATACAGCCGCCTTGATGATTGCCCAGGTTTCCAGGCAAATTCTGGAAACCGCCTATCAAAACCGCACCTGAAATCTACGCCAAGGAGCCGTAACAATGAGCCTCGAATTCAACGAAAAAGGGAAGTATTTCACTGACATCATTTCCAAAGTGGCCGTTCCCGCCATCATTCAAACCACCCTGCACCGCATTGAGGGGGCGATTCACGTGCGGCTCGATGGCCGCGTCAAAGACGAATTGGACCAGAACCAGGCCTTTCTGGCTGTTACCAGCGCCAAAGTGTACGACACCAATGGCAGCCTGCTTTACGAGGCTGAGTTCATGACCGTTGCACGAGCGCAAATTGTATGGGTCATCCCCAGTGACGATACAGCCTATGGGGAAGGAGGCCGGCCATGACCTTGCTCTCTTCTTCTCCTGCGCAGGGGCTTTCTGCCGCCGATTTGCTTAAACTCAAGCATTTCGTCATCGAAAACCTGACGCGCGAACTGGAAACCGAAAACCCGCCCTATGAGCAGCGCGAAGCCTATGTGCGCCAAAAACTGGCTGACGTGTTTGCGCGACTCAAAGTCAACATCCCCGAATCCATACGCCAGCAAATTACACGTGAAGTGATGGATGACGTGTTGGGCTATGGACCGATACAGCCTCTGCTCAACGACCCGGACGTGAGCGAGGTGATGGTCAACGGCCCGAAAAAAGTATATGTCGAAAAGAAAGGCAAGTTGATGAAAACCGGCGTGACGTTCGAGAACGACGCCCACGTCATCCGCGTCATCGAACGCATCGTTCTGCCGCTCGGACGCCGCATAGACGCCGATTCCCCGACTGTAGATGCCCGCCTGCCCGATGGTTCGCGCGTCAACGCCATCATCCCACCGGTGGCGCTCGATGGCCCCACCCTCACCATTCGCAAATTCCGCAAAGACAAGCTGACCATGCAGCAGCTGATTGAGTTCGGCTCTATCACGCCCCAAATGGCCGAGTTTCTCAAAGCGTGCGTCATCAGCCGGTTGAACATCGTCATCTCCGGCGGAACGGGTTCGGGTAAAACGACCCTGCTCAACGTTCTTTCGGGTCTCATTCCCGAAGACGAGCGCATCGTCACCATCGAAGATGCAGCAGAACTCCAGTTACAGCAAGACCACGTGGTGCGGCTGGAAACCAAACCCGCCAGCCTGGAAGGTAAAGGCCAGGTCACCATCCGCGACCTGGTGCGAAACGCTTTGCGGATGCGCCCTGACCGGATTGTAGTCGGCGAATGCCGCGGCGGCGAAACGCTGGATATGCTTCAGGCCATGAATACCGGCCACGATGGCTCGCTTACCACCCTGCACGCCAACACCCCGCGCGATGCCCTCTCGCGCCTGGAAACCATGGTGCTGATGGCCGGCATGGATTTGCCCATCAAGGTCATTCGCCAGCAAATTTCTTCAGCCATTGACCTGATTGTTCAGCAAACCCGTCTCAAAGACGGTTCACGCAAGGTGACCGCCATCAGCGAAGTGGCCGGTATGGAAGGCGATACCATCGTCTTGACGGACATCTTCCGCTTCGAACAAACCGGTCAGACGCCGGACGGCAAAATACTCGGTCAACTCAAGCCGACCGGCATCCGCCCGCTGTTCACGCCGCGTCTGGAGGCTGCCGGGTTCAAACTGCCGCCCGAAGTGTTTGGCGCAAATGTTGCCGATATGCTCCGCCGGCGCTAAAACAACCTTCTGGGGTAACTATCTACCCTGTGAGCAAAACCACCTGCTGATGACAGAATAAGTCGCGCAGGGTGGCAAAGACATTGCGTTGTTGCTTTTTGCAAGTAGCAATCAGGGATTGCAGGCGTGCGTAAATGGTTGCGCCCTGCAGGGTGCGAAAACAGCCGCTGACTTTTTGCTTGACCTTGGCTGGG
>JANWWK010000059.1 GCA_025056175.1 Anaerolineales bacterium
CTTTCTGCAAGCGCATGTTCTCAGCCTGCCAATGCATATTTTCGGCTTCCAGTTTTTCTAGCCGAGATACAATCGAAGAGATAGTCCACTCACTCATACCCATAGTTTATTCAGTTTTTTGCAGAATGGGTAGATAGTTACCTTCTGGGTTATAATCACCTTGTATCTTCTTCAAAACGGACCATTCCATGAGCCTTCAAGCCCAAATCGCCATCCGCACCCGCAAACTGGGCGTCTTGATTCGCGATGCGCGCCTGGCCGCCCGCCGGAGCATTACAGAAACAGCCCAGGCCATCGGCATCACCGCGCCGCTCCTGCGCGCGTATGAAGAAGGCCGCAAAGCGCCCTCTTTGCCTGAATTGGAAGTGCTGGCCTATTACCTGAACCTGCCCATCCAACACTTCTGGAGCAATCAGGCGCTTTCGGATGATGCCCCACGCACCGAACCGCTCGACCTGACGCGGCTGGCCTCCTTGCGCCATCGTATCATCGGCACGTTGCTGCGCCAAAAACGGATGCAGGCCAACCTATCGCTCAAAGGACTTGCGGCTGAAACCGGTCTGCCCGTCTCACGCTTGACGGCTTACGAATTGGGCGAACGGCCTATTCCCTTGCCAGAGCTGGAAGCGATTCTCTCGGTGCTGGGCGGGCGCATCGAATCGTTCTTCGACCAGAAGGGTGTGATTGGCCAATGGATGAATGAACAAGAGACCATCAGCGCCTTCATGAAACTGCCCCCCGAAATGCGCGCTTTCGTGTGCATGCCGGTCAACCAGCCGTATCTTGAACTGGCGCGCAAACTCAGTCAGCTTTCGACTGAAAAATTGCGCGCAGTGGCTGAAGGATTGCTCGATATTACGCTATAAAACAGACTCTAACCAATGCGCGGATGAGGTGATGGAAATGACCGACCTGACTACGACCCAATCGCCCACAGAAGAGGCAAACCAGGCCTATCAACAAGGAGATTACGAAAACGCGGCACGCCTGTTCGGCGAAGCCGCATCTGCTTTGCAAGGGACAAACCCTCTGGAAACCGCCGAACTGAAAAATAACCAGAGCGTCGCCTGGCTCAAAAGCGGCAACGCCCAGGCGGCCTACGAAGCCGCACGTGACACCGCCAACGTGTTTACAGCAGCAGGAGACCATCGGCGTGCAGGCATGGCCTGGGGAAACGAAGCCGCCGCGCTGCAAGAATTGGGACGCGTGAACGAGGCGCTCGAAAAGTACCGTCTGTCTGCCGAAGCCTTCGAGCGCGCCGGCGAAGACCAGTTACGCAATGACGTCTTTCAGGTGATGGCAGGCATCAAACTCAAACAAGGCAAGGTCATGGAGGCTCTCTTCCACATGCAGATGGGACTGGCCGGGGTCAAACACCCGAGCCTGAAGCAAAAAATCTTGCTTGCATTGCTTCGTTTCCGAACATGGTAACAACTTTCCGTTCAGCCCTCCGTCAGGCACTGCCCGCCGACCAGTCGCGCATTGCGAACCTGATGTACTTCGAGAACCGCGTCCATCGGCACCTGGATTGGCGCACACCGCTCGACTGGCTTGGCGCACCAGAGTATTGGGTGTTGGAAGATTACGGGCATCTCTCTGCAGTGTTAGCCTGCCCGCCCGACCCCGAAAGCACCGCCTGGATTCGGTTGTTTGCCGTCGCCGCATCGGCGTCTGTGCCACAAAGCTGGCAAATTCTGTGGGAAACCGCCAAACAAGCCCTGCGCGGACGGGGGTTGACAGTAGCAGCAATTGTGATGCACCGATGGATGGAAGAGACCTTGCTCGATGCTGGTTTTCGTGAAACGCAAAAAGTGGTTGTGCTTTCGCAAGACGGCGCACCGTTTGTGCGATACGACAATCCGCACGGCCTGCACATCCGTCGAATGACGCGCGACGACCTGTCCGCCGTCGCTGCTTTGGATGCCGCAGCCTTTCCGCCCCTCTGGCAAAACTCGCTCATCTCTCTCGAATATGCGTTTACGCTAAGCGAAATTTCGACCGTTGGAGTCCTGGAAAATAGCATAGTTGCCTACCAGATGAGTACCCGCAATCCTTTTGGGGCGCATCTGGCGCGCCTGGCCGTTCATCCCCACCTTCAGGGCAGGCGGTTCGGCTACCTGATGGTGCAAGACCTGCTGGAGCGAACACGTGCGCAAGGGCTTCTGCGTCTCACGGTAAACACCCAGAACGATAATACAGCTTCACTTGCACTATATGAAAAAATCGGCTTCCGGCGCACGGGGGAAGAATACGCCGTCTTGACTGCAATGGTCTAATCGCCCAACTTTTAACAATCCACAGAAAGCAACCCACGGTTGCTTCGTTAACCCGCTCAACGAAATCTGCCGCGCGGTGAGCAGTTATTGCCCGTGCTCGAACGAGAAGCGCTTCCTTCGCTGGAAACAAACGAAGCCACTGCCGCAAGTTTCTTACGGGTTTGGTTACTCTGACAGGAAGGGCAAGCGGGCAGGGTATCGGCTTCGGAAAAACGTAACAGCTTCTCAAATTCCGCGCCACATTCTAAGCAAAAATACGCATACATCGGCATAAGCAACCTCCTCAAAACAAAAAACAGGAATTCCGAGAAGGTTTGATGCACAAAAGCGCAAAAAGTTACAGTCAGAAAGTCGTCAATTCGCAGTACAATAGCAAAAAGCGCTGTTCTCGGTTCATTCTCACGGAGGTTATCATGAAAGGCCACGAACAAATCATCGCTGCGCTGAACGACTACCTGGCAGACGAACTCACTGCCATTAACCAGTACATCGTGCATTCAGAAATGTGTGCAAACTGGGGCTATGGTAAACTGCATGAAGCCATCGAAAAACGTGCCATTCAAGAGATGAAGCACGCAGAGGCCCTCATCGCGCGCATTCTCTACCTGGAAGGCATACCCATCGTCAACAATCTCAAACCAATGCACATTGGCGCAAGGGTAGACGAACAACTCAAAAATGACCTGCAATCCGAAACGGAAGCGGTTGAGGCCTATAACAAAGGTATCCGCCTGTGCATGGAATTGGGCGATAACGGCACACGCGAACTGCTAGAAGACAACCTGGAAGACGAAGAAGAACACATTGACTGGCTGGAAGCGCAACTCGACCAGATTGAGCAGATGGGTTTGCCGAATTACTTGCTGGGGCAAACGGCCTGATTTCTTCCCCCCTCCTGAAACGGGAGGGGTGTTTTTTTCACAGTGCCGGCACACGCGCACGATAGAACAGCCAGCGTCCAAGCACTTGCTCGCCCCAGACCAGTACAAACAGCAGGAGATGCAACCATGCGCGCACACCCTCTGGCACAACAGGCAGCCAACTCATCCCAACCATTGCCATAACGATACATACAACCCGAAACCGCTCTGCCGGTTGATGGAGCGCAGCCTGCGCCGAAAGTGTCAGACCAGCCTGAAGCGCCAGCAAGCCCCAAAGCAAACTCCAAAACGGAAGCAAACCACTCTGGCAGGCAAAGCCCGTCAGTCCCAAAATGGCGGCGCTGAGCGCAAAGGCTGCTCCGGTGCGCCAGGAATTCCAGGCTGGCACTGCGCGCAGACGGTACACCTGTGTCATGCTGTACACCAGAACAACGCCAGACAACGCATTCAACCACGCGCCAAAATTGGTGCCAAAGACCCAACGCTCAAGGACCCAGGCCATCCAGCCGACCCCAAACACCCCAAGCGCCAGCACCTCACGACTAAGCCAGGATTTTCGCAAATGCATCACCGCACGCCACGCATTGCGCGGCGTGCCCAGATGCAACAGAGAAACCAATCCGCCCAGCATCAATACAATCCCGATAGCGAGCAGCAGGGGGAAAGAAACCGGAAAAAGCAAAGACCACCAGGTCATCCCTGCCGACATCTGAACCAGCAAGGTAAACACCACCAGTGGCACATCATGGCAGCAAGCAAGCGCTTGAGACCACAAGCCAGTGATTGTTCTCCCTCCTGAGATTATCTGTTTCGGCTGCTCATTTTCCATTGCCGCATGGGGACGAACCGCCAGATGCGGCTGTGTGCGCGAAAACGTGGGCAAGGGAAAGGGATGCTCTGCAGCAGGAAGCTCCCACAAGCGCCGATAGCGATGATCCAACGAAACCGATGAGGTTTCATCAGAAGAAAATGTCTCGACCACCGCATATTTCAAGGCGGCCGGTTCGCAGACGGCCACGCAGGCCGGCGGTTTATTCTGGTCGAGTTCCTCTCTACAAAAATCACATTTGGTCATGCGCCCAAGTCCGGGATGGTACTGTGGTACCGCATACGGACAGGCCCAGGCGCAATAACCACAACCCATGCACCTGGCCTGGTTGATATAAACAATCCCATCTGCACGCTGGACATACGCATCCGCCGGACAAACTCCCGCACACTTGGGATGAATGCAGTGATTGCAGGCAAGCGTAAACCAGTACGAAAAAGGATTATCCAAACCTGGCGGTGGAGATAATTGCTGTTCAGCCGAGGAAATGTAAAAGAGCCGCCGCCATTCTACTCCTTCTGGCAGCGCGTGCTTCTCTTTACAGGCGGTGAGACAGGCTCTACAGCCATTACAGGCCACCGCATCGAAAAAAAACGCATACGACATACGCCTCCCAAATCTCCGGCGCGACGGACCGCTCCAGCCCGATGAGTTTACGCGCCGCATCACAAGCACGAGGCTAATGCGCAGGTCGAATCATGTCAAGGCCGTGCTATAATAACGATGCGTTTTCACTTGCTCGTTTGCAGAGACTCCGCGCTATGAACATCAGTCCTTGCCACATCCTGCTCATCGAAGATAACCCCCTGGATGCGGACTTAATCAAACGCGCCATCCAGAAAGCTGAGCCAGGAATTGTTTTAGAAATTGCTTCGGACGGCGAGGAAGCCCTGTCATACCTCGATAAATGGGAAAAAGGCGGGCCTACCCCTACCGTTATCCTGCTCGATTTAAAACTGCCCAAGGTGAGTGGGTTAGATGTACTGCATCGTCTGAAAACACACCCCGTGTACAAACTTTTACCGGTCGTTGTGCTGACTTCCTCAAACGAGGTGTTCGATATCCGGCAAGCTTACACACTCGGTGCCAACTCCTACATCTTGAAAGCCATTGATTACGACCAGTTTTCTAATGCCATCAGTCTCATTCACCGTTACTGGTGCGGGTTGAATATCTACCCGGAATGACGAAGGGCGGCTCCTTCTGAACAAGGAACCGCCCGTTTGATATATCCACAAATACGCAGAAAACACGACAGACAGCCAGGCTTCGGCCTGGCCTGTTTTATTATTTCACGCGCACGAAACGCCGTTTGCCCACCTGCAGCACGCCTGGGTGGGGAAACGGCATATCAGCTTTTTCCAACACCACGCCATCCAAACGCACGCCTTTCTGTTCGACCATGCGGCGGCCTTCCGATTTGCTCGTGACCAGAGCGGCCGCCAGCAGAACATCCAGCACGGTTTGACCGGGCTGAAGGGCATACTCCGGCATCTCTTCAGGAATCTGCCCCTGTTGAAAGAGCCGCACAAAGGCTTCCTGCGCCTGGTCGGCCTGCAACTCACTGTAATAAGTGGCTGTCACTTCCCAGGCCAGTTTCATCTTGGCATCGCGGGGATGCAAACTGCCAGATTGCAAGCCCGCCTCAAACGCCGCCACCTGTGCTGGCAACCAGCGCGTTACCAGACGAGCATATTGTGGCATGGCCGAATCAGGGATAGACATCACCTTGCCGTACATATCTTCTGGCGTGGAATTCAGGGGGATGTGATTACCCAGCGATTTGCTCATCTTGACCACACCATCCGTACCGGGCAGAATTGCCATGATAATCCCGATGTTCGGTTTTTCTCCCAGCGCTGTCATGATTTTGCGCCCGGCAGTGATGATGTTGAACAACTGGTCAGTACCACCTACCTGCACGTCTGTTTTGAGTGCAAACGCATCATATCCCTGCATGAGGGCGTAGAAAAACTCGTGCAGGTAAATGGCGTCCTCGTTATCCCAGCGTTTGCGGAACGATTCGCGGGTCAGGAATTGCTGAATGGTGAAATTCGAGCCAAGCTGAATCAGGTCAGCAAAAGTCAACCCAGAAAGCCATTCATGATTGTAGCGGATGGTGGTCTTCGAGCGGTCTAATACGCGAAACGCCTGCTCCGCATATGTCCGGGCGTTTTCCATCACCTGTTCTTGCGTAAGAAGGGGGCGCAGTTTGTCTTTGTCCGAGGGGTCGCCAATCAGCGAGGTGTACGTCCCTATCAGGAAGACCACCTCATGCCCTAAATCCTGAAACTGGCGCAATTTCCGCATGGTGACGGTGTGACCAATATGCAGGTCTGAGGTGCGTGGGTCATAACCGCAATACACTTTAAGTTTACGGCCTTCTCGTTCGGCTTCGAGCAGGCGCTGGCGGAGTTCCATCTCCATCGTTTTACGCAGACCTTCATCGCCATATTCTGTGCCTTGCATCAAAAGGGCGACCTGTTCGTTGATGTCCATCACAGCCTCCACGAAATTGCAAAAAAATGCGCCTGCTATGGGGCAGGCGCGATATGCTCCACAGCAGGATTAGTACTCGTCTTCTTCTTCGTCTTCCCACAATTCATCGTCTTCCAGGTCTTCGTCGTCCCATTCTTCCAGCTCTTCTTCCTCGTCCCACTGGTCTTCGTCCGTTGCCGCGCCATCTACAGGAGAGTAAGTGACGCAACCAGTATCGGGGTCGAATTCGACGGCAGCGGCAGAGCAGTACCCTTCATCATTGAAGACGCAATCGTTGTAATGGCAGCGAATACGTGGCATGAATTCCTCCTCGTAAGGTTAAGCCGGTTGGCGAACCAGGCGAATGATGGTCAGCGCGAATAGAAGAGTCATGGTTATCTGCGAGACAACACAAAACGGACACCACGCCTGGATGAGAATGGCCTCCACATAGACCAGGTAGAGCGTAAAGCCAAATCCGCCCACCCCCAGCACAAAAGCCGCCGTCAGGCCATTCTGCTGAAAAAAGCGGTTGTTGCCATATCGTTCGAGCAACAAGACCGTCAGAAGAGCAAGATACCCGCCAACGCCAACCAGTGCCACCGGAATGCCGAAAATTTCCGAGTAGATGCTGTTGTTGACCGTTGCGCAGTCGCCGCTTCCCAAACACATGGCGTTGTTATCGGTCAGTTTGTAAATGGTCATGTAAATTGAGACGAGCAGGCCAAGTGCGGCCAGTGCAACCGATGCCCAATAAAGTTTCTTTTCCATGTCAGGTCTCCAACAGCCATGCTTCCACTTCGGTTCCGAGCGGGCAGGATTTTACCCCACTTGGGATAATCAGTAAAGCATTTGCCTGAACCAGCGAAAAAAGATTGCCCGACCCTTGATGCCCCGTCAGGCGCGCTGCGAGAACGCCCTGTTCCCGTTTTACCACAGCGCGCAGGTAACTCTCACGCCCATCGCTTTCCACCGTTTCGGCCAGTACCACCCGTACTGTTTCCTGGTCAGTCGCGTTCAGGCCAGCCATCCGCTGTAAGGCCGGACGAACAAACACCAAAAAGCCAACAAAAGCCGAAACCGGGTTGCCCGGCAGTCCAAAGAAAGGAATGCCCTTATAAGCACCAAAGGCCAACGGTTTACCAGGACGCATGTTCACTTTCCAAAAATCAAGCACGCCGGCGCTTTCAACCACGTCTTTGACGAAATCAAACGCCCCTACACTCACCCCCGCCGAAGAGACGATGACATCCGCCCGTGCTTCCAGCGCCTGGTCGAGCAGTGATTGCACGGCTTCGCGCCGGTCGGCGGCAACACCTAAACGCAACGGCTCGCCGCCGGCTTGAGCGACCAGCGCCGCCAGGGTGTAGGTGTTCGTATCACGGATTTTGCCGGGCTGGAGAGGCGCCTCGACCGATAACAGTTCATCTCCGCTGGAGAGAATTGCCACGCGAGGTTTACGCACCACCGGCACCTGTGCCATTCCCAACATTGCCAGCATTCCCACATCTTGTGGACGCAAAAGATGCCCGGCGGGTAAAATTTTCGTTCCAGCGCGCAAGTCCGCGCCACGATAACGTACATTCGCGCCTGGTTGTATGGTTTTCTGAATGGTGACGCGCACAGGGGCAGGTGTGCCGGCAGATTGCTGGCCGAAATCGGTTTCCTCCACCATCACGACGGCATCAGCCCCGTCGGGTAGCGGCGCACCCGTCATAATGCGCGCGGCCTGTCCGGGTTGGAGCGTGAAATCAGGCGCACTGCCGGCGGGAATATCGGCAATCACCGGCAAAGCAACCGGCGCCACAGCAGTATCCTGCGCGCGGACAGCAAAACCATCTACCCCAGAATTATCGAAAGCCGGCAAATCTGTGGGGGAAGAGATGGTCTCTGCCAATACCCGGCCTGCCGCTTCCTCTAATGGACAAAAGATAGCCTCAAGCCGGGAAATGTGGGCAAGAATACGCTCGCGTGCTTCGCGGACGCTCAACATGGCAAACCATCCTTTCCAAAAGCGGCGAGATTATACCGCGAGAAAGGGCTGTTTCCCAAGCATCCGCAGATATACTCATTTCTCAGGAAATAAACGTCAGATGTCGAGTAGGGTCAAGGGCATCGGTTTTATGAAAAACCCGGCGTTGCTGCTTTCTTAGAGCATCGAACATCGGCGTTGGCTCAAAGTTCGTCACGAGCAACATGAAGCGACCTGGTTCAATCTGGTTGAGCAATTCATTCACTTTGGCAAGTGGTACTTCACCTCGTCGCAATAACTCTACAGCATCGAGGACAAATTGGGGCTCACCGTTCGTCCAGTCTGGGTCATCATCATTACGCACGAATTGAAATGATGGGCTGAGCGCGGTTTCGGTATGGAGTTCTTCTTGCCCCACCGCCCGTCGCAAGGTGTTGACCAGTTGAGTAGAGTTTAGACCACCCACCTGGGCAACCTTTTCCAACGTCGCCAGACGTCCGACCGTACGACGCAAAACCGGATTTTTCAAGTTCTCAAAAGGTGGTGCCAGATTGACAATTTGTGTTTCGAGAAACGGATACGCCTCCAGCAAATCGAATAATTTGGTTTGAGGGGTGATTTCCATGCAATTTACTCCTGGTCATACGTGAGCAGACGACGTTCGCCTTGCAAAGCGCGAACTTCCGTCAAGTCTTGGGTAACTTCCAATGTGCCGAGATATTCGCCCTGTTCGCTCCGCACGGCATAATAACAAATGTAAATCAGTCGGCCTCGCAAATTAATCCAGAAGCGCGCACAGTCTTGTTTGCCGGTTTTGAAATCGCGCACAATCTGGTTGACAATATGCACACTCTTCGGTGGATGGCAGTATTGCACTTTGCGCCCCAGAATGGCACGCGAGCGATCAAAGATACGCTCTTTGCCTGGCGTAAAATATCGTACAGTATCATCTTTATCTACAAATGTCAGGTCAAAGGGAAGGATTCGGAACGTGGCAATTAATTCTTCCAACGTAAAACTACCAGTAGGCATCTGAATACGTCCCCCAGCAGGAAATGGGTGTTTGATTTCTTTATGAACCCCTCCATCCGGCATCCACTCGAATTCAGGCGCATAGAGACAATACCCATATTCATCACTTTGCAAGTAAATCTCGTACCAATCCTGCTCGGTCAATAAATTCAATGCAGTAGGAAAAAGAATCTTTTTTTCTTTGTAAACCATCTCTTCGATGGCTTGAACAGCCGGAGAGACGGTAAACAAATTGTAGGCTTTGGCTTCCGACGCAGTCATCGTTTCAACTTGCTGTAAACCGACTATGGTTTCTTTAAGCAAATTTCGTATCTCATCGTGTTTCCCCCACATCACCATCGGCGGGCCAGGTAAATTGTTCTTTTCAAAAAAAGGAAACAGAAGATATTCTTTACGGCGATAGTGTTTATCCACATCCATCAAATGATTGAGCAAACCCTGAATCGTGCGCATCGTTTCAGTAACGTCCGTTTCAGCATGCAAGGATTCCACCTTATGCATAAGCAGACGGATCTGCGCGGTCGTCCTGGTCAGTTCACGGTTTTCTTGCACAAAGGTATGCACGGGATGACCTGGCACGGTTTCAGGCGTTTCGCTCAAATCGAGATGTTTTTTCAAAACGCGTGTATGTGTATCGCACAATTCCTGAATCTGTTGAGCAGAAAGGCCTTCCTGCACCAGTTGAACTTCCATCAAAAACACATCGCTATAATCCGCCTCGTCAAGCAAGGTTTCAAGTTGATGTTTGATTTGTTCTTCGGAAGCGCCACTGTGCAACTGGCGAATCAAATGTTTCATGATTTCAATGCGTTGCTGACGATTGTTGATGAGTTCACTCATATGATTTTCCTTTCGCTTCAAAATAGTATCTTATTTGAGAGTATAACGCGCAAAGCAGACAAAGTATGTGATAAATGTCACAATTCTCTCTCAAAGAGAGAACTTGCAGTACAATTGCAACGTTTGCTGTTCTATGAAAACTTCTGACTTCGACTACGACTTACCCGAATCATTCATTGCGCAAACGCCCGTTGAGCCGCGCGATTCTTCGCGTCTGATGATTCTCGACCGCAAGAGCGGCCAGATTGAACACCGCATTTTCCGCGAAATCGGTGCATACTTGTGCCCCGGCGATGTGCTGGTCATCAATCAGACGCGCGTCATTCCGGCGCGCCTGCCAGCCCGTAAAGAAACCGGCGGCAAAGCCGAAATTTTGCTGCTGCGGCGCGAAACGGATACCGTGTGGGAATGCCTGGTGGGCGGTAAGGGACTTGGCCCTGGAAAACGGCTCAGGCTGAGCGATGGCCTGGGCGCAGAAATCCTCTCCGGCCTGGATGGCTCGCGCCGCCGCATCCGCTTTGACGAACCGGTAGAAAGCCATCTTCCACAAGATGGCGAAATGCCGCTGCCTCCGTACATTCACGAAAAACTGACTGACCCGGAACGCTACCAAACCGTGTACGCCAAAACGCCCGGCTCTGCCGCCGCGCCCACCGCTGGCCTGCACTTTACACCGCGCCTTATCGAGGAACTGCGCGCCCAGGGCGTGTTGTTTGCTGAAGTCACCCTGCACGTCGGGCTGGATACGTTCGCTCCGGTGACCGAAGATGACCCCCGTCAGCACAAAATTCACACCGAATGGTGCGAGGTGACACCCCAGACCGCAGAGCAAATCAACATCGCCCGCGCCGCCGGTGGACGGGTCATCGCCGTTGGCACCACCAGTGTCCGCACCATCGAAAGCGCCGCCGGGCCGACGGGCATTTTGCCCTACGCCGGACCGACGGCGCTCTACATCCTGCCCGGCTATACCTTTCGCGCGGTAGATGCGATTATCACCAACTTCCACCTGCCCAAATCTACTCTGATTATGATGATTAGCGCCTTTGCCGGGCGCGAAACCGTTTTGAACGCTTACGAAACCGCCAAACAACAGGGGTATCGCTTCTTTTCGTTTGGAGATGCAATGTTGATAAAGTAACAAGCAAGACATCATGACCACATGGAGGTTCCGTTGAAGCCCTCTTCTGAAACCGCTTTCGTGCTTGGCGTAAACTACTGGCCGCGCCGCAAGGCAATGTACTGGTGGTCAAACTTTGACCCCGCCGAAGTGGATGATGAATTTGCCCTGATAAGCGATTTAGGGCTTTATGCTGTTCGCATTTTTCTGCTGTGGGATGATTTCCAACCCGAACCGAATGAGGTCTCAAAAACAGCGCTCTCGAACCTGGTCACAGTGGCCGACCTGGCCGTTAAGCACCAGCTCGGCCTGGATGTGACCTTCTTTACTGGTCACATGAGCGGCCCAAATTGGGCGCCGCGCTGGTTAATTGCAGAACGCGAAGGCTGGCCTTCCCCCTATTTCGGCTTCATGCGACAAGTGGTCAGTCAGGGCAAAATTGTACCGAACGGAAACTACCACAACATGTTTACCGACCCCGAAGCATTGACGGCCGAACGTCTGCTGCTCAAGACGGTGGTTGGCGCGCTCAAAGGGCATCAGGGCGTGTGGATGTGGAACCTGGGCAACGAACCTGACCTGTTCGCCTGGCCGTCTGACGCCGCGCAAGGCCGCGCCTGGGTGCGCGAGATGACAGGCATCATCAAAGAAATAGACGACCAAACACCGGTCACAATCGGAATGCACGCCTCGAACGTACAGATGGATACCGGCCTGCGCGTGCATGAGGTCTTTGCAGAAACAGATGTGGCGGTCATGCACGCCTACCCGATGTACACCGACTGGGCGCGACATCCACTCGACCCCGAACACGTCCCCTTCATGACGGCGCTGACCGCACACCTGGCAGGCAAACCGGTGCTGATGGAAGAATTCGGCGGCCCTACCAACCTGCGCGGAACCCCCTCCGAAACCTGGCGCTGGACGGCTTACGGCCTGGAGCGGGAGCAGTTTATGGCCTCAGAGCAGGATTTCGCCGAATACATCCGGCAGGTTCTGCCAAACGTACAGGCGGTGGGCGCAACCGGCGCAATGCTGTGGTGCTTTGCTGATTACGCCGAAGAACTATGGGAATTGCCCCCATGCAGAGAGTCACGCCACGAGCGGCACTTTGGCCTCGTCCGTCCTGACGGCACGCTCAAACCCCACGCCGAAGTCGTGCGCCAATTTGCGGCACAGAACCCCACCGTACAACCCATTCCCGAGTATGCGCGCTTTCCCGCTTTGAACGGAGAGGAGTTTTATGGCCAACGGATGTACGAGGACATGAAAGCACTTTACGAAGCCTACCTGCAACAAAAGGCCAATTGCCAGCACACCGGGTGACGCCCCGGCCGACTTCCCCCCTGCGCCCGTCAGACCTGGACATATGAACAATCTGACAACACTGAACGCTGAACTCGTGACATGCCGCCGATGTCCCCGCCTGACCGCCTGGCGCGAACAGATAGCGCGCGAAAAACGTAAAGCCTACCGCGACCAGAACTACTGGGGCAAGCCCGTTCCGGGGTTTGGAGACCCGCAAGCGAAGGTCATGGTAGTCGGTCTGGCACCAGGCGCACACGGCTCAAACCGCACCGGGCGAATGTTTACGGGCGATGCTTCGGGAGACTTTCTCTACCCCGCACTCTACCGCGCTGGTTTTGCCAGCCAGCCCCATTCACACACACGCGAAGATGGCCTGACGCTGCACGGCCTGTACATCACTGCGGCAGTGCGTTGCGCTCCGCCCGGTAACCGACCTTTACCAGCAGAACTTGCCAGCTGTCAACCCTACCTGGCCGCAGAATTGGATTGCATACGCCCTAAGGTGATTGTCGCGCTGGGTCGGATAGCCTTTGACAGCATCTTGCAGATATGTTTGGTCAAGAAATCTGCCTGGACGTTCGCACACGGAGCGCATTACCGCTTTAGCCCCGAAAACAGCTCCCCCAACACCCCCTCCTGGTTGCTGGAAACAGAACACTGGCTGATTTCCTCCTACCACCCCAGCCAGCAAAACACCCTGACCGGCCGACTGACGCAAGCAATGTTCGATGAAATTTGGACAGCGGCGAGGCAACTGGCAAGGACAGATGGTTCAGCCACCTCATCCGCTCCATTATCTGCTTCATCTGCTTCCCCATGAAACGCTTTCTCAAAATTGTCCTGCTTTCCACTTTGCTGCTCCTTCTGGTCGCCGTGGGTGGCTTCGTCCTGTGGGCGGAGACCCCTGCCCGTCCCGGCGTGGCGGCGCTCAAAGCCCTTGAATCGGATGAGTTCGTGTACGTCTTCGAGCACGAAAACCACATCGTCTTCTACCCGGCAATTTGCGAGGCCAAACTTACCGCAGAAAACGCCACCGGCCAACCCCACACCATCACAGCGTTCATCTTCTACCCCGGCGGACGTGTGGATTACCGCGCCTACGCGCCTGCGTTGCGAAAAATTGCCGAGCAGGGCATCATCGTCTTCCTGTTGCGTGTGCGGCTCAACCTGGCCTTCTTTGACATCGAAGCCGGTGCACCTGTGCTGACCAGCACCGAAGGAGTAGACCTTTGGGCAGTGGGTGGACATTCGCTGGGCGGTGTTGCCGCTTCCATTTTCGCCCCAAACCACCCGCAAGTGCGCGGCGTGGTGTTTTGGGCTTCATACCCCACAGATGAGCAGCTGAAAACCATCGGGCTGCCTGTCCTCTCGATTTACGGCACGCTGGATGGCCTGGCGCGCCCGGAAGAAATTGAGCAATCCCGGGCGCTCCTGCCAGAAACGGCTGTGTTCCTGCCCATCGAAGGCGGCAACCACGCCCAATTTGGCGATTATGGCTTCCAAAATGGAGACAACCCTGCCTCCATTCCCGCCGAAACGCAATGGGAGCAAATTGCACAGGCAACCGCTCAATTTCTGCTGTCGCTTACACGGTAAAACAGATACTCCCGCTGATAACCCCAAAACTATGAAAACTCTGAAAAAACTCCTGCCTGGTATCATCATCTTCCTGCTCCTCGCTCTCCTGCTGGGGCCGTTCCTTGTTCCTATTCCTCCGCTGGAAAACACCGTCAGCGAGCGCGAACTGGCTGACCCGGATAGCAGGTTCATCCCGGTCGGTGAATTGACCGTTCACTACAAACAAATGGGCAGCGGTGAACCGGTTTTCATCCTCCTGCACGGTTTTGGCGCTTCGACCTTCTCCTGGCGCGAGGTGATGGCACCATTCGCCGAACTGGGGCGAGTGATTGCCTACGACCGCCCAGCCTTTGGCCTCACGAGCCGTCCGATGCCCGGCGAGTGGAAAGGTCAAAACCCCTATAGCCCCGAATCTCAGGCTGCTATCGTCATCGGTCTGATGGATGCACTGGGCGTGGACACAGCCTGGCTGGTGGGCAATTCGGCTGGCGGAACGGTCTCCGTCTATACCGCCCTCACCTATCCCCAGCGCATCAGCGGCCTGATTTTAGTGGATGCAGCCATTTACACCGGCGGCGGCTCCCCGGGCTGGGTGCGTCCCCTGCTCGCAACACCCCAAATGCGTCGCATTGGGCCGCTTCTGGCACGGCAAATTGCTACCAGCGGCAACGATTTCATTCGCAGCGCATTTCACGACCCATCCCTGGTAACCCCGGAAGTTCTGGAAGGATACCGCAAACCCCTGCGCGCCCATAACTGGGACCGCGCTTTATGGGAACTGACGTCGGCCAGCCGTCCGCTGGGGTTAGCCGAACGTCTGAACGAACTGAACCTCCCCGTCCTGGTCATCACTGGTGATGACGACCGCATCGTGCCGACCGAACAATCCATCCGCCTCGCCAATGAAATTCCTGGCGCGGCGCTGGCCGTCATCCCCAACGCCGGCCACTTGCCGCACGAAGAAAAACCCGCCGAGTTTATGCAAGCCGTGCGGGAGTTCCTCAAAAGCAGATGAAAAGACAAACGGAGACCCCAACGGATGACTGCGCTCCCCGCCCCTGATTTCGAGCTTCCCGATGTGCAAGGCAACCCCGTGCGCCTCTCGGATTTTCGCGGCAAGAAACACGTTGTGCTGGTGTTTCTGCGTGGGTTCATGTGACCGTATTGCCGCGCTCATCTCGCGCGCTTGCGCGATGATTACGCGGCCTTCACCGCGCGTGACGCGGAGATTCTCGCTATCGGTCCCGATGGCCCCAACGCCTACCGCCATTACTGGCGTGAAAACAGCCTGCCGTTCATCGGCCTGCCCGACCCCAAACACCGCGTGGCTGACCTGTACGGTCAGGAATGGAACATTTTCAAACTGGGGCGCATGCCTGCCTTGCTCATCGTGGACAAGAACGGCCTTATCCAATACCAATACTACGGCGATTCGATGAAAGACATCCCGGACAATGCACAAGTGCTGACCGAACTGGATAAACTCAATCGCCAGGCTAACCAGAGATAGACCATCAGCAGGCATACGCAACACGAACAGGAGATGCAGCAAAAACGATGACAAACAACGAGGAACGTCCTTTCCGCGTAACGATTTTGGCCGTCTTCGTGTTATCTATCACGGTTTGGAACGTCATCCGCGCCTGGAGCGCTATCGCCAATTGGACAACCTTGCAAGAATTTGGAGCGCCGGCTGCTTATATTCTGGTCAGCGGATTGGTGTGGGGCCTGGCCGGCGCATGGCTGACTTACGCATTGTGGAGCGGAAAAGGCGCAGCCTTCTCCGGCGGGTTGATTGTGGCTGGTTTATATGCCGCCTGGTATTGGTTCGACCGGCTGTTCATCCAGCCTTCTCCAGCGCCCAACCTGCTGTTCAGCCTCGTCGTTTCGGGTGTGCTGGCAGCCATCTTCATCGGCGGCCTGTTTTGGGTAAAAGCGTTCCTGCGTAGCAAAGCGCGGTTTCGTTCTTGAACAGCCACTGGTCTGCAATTGCCAATCTCGAACTACTGTGAAGGAGAGACGATGAGCGAAGCATCTGTCGAGCGTCATGCAAATGCCCGTATTCAAGATTTGCGCGAACGAAAAGCGCGTGCGCGACTGGGGGGTGGCGAGGAACGCATCGAAGCCCAGCACAAACGCGGCAAATTGACCGCCCGCGAACGGATTGACCTGCTGCTCGATAAAGGCTCATTCCGCGAAATTGATACCTTCGTGGTTCACCGCACCCACGATTTCGGTCTCGACCGGCAAAAATACCCCTCCGACAGCGTCGTGACCGGATGGGGAACTATCGAAGGGCGGTTGGTGTACGTCTTTTCGCAAGATTTCACTGTGTTCGGCGGCTCACTCGGCGAAGTCCATGCCGAAAAAGTCGTCAAAATCCTGGATATGGCGATGAAAAACGGCGCGCCCGTCATCGGAATAAACGACTCGGGCGGTGCACGCATTCAGGAAGGGGTGGTCTCATTAGGCGGCTACGCCGACATTTTCCTGCGAAACACCCTCGCCAGCGGCGTCATCCCCCAAATTTCAGCCATCATGGGGCCGTGTGCTGGCGGCGCGGTCTATTCCCCGGCGCTTACCGATTTTATCTTCATGGTGCGTAACTCCTCGTACATGTTCGTTACCGGGCCGGATGTCGTCAAAGCCGTAACCCACGAAGAAGTGACACAGGAAGAACTGGGCGGCGCCAGCGTGCATTCCGAAAAATCGGGCGTGTGCCATGTGGCCGCCGATAGCGAGGCCGATACACTGTATCTCATCCGCAAACTCATCAGTTACATCCCGCAAAACAACATGGAAGACCCGCCCTACGTCAACACCGGCGACGACCCGCTGCGGATGGACGAAAGCCTGGATACCATCATCCCCGATGATGCCGTAAAGCCCTACGACATGAAAGAAGTGATTCGACGTATTGTAGATAACGGTGAGTTCTTTGAGATTCACGAAAATTATGCCATGAACGTAGTGGTCGGTTTTGCGCGGCTGGGCGGGCACTCGGTTGGAATTATCGCTAACCAGCCGGCAGTGCTGGCGGGCGTGCTGGATATTGACGCCAGCGAGAAAGCGGCGCGCTTCATCCGCTTCTGCGATGCTTTCAACATCCCGATTGTGACGTTCGAGGATGTCCCCGGCTTTCTGCCCGGCACGGTGCAGGAACACGGCGGCATCATTCGCTCCGGCGCAAAATTGCTCTACGCGTACTGCGAGGCCACCGTCCCCAAGTTGACGGTGATTACGCGCAAAGCCTACGGGGGCGCCTACTGCGTCATGTCCAGCAAGCACATTCGTGGCGATGTCAACTTTGCCTGGCCGACTGCCGAAATTGCGGTGATGGGGCCAGATGGCGCCGTGAGTATTGTCTTCCGCCGCGAACTGGAAAAGGCCGAAGACCCTGCCGCTCGCAAAAACGAACTCGTGAATGAATACCGCGAGAAATTCGCCAACCCGTATGTGGCGGCAGAACGCGGTTACATTGATGATGTTATTGAACCCAGAGAAACCCGCCCGCGCCTGATTAACGCCCTCGAAATGCTCCAAAACAAGCGCGACTCGAACCCGGCTAAGAAACACGGCAACATCCCTCTGTAGTAGATTACAGAATGAAGAATGATGAATGATGAATGCGGACGACAAAGTGAAAACCAAAAACATCATTTATCATTCCTCACTCATCCTTTGATGGAGTTTCCATGTTCAAAAAAGTGTTGATTGCGAATCGCGGAGAAATCGCAGTGCGCGTTATCCGTGCCTGCCGCGAAGTGGGACTGGAGACGGTGGCCGTCTTTTCAGAAGCCGACCGACAGGCGCTGCATGTTCGCCTGGCCGATGAAGCCTATCTGCTCGGGCCGGCCCCTTCGCGTGAATCGTATCTGCGGATGGACAAAATTCTGGAGATTGCCCGTAAATCGGGCGCCGATGCCATCCATCCGGGCTACGGCTTTCTGGCTGAACGCGAAGAATTCGCGGCAGCCTGTGCCGAACAGGGCATTACCTTCATCGGGCCGAAACCTTCCTCGATTGCCGCCATGGGCGATAAAATGACCGCCCGTGAAACCGTCCGCAAAGCGGGCGTACCGGTCGTGCCGGGAACGGAAGACGTAGGCAACTTGAGTGATGAGGAACTCCTGGCCGTTGCTCCCAAAATCGGCTTTCCACTGCTCATTAAGGCGACGGCAGGCGGCGGCGGCAAGGGCATGCGCGAAGTCCGTACACTGGAAGAAATGCCCGGCCTGCTACGCGCTGCCCGGCGCGAGGCCGAAGCAGCCTTTGGCGATGGCAACGTGTACCTGGAAAAACTCGTCACCGGCGCGCGGCACATCGAATTTCAGATTCTTGCCGATGCGCATGGGAATGTCATCCATTTGGGCGAACGCGATTGCTCCATTCAGCGAAGACACCAGAAATTGGTCGAAGAAGCCCCCTCGCCCATCATGGATGAGGAACTGCGTCGCAAGATGGGCGAGGTGGCCGTCAAGGCCGCGCAGGCGGTCGATTACATCAACGCCGGCACCATCGAGTTCCTGGTAGATAAAGACCGCAACTTCTACTTTCTGGAAATGAACACCCGCCTTCAAGTGGAGCACCCGGTCACTGAAATGGTGACGGGGATAGACATTGTCAAAGAACAAATCCGCATTGCGCGCGGGAGACCGCTTCAGTATAAACAAGAAGACATCCGCTTCAACGGCGCGGCCATTGAGTGCCGCATCAATGCCGAAGACCCATACAGCAACTTCATGCCCTCCACCGGACGGATTGCACACAGTCTGCTTCCGACCGGGCCGGGCGTGCGGGTGGATACCGGGGTGTATCCTGGCTTCGAGATTACCCCTTACTACGACCCGATGATTTCCAAACTGATTGTGTGGGGCGAAACCCGCGCACAGGCTATTTTGCGAATGCGGCGCGCCCTGGAAGAATACCGCATCGTGGGCGTTCGTACCAATATCCCCTTCCACCAAACGCTGATGGATAGCCACCGTTTTATGGGCGGACAATACGATACGCGCTTTGTCGAAGAACGGTTTGCCATTCAGGAGGAGCGCGACCCGGCGCTGCTGGAAATTGCTGCCGCCCTGGCAACACTGGCCGCACACCGTCAGACCGAACGCGCCGCGCAATTCGTGCAACGCAACGAGCGCGATACCTCCAACTGGAAATGGGTGGGGCGTTGGGAGCGAATGCACCGGTGACTCAGCAATCCGTCATCAGTGAGGCAGTGAACAGGAAACAAAAGCGGCGAGGCTGTGATGAAGTACATCACTACAATTGAGGACAAAGAATATCGCGTCGAAATTGTGGATGAGAAACACATCCGCATCAACGACCAGTTGCTGGAAGTAGACCTGGTGGCCGTCGGCGGTCAGCCGGTCTATTCTCTGCTCATCAGTGGAAAATCTTACGAAGCCTACATCTACCCCGAAGAAAAAGAGTGGCAGGTGCTTCTGCGCGGACAGCAATACAAAGCAGTGGTCGAAGACGAGCGCGAAAAACGGCTGAAAACCGCCGGCGGCGCACGCGCCGAGAGCGGTGAATTCCACCTGAAAGCGCCTATGCCCGGCCTGGTGGTGAGCGTGCCGGTTGAAGAAGGCCAGAGCGTCAAAAAAGGTCAGGTACTGGTTATCCTGGAATCGATGAAGATGCAAAATGAACTGAAGTCGCCGCGTGACGGCACAGTACACCGCATCCGCGTGCGAGCAGGTGAAAGCGTAGAGCAACGCCAAACGCTCTTGAGTGTCACGTGAAGGCATTCCCGATGATGGATGTCTCGGCTCTTGGCGCGAAATTGCTGGAAAACCTGGAAACCGTCATCGTCGGCAAGCGCAACGCGCTGGAACTGGTTGTGATTGGCTTGCTGTGCGAGGGACATGTTCTCATTGAAGATGTGCCAGGCGTCGGCAAGACCATGCTGGCGCGCGCAATGGCAAAATCGGTCGGCGGTTCGTTTCAGCGGGTGCAGTTTACCCCGGATATGCTCCCCTCTGACCTGACGGGCGTTTCCATCTTCAACCAGAAAACACGCAAATTTGAGTTTCGTCCTGGCCCGGTCTTTGGACAGGTGGTTCTGGCAGATGAAATCAACCGCGCGACCCCCAAAACCCAGGCCGCTCTGCTCGAAGCGATGGACGAACGTCAGGTGACGGTGGACGGTGTCACGCATCCGCTTCCACGCCCTTTCATGGTGCTGGCAACCCAAAACCCCATCGAATATGAAGGCACTTTTCCCCTCCCCGAAGCGCAATTAGATCGCTTTCTTCTGCGCGTGCGGTTGGGGTATCCGGGCCTGACCGATGAAATTGCCATCCTGGAAGGCCAGCAACTGCGGCATCCCATTGAACGCATTACAACGGTGTGTTCTGCCAACGATGTGCTGGAAGCTGCCCAGGCGGTGCGAGGAATTTACGTTGCCCCTTCTATCAAACGGTATATTGTCGAACTGACTCACCGCACCCGTAACAGTGGAGATGTATATCTGGGCGCCAGCCCACGCGGGTCGCTGGCGCTCTTCCGCGCCGGACAGGCGCGCGCCGCGCTGAATGGACGTGCTTACGTCCTGCCAGACGACATCAAAGCTCTGGCACAAACAGTGCTGGCACACCGTATCATCGTCAGTCCGGCGGCGCGCTTGCGCGAAGTGACCGCTGAGCGCATTGTGCAGGAAATTGTGCAGGCCGTGCCGGCGCCGGGCGGCAGTTTTACCGCCTGATATGTCCAAACGTCATACCGGCTGGGTCGTCTTTCTGCTTACGCTGGGGGTTGGCGCTGTTGGTATGGCTGCCACAGGAGCAGCCTTATATGTTCGGCTGGTATATCTCAGCATATTTGTACTGGTCATAGCATGGATTGGGGCGCGAATTTCTCTGCGCGGAATACGCATCAAACGTCAGGCGCGTTCTCTGCGCGCCAGCGTGGGAGATATTTTCGAGGAAACATTTCAGGTCACAAATGCCTCGCGTCTGCCGCGCCTGTTCGTGGAAATCGAAAATCAATCGTCTTTGCCGCAGGCCGCCGGCTCGCGCCTGGTGACGATGCTCTCTGCCGGAGAGACGCGCACGTATCTGGCGCGCACCTGGCTCACCCGACGTGGCGCGTTTACGCTTGGGCCAACCATGTTGCGCTCCGGCGACCCATTCGGGTTCTTTTCGGTCAGCAAAACTATCGCCGCTGAAGATTCTCTGCTGGTTCTGCCTTTGATTGTGCCGCTGCGTGAGTTTCCCTCCCCACCAGGGTTGCTGCCTGGCGGCAAGGCCATCCACCGAAAAGCATATGAAGTGACACCCCACGCCGCCGGGGTGCGCGAATACGTCACCGGCGACCCCCTCAAGCGCATTCACTGGCCTTCTACCGCACGGCGCGGCAGGCTGATGGTCAAAGAATTTGAGCAAGACCCGCAATCAGAAGTGTGGATTTTTCTGGATGCGCAGGCTGGTGTGCAGGCCGAACTTCATGGGGAAGCGGAACCCGTCTGGAACGATTGGATGTTCGTCCGCCGCCCCAAAGTCAAACTGCCGCCTTCCACGCTGGAATACGGCATTTGCCTGGCAGCCTCGCTGGCGCACTATTTTGTGAGTCGCCGCCGCGCTGCCGGGTTGGTGACGAACGGGCCGGTGTATACCGTCATCCCTGCCGAGCGCAGTGACCGCCAGGAGAGCAAAATTCTGGAGATGCTGACCTTCGTACGCGCACAGGGGGAATTACCGCTTTCCAGCCTGGTAGATTTACACGCCCCGCAAATTCCCTCCGGTTCCAGTGCAGTGCTGATTACTCCTTCGACCCGTCAAGACGTATCGCTTGCGGTAGAATTGCTTCAACGCCGTGCGTTGCATCCGCTGGTTTTGCTGTTGATGGCAGAGAGTTTTGGCGGCAAACCCGGCGGTGAGGCGCTTGCCGAAGCGCTTGAAGCACGCGGCGTGGCCGTGTGCAAAATCTACAAAGATGCCGACTTGAGCGAAACATTGCAGCGCTTCGGTGCCCGGTACCGCACCACAGCGCCGCAAACCTTCAGCCAGGCCTGAAATCCGCATTCTGCCCCAAGGAGAACCCGTTTGACCGCTGCTTCTGTCACCCCGCTTGACCTGCATTTTCAGGGACAGCCCCGCGCCATTGCGGCGTATTTGCTCGAACACAGCACCGGTGTCGTTCTGGTGGAATCCGGCCCCGGTTCTACTCTGCCAGGCCTGGAACAAGGGCTGGCCGCGCGTGGTTACACCCTGCGCGATGTGACGCATGTCTTTTTAACCCATATCCACCTCGACCATGCCGGCGCTGCGGGTTCCCTGGCCTTACAGGGAGCGCAGATTTTCGTCCACCCGGTGGGTGCGCCGCACCTGCTCAACCCCGAAAAACTGCTCGCCAGCGCAACCCGCATTTACGGGGACCTGATGAAGCCGCTGTGGGGCGAGTTCCTGCCTGTTCCCGCCGATAAACTGACCGTTCTGGAAGACGGTCAGGAAGTCAGCATCGGCCATCTGCGTTTGACCGCCTTGAACACACCCGGACACGCAGAACACCATTTTGCCTATCTTTACGAAGACCTGTGCTTTAGCGGCGACGTGGGTGCAGTGCGGATTCCTGGCCACCGTTACATGCGCCTGCCCATGCCTCCGCCGGAGTTCCACCTCGAAAAATGGCGCGCCAGCATCTTGCGCCTGCAAACAATAGGATTTCGGCGCATTGCCCCAACACATTTCGGCATCTTCGAGGATGTGGAGTGGCATCTCCAGACGATTTTGCGCAATCTCGATGAAGTGGAACGCTGGTTGCTGCAAACAATGCCCGCCGACCCGCCTGCCGAAGCATTGCGTGAGAAGTTCGTCGCCTGGATGGAAGCGCAAGGCCGCGCCGAAGGCCTGAGCGACGAGGAAATCGAAGCCTACCGGCTCGCCAACCCTCTCGCCATGAGCGCAGACGGGTTACAGCGGTACTGGAAAAAGGTACGGAGCGCATAAACCACGCGCCGGGCCGGAAAGTTGAGAAGAAAGCCAGATGATTGCTACCCTGCGCGGCGAAATTACGCAAATTGAAGAAACGGCTCTGGTCGTGGAAACAGGCGGAGTGGGGTTGCGGGTGTTCACGCCCAAACCATTGCTGACGAAATTTCAGCCGGGTGAAGTCGTGCTGCTATACACGCATCTGGTGGTGCGCGAGAACGAACTATCCCTGTACGGGTTTGAGACTGCAGCTGACCGGCAGTTGTTCGTCACCCTGCTGGGCGTGGACGGAGTCGGCCCCAAAGTAGCGCTTTCGGTACTTTCAACGTTGAATCTGGAAGCCATTCAACGCGCCATTTTCAGCGAAGAACCGGATTTACTCAGCCGGGTTCCCGGCGTGGGCAAGAAGACCGCCCAAAAGATGATGCTCTACCTGAAAGACCGGCTGAAACCGGTCAGCGGTCTGGAGAAGGTGGCAGCGATGTCGGCAACCGATGCGGAAGTGCTGGCGGCGCTTACGGCGCTGGGATACTCTGTCATCGAGGCGCAATCGGCTTTACAATCTATCCCCAAAGATGCGCCGGAAGACGTGGAGGAGCGTCTGCGCCTGGCGCTGGGGTACTTTCAGTGAACAGTGAGGAGACATGCGCGATAAGAAAATTGCTTTTATCGGCTCCGGGGCGATGGGCGAGGCCATGATTGCCGGCCTCCTCCGCCAGGGGCTGGCAACTCCCGAACACTTGCTGACCGCCGACGTTCACGCGGCGCGGGTGGCCGATTTACAGGCGCGCTACGGCACGCGTCCATTTACCGATAACCGCGAAGCAGCCGCCCAGGCCGACCTGGTTGTGCTTTCGGTCAAGCCCCAACGACTGACCGAGGTACTGAAAGGGCTGCGCGAGGCCATTCCACCGCACGCGCTGGTGCTTTCAATTGTGGCAGGGGCAAAAATCACCAAAATCATGCACGGACTGGGACACGAAGCGGTCATCCGGTCTATGCCCAACACGCCCGCGCAAATCAGTCAGGGGATTACCGTCTGGATGCCCTCGCCCGCAGTGACGGAAGCGCAAAAAGCAATGGCGCGGCAGTTGCTCAGCGCACTGGGCAAGGAAATCGAGGTGGATGACGAGAACTATCTCGATATGGCCACCGCGCTCTCCGGCACCGGGCCGGCGTATATTTTCCTGTTCATGGAAGCGATGATTGATGCCGGGGTTCACATGGGATTTTCACGCCAGGTCTCCGAGCAACTGGTGGTAGAGACCATCAAAGGGTCGGTGGCCTACTTCGAGGCGCGCAACCACAAAGACCAGGTGCATGTAGCCGCCCTTCGGAATCAGGTGACTTCGCCTGGCGGCACAACCGCCCAGGCGCTCTACTACCTGGAAAAAGCAGGCTTCCGCACGGCAGTCTCGCGCGCCATCTGGGCAGCCTATGAGCGTTCCATCGAACTGGGCAAGGAAAAGCCCGTTCACATCCCCGAATCCAACAGCACCAGCGTCAGCTGAGTCTTTCTTGAGCCATTCAGTGGCAAAAGCAGCAAATTTGTGCTTTAATTGGGCAACAGGAGACCCTTGCCCATGTGGACGGAATACATCAACGCAACGAGTATCGCGCAAGTGACGCAGATTCTGGCCGAAAAAGGGGCTGCGGCACGGCTGATTGCCGGCGGCACCGACCTGATGCTGGAGCTGGAACGCGGCCTGCGTCCGGGCGTCGAAACGGTGGTGGACATCAGCCGCATTCCGGGTTTAGACCGAATCTACCGGGACGAAGACGGCGTGATTCATCTCGGCGCGCTGGTGACACACAACCACTGCGCCGCCAGCAAACTGCTCCGCGAGCAGGCCTATCCGCTGGTGCGCGCGGCGTGGGAAGTGGGCGCCCCGCAAATCCGTAATCGCGGCACGGTTGCAGGCAATCTCATCACGGCTTCGCCAGCCAACGATACCATCACCCCACTCATGGCGTTGGATGCCACCGTGACCGTGCAATCGGTGCGCGGTACGCGCCACATCAAGCTGCGCGATTTCTATACCGGCGTGCGAAAGACCGTACTGCAGCCCGATGAAATGCTGGTGGAAATCTCATTCAAAGGATTGACGGTCAACCAGAAAAGCACCTTTATCAAAGTTGCACTGCGCCGCGCCCAGGCGATTTCGGTCGTCAATCTCGCCATCGTTCTGACGATGCACGGAAACACAATCGAACAGGCAGCCATTACCCTGGGCGCCGTTGCTCCCACCATCATCCATGCCGACGAAGCCGAAGCCTACCTGGCAGGCAAAGAACTCACGGACGAGGTGATTGCCCACGCTGCCGAACTGGCGCGTGACGCAGGCCGACCGATTGATGACCTGCGTGCCTCCGCCGATTATCGCCGCGAGATGATACGGGTGTTCACCCGGCGCGGGTTGCAAGCTCTGCGCGAGGGCCAGGAGAAGGCTGGAATGCCAGAACATCCGGTGACACTGATGGGCAACCCGCCCAGGAAGAGCGTCGAAGTTCCCGGCGGCGTCTTCACGACCGGCTCCACCATCCACACCCGCATTAACGGACGAGAGTACGCTTTTGCTTCGGGCTTCGAGAAGAGCCTGTTGCGCCTGTTGCGCGAGGAAGCCGGGCTGATTGGAACAAAGGAAGGTTGTGCCGAGGGCGAATGCGGTGCCTGCACAGTATTCCTGGACGGAATGGCCGTGATGGCCTGCATGGTGCCGGCTCCGCGCGCCGATGGCGCTGAAATTGTGACGGTCGAAGGGCTGGCCCTGCCGACCGACGCAACAGCAGGCAGTTCAGAAATGCAACTACACCCGGTACAGGAAGCCTTCATTCAGGATGGCGCAGTACAGTGTGGCTATTGTACGCCCGGTTTCCTGATGTCAGCAGCCAAATTGCTGGAAGAGCGGCCTATGCCAACGCGCGACGAAATCGAACAGGCCATTACCGGAAACCTGTGCCGTTGCACAGGATACTACAAAATCGTGCAGGCCATCGAAGATGCCGCCAAACTCGCCGCGAGGTAAGACATGCCGCAAAAATATCAAACATACCAGAAAAAAGAATTCGTCCGCCCTTACGACATTCACCCGGTCTGGCGCGGCATTGGGTTCGTGATGATGCTGTTGGTGCCGGTGATGGCAGGAGCAGCCGCAGTGGTCATGACCGAGCTGGGATTTCAGATGAGATGGCCGTTTATGTACGAATTAACCGGCACAGTGCGCCTGCCAGATGTTCTTTACAACCTGCCAGTCATTAACAACCTGGCAAATTTCATCTCTGGTATTCCAAATCTGCGGGCGCTGGCTTTGTTTTTCGTCCTGTTTGTGATTGCCTTTTCGGGCGTGCTGTCGGTGCTGTATGCCATCATTTACCGCATGTTCGGGCCGCCACGATACACCCCGCTGGATGCGCCGCCGCCCAAAGTAAAAGCCAAGCGTTACAAACGCTAACTTGCTTGACGTACCCCCCGCTTGGATTACAATATAGTTCCCTGGGGCGATGGCGGAATCGGCAGACGCAACAGACTTAAAATCTGTCGGTGGCAACACCGTGTGGGTTCGACCCCCACTCGCCCTACTCCCTGACAATTGCCAAGCCTGCAAAGGCAAGAAAGGCGAATATGTACTTCGACCGCGCCCTGCTCGAAGACCTGGAAGACAAAACGCTGGCCCCCTACGGAATGCGTAGCCGCGATAGCAAGGGCCGCGCCTACCCCGATAGCGAACCGGACTACCGTACTTCCTTCCAACGCGACCGCGACCGAATCCTGCATACCACCGCCTTCCGACGGCTGGAATACAAAACCCAGGTCTTCATCAACTACGAAGGCGACTACTTCCGCACCCGTCTGACCCATACGCTCGAAGTAGCGCAAATCGGGCGCACCCTGGCACGCGCTCTGGGCGGCAACGAAGACCTGGTGGAAGCCATCTGCCTGGCACACGACCTGGGTCACTCGCCGTTCGGCCACTCTGGGGAAGTGGCGCTCAACCGCCTGATGAAAGACCACGGCGGCTTCGACCACAACCGGCAATCGTTCCGCATCGTCACCGAGCTGGAACAACGCTATCCAGAATTCCCCGGCCTGAACCTGACGTGGGAAGTGCGCGAGGGCATTGTCAAGCACGAAACAGAGTACGACATCGCCGATGCACGCGACTTCAACCCGGAACTGCGTGGCAACCTGGAAACGCAAATTGCCAACGTGGCCGACGAACTCGCCTATACCACCCACGACCTGGACGACGGCCTGCGCTCTGGCATGATTACCCCACCCATGCTGGAGGGCATCGCGCTGTGGGAAACACTTAAAGAAACGTTCGGCTGGCGTGGCCCCTTGCTCGACGACATCGAACGTCATCGCATGATTCGCCACCTGGTCGGACTGCTGGTGACCGATATGGTGCAGGCCACCGACCAGCGGCTCAAAGAAAGTGGCGCGAAATCGCCGCTGGATATTCAAAAACTGGATTACAACGTGGTCGGTTTCAGCGAAGACATGCGCCGCCGCAACCGCGAATTGAAAGATTTCCTTTACCAGAAGCTGTACCGCCACTACCGCGTGGTGCGCATGCAGGTCAAAGCCGAACAAATTATCACCAACCTGTTTCAGGCCTATCGGGATGAACCCGACATTCTCCCGACCCAGTATCGAAAAATCAGCCAAACGCGCGGCCTGGAACGCACCATCTGCGATTACATCGCCGGAATGACCGACCGGTTTGCCATCGAAGAACATCAACGCCTGTTCGACCCCTTCCTCAAGCCCTGAACCCCTCATCTGGTTTGCAGGAACTCCGGGGCCGCAGGAACTCCCGGAGTTTTATTTTCTATCAAGGAGGACCCATGCCCGAACCCATCTACCTGACCGCCGAAGGCGCAGCCAAACTTAAAGCCGAACTCGCTGACCTGAAAGGTCCTCAGCGTGAAGCACTCGCCAGACGTTTGCGCGAAGCAATTCAAATGGGCGACCTTTCAGAAAATGCCGATTACCACAAAGCCAAAGAAGACCAGGCCTTTCTGGAAGGCCGCATTCAGGAGCTGGAATACATCCTCTCCGCCGCCGAAATCATTGAAGACGCGGCTTCGAGAGACGTGGTCAGCGTGGGCGTTACGGTCACGGTGCAGGAAGATGATTTCGAGCCAGAGAAATATCACATCGTCGGCGCCAAAGAAGCCGACCCACGCGCCGGAAAAATCTCCAACGAATCACCGATTGGCCGCGCCCTGATGGACCACCGCGTGGGCGATGTGGTCGAAGCCCAAACGCCTGGCGGGGTCATCCGGCTGAAGATTCTGGCAATCGAATAAGACTCACCACAACCGCCCGCTCACCCCAGCGGGTGGTTCGTTTGAATTCGCTGGTAAAATGTGCAAACTTCTATTGTTCGGAGGCCGCTTGAATCTCATTCTGACCTATTTGCCCCTGTTTCTGACAACCACTATCGTCATCGGTTTGGACCAGTTCACCAAAGCGCTGGTACGCGCGCACATTCCGCTTGGCCAAACCTGGCTGCCACCAGGCTGGGAATGGCTACAACCCTACGCCCGCTTTGTTCACTGGTATAACACTGGCGCGGCGTTTGGCATGTTTCAGGGTTTTGGATGGGTGTTTACTATCCTGGCATTTGTCGTTGCAGGATTGATTCTCTACTACTACCCGCAAGTTCATCCCGAAGATGGCTGGCTGCGCCTGGCCATGGGTTTGCAAATGGGCGGTGCGCTCGGCAATGTCATTGACCGCCTGCTGTTCGAGGGGCGCGTGACCGATTTCATCTCGATTGGTGCGTTCCCGGTCTTCAACGTGGCCGATTCCAGCATCACCATCGGAGTCCTGCTCTTACTGTTAGGCGTATGGTACAAAGAAATTCTGCTCCAGAAACCGCCTGGAAAGCCAGAAGAATCCACTTCCCTGGCTGCGCCTGCCGACCCCGCGGGAGAGACTCAACGTGAGTGACCGGATTGAAACCTTTCGCTTCCAGGGCGTTGAGCCGGAGCGATTAGATAAATTCCTGACTGAGTGCCTGCCAGAATTTTCCCGCGCGCGCATTCAGGGGCTGATTGTAGATGGATTTGTGCAGGTCAATGGCCGACCGGCAAAGAAAACCGGCGTCAAACTGGAGGGGGGCGAGCAGGTGCAGATACGCATTCCGCCGCCCCAGCCCGCCGGCTTAATTGCCGAACGCATCCCTCTCGCCGTTCTCTTTGAGAACGAAGACCTGCTGATTGTGAACAAACCCGCCGGGATGGTGGTGCATCCGGCGGCAGGACATGACCGCGGTACGCTGGTCAACGCTGTGTTGGGGTACGACCCACACATTGAGGGCATCGGCGGCGAAGAGCGGCCTGGCATTGTTCACCGGCTCGATAAAGACACCAGCGGGCTGATTGTGATTGCCAAAAACGAGCGCGCTCACCGCTGGTTGACCGAGCAATTCAAAACGCGCCGGGTCGAAAAAACGTATCTGGCCCTGGTGGATGGCAAACCGCCCACCCCCACCGGCCGCGTGGAAGCCCCCATTGGCCGCGACCCGCACGACCGCAAGAAAATGGCAATCGTCAAAGCCGAAAAAGGGCGCGAGGCCGTAAGCGAATACCGCACGCTGGAAAGCTTTCCCCATCACACGCTGCTGGAATTCCACCCCCACACCGGGCGCACACACCAAATCCGCCTGCACTGCGCATTTTTGGGCTGCCCCATCACCGGGGATGTCACCTACGGACACCGCAAGCCTTCGCTCGACCTGAACCGTCACTTCCTGCACGCCTGGCGTTTGAAACTGACACTGCCCGGCGAGAGCGCGCCCCGCTTATTTGAAGCCCCCCTGCCGCCCGAGCTGATGCGCGCACTCGATGCGCTACGAGGAAAATAGCAGCAAATATTTCGCCTTCTCTGCGCTGAATTTCGTTTCAGGCTTCCAGGATTCTCCGGTACGTCTCTGGCCTTCGCTGCTGCAACAGGGGGAACAAACGCCGCCACGCGATGAGCGCTTCCGGGTCGAGGGTCGCCATCAGCACTTCTTCGCGCTCGCGGCTGGCCTGCGCCAGAATGCGCCCGGATGGGTCACACACAAAACTCGACCCGTAAAACGTAACGCCCTCTACCCCCACGCGATTGGATGCTGCAACAAATACCCCACTGGCAATGGCCTGGCCACGCATCACCGTCTGCCAGGCTTCGCGCGTATCGGTGGCCGGGCTGGTTGGCTCGGAGCCGATGGCAGTAGGATAGAAGATAAACTCGGCGCCCTCCAGCGCATAAATGCGGGAGAGTTCAGGAAACCACTGGTCGTAACAGGTAGGAATGGCAATGCGTACCCCCAGCACTTCATGCACTGGAAAGCGGTCACTGCCGGCAAAGAAATGGTCTTCTTGATACCCTTCGCCCTGTGGAATGTGTACTTTGCGCGTAAAACCGTGCAGATTGCCGTGCGGGTCGTAGAGCGTGGCAGTATCCCAGTATCGTTCCCCATCGCGCTCGAAAATGCTGCCGATAATGTAAACACGATGCTCGCGCGCCAGCGCTCCCAAAAACTGATGCGTCGGCCCACCTTCCAGGGGCTCGGCCCAGTCGAAGCCGGAAGGGTCGAGCGTGCTGGCAAAGTACGGAGAAATGGTAAACTCTTGCAGACAAACCAGCTGCGCCCCCTGCGAACAAGCCTGAGCAATTTTGCGGCGATAGGTCTCCAGCATGGCCTGCCGAGTCCCCGGCCAGCGAACCTGAATGAGCGAAATGGTTAATGGATTCATGCACGCCTCATGCAACAACACAGTTTTGCGGTTTTTTCCAATTTTACCCTTTCCAAAAGGAGAAACGGAATGCCTCACACATTCTCTACCACTCCTCGCGCCGATGGGTTCTTTATGCCCGCCGAGTTTGGGCCGCATCGCGGAACGTGGATGCTCTGGCCGCAACGCACCGACACCTGGCGGTTGGGAGCAAAACCGGCACAGGCAGCCTTTGCCGCCGTGGCTGCCGCGATTGCACGCTTTGAACCAGTGACGATGGGGGTTAACCACAGCCAATATGCCCATGCACGGCAAATTCTGCCGCCGGACGTGCGGGTGGTGGAACTTTCAAACAACGATGCCTGGATGCGCGATTGCGGTCCGACCTTCGTGGTCAACCAACAGGGAGAAACACGCGGCGTGGATTGGGGCTTTAACGCCTGGGGAGGACTGTACAACGGTCTCTACTTTCCCTGGGACCTGGATGACGCCGTCGCCCGCAAAGTTCTCGAAATCGAGCGTCTCGACCGCTACCGCGCCCCTCTCGTACTGGAGGGCGGCTCGATTCACGTGGACGGTCAGGGGACATGTCTGACCACTGCCGAATGTCTGCTCAGCCCGGGGCGCAACCCGGCGCTATCAAAAGACGAAATCGAAGCCTATCTGAAAGAATATCTGAATGTGGAAAAGGTACTGTGGATTCCGCGTGGAGTGTATCAGGATGAAACCAGTGGCCATGTGGACAATCTGGCATGTTTTCTGCGCCCGGGCGAAGTGGCGCTGACCTGGACGGACGACCGCTCCGACCCGCAATACGAACGCAGTGCCGAAGCGCTGGATTATCTTCTGACACAAACCGATGCCCGCGGACGGAAACTGAGCATCCACAAAATTCACCAGCCCGGCCCGCTCTACCTGACCGCCGAAGAAGCTGCCGGGTTAGATGTCGTTGAAGGGGCGTATCCACGCCGCGCTGGTGACCGTCTGGCCGCGTCGTACATCAACTTTTACTTTTGTAACGGTGCGACCATCGTTCCCACCTTCAATGACCCTCATGACGCCGAAGCCCTGGCAACGCTACAACGCCTGCTGCCAGAACGCCGCGTCATCGGCATTCCGGCACGAGAAATTCTGCTCGGCGGAGGCAACATTCACTGCATCACACAACAACAGCCATGATACAATTTGTCTGACAATCTGTACCACCCTATCTTTTCTTCAGGAGACCCCATGACCCAGAGAAAACTCGCTGTCATCGCCATCGGCGGCAACTCGCTCATCAAAGACGAAAAAAAAGTCACCGTGGAGAGCCAATACGAAGCCGCCAAAGAGACCTGTATGCACATCGCCGACATGATTGAACAGGGTTGGGATGTGGCTATCGGTCACGGCAATGGCCCGCAAGTCGGCTTCATCCTGCGCCGCTCTGAAATCGCCGCCAAAGTGGCCGGTATGCACGAAGTGCCACTCGATGTGTGCGGCGCCGATAGCCAGGGCGCGATTGGATACGCGCTTCAACAAAACCTGCAAAACATTCTCTACCAGCGCGGAATCAAGAAGAAAGTGGTCACAGTCATTACGCAGGTGCTGGTGGATAAAGACGACCCGGCCTTCAAGAACCCTACCAAGCCGATTGGCGGCTTTATGGACGAAGCCGAAGCCAGACGCCGCAAAGAAGAACAGGGCTGGGACGTGGTCGAAGACGCCGGGCGTGGCTGGCGGCGCGTGGTGGCTTCCCCGCTTCCGAAAGAGATTGTCGAACTCGAAACCGTGCAAACCCTGCTCAACCAGGGCATCATCACGGTCACGGTGGGCGGCGGCGGCATTCCGGTCATTGACCCCGGTGACGGCAACTATCGCGGCGTAGCGGCAGTGATTGACAAAGACTACGCTTCTTCTCTGCTGGCGCGCGAAATCGGCGCGGAGCTGTTTGTCATCTCCACCGCTGTCGAAAAAGTGGCGCTCAACTTTGGCAAACCAGACCAGAAGTGGGTGGACAAGATGACCCTCTCCGAAGCCAAACGTTACCTGGCCGAAGGTACACACTTTGCCAAAGGTTCGATGGCCCCCAAAATCCAGGCCATCATCTGGTATCTCGAAGCCATGCCTAACGGAAAGGCACTCATCACCAACCCTGAAAATCTGGGCCGCGCCCTCAAAGGAGAAACCGGCACCTGGATTGTGCATGATGGGCAGTAAAGCCGGCTTCCGTCAGCAGTAAACAGGTTCAATGAACAGGTTATTCGTCAGACGATGTACTGGTGAATAACCTGTTTTGCGTTATACTACCCGTCGCCTGCCGAACCCAATACGACCACCGCCCCCTGTTCACATCCCTTTGCTCACTGATGACTGACTGCTCACTGATGACTGATTCCTGAACTGACATGCCCTCCCCCCGCGTTTTACTCAGCATAGATTACGAACCCTGGTTTGCCCTCAGTCGTCGGTACGATACCGTGCGTGACCCCGCTCTGCGCCGTGCGCTGGATGGTGGCTTTACCCACCAGGCGCTCGACCCCCTGCTCGAGCAGCTCGACGACACACGCGCCAGTTTCTACCTGGTGGGCGAAATCGTGGATTGGTACCCTGACGTACCGCAGAAAATCATCCAGGCCGGGCATGAACTCGGCCTGCACTGCCAGATTCACCGCCCGCTGGTGAATGAACGCGAACTGGCCGAAGACCTGGCCGCTTCTGCCGGCTGGCGCGCACATTACAACGTACTGGGTTATCGCGCCCCGATGGTCGGCATCAGCGAAGCCGCCTACCCCCTGCTCAAACGCGCTGGCTTTCTGTACAGTTCCTCCATTTACGCTCCCAGCGGTAACCTGCACCGCAAAAACGGCCTGTGGGAACTACCGGTCAGCACCCTTTCGCTGCTGCGAACACCTTCGCATCTGTCCGCCCCGCGCCAGTTTTCCCCCCGTCTGCTGGCTGCCGGAGAAGTGCCGTATGGCTCCAGCTTCATGATTGGTCTGATGCCCGGCCTGATTCTCAAAATCATCGAGCGGGAACTGCGCGCCGGTTTCAGCCCGGTCATCATCCTGCACCCTTACGAACTCATCCGGCCAGAGCGGTTTCTGCGCCGTCTCGGCCCTGACCTGGCCGCTTACCCGCTCTTACTGCCGTTTACGCTCGATAAATCCACCTTCTTGAAAACCCTGCGCCGACATTTTCCCATCTCGCCGCTCCTGGATTATGTGCGTGAAACTGCACAGGCTACTGCCAGTGAACCAATCATACAGCACCCAACGACAGATGACTGAACCTTGCCTTACCCTGCGCCGCCTGGCCGCACAGGAACCGGCCAACTGGCCCGAAACGCTTACGCTGCCAGCCACATTCACCGCGCTGGATACGTGGACAAACTTCGTTCACGCTGTCTATCGCTTTCCAACCTACCGCTTCGAGACCGAAATCGAAGGCAGAGTGACCGGGCTGCTGACGCTCACACACATCCAGCATCCCATCTTCGGAAACTATCTGACGACCTCCCCCTTCGGCTCTTATGGCGGTTTTGCTTTTCAGGATGTAGAAGCGCGCGACCGTTTGCTGGCTGCTGCCCGCGCACTGGCCGAAGATCTGAAAGTCGAATACGTCAACATCCGCTTTGCCCCACCAGACCCTGCCCCACCACCTGGCTGGGTACAACATCCCGTTTATTGCACCTACTGGATGGATTTATCTCCCGACCTGGACGCTTTGCTCTCCAATTTCTCGTCCGACCACCGCAATCACATCCGCAAATCATACAAGAAAGGCTTCACCCTGCGCTTTGGCGGGCTAGAGCTGCTCGATGACGCTTACGAAGTGCTGGCGCGCTCGATGCACGAACTCGGCTCACCCTACCATGCCAAAACGTATCTGAAAACAATGGCCGAATTTCTCGGCGATACGCTCGAATTTGCCGTTTTGTATGCCCCTCAGGGTGCACTGGCGGGCGCAGGTGTCTTCATTCAGCACGGAAAAACCGTCACCAATCTGCACGCCAACATCCTGCGCGCTTTCCGTTCCGACTATGCCGGAGAATTCCTGTACTGGGGTGTTATCGAGCGTTATGCGCGGCGCGGCTTCCAAATCTACGACATTGGGCGCAGTTTGATTGGGTCAGGTAACGAAACCTTCAAAATGAAGTGGAAACCCCGCAAACACCCGCTGGCCTACTGGTATGCCTTGCGGCCGGGCGTGGAACTGCCTGCCTTGAATCAGAAAAACCCCAAATTTGCAGCTGCCATCTGGCTGTGGAAGCGCCTGCCCGCCTTTCTCGTCCGCGCCGTTGGGCCTGCGCTCATCAACGGCCTGGCCTGAGCCCTTTCATTCTATGACCGAATTGATTCCGCTCGCTTCGCTGCCCGCCTCGCGCTTGCCGGCGCTGGCAAATCTGCATTGCGCCACCATGCCCACGCTGCTTACCGAACTGGGCTATCCCTTCGTGCTGCGTTACTACCAAATCGCCCAGACCGACCCTTCTGTCATTGCCTTCGTCGCCACCCATCACAGCGAAGATGCGTTAGCGGGTTACTGTCTCGGCTCGCCACATCCACCGGCTCTCACTGCCCGCTTGCGTTCTTCCCTGCCCTGGTTTGCTGGCCAATTGATGCGTCTTTCTCTGACTCGTCCGTTCGCGCTGTGTCAACTGGCGCAGTCGGTCTTTTCTGCTTCACCGGTCAACGCCCTGCGTCCCGGACAAATCGAACTGACCTACATCGGCGTTGCCCCGCACGCCCGCCAGCGCGGACTGGGCAAAACCCTGCTGACAACCTTTCTCGAAGCATCTCAAAACGCCGGCTATACATCCGTTATACTCAGCGTCGAAACAGAAAACCTGCCTGCTCTCGCGCTCTATCAGCACTTTGGGTTCGCCATCACCCAAACCTTCACCGAAGGTCGTTACCACCGTCACCGCATGGAACGCCTTCTCGCCTGAATCTCCCTGACCTTTTCCTGCCCATGTCCCCTACCCGTTCGCTTCTCTCGCGTCTTTCATCGTTGCTGCTACACCCTTCGACTTTTCTCCTGTCCCTGGCACTGCTGGCGTATGCTCCATTCTTCTGGGAACGCGGTTTTTACTGGGATGAAGCCCCCTGGACGTGGATTTACTACCGTCTCGGCCCACAGGCCCTCACCCAAACCTTTTCCACCAGCCGCCCTTTTTGGGGACTAATTTATCAGGCCACCCTGCCGCTGGTCGGACCGCATCCCTGGGCCTGGCAAATTCTCATGATTCTCCTGCGCTGGTTGAGCGGCGTGCTGGTGTGGAAACTGTTTGCCCGCCTGCTGCCCGGCTCACGCCTGCCACTGTGGATAGGCGCGCTCTTTCTCATCTATCCCGGCCTGGGACAGAACTTCATCGCGCTCATGTACACCCATTTCTACATCGTCCTGAACGCCTTCTTGCTTTCACTCTACCTGAGCGTTCTTGCCGTCCAAACCCAAAAAGCGCGCTGGCACCTTCCAGCCTGGCTGCTGGCACTGGTCAATCTGCTGACGATGGAGTATTTCTACTTTCTGGAATTCTTCCGGTTCATTCTGTTCTGGCGACTGGTAGATTTGCCCTTACGAGCGCGTGTACGCCGCGTTTTAGGGCTGTTTCTACCCTATTTCTCTGCCTTCATCGCAGTTACGCTCTGGCGCGCCTTCTTCTTCCCCAATCAAAACGCCAGCTACAACTACCAAACACTGGAAAACCTGCGCGCAAACTTCCTGTGGGGATTGGGAAAACTGTTCGGCAACATGCTCCATGCCCTATGGACGACCTTCCCCGCTGCGTGGCTTTCGCCGTTCGCACCAGTCGAGACAGCCACCCTGGGGCTGTTCACCACCATCGCCGCCTTTGCCCTTGCCCTGACAGCCACCGTGCTGAGCGGTCTCTACCTGCGACACCACACCCTTTCGCACGTCCCTTCTCCGAAGCCCCCCCTGGCTTCTGACGAATCAGGCGGAATACTCCTGCTCGGTCTGCTCGCCTGGCTGTTGGGCGGCGGCGCATTCTGGCTGGTGGGCGAGCGCACCCTGCCCGAACTACACTTTCCTGCCGACAGGTTCACGCTTTCCTTCCTGCTCGGCACCAGCCTGATGCTGGCTGCTCTGCTGGGATGGCTCTCACGCTTTCCGCGCCTGCAACTTACCCTGCTTGCGCTGTTGCTCGGCTTCTCGGTCGGCAAACACTTCCAAACCAACGCGCTCTACCGACGTGATTGGGAGACTCAACGAGCGTTCTTCTGGCAACTTTCCTGGCGCGCGCCTGCGTTGCAGCCTGGCACCACCCTGCTGACCAACGACCTGCCGCTAACCGTCTTCAGTGACAACTCACTCTCCGGGCCCCTCAACTGGATTTACAACTCCAACGCACCGCAAACTCTGCACGTCACGCCGCAGGGAAAGGCTCTCTCCACAACCGATACGGGCATGCACTACATTTTGTACTTTGTCTCAGTGCGCGCGCAAGAAGGCCGCGCCCTGGCGGGCAAACTCGAACCCGGGCATCGCTTCACGCAAAACTACCTGGCAACGACCTTTGAAGGAAACACTTCGCAGATACTCGTAGTGCATTTCAATCCCCCCGGCTGTGTCCGTATCCTCGACCCGGAAATTGACCCGCTCAACAGGCTACTCCCACCCGACCTGCGCGATGCCGCTTTCTTGAGCCGCCCACACCTGGTCAGCACCGCCCCGCCCGTCCGTCTGCCAGGCTTCTATCAGCCCGAAATCCCGCGCGGATGGTGTTATTACTTTTCCAAAGCCGAACTGGCTCGCGCCGAACAAGATTGGCAAACAGTGATTGAACTGCACCGCCAGGCGCAAAATCTGGGCGACCATCCCAACGACCCGCTGGAAAACTTCGTTTTCATCGAAGCCTACGCCCACACAGAAGACTGGAAACAAGCGCGCACCCTGACCCGCGAGACCTATCGCATCTCGCGTGAATTTCTGCGCCCCACCTTATGTGCCCTGTGGGGACGCATTGCCCGTGAAGTTCCCAACAGCGCCGATGAAGTCCGTGCGGCGCGCGAAGATTTGGGATGCAACAAATAGCGGCTATTGACCCACTTTCCCATCAATGGTATATTAAGCGATAAATAATCGGATTAATCCAATTTATCGCAGGAATCGAATGGCCGCCAACCACATCTCTGAATTCATGCGTTATCTGGCCGCCCACCCTGAAGCCGAACAAGGCCTGCCACCGCTGGCCGTGCTGAGCGAAGAATTAGGGGTGAGCGTTGCCAGTTTGCGCGAGCAGCTTGAAGTGGCGCGCGCACTGGGGCTGGTCGAAGTACGTCCGCGCACCGGCATTCGTCGCCGGCCTTACGAATTTCTGCCTGCTGTGCGCCAAAGTTTGGGATACGCCATGGCGCTGGATGAGAGCAACTTTCAGCGTTTTGCCGACCTGCGGCGGCATGTCGAAGCCGCCTACTGGCACGAAGCCGCCGCCCGGCTGACTGCCGAAGACCGCGAAAAACTCCGTCAACTGGTTGCCCGCGCCTGGGAAAAATTGGATGGCCGCCCCATCCAGATTCCCCACGAGGAACACAAGCAGCTGCATCTCACCATCTTTGGGCGGCTGGAAAATCCCTTCGTCAGCGGCATCCTGGAAGCCTACTGGGAAGCCTACGAATCCATCGGCCTGAACGTCTTCACCGATTATGCCTACCTGCGCGAAGTATGGGGTTACCATCAACGCATGGTAGATGCCATTGCCAGCGGCGACCTGGAGGGCGGTTACCGCGCTCTGGTCGAACATGCCGATATGCTGGCCGATTTGCTCGACCATCGCCCAGGGGGCGGTAAGCAGTGAAGAGTAAACCATGAGCAGTGAATGCCAAATCGTCAGAGGAGAGATATGACTCAACGCATTGTGAATGATTTTTCGATAACGGTCGGGACCCCCAACGGTTCGGGCAGTTCCACCGCCAACAACACCCTCTTGCGCGCCTTGTTCAAAATGGGCATCCCCGTTTCGGGCAAGAATCTGTTTCCTTCCAACATTCAGGGGTTGCCAACCTGGTACACCATCCGCGTCAACAAGGATGGGTTCATTGCCCGCCGCGCCACACACGAAATCATGGTAGCCATGAACCCTAACTCGTTTACCCGTGACCTTGCGGATGTTGCGCCCGGGGGAGCATTCTTCTATGCCGACGACATTAAACTCCCCATTCAGCGCACCGACATCAGCATTTACCCCATGCCGGTCAAACAGCTGGTGCGCTCCAACCCGGAAATCCCCGCCAATTTGCGCGACCTGGTTGCCAACATGGTCTATGTGGGCATCCTGGCGCAGATGCTTGGGATAGACATCGAAAAAATCGAGCTCGCGCTCAAGTTCCACTTCAAGAACAAAGAAAAACCGGTTGCGCTCAACATGAGCATGGTAAAAGCAGGCGCCGAATGGGCCGCCGCCCATCTGACCAAGACCGACCCATTCTACGTTGAGCCGATGAACAAAACCGAAGGGTTGATAATGGCTGACGGCAACACGGCCGCTGCACTGGGCGCAATTTATGGCGGAGTACAGTTTGCGTCGTGGTACCCCATCACCCCCGCTTCCAGCCTGGCTGAATCGCTCAACGAATACCTGCCCATGCTCCGCCGCACGCCCGAAGGCAAAAACACCTTTGCTGTCGTCCAGGCCGAAGACGAACTGGCCGCAATCGGGATGTGCGTGGGCGCGGGCTGGGCTGGCTTGCGCGCCATGACTTCCACCTCGGGGCCTGGCATGAGCCTGATGACCGAATATGCCGGCCTGGCTTACTTTGCGGAAGTGCCGCTCGTCATCTGGGATATCCAGCGCATGGGGCCCAGCACCGGTCTGCCCACCCGCACCTCGCAAGGCGATGTGGCTTTTGTCGCCAACATGGGTCACGGGGATATTGATTCGCTCATTCTCCTGCCCGGCTCCATCAAAGAATGTTTCGAGTTCGGCTGGCGCGCCTTCGACCTGGCCGAGCGCCTGCAAACGCCGGTATACGTCCTCTCCGACCTGGATTTCGGCATGAACCAGTGGATGAGCGAACCTTTCGAATATCCCGACAGGCCCATGGACCGCGGCAAAGTGCTGTGGGAAGAAGACCTGGAGCGCCTCAAAGGCGATTGGGGCCGCTACCGCGACGTGGATGGCGACGGCATCCCTTACCGCACCCTGCCAGGCAACACCCACCCGGCCAGTGCTTACTTCACACGCGGCACCGGCCACACACCCGAAGCGCGCTATTCTGAAGAACCCGATGTGTGGGTTGCCAAGATGGCGCGCCTGAAGAAAAAATACGAAACAGCCAAACAATACCTGCCGCGCGCTGTAATTCAAACTGTAGCAGGAGCAAAATTCGGCATTATCGCCTTCGGTTCGACCCATCCTGCCGTCGAAGAAGCGCGCGCCTGGCTGGAGCGCGAACACGGCCTGAAGAGCGATTACCTGCGCCTGCGCGCCATCCCCTTCACAGAAGACGTCAGCCAGTTCATTGCCGAACACGAACGTGTGTACGTGGTAGAAATCAACCGCGATGGACAGTTACAACAACTCTTGAGCATCAAACACCCCGAACACGCCACCCGTCTGATTTCGATTGCTTATAGCGATGGTCTGCCGCCCACGGCAAAGTGGATTGAGTCGGCCATTTTGGAACAGGAGGAAAAGTAACATGAGCGAAGCACTGCCAATGGCAGGCGCAGCGGCGCAAGTCAACGCCGTTGGCCTGAGCAAGAATGATTATCGCGGCAATCCCACCACCCTGTGCCAGGGGTGCGGACATAACTCGATTGCTAACCAAATCATCGCGGCCTGCTACGAAGCCAACGTCGTGCCGGAGAAAATCGTCAAATTTTCGGGCATCGGTTGTTCGAGCAAAAGCCCCACCTACTTCCTCAACCGCTCCTTTGGCTTCAACAGCCTGCACGGACGCATGCCCTCGCTGGCAACCGGCGCGCTCTTTGCCGATTACCGCCTGAAAGGGCTGGGCGTCTCCGGCGATGGCGACACGGCCAGTATCGGCATGGGGCAGTTCAAGCACATCATGCGCCGCAACGTCAACATGGTTTACATCGTGGAAAACAACGGTGTCTACGGCCTGACCAAAGGCCAGTTCTCGGCCACCGCCGATAAGGGGCTGGAACTGAAAAAACAAGGCACCAACCTGTATCTGCCGGTAGATATTTGCATGGAAGCGCTCGCTTCGCGTGCTACATTCGTGGCACGACTGTTTGCCGGTAATGCCAAACAGGTTAAAGAAGTGCTGAAAGCCGCGCTCTCGCACAAAGGCATTGCCGTGCTGGACATCATCAGCCCCTGCGTCACCTTTAACAACCAGGAAAGCAGTTACTACTCCTACAGTTTCGGCAAAGAACGCGAAGACCCACTGCACGACATTTCCTTCCATGCCGCCTCCGAAGGGCCGCAAAGCACCATCTCGTATGTGCCGCCCAAACCCGAAATCGTGCTGGAGGCCGATATGGTGGATGGCGAAATCCGCGAGGTGGCTCTGCACGATGGTTCGCGCATTGTGCTGAAGGCGCTCGATAAAGACTATGACCCCACCAACCGGCTTGAAGCCATGCGCGTCCTGGAGGATGCTCACGAAAATAACTATCTGGTGACGGGTCTCATTTACGTCGCTCCCGAAAGCCCATCGCTCACTGACCTGTACAACCTGGTGGAAACCCCGCTCAACCGGCTGACGGAGAAAGACTTACGCCCTGCGCCGGAGACCATCCAAAAAATCAATGCCCTGATGTTCTAACCCCTGCCGTCCCGAAGATACGTTCCTTCGGGACGGATTCATTTCTGCCTCGCCTGTAAAGGCTGGAAATCACCAATGGAAACCTCATTTACCGTTAACGGCCACCGCATCACGGCCACCGTAGAAGGGAACCCCAAAAATCCGGCGGTGTTTCTGCTTCACGGCTGGATGTCACACCGCGGCGTGTGGCGGCAGACGCTGCCGGTGCTGGAACGAAAGTATCACTGTATTGCGCTCGACCTGTTGGGCTTTGGCAACAGCGACAAACCCAATGATGGCGATTACAGCATTCCCATGCAGGGACGGCGCATCGTTGCGATTGCCGATGCAATGGGGGTTCAAAAATTCTCACTGGTCGGACACTCAATGGGTGGACAAATTGCAATGTGCATCGCCTCCATGCTCGCGCCGGAGCGGGTAGAAAAACTTGTCAGCGTGGCCGGAGTGGTCACAGGACAACTTTCCGAGTGGGTGGAAAAGAAAATTTACCCCATGGTGAAATTCGGCTATAACCGCCCCTGGTTTTACCGCCTGAACCGGCTGCTGATGAATCAGCGACTGTATGTCAACTGGATATTTCGCCCCTGGTTTTACGACATCCGCAACATCCCATTACGCGATTTCAGTCCCGACCGCAGTTTTGCGCTCAATCCGGCCTGCCACGCCTCGATTTACCACGCCGGGCAGGCCATTCACAACCTGGATGTCAGCAAACACTTGCGAAAAATCAAAGCGCCCACCTTGCTGATTCACGGCGAGAATGACCTGACCGTCCCTATCGAACAGGCGTATATTGCCCAAAGCGCCATGCCCGATAGCGACCTGGCAATTCTCAAGAAATGTGGTCATTTCCCAATGTTCGAGAAGACCGGTCTGTATCTCAAGGCGCTGGCGATGGTGTTTTGACGAGCAAACACGCCGCCTGCTGCGTTTCACTGACCTGAATCGGCGGCGGGTCCACAACCCGGCATGGTGCGATGGCCGCCGGGCAGCGCGGGTGGAAGCGGCAGCCAGTTGGCAGATTGGCCGGGTTGGGAGTTTCGCCTTGCAAGATGACCCGTTCCCGTCGCAAGCGCGGGTTGGGAACAGGAACGACCGAAAGCAGGGCTTTGGTATAAGGATGTTGCGGATTTTTGAGCACCTCGGCGGTCAGGCCAGTCTCAACAATGCGCCCCAGATACATCACCGCAATCCGGTCAGCAAAATACGAAACTGTCCCCAAATCATGCGTAATAAAAACAATGCTGATGCCGCGTTGCTGACGCAGGTCACGTAACAGGTTAAGAATTTCGGCGCGAATGGAGACATCCAGCATGGAGACGGGTTCATCGGCAATCAGCAGTTTCGGCGACAAGACCATTGCCCCGGCAATCACCACCCGCTGACGCTGTCCGCCGGAGAGTTCGTGCGGGTAACGCAAGAAATACTCCTCTGCCGGTCGCAAGCCGGCATCTTCCAGCGCAGCCTTCACCCGCGCTATCTGCTCGGTGCGTTGGCGCGCCAGGCCATGCACCACCAGCGGTTCGGCCACAATTTCGAAGATAGTCGCGCGCGGGTTGAGGGACTCATACGGGTCCTGAAAAATCATCTGCGCCTGCTGACGCAGACGTTTGAGCGGCAGGCGTGGGAGTGTTTGCACATCACGTGCGGCGGGGGTAGTGCTTTCCAACATTGCCAGGCCAGCCAGAGTACGCCGTTCCCGCATGCCGATAGGTTGTCCATCGAACAAAATACGTCCTTCCGTTTCCTGCTCCAAACCAATCAGCGTGCGAGCGATGGTAGTTTTTCCGCAGCCCGATTCACCGACAATTGCCAGAACTTCTCCACGCGCGAGCGAAAACGAGACACCATCCACTGCTTTGACAATCTTTGGCGGACGGCGTGAGAACAGGTCACTCAGCGAGGGCGCAACCGGAAAATACTTCCGAAGATTTTCCACTACCAGAAGAGGGAAATCAGACATCTTTCACCAGGTGACAGGCCGCAAAATGAGCAGGTTGCACTTCGCGCAGAATTGGCACTTCAGCATCACACCATTGCATTCGCGCAGGACAGCGCGGCGCAAAACGACAACCCGGCGGCAGGTCGGTCAGGCGCGGCGGTGCGCCAGGGATGCAGGCCAGCACAGTGCCGGGACGCGCCAAATCGGGGAACGCCTGCAACAGATTCTGGGTGTACGGGTGTTGCGGCGCATTGAAAATCACATCTACCGGGCCGTATTCGACCACCTTGCCACTATACATCACCACCACCGTGTCACACATCTCAGCCACCACGCCCAGGTCGTGCGTCACCAGCACAATTGCCAGCCCCAGTTTGCGCTGAATGCCTTGCAGAAGTTCAAGAATTTGCGCCTGTACCATCACATCCAGCGCTGTGGTCGGCTCATCAGCAAATAGCAGGCCGGGAGAACAGGCCAGCGCCATCGCAATCATCGCGCGCTGACGCATACCGCCGGAGTACTGAAACGGATATTGTGCGCCCCGTTCCTTTGGAATGCCCACTAATTCAAGCAATTCACCTACCCGTACTTCGGCCTCATTGGGCGGCATCAGTCCATGCAGCGTGATGGCCTCGCGGATTTGTTCCCCAACGCGCATCACCGGGTTGAGCGCGTTCATCGCGCCTTGAAAAACAATCGAGATGTCCTTCCAGCGGCGTTCTCGCATTTGCCGTTCGGTCAGGGTCAGCAAATCTATTCCCCGAAAGAACACCTGTCCGCGAATTTCAGCATTCGCGGGCAAAAGACGCAAAATAGACATGAGCACCGTCGTTTTCCCACAGCCCGATTCGCCTACCAGCCCCACTGTTTGGCCGGGATACACATCAAAAGAAACATCCTCCACCGCCCGCGCACGCTGCCCGGCATCGGCAAGCAAGAACTCAGTCGTCAGATGACGCACACGCAGAAGCGGAGGTTCACTCATGCAGCGTCTCCTCTCCAGCAGGACGAACGGAGGCTTCGCCTTCCAGGTGATGCGCCGTCAGACGCGGATTGAGCATCTCCTCCAGCACGTTTCCTAACAAGACACACCCCAACGAAACCCAGACAATTGCCAGACCGGGCGGCAAGTAAAACCACCAGGCACCATTGCTGATAGCATTACGGTCAAAGGCAAAATTGAGCATTGTTCCCCACGAAGGCTGGGTAGGGTCTCCTAACCCCAGAAACGCCAGGCCGGATTCGACCAGGATGGCCGTCGAGAGAATCAAAACGGTGTTCGCCACAATCAGCGGCAAAATCTGAGGCACAATGTGCTTGCGAATGATATGAACATGCCCGGCGCCAATTGCCCGCGCCCGTGCAACGAACTGCCGTTCTTTGATGCTCAGCACCTGCGAGCGCACCAGGCGCGCGGTACTCGTCCAGTACAACAAACCAATCACCAGAATCAGAACCACCAGCGGGGAAATTTTCAACTCCATCTGGCGCAACGTTGCTACCAGAACCAGCATGAGCGGCAAATCAGGAATCACCAGTAGAACATCGGTGACGCGCATCAAGAGCATATCGAGCCAGCCGCCAAAATAGCCAGCCAGAATTCCCAGCAAACTACCGATGAACATCGCTATCAACCCGGCCAGAAAACCCACCAGCAGCGAAATGCGCGCGCCATAGACGAGCTGAGTCCACACATCACGCCCGGCATCATCGGTGCCAAGTGGGCCATGCACCGAAGGAGGGGCAAACGTCAACCCACGCCCAGACGGGTCACGAATGACGGTCGTCGGCTCATAAGGCGAGAGCAGCGGCGCAAACAGAGCAACCAGCACAGCCGAAAGCAGTAAAACAGCTCCTGCCATGCCCATTCGATTGCGGCGAAACGCCCTCCAAAAGGCAGATAGATTCCGTTGAAAGAGAAACCAGGTTTCAAGCATATCAGGTCGGCTTCACGCGCGGGTCAAGAAGCACATACAGCACGTCGGCCAGCAGGTTGGCAGCAATCACGCTCACCGCCAGGAGCAAAAACGCGCCCTGCAAGAGCGGATAATCCTGCTTGACAAGCGCCGTCTGGAACAGTTTGCCCAGCCCATCGTAGGAGAACACCGTTTCAATGTAAATTGCACCGGAGACGGTGAAGCCCAGATTGAGCGCAATCAGTGTGACAATCGGCAACATGGCATTCTTGAGCGCGTGTTTCCACAGCACCTGCCAGGGAGTCATCCCTTTGGCTTTGGCAGTCAAAATATAATCCTCGCTCAGCACTTCCAGAATGGACGAACGCATAATGAGCATGTACTCGCCGAGATACAGGATGGTCAGGGTCAGGGTAGGCAGCACCAGATGACGCGCCAAATCGGGCAGAACGGTATAGAGCGGCTTGCCCACATTCTCCGGGCTGACCAGCCCGCCGGTGGGCAGGCCAAGCCAGGTGCTGCCTGCTGCCAGCAAGATAATTCCCAGCCAAAAGGTGGGGGTAGCCCAGGCAATCAGAGAAAACGTGAGCGCGAATACATCGAAAGGCGTTTTGCGCTTCCAACCGGCCAACAAACCCAGCAAAATGCCCAAAACAATGGACAAGACCTGCCCCAGACCAATCAGGAGCAGGGTATTCCACAATTTGGCTGCCAGAATCTCAGCCACCGGACGGCGGAGCGACCAGGAAATTCCCAAATTTCCGCGCGCCCACTGACCGAGCGTGTCCAGGAACTGGTCTGGGAAGATGGGTTTATCCAGGCCAAATTGTTCGCGCAGCGTCTGTTGCGCTTCTGCCGAAAGTTTGACGTTGCGCCCAATCACCGCGCGCACCGGGTCGCCGGGCAGAACGCGGAACAGGACGAAGTTGATGACCAGCACCACAAAAATGGTCAAAAGGGAAAAAAGAACCTTCCGCCCAAGCATACCACCGCGCGACATCACTTCACCGGTTCTACGTTCATGAGAGACTTGAAGGAATCAATGCCGGAGAGATACGTCAGGAAGCCCACAAAGCGGTCAGAACGATACGCTTGCAAGGTATTGTCGTACCACAACACGATGTACGGACGGTCGTTGAAGACGATTTCCTGCATCTCCCAGACAATTTTCTGGCGTTCGTTCTCATCCAGCGTCTTTTGCTGTTTGACGAATAATTCGTCGTACACCGGGTTCGAGTAGCCGCTATCGCTCCAACCGCCTTCCACGTATTGCTCGCTGGTCATCACACTGAGCATGAAATCGGGGTCCGGGTCAGAACCCCAGCCCCAGATGACCAGGTCGTAATCTCCATTGGGGGTCACAGCCGCCATCAGACTATCGGGGTCCACGGCGGCAGGGGTAGCACGGATACCGATTTTGCCCAACCAGGTCGCAATCATATCCGCCGCACGAGGATAGTTGGAACTATCCGAAGGATATTGCAGGCGAAACTCCAACCGCACACCGTCTTTGGCGCGCACACCATCGGCCTGCAAAAGGTAGCCGGCCTCTTCGAGCAGGCGGCTGGCTTCGTCCAGGTCGAATGTCACATCTTGAATGTTGCGATTGAACCAGAACCCACCGCCGAGCGTGGGCGGAATGATACTGACGCCGGGGATGCCATGTCCCTGCAAGACCACATCCACCAAATCTTGCTTGTTAATCGCCTTAGCAATGGCCAGGCGTACCACCGGGTCGGTAATCGCCGGATTGCGGTTCGGAGGCGGGTCATGGTCTTCCGGCACGGAATTCAGAATCAACTCCGTGAGCGAGCGACCAGAGAGAGAGATGGCCGTTACCCCCTGGAACTGCTTGACGGCATCGAAGGCGCTGTTCGGTACCTCAACCGCCAGGTCAATATCCCCCACCCGCAACGCCTGAATCAGGGCATCGCTGTTATCGAAGGTGCGGTAAATCACCTGGTCAATTTTGGCGCGGCCATCGAAATAATCGGGGTTGGTATCCAACAGAATCACGCGCTGGTCTTTATCGAGCGTGTTAATTTTGAACGCCCCCGTGCCAACCGGGTTGAAATTGGTGAAGTTTTGCAGCTCCTCTGGGGTGGCAAAGCTCTCAAAATCTTTGGGGTAGACGATATACAAAAACGCCACCCGAAATTCCATGTTGCTGATGGGATATTCCAGCTCAATTTGCAGGGTGCGCTCATCCAGCGCACGCGCTTCTTTAAAGCCCTTGACATAACCCGAATTCGTCACCCAGCCATCCGGATTTTGGATGAAGGTGTTGAAATTCCAAACGACTTGCTCAATAGTGAGCGCTTCCCCATTGTGCCAGCGGATATTCGGACGCAACGTGAACGTCCAGCGCAGACCATCGTCCGACACGTTCCACGCCTCGGCCAACGAACCCATATATTTGCCGTTTGGCCCTTCAGTCAGCAACGTCGAATACACCAGGTCGAATATGGTATAGGCTTCGGAGAGAAACGCATAGGCCGGGTTAAGTGTATCGGGAAACCCAAGCCAGCCCACACGCAAAACAACCGGCGACTGCGATTGCGGCGTAACAGGCGCACCACATGCTGCGAGCAACATTGCCAGCACTACAAAAAGCAACGTAATTCTTTTCATGGAGCTCCTCCTTGTTCAATGATTTTACATGAGAATCAAAAACAAAGAATGAAATCATTCCATGTCAAGATGATTTATACTTTAATGCGGAGGAGATTATGCCGAATCCCATTCAACTGACCGAAAAATACGAACGGAACGGCTGGCCTTCGATGCCACGCCCCGACTTGAAACCGCCCGCCGGCTGGAACCTGGAAGCCCTTACCGCGCTCAAGCGCGTCCGCAACCATCAACTTGCGCCCGATGGCAGGCACATTGCCTTCTTTTGGGACAGCGACGACCTTTCGGATTTGTATATCATGCCCTCCGAGGGCGGCTGGCCGGGGCGGCTTTCCACTGACCGCGGTCCGACCCTCTCGTGGAACGATGAAATCCCGCAATGGTCGCCCGATAGTCAGAGCATTGCTTACACCGCGCACGGACACGTGTATCTCGTCCAGGCGCAGGGCGGCCTGCCAAAGAAACTGCTCCCTCACGTTGACTCCACCTGGGGACCGCGCTGGATGCCCGATTCGCAGCACCTCATCATCAGCCTGGAGCGCGATAACGCCGACCAGCTGGCCCTGACGAATCTCTCTGGCACGGAATTGCGCTTCCTGACCAGCGGCGACGAGGGCGACCACTGGGACGCCCGCCCAGCGCCCGATGGCAAAGCAGTTGCCTTCGTCTTCCGCCGCTATGATGACCTGAACCGCACCGATATTTGCGTGCTGAACCTGGAAACCGGCGCGCTCCATACCGTGTATGGCAAGCCCAAAATCCGCGCCTGGAGCCCGCGCTGGTCGCCCAACGGTGAATGGCTAGCTTTCCTCTCTCAGGAAGACGGCCACGATGACCTGTGGATGGCGCACCCCGACGGAAGCGGCCTGCGACAGGTCACACGGCTGGGCCTGGACGTGGTGGAGTTTCAATGGGCGCCCAACGGCAAATCCATCGCGGCCACCCTCAATCGGGGCGGCTCGTTCGAGCTGGCGCTCATCACCCCCAAAACCGGCCATGCCGACATCCTGCGCGACCTGCCCGGTCTCCACACCAACCCCCACTGGTCCCCCGGCGGCGCCTTCCTGACCTTTGAGTTCGAGAGCGCCACGCAAGTCCCAGACCTGTATCGTATCCACATTGCCACCGGTGAAGTGACCCAGCTGACCTTTTCCACGCCGCCCTGGCTGCAAGCAGTACAACCCGTTGCGCCCGAAGCCGTCTCTTATCCCAGTTTCGATGGGCTGGAAATTCCGGCCTTTCTCTATCGGCCTCCCAAACCGAACGGCGCAGCCATCGTCTCGGTGCATGGCGGTCCCTCCTCGCAGGAAGCCCTGTTCTGGAACGAGCTCACCCAATACCTGGTTGCCAAAGGCTACACCATCCTGGCGCCCAACTATCGTGGTTCCACCGGCTACGGCGTAGAATTTGAGCATCGCAACTACGGCGATTGGGGCGGCGGCGATACCCAAGACTGCCTGTATGCCGCTGAATACCTCAAAACCCTGCCCGGCCTCGACCCCTCACGCTTTGCCATCATGGGCGGCAGTTACGGCGGTTACATGGTCAATTGTTGCCTGGCGCGCGACCCCGAATACCGTTACGCCTGCGGAATCAGCAAATATGGCGACGCCGACCTGGTCAACTCGTGGGCGCTGTGTTCGCGCGAGCTGCGCTATTACACCGAAATCTTTCTCGGCCACCCGGCCAAAAACCGTCAGGTCTACCTGAACGGCTCTCCAATACATGAAGCGGAAAAAGTCCAAAAACCCCTGCTGCTCCTGCACGGCCTGAAAGATGACATCGTCCCGCCGGAAGCCAGCGAGCAATGGGCCGAAGCCTTGCGGCGACATGGCAAGACGTTCGAGTACAAAACCTATGCCAGCGAACCGCACGGCTTCATCCGCCGCGCCGCCCTGCTGGACGCCTACCGCCGCATCGAGCAGTTTCTGGATTGGTATTTACTGCCGTGACTCACTTTTTCCGCTTCGACGATTTGACCTGGCCCGAAGTGGCCGAACTGCCGCGCGACGTGCCGCTCGTCCTGCCGCTGGGAGAGGGATACGCCCAGTCCGCCCTGGCCGAAGCCCTGTCGCAGCCGCCTCGAATCGGGCTGCTGCCGCCCTTCCCGTTTGGCTGGCGCGGCTCCGGGCTGGAAGTCCCCGAACCGGTCCTGGGGCTATACATCGGCAATCTGCTCGCTTCCCTGCGCGAGGACGGCTTCAGCCGCGTTTACGCCCTGACGCCCCTCGACATCGACCTGGGACTTGCCTGCGCTCAACTTTGCCTTCCCTGCGCTCTCCCCCCGGCCTGCTCCCCCCTGCCCCCCAACTCTGAACGCGGCAAAGTCATCCTGCTGCCCATCGGCCACACCGAACAGCACGCCTATCACCTGCCGCTCTCGGTAGATACCATCATCATCGAGGCGATTGCAAAAGGCGCCGCAGAAGCCGCTCCCGACAGTGGCTACACGCTCCCTGTCATGCCGTATGGCGTCAGCACGCACCGCGATTCCTTTCCAGGCACCCTGAACGCCGGCGGGCGCGCCTTCGAGGACTTCTGGCTGGCGGTGGTCGATGCGCTTGTGGAGCGCGGGTTCGATAAGTTCTACCTGATGAGCGGACATGGTGGGAACATGTCGTTCCTGGTCAACGTGGTCAAATATGCCGGAGACCGGCACAAACGCATCTTCTGCGCCACCGCCTTCCTGCACACCGCCGGCCCGGCAGGCGCAGCGGCGCTCGAACAATACCGCGAATCACCCATCGGCGGGATGGGTCACGCCTGCGAGCTGGAAACCTCGATGGTGCTGGCCCTGCGCCCCGACCTGGTTCACATGGAGCGAGCAGCCGATGACACCGATTTCATCGCTACCCCCTCCTACTACATGGACTGGATAGAAGGCGGCGCACTGATAGCCAACCCGCCCTGGGACGATGACACCGTTTCCGGGGCGTATGGAGCCGGCAGCCTGGGGACAGCAGAAAAAGGCCGCCGGTGGCTGGAGGTCGCCATTGCCGAAAAAGTTCAGCACATCCACGAGATTCACGAACAGCACCAGCGGCGCGAGGCACGCCGCCGGGCAGGCTTTGGAAATTGGGGAAAACGCAATCTCAAAAATCTCGAAAACACCGTATAATCGGCGCGTGTTCATCTGCGTCCCGAAGGTTGTCTGCGAATCAGCCCTGACTCGTCCCCAACCTTCGGGACGGCATTTGTGAATGATTGCAAAGCGAGGACGAATGCCTACTAAATACATCTTCTTTACCGGCGGCGTGGTCAGTTCGGTCGGAAAAGGCGTCACCGCCGCCGCGCTGGGACGCACGCTCAAAGAACGCGGCTTCAAAGTGGCCGTACAAAAACTCGACCCCTACATCAACGTTGACCCTGGCACAATGAGCCCTTACCAGCATGGAGAAGTGTTTGTGCTGGATGACGGCGCGGAAACCGACCTCGACCTGGGACACTACGAACGCTTCATTGACATCCGCGTCAGCAAGGTCAGCAACTTCACCACCGGGCAGGTATATGCTGAAATCATCTCCAAAGAACGGCGCGGCGACTATCTGGGCGGCACTATTCAGGTCATTCCGCACATCACCAACGAAATCAAGCGCCGCATTGGGCTGGTTGCCAAAACCACCGGCGCCGACATCGTCCTGGTTGAGGTCGGCGGCACAGTAGGAGACATCGAATCACAACCTTTTCTCGAAGCCTTGCGTCAGCTGCGCACCGAAGTCGGGCGCGAAAACGTCTTGTTCGTGCATGTCACCTGGCTGCCCTACATCGGCGCAACGGGCGAACTGAAGACCAAGCCCACCCAGCATTCGGTGGCCGCGCTCCGCTCCATCGGCATTTCGCCCAACATGATTATCGCCCGCTCCGATTACCCGGTGGACGATGAACTGTGCGAAAAAATTGCCCTATTTTGCGACGTGGACAAAAAAGCCGTCATCCCGATGGTCACATCGAAGGTCTTGTACGAAATCCCTCTGCTCATCGAACGCGCCGGCATGGCCGAGTACGTGCTAAAAATGCTCGGCCTGCAAACCCTGCAAACGCCGGATTGGACGGAATGGGAAAACCTGGTCAACGAGGTCAAACGCGAAAAACCCACTGTCCGCGTGGCGCTGGTCGGCAAATACGTTGAGTTGCATGATGCCTACATGTCGGTACGCGAGGCACTCAAACACGCCGCGCTGGCGGCCGGGGTAGAAGTCCAAATCGAATGGGTGCATTCCGCCGACCTGGAAAAAGACAAAGGCTGGGACATCATTCAGAAAGTGGACGGCATTCTCGTCCCCGGCGGGTTTGGCTCACGCGGCACAGAGGGCAAAATCATGGCAGCGCGTTATGCGCGCGAGAACAAAGTCCCCTACCTGGGGCTATGCCTGGGGATGCAGTTGATGTGCATCGAGTTCGCCCGCAACGTGCTGGGGTTAGAAGACGCCAATTCTTCCGAATTTGACCGCACCACCCAGCACCCGGTGATTGACCTGATGCTCGAACAGCGCGCCATCACCGATATGGGCGGCACAATGCGGCTGGGGTTGTACCCATGCGTCCTTCAGCCCGGCAGCAAAGCCGCCGCCGCCTACGGCGTGGAACACATCGAAGAACGCCACCGCCACCGCTGGGAGTTCAACAACAACTACCGCGCCCTGTTCGAGCAGGCCGGTATGGTGTTCTCGGGCCTCTCACCAGACGGAAAACTGGTAGAAATTGCCGAAATTCGAGACCACCCTTACATGGTCGGCAGCCAGTTCCATCCCGAATTCCTGTCGCGCCCCAACCGTCCGCACCCGCTTTTTGTCGGTTTTATGAAAGCGGTGGCCGAACGGGCGGGGGGCAAGCACGCCTGAAGGCGGCGCCAGGCGCTAAATCCGCTCCGCCTTCTTCACCACATACTCGTCATAGACCCGCCGCAGCAGACGAGCAATCTCGCCCACCTGGCCCGTCCCCACCGGCTGACCGGCGACTTCCGTCACCGGCACCACACCCCGCCCGCTGGATGTGATGAACGCCTCGTCCCAGGTTGGCAACTCCTCCACGCGCGGCGGGCGGTATTCGATACCGATTCCGTTCGAGCGCGCCAGGCGCAGCACATAGCGGCGCGTCACCCCCAGCAAAATCCCCTCGCGGGCGGTGATGATGACGCCGTTCTTCACCGCGTAAAAGTTGCTGGTTAACCCTTCCAGAATCCTGCCGTTGCGCGTCATCAGCGCCTCGTAAGCCCCGCTTTGCAAGAGCATCTGACGCGCCGAATCGCTCTCGCCAATAAACGAAGTGGTCTTCAGGCGCGGCGTTTTCCGTTCCACAGGCGATAAAATAACCCGCACGCCTCGCTGGTAAACCGTTTCATCGGGCGCTTTGAGCGGCTCCAGGGCCATGAAGACCATCCCGGCGCCTTCGGTTGTGGAGACCGTCACGCGCACGCGAGCCTCCTGCGCCGGAAAATCGCGTAACCCCTCCCGCAGCGCGGCGCGCAATTCCGAGGGCGACACCTGCGCCCGAATGCCGAGCGCCGGTAACGGGTCGTAGAGCCGGTGCAGGTGCATTTCCAGGCCGAGAACCTTCGTCCGTCCGGCATACGTGCGGAAGGTGGAATACAATCCCTGCGGCAGCTGGCGCGAAACCGCATCCAGTGAGGAGACATCGGGTAAACCCAGAGCGTGCAGGTCAGGAGTAAGCGTATAGACGGTGAGCATGCCCACATTCTACCCCACAGCCGCCAAAAACGCACGCACGGCGTCCTGTTATTTAGATATATGTCTAAAAAAATCCCTTGACAGGTCTGATAAGGTGATGATAAACTCGACCAAGTTAATCTCATTCTGACGAAAGGAGGCCGCACTTCATGGTGTACAACGTTGTTTTCCGCATCGCTCCCGTTTCCAGTACATCCGTACGCCCTCGGAGTGCGCCTGTTGACCGGTAACTTTCAACGGTCTGTGTCTTTGCAGTTTCAAGTCACGGCGCGCTCGCGCCGTGACTTTTTTGTGTGTAGCGCCATTTCTCTGGAGAATCTATGGCAACCCTGACCGCGACTCAACCTTCGACCTACTTCGACTTCCGTAAAGCCATCACCAAAAACCGCCTGAAAGGCCTGTGGCTGGCAATGAGCGGCTACCGCCTGCCCTACCTGGGAGCAGTGACCACGCTCATGATTTCGGCACTCGCCAAAACGGCCTCGCTGCTTCTCTTGCGCTACTTCGCCGACCTGGTAGGCGGCGCAGCGCAACCCCTCGGCAAGGATTTAGGCAGCACTTTTTTGTATATCGGCCTGGGCTTTCTGGGATTGGCTGCGCTGGAAGGCACGTTTGCCTTCTTTTCGGGACGCCTGGCGGCCTACACCGCCGAGGGCATCACGCGCCGCCTGCGCAACTTTCTGTTCGACCACATTCAGCGCCTGAGTTTTTCCTATCACAGCAAAACCCCCACCGGCGACCTGATTGAGCGCGTCACTTCGGATGTGGATTCGCTGCGCCGCTTCTTCAGCGAACACGCCATCGGCATCGGGCGCATTCTGCTCTTGTTCTTCGTCAACTGGTTTGCCATCCTGAGCCTCGACCTGGAACTCGGCCTGATTTCGGTCATCGCCATTCCGCCCATCCTGCTCGTTTCCGTGTGGTTCTTTCACAAAGTCACCAAAGCCTACGAAGCCTACCAGGAACAGGAAGCCGCGCTCTCCACCACCTTGCAGGAAAACCTGACCGGCGTGCGCGTGGTCAAAGCATTTGCCCGTCAGGATTATGAAAAAGGCAAGTTCGAGAAAGACAACTGGGGCAAATACCTGAAAGGCAAGCTGCTGCTTCTGATGCACTCGCTCTTCTGGCCGCTTTCAGATATTGTGCTGGGCATGCAAATGCTGGGCGGCTTCGTCTTTGCCGGGCAGATGGTCATCAACGGCGAAATTACAGTTGGCACTTACCTGGCGTATGTCGGGCTGGTGGTGTGGCTCATCTGGCCGATTCGCAACCTGGGCCGCCTGATTGTAGATACCTCCACCGGCATGGTCTCGTATGGCCGTCTGCTGGCAATTATGCAGCAGGAACAGGAAGACCTGGAGAGCGGAAAAGTCCATCCCGTCGGGCCGGTACGCGGTGAAGTTGTCTTCGAGAACGTCTCGTTCATGTACTCCGACGGAGAAACGGACGTGCTGAAGAATGTCTCGTTCCGCGTGGCTCCGGGGCAATCGGTGGCGCTCATCGGTTCCACCGGCTCCGGCAAGACCTCGCTGGTGAACCTGCTGCCGCGCTTTCACGAATACACCGGCGGGAGAATTCTGCTGGATGGCATCGCGCTCAAGGACTATCCGCGCCGCTATCTGCGTCAGCAAATCGGCATTGTGGAACAGGAACCGTTCCTGTTCAGCCGCTCTATCCGCGAAAATATTGCGCTGGGCGTACAACGCCCGGTAACCGACGAAGAAATCGAAGCCGCCGCCCGCGCCGCTGCCATCCACGACTCCATCATAAGCTTCCCAGATGGCTACCGCACGATTGTCGGCGAAAAGGGCGTGACCCTCTCCGGCGGGCAGAAACAGCGCGTGGCAATTGCCCGCACCCTCCTGAAGAACCCGCGCATCCTCATCCTGGATGACTCGACCTCCAGCGTGGATACCGAAACCGAAGCGGAAATCCGCCAGGCGCTCAACCGCCTGATGGAAAACCGCACCACCTTCATCATCGCCCACCGCATCCAGTCGGTGATGAACGCCGATTTGATTCTCGTCCTGGATAAAGGCCAGGTCATCCAGATGGGAACGCACGCCGAACTGGTCGCTCAGGACGGCATGTACCGCAAAATTTACGAGATTCAGACGCGGGTCGAAGATGAACTGGAACACGAAATCGCCTCTATTGATTGAATGATGAATAAAGCCCCATCATTCTGCACAGGAGACCTTATATGTCCGATGAACTTTACGAACTTGAAGAAGAAGAGCATACCAGCCCCCTGACCGGGGCCACCTTTCGACGGATTCTTGGCCTGCTTCGGCCTCACTGGCTGTGGGTGGTCGGTTTCCTGGTCACCATCGGGTTGACCTCGTCGCTGGATTCGCTCTTCACTTATATCAACAAACAAATGATTGACGAGGGGATGATGATGGGCAGCCCCGCCACGCTCTACCGCCTGGCCGGTTATTACGCCATCCTGCAAATCGTGCAGGCGGGGCTGGTCTTCTCGTTCATTTATCTGGCGGGCGTGCTGGGCGAACGCATTCAGTACGACCTGCGCAAAGCAATGTTCGCGCACCTGCAAGACCTGTCGCTCTCTTACTACGCCCAAAACGCGGTCGGGCGGCTGATGGCGCGCGTCACGTCCGATTCGGGCCGCGTGGCCGACCTGATGACGTGGGGGCTGGTGGATACCACCTGGGCCTTCATGAACATCGTCACAGCCACCTTCTTTATGCTCATCATCAACTGGCAGCTGGCGCTGGTGGTGTTTGCCATCGTGCCTATCCTGTTCTATATTGCCGTGCAGTTCCGCAAAAAGATTCTGGTGGAATACCGCGCCTCGCGCCGCGCCAACTCCAAAATCACCGGCGCATACAACGAGAACATTCAGGGCGTGCGTGTGGTGAAGGCGCTGGGACGGGAAACCGAAAACCTGAAGGAATTTCAGCACCTGACCGATAACATGTACCGCGCCTCGTATCGGGCGGCCTGGCTTTCGGCGCTCTTCTTGCCGACGGTGCAGGTGATTTCGGCCATCGCTTTGAGCGTCATCGTGTGGTACGGCGGGTTCCAGGCCGAAGCCGGGCTGCTGACCATCGGCGGGATTCACGCCTTCGTCTCGTATCTCACCTTCATCATGTGGCCGGTGCAAGACCTGGCGCGCGTGTATGCCGAAATGCAACACTCCATCGCCTCGGCCGAGCGCATTTTCAAACTGCTCGATACCGAGCCAGAAGTCCGCAACCGCCCCGGCGCGGTGGAGGCCGAAACCCTGCTGGGCGAAATCGTCTTCGAGAACGTCAGTTTCTACTACGAGGAGCGCAAACCGGTGCTGACGAATTTCAACCTGCGGGTGCGCCCGGGCGAAACCATCGCCATCGTCGGCCCGACGGGTGGCGGCAAATCCACCCTCGTCAACCTGTTGTGCCGCTTCTACGAGCCGCGCACCGGACGCATCCTTATCAACGGGCGCGATTACACGGAGTACACCCTGCAAAGCATCCACAGCAAAATCGGCATCGTGCTGCAAACCCCGCACCTGTTCAGCGGAACGGTGCGCGAGAACATCCGCTACGGACGGCTCTCGGCCACCGATGCTGAAGTGGAAGAAGCCGCCAAAATTGCCGGCGCGCACGAGTTCATCACCACGCTCGAAAAAGGCTACGAGCAGAACGTGGGCGAGGGCGGCAACCTGCTCTCGGTTGGGCAGAAACAGCTCATCAGCCTGGCGCGTGCCGTGCTGGCAAAGCCGGAACTCTTCATCATGGACGAGGCCACCTCCAGCGTGGATACCCTGACCGAAGCGCTCATCCAAAAAGGCATGGAAAATCTGATGAAAGGCCGCACGTCCTTCGTGATTGCCCACCGCCTGAGCACCATCAAGCGCGCCGACCGCATCCTGGTCATCGAAAACGGGCGCATCGCCGAAATGGGGACGCACGCCGAACTGCTGCGCCAGCGCGGACATTACTACCGCCTGTACACCCAGCAGTTCAAGTTCGAGCGCGAGCTGGAATACTCCGCCGCGGCGCTGGTGCCGGTTATCAAATAGCCACAAAGCAACTTCCCCAAATTCTTTGCGAATTTGGGGAAGTTTTTATTCATCAAGTCTCTTTCTTCCGTTTGCGTTTATCGGCATACATCGCGTTATCAGCAAGGCGCACGGCCTGTTCCAGGTCACCTTGTTCGACGGTGGCCGCGCCGAGCGACATTTCCAACAGGGGCAAGCCATAAAATTTGTTGTTTAATTGACACAACGAATTCAGACGCTTCATCACGTCGGCGACGGTGGCGGCATCCGTTTTGGGCATGATAACGGCGAACTCGTCCCCGCCGATGCGCGCCACCACGTCCTCCTGGCGGAATCCGGCCTTCAGCACCTCGGCCGCGCGGCGGATGAGTTTGTCACCGGCCTCGTGGCCCAGGCTATCGTTGACCTTTTTCAGCCCATCCAGGTCGGTAACCAGGATGCTCACCGGGTACTGGCGCCCACCGCCCAGCCGCTTGAGTTCCTCCTGAAAGTACATGCGGTTGTATAGCCCGGTCATCACATCGTGCGTGCCGAGATAACGCAGGTATTCCTCTGCCTTGTGACGGGCTGTGATGTCTTCCAGCGCCACCACCACCCGCTCGAAGGTCTCCTCGTAGCCAGGGTAGACCGACAAATGCAGGTGAACGTAGACCGGCTCGCCATCCAATGCGTAGTTGATTCCCTCGGTTTCGTAGGAGAGTTCGCCCTTCCACAGGTTCAGGAGTTCCAGGCGGAAGTGTTCCCCCATCTCATCGCGGAAGACTTTGTCGAGGTTCTGAAGTAAATCAGCAGCGGAAGCGGCCTTGAAGATTTCGAGCGTTTTGCGATTGACCGCAATGACACGCATCATGCTCATGCACTGCGCCACCGTCTCCGGGTGCTTCTCAATGTACTCTTCGAAGTCTTCCACGCCTTCGGAACGCAGGCGGTCGAACAAGGCCTTGATTTGGCTGTAATCTTCCTCCCAGAGCGAAATCGGCGAATTGTCGAACAGGCCGCGCAGGCGGTTTTCGCTGGCGAGCAGGGCGCGTTCAGCCTGCTTGCGCGGCGTGATGTCCTCGATGGCGATCAGTACCTGCCGCCAGGTCTGTTCGAAGCCGGGCAGAATGCGCCAGGAGAGCAGGATGTCAATCGGTTTGCCCGATAAAGTGTAGTTGACCCCCTCCCCGGCCCAGGTCAGTTCCCCGTTCCAAAGCGCGCGCAGTTCGCTGCGAAAGTGCGTTCGCATTTCGTCGCGGAAGAACTGTCCCAGGTGGGCGACCAGTTCTGCTTCATCTTGCACCTCATACAGCCGCAGCGTCTGCCGGTTGGCGCGCACGACCCGAATGCGGCCCATGCAGGCCTCAATTTCAGCGGGATGTTCATCCAGATAGGAATCCAGGTCGGTCACGCCCTGACTGCGCAGGCTATCGAAGAAGGCTTTGATGTCGCTGAAATCCTGTTCCCAGAGCGAGATGGGAGCATATTCGAAGAGCATGGAAAAGTACCTTTCGTCAGGCATAGGAAACCCTATCAGAATCGCCGAAACTTTTGATTCATCATATCACAGCCGGGCGCGCCGTTTTGTCGTAAAATCATACCAGGAGAAAAACGATGATTCCCATCCGCGATGAAAACCCTACCCGCCGCGTGCCGTTCGTCAACTACGCGCTGATTGTTCTGAACGTGCTGGTCTTCCTGTGGCAGGTCAGCCTGGGGCCGGCAGGCGAAGTCGTTCTGTACCGCATGGCGCTCATTCCGCTGGAGGTGACGCGCGGCTTCGACGTTGGCGACCTGCGTTCTCTTTTGACGAGCATGTTCATGCACGCTGGGCTGCTTCATCTGCTCGGCAACATGCTGTACCTGTGGATTTTCGGCGATAACGTGGAAGATGCGCTCGGTCACGCCCGCTATCTGTTCTTCTACCTGGCCGGGGGCGCAGCGGCTTCGCTGACGCATGTGTTCCTGTACCCGCTATCGCAAGTCCCAACCGTCGGCGCGAGCGGCGCGATTGCCGCCACGCTGGGGGCGTATCTGCTCTTGTTCCCGCACCGGCGGGTGGTCACGCTCATCCCGTTCGGGTTCTTCCTGCAAGTGGCGCGCCTGCCGGCGGTCATCGTGCTGGGGATGTGGTTCCTGCTCGAACTCGTGCAGGGGACGCTGGCGCTGGGCATGGAGCAACTGGGCGGGGTGGCATTTTGGGCGCACATTGGCGGGTTCGTGTTTGGGATGCTGGTCGGCCCACGTCTGCGTTTGCGCCCCAGACCCGTGATTTTCTACGGAGATTGGAGCCGGTGGTAGAGACACGCTCGACGCGTCTTGCAGTGCTACCTTCAGGTAGTACGCAGCTGCACATACGAAAATCTAACAATTGGATGGTAAAAAGGGAGCAATATCGCTGTTCGAGCAAACCGCTCAACCATTTCATGCCAGGAGGATTTTCCCATGTCTGCCCCCCTTACCATCACGGCACGCGAAAATGGTCCATACCTGATTGCCGGGCAGGCCACCTATACAGATGCCGAAGGCAAAACCCAAAAAAGCGAAGGCAAAATGATTGCCCTGTGCCGCTGCGGCCAATCAGCCAACAAGCCGTTTTGCGATGGCACGCACAAAAAGGCCGGTTTTACCGCGCCTGCACTGGAGCTGACAGTGACGAGTGGAGCAGGTCAGTGACCTGCTCCGTTTTCTAAAACTTCTGCTCGCTCTTCAGACGAACTGCAAAGACTCCCCCACTGGTGAATATGCTCTACGAGAGGGGCTTCTGTTGAGAACGAAAAACGATACTTTTCAGCACGCCAGGACGTATAACATGCTCAGCACCGAAACATCCGCCAGCAGATGAGAAAGCGCCGCCGGCAGCAGGCTGCCACTGAGACGAACCGATTGCCGCCATCCCCAGCTCACCCCCGCCAGCACAAGAAAGCCAATACAGACCCACACCGGCGCGGCAAACAAGAGCATGATGATTATATGGTAGCCGGCAAAGAGAAAATCTATCAGACGCGGTCGCGGCGAGTCGTTGCCCAACACGCCCCGCCAGTACCATTCTTCCAAAAAGGGGTTGACCAGCGAAAAGTAAGCAAGAAACAGCGGCCAGGTCTCACAGCGCAAGCGGAGCGCTTCGACCCGTGCAGGGTAATCGGGCAGAATGCCCCCCAGGGGCCAGAGCAGCCAAAGAAGCGGGCCAGCGGCCAGGCCGCCAAAAGTCAGGGGCAGGAGAATGTGCCTCGAAACGGGAGCAAGTAACCGCCGCGCCTGTTTCCAGTTCGGAAGCAGAAGCGGTAACAGGGCGAGATGGAAGCCAATCAGCGCGCCCCAGGCGCTTCGAGTGAGCATCATCCCCCAAAAAACCGCCAGGTAAGGCAAGAGAACCCAGAGAAAACGCAGATTACGCGCCAAGACCAATGGCCTGCTGAACGGCACGGAAAAGGCGCGCCCGCCAGGAGACAGCGCGCCGCAAGGATGGCAGGTTTTTGAGTGCCTCGACCTCGCCGCGCCGCGCAATTTCGGGAATGTCCACCCGGTCCAGCAGGTTGATGTCGGCCACTTCCGGGCGAATGAGAACTTCAGGGCGGTCGAGTTGCAGGCGCAGTTCGGTCATTTGCCGCTGGCCAATGTCTATTGCATCCACAAAAATCCGCACCGCCTGGGTAATGCTCAGACGGGCAATTTGCTGGGCAATTGGCTCCGGCACGGGGATAGGCAGGCTGAGGGGGGTCTTGGGGGCGTCGAGCGGCGCCATGAGGGAGACGGCCACGACCGGCAGGTCTGGCGCCAAAGCGCGCGCCGGACGAACAGGCACCGGGTCGAGGGTGCCGCCATCTATCAGCAGATATTCGTTGTATGATTTGGGTGGAAACAGGCCCGGCACGGCGATCGAACCCATCACGGCATCTATCACACGTCCCTGTTGCAGCACGATTTCGCGGTTGCTGTTCAAGTCCACGGCAACGGCAGCGCAGGGAATGGGCAATTCGGCAAAAGTCAGTTCGCCCAGGTGCTGACGCAGAAAGTCGTGTACGCCGCGCACGCCCAGCAAACCGGGGCCTTCGGAGAGCGGCCAGCCGTAGAGTTTGGACTGGTCTACCGATTGAATGACGCGGGCGACCTCGGCGGCGCTGCGGTAACGTGCATACAGAGCGCCGATAATCGCACCGATGCTGGTGCCAGCAATCGCGCGGATGCGAAAGCCTTCCTGTTCCAGCACGCGTAACACGCCCAAATGCGCCGCGCCCCGCGCTCCGCCGCCGCCCAAAGCAAGAGAAATGTCCATTTCTTATTCCTGAAATCCTGTTTGATACAACCTGTAATACGCGCCGCGTTGTGCGAGCAGTTCAGCATGGGTGCCCTGTTCAACAATCTGCCCATCGTCAATTACCACAATCAAGTCGGCGTTGGTGATGGTGGAAAGACGATGTGCGATGACAAAACTGGTGCGTCCCTTCAGGAGGGTGACGAGAGCGCGTTGAATCACCTGCTCGGTCTGGGTATCTACGCTGGAGGTGGCTTCATCGAGAATGAGAATGCGCGGATTTGCCAGGAGCGCACGGGCAAAGGAAATCAGTTGGCGCTGACCAACGCTCAACAAAACACCGCCCTCTTCGACCGACGTGTCATAACCGTTTCGCAGTTCCATGATGAAATCGTGTGCACCCACCGCGCGGGCAGCGGCTTCCACTTCCGCATCGGTGGCGTCTAGCCGTCCGAACAGGATGTTTTCTTTGACCGTGCCGTTGAAGAGGAAGGGGTCTTGCAACACGACACCCATCTGCGCGCGCAGGCTCTTTTGGGTAACGGTCTTGAGGTCGAAACCGTCTACCAGAACGCGGCCTTCGGTTGGGTCCATAAAGCGTGAAAGCAGTTTGACGAGGGTGGTTTTTCCAGCCCCGGTTTCGCCCACGAGAGCAACGGTAGAACCCGCCGGAACGTGCAAATGGATGTTCCGAAGAACGAGCGCGGAGTCATCGGGGTAGTGGAAGGAAACATTCTCGAAGGTCACGTCGCCGCGAATGGGCGGAAGCGGCCGGGCATCGGGAGCATCCTGCACGTCCACTTCCGTATCGAGCAGGGCGAGGATGCGTTCACCGCCAGCCATTGTAGATTGCAGGGTGTCGAAGCGGCGCGAAAGGTCGCGGATTGGCTCAAAGTAGCGGTCAATGTACAGGACAAAGGCAACCAGAACGCCCGCCGAGATGCTCTCGCCCAGCACAGCAGTTCCGCCAATCCACACCACAGCGGCGGTTGCCAGCGCACCCAGCACATCTACCACCGGCAAGAAGGACGCAGCAACCCGTGCGGCGCGCAAGACCATTTGTAAGTGGTATCGGTTGGTGTATTCGCTGAACTGTCGGTAATTATGCGTTTGCCGGTTGAAGGCCTGTACCACGCGCACGCCGTTGATATTTTCAGCCAGAACGGAGTTGACCCATGAAATCGCAGCGCGTACGCGCCGATAAGCGACCCGTGCTGTGCGGCGATAGAGACGCGTGGCCAGAATCATGAGCGGAATGGTGGCAAAGGTGATAAGCGAAAGTTCAAAATTGAGCGAAAGCATGGCAACGATGATGCCTGCCAGCGCAAACAAATCGCGGGCAATGGCAAGCACTGCCCAAATGACGAATTCACGCAGGGTTTCGACATCGTTGATGACCCGTGTGATGACGCGCCCGACACTGTAACGGCTGTAAAAGCCCAGCGAGAGTTTTTGTAAATGCTCAAAGAGCATTTTGCGCAAATCGTAGATGAACGATTGCCCAACCTGCGCCATGATGTTGACGCGGAGATAAATGAACCCCCAGCGCACGAGCGCCGCCGCCAAATACAACAAGACGGCGTTCCGCAAGGCCGTCAGGTTGCCTGCCAGCAAGCCATCATCTATGGCAATTTTGACCAGATACGGCCCGATGACGGTGGACAACGTAGCAACCAGCATCAGAAACGCAGCCAGCAGTAACTGCCATTTGTACGGCGCAATAAAGCCCACCAGGCGGCGAGCCACCTGCGGGTCGAGCGGTTTATCATATAGTTCTTCGGACTGGGTGACGTAAGCGGGAGGAACAATCGTGGTCATGGGGATATTTTACCAGCAAGCATGTCCCCTCTCCGTTGCGGGAGAGGGGTAGGAAAAGCGCAGCCATGCAGGGAGAAGCAATCTGAAGAATTGGGAGGAACGCTAAATCGAATCCACGGCCAGGCAGGTTAAAGTCTCTTCCACGCCAGGGATGGGTTGAATGGCTGCGGCAAGAATGCTGCCCAAATCATCCAGGTCTCTGGCTTCAATAATGGCAACGGCATCATAAGGCCCAAAGGTCATGTTTACTTCGCGCACTTGCGGCACCTTGCGCATTTGGCGGACCACATCTTTAATTTCGCCGGTGCGAATGTTGACGAGGACGTAGGCTTTCATGGCAGCTCCTGAGTATCGTTTTTGCCTCTTGAAGCAGAAAAAAACTCTCAGATTCAGAGGGCAGGGGTTCTCACGCATTATATAGTGGCTGCAGCCAGCGTCCTAATAGCAATCGTCACAACCTGCACATATCATTCATCACAAATTGGGATGAATGGCTCGGCGGAAAAGCGAAGTCAGAGATTATTCCAGTGCAGCAATCAGGACCTCGAACGCTCCGACGCTCATTCTGGTAAGCGGTTGTGAGCGTCTGCCGCGTCCGGCAGAGGAGAAGAGGATGTGCGCCTGTTTTTTTCCTGGCACGGTGAATTTGAGTTCGCGGTGTTGCGGCGAATAGTTCAAGACGACCAGCACGGTTTGCGTTTCGGTAAAGCGCAAAAAGGCAAAATACTCTTCAGCGCGGGGATGCAGGGGTTTGTATTCACCGGCTATCAGCGCGGGGGTGGTCTTGCGAACGTGAATCAGCCGCTTGTAGTAGTTGAGCATTGAATCGGGGTTATCTATCTGTTCTTTAACGTTGACGCCTTCAGCATAATTGGGATGAACCGGCAGCCAGGGAGTCACATGCGGCGGACAAAAGCCGCCGTTCGGAAGCAGACCCCACTGCATGGGGGTACGGTTCTTATCGCGGCTCATTTCGCCGGCGCGCAAAGCGGCTTCGGCAGGGTCAACCTTCAAATCGTTAATCAACGCCTGATAGTACCAGGTTGCCATCGTATCGCGCAATCGGGTCGGGTCGGTGATGATGTAATCCTGCATGCCGATTTCCTCGCCGTTGTAGAGAAACGGTGTGCCGCGCAGCGTGAGAACCAGAGCAGCGTTCAGGCGCGCCAGTTCGGCATCGTGCTGTCCATCACCATAGTGGGAGTAAATCCGCGAGGTATCGTGATTGCCTAACGTGTTGCACGGCCAGCCGCGCACGGGCAACGCATCGAGGCGTGCCAGGCGTTCGCGCTGATTGCGGCGGATGTGCGCAGGGGTCATTCGCGCCACCCGCATCAACGGGAAGTTGAACACCAGGTGCAATTCATCGTTTCCACTGCCCATGTAAGCAATGTCGTCATCCTCCCCCACCAGCATGCGGTCGCCATCGTATTCATCCAGAATGGCGCGTAATTCTTTCATCAGGTCATGCAATTCGGGGCGTCCCCATTGATGGCGGAACATTTCATGCCAGTAGCGCTCTTTGAGGGCAATTTCTTCGGGCGTGCGCGCCGTTTCGGAGAAACGCCGCAACTGCGCCAGGTTCATCGGCACCGAATGCGGTGTCAGCGCGGGGTCTTCGTAAATGGTGCCGATGGCATCCAGACGGTAGCCATCCACGCCTAAATCGAGCCAGAAGCGCACGGCCTGCCACATGGCCTGTTTTACTTCGGGATTGCGCCAGTTCAGGTCGGGCTGCTGCTTCATAAAGTAATGATAGTAATACTGGTTGCGCTCCGGCACATACGTCCACGCATCACCATCAAAGCACGATTGCCAGTTGTTGGGAGGAGTATCTACCCACACATACCAGTCAGCTTTGGGGTTATCGCGACTGGATTTGGATTCCAGAAACCACGGATGCTCATCGCTGGTGTGATTCAGCACCAGGTCGAGGATGACTTTGATGCCGCGCGCATGGGCTTCGTGCAGAAACGTCTTGAAGTCTTCGAGTGTGCCGTATTCGGGCGCAACGTTACAGTAGTCGCTGATGTCGTAGCCGCAATCCCAGTTTGGCGAGGGGAAATGCGGCGAGAGCCAGATAGCATCTACTCCCAGGTCATGCAGATAGTCGAGTCTGGCAGTCATCCCGGCAAAATCACCGATGCCATCTCCATTGCCATCCGCAAAAGAGCGGGGATAAATCTGATAGAACAGGGCTGTCTGCCACCATTTCAGTTGAGTCATGGGTTCTCCATTGTGAGGGAATGAAAAATTGCGGGCAAATGATACATACAAAAGCCCAAAGGCGCAATGTGGAAATTTGGTTATATATCTTTTATCTGCCTCCAACTTTTCTCCAACAACGATGCGCTATAAAAGCCTGTGGCGCAAATCGAAGATTTGCCGTACTTGACCGGTAGGAGAAAGACCATGAACCTCGAAAAATTCACCCAAAAATCACAGGAAGCGATTTTCTCTGCCCAGCAAATCGCTCAAGAACACCATCACCAGGCCATCGAACCGATTCACCTGGAACTGGCGCTGCTCCGACAGGAAGGCGGCGTTGTTCCGGCGATTGTGACCAAAGTGGCCGGTTCGACGCTTGCCATCCGCGAAGAATTGGAGCGCGAACTCGCCAAACGTCCGCAAATTCACGGCGCGAACATGCAGGTCGGGCTGAGTCAGGCCGCCGCCGATGTGTTGAGCGCCGCCGAGCGTTACGCCAAAGGCATGCAGGATGACTACGTCTCGACCGAACATCTCCTGCTCGGCCTGACCGATTCCATCGAAGGCAAACGACTGGCCTCCTATGGCCTGACCAAAGACGCGATTCTCAAGGCACTCCAGAGCGTGCGCGGCAGTCAGCGCGTCACCAGCCAGGACCCGGAAAGCACTTACCAGGCGCTGGAAAAATATGGCCGTGACCTGACCGACCTGGCCCGCAAGGGCAAACTCGACCCGGTGATTGGCCGCGACGAGGAGATTCGGCGCGTCATCCAGATTCTCAGCCGCCGCACCAAGAACAACCCGGCGCTCATCGGCGAGCCGGGCGTGGGCAAAACCGCCATCGCCGAGGGCCTGGCCCAGCGCATCGTCAACGGCGACGTGCCGGAAGGCCTGAAGAAAAAGCGCATCGTGCAGTTGGATATGGGCGCGCTCGTTGCAGGCGCGAAGTATCGCGGCGAGTTCGAGGAGCGGCTGAAGGCCGTGCTGAAGGAAATCACCGAATCGGCAGGCGAAATCATCCTGTTCGTGGACGAAATGCACACGGTGGTGGGCGCGGGCAAGGCCGAAGGCGCGATGGACGCCGGCAACATGCTCAAGCCCATGCTGGCGCGCGGCGAACTGCACATGATTGGCGCGACCACGCTGGATGAGTATCGCAAACACGTCGAAAAAGACCCCGCCCTCGAGCGGCGCTTCCAGCCGGTGCTGGTGGAAGAGCCGAGCGTGGAGGATACCATCTCGATTTTGCGCGGCCTGAAGGAACGCTACGAAGTGCATCACGGCGTGCGCATCACCGACCCGGCGGTCATCGCCGCGGCCACGCTCAGCCATCGCTACATCCCCGACCGGCACCTGCCCGACAAGGCCATTGACCTGATTGACGAAGCCGCCGCCCGCCTGCGGACGGAAATCGACTCCAAGCCGCAGGAACTGGACGAGGTAGACCGCGCCATCATGCAGCTTGAAATCGAGCGCGAGGCGCTCAAGAAAGAGAAGGATAAGGCCTCCAAAGAGCGGCTGGAGAAGCTGGAAAGCGAACTGGCCGAACTGCGCGAGAAATCGAAGGCCATCACCGCCCGCTGGCAGACGGAAAAAGCCGTCATTGCGGAACTGCGCGGGCTGAAGGAGAAACTGGAGCAGACCCGCACCGAGATGGAGCGCGCCGAACGCGCCGCCGACCTGGAGAAGGCCGCGCGCCTGCGCTACGGCGAACTGCGCGCCCTCGAGGAGAAAATCCGCGCTGCTGAAGCGAAATTGAAGGCCATGCAGGCCGAAGGCGCGCTGCTCAAAGAAGAAGTGGACGCCGAAGAGATTGCCGCCATCGTGGCGCGCTGGACGGGTATCCCGGTGGACAAACTGCTGGAAGGCGAGACGCAAAAACTGCTGCGGATGGAAGAAGGCCTGCACCGCCGCGTGGTCGGCCAGGAGGATGCGATTCGGGTGGTCTCGAACGCCGTCCGCCGCGCCCGC
>JANWWK010000074.1 GCA_025056175.1 Anaerolineales bacterium
GAGGGGACGCCCTCCCCCCGGCCCTCTCCCCGGGGGAGAGGGGGTGCGCCCTCACCCCGGGCCTCTCCCAGCGGGAGAGGGGGTGTGCCCTCACCCCAGCCCTCTCCCAAGGGGAGAGGGAGTGCGCCCTCACCCCGGCCCTCTCCCAGGGGGAGAGGGGGGACGCCCTCACCCCGGTTTTCTTTTACGAAAGGAAAGAGAAAATCAGGCGGAATAGTTTTGGGGATGAGCAACGTGTACGGTTTGCGGTCAGCGAGCAGTTCCAGCAGGGGCAGGGTCATTCCGACCGCGGCTTTGCCCAGTCCCAGCAGGCGAATTTCACGGATTTCTTCCAGCGGGTAGGGGTGTTCGGCTATCCAGAGGGTATCGCTCTCGCGGCGGACGAAGCGCTGAACAGCGGTTGAGGGTTCGACGGCACGGATGGCGGCAGTCAGGATGCGTCGTATTGCGTCGCCGTGCGGGTGGGCGCGCAGGGTGTGGCTCTGAAAGGACTCAGGCGTGAGCATGGTTCGGGCAGAGATTAAACCAGCCAGACGTAAAGTGCTTTGGGCCCATGCACGCCCAGGGTAACGGTCAGTTCGATGTCGGCGGTGCGGCTGGGACCGGTGATGAAGACCAGGTACGGCTGTGTTTTGGCTTCGGCGAACACCTGGTGCAGGTCAGGGCGCAGTGCGCGCGGGGAAAGAATTGCCAGGTGGACACGCGGTAAGAGCGAGACGGTGCGCGGTTTTTCGGCGGAAGAGAGCAACCCCAGCGTGCCGGTCTCCGGCAGGGCGAAATCGGCTTCGGTCACGCCGAGGTCGCAATCAGCCAGCTGGTGTTTTTCTGCACCAGGAGGCACGATTTCTACTCCAAGAGCGGAGAGGTGTGTCGTCACTGCCAATTCGTTCAGGCGCGGTGTGTTCCACACAGTGGCTTTGCGAATGCCTTGCTCTTCCACAAGACCTTGAAGCGCGGTGGGCAGGTGTTCAGCGGTCAACTGGCGGGCAGTGCCAGAAAGTTTGCGGATTTCTTCGAGAAACCGGCGTATTTCCTCTTTGCTTGCGCCTGCTGCGCGCGCAGGGACGATGGATGGGCGTGCGGAAATGGGTTGACCAGGCAGGCGGTGGAGTGCCTGGCGGATAGATTGAAGGATGGAGTCGGAGGAGGACATCGCAAACTCCTTGCGCCAGAACGGGACTTCAGGCGGAAGTGCGTTTTCTGTTTTTCCACCATTCGTGGAAACGCGCCGCAAACACCGGGAAAGGGCGCACTTTTGTCCAGCGGTTGGCAGGCGGCGGCAGGCCGGGAATCCAGCCGGCGCGGCTGAAAGGGCGGGTGAGCAGAGGCAGCAGGCGTGTTCCCAACCGGTAGAGCCAGGGGAGGCGAAAGGCCAGCGCGCTCAACGATGCCAGCAGGCGCGCCGTGACAGGGGCGTTTGGACCGCCGAAGGAGTCACCTTCCATCGCGCGGCGGCGCAGGTGTAGCAGAATTTGCGGAATGGGGATTTTGACCGGGCAAACTTCGCCGCACGCGCCACACAACGACGAGGCAAAAGGCAACTGACCAGCGCGCTCGACCCCCAGCATTTGCGGAGAGAAAATCGCGCCGATGGGGCCGGAGATGAACCAACCATACGCAAAGCCACCCACGTTTCTATACACCGGGCAGACGTTAAGACACGCACCGCAGCGGATGCACTTCAATACCTGTCGTCCGAGCGGGTCGCGCAAGATACGGCTGCGGCCATTATCCAGCAGGATGAGGTGAAATTCGCGTGGGCCATGTTCGTGTTCGTGGCGGCGCGGGCCGGTGATAAAGGAGGTGTAGGTGGAAAGCTTTTGTCCGGTGGCCGAACGTGCCAGGAGTTTGAGCAGGACGGTGAGCGCTTCCCAATCGGGGATAACTTTTTCGATGCCCACGATGGCAATATGTACATCGGGCAGCGTGGTGACCATGCGCCCATTGCCCTCGTTGGTGACCATGACAAGCGTACCGGTTTCGGCGACCAGGAAGTTCGCGCCGGAAATGCCCACGTCGGCACGCAGGAATTTTTCGCGCAAGACGGTGCGGGCAATTTGCGTCAGATGGTGAGGGTCTGGTGGGGCTTCGATGCCGAGTTTTTGGCGGAAAAGTTCGGCAATTTCTTCTTTGGTCAGGTGAACAGCAGGGACGATGATGTGCGAGGGGCCAGTACCGGCCAGTTGAATGATGTACTCGCCCAAATCTGTTTCGAGGGCCTCGATGCCGGCCTGCGCGAAGGCGTGATTCAGGCCGATTTCTTCGGTTGCCATCGATTTGGATTTGACGGCCAGCCGCGCGCCATGTTTTTGGGCAATTTCCAGCGCAATGTGGCGCGCCTGGGCGGCATCGGCAGCCCAATGAACCGTCCCGCCGGCGGCCTGTACGCGCTCGGCCAGGCGTTCCAGGTAGAAATCCAGGTGTTCCAGTGTATGCAAACGGATTTGCGAGGCGGCTTCGCGCAATGCTTCCCATTCCGGCAACTCGGCTATACGTGACTGACGGCTGCCGATAAAGCGCCCGGTGGCCTGCTGGACGGCGGCGGGGATGTTCGGCGGGACGTTTTCGCTATAAGCGGCAAAATCTATACGGGCAGGGAGTTCATTCATGACCGTCTCCTGTCACTCACGGGCGGCCAACACGTCTATCAGGTGCAGGGCGCGGATGGGGGAACCGGCTTTGTGCAGCCCGCCGCCGATGTTCATCAGGCATCCTGCATCAGCGGCAATGACGAACTCTGCGCCGGTGCCGATGATGTGGCGGATTTTGGTTTCCATCATCGCGCGGCTCACTTCAGGATACACCACGCTGAAGATGCCGCCAAAGCCGCAACAGGTTTCTTCTTCGGGCAGGGGGATGAATTCCAAACCGCGTACTGCGGCGAGCAATTGCCGGGCTTCCTGGCGCAATCCCAGCCCGCGCAGGCCGTGACACGAAGCGTGATACGTCACCTTGTGGGGAAAACTGGCCCCCACATCGGTCACACCCAATTGCCGCACCAGGAACTCGCTGAACTCGAAAGTGCGGGCTGCCACTTCCATCGCCTGGGCGTGTTCGGGCGTGCCAGGCGGAAAGAGTTCGGGGTAGTGATGTCGCACCATATCCACGCACGAACCGGAGGGCGAGACAATCGGTGCCGGGTCACGCTCAAACGTTTCCAGCCAATGGCGGGCGAGCGGGCGTGCTGTTTCTTGAAAACCGCTGTTGAAGAAGGGTTGTCCACAGCAGGTTTGTTCTGCGGGAAAATGCAATTCCAGGCCAAGCGTCTCCAGCACCCTGACCATGTTTTCAAGCGTGTGGGGATAAAAGTTTTCGGCCAGGCAGGTGATGAAGAGTTGAACTTTCATATGCGCTTCTCCGGCAGCGTCGTGTGCGGCCAACCCGCCAGCCGCGCAGGACGCTGGTCATGGGGTCTCCGTAAACGATGGAGTCCAAAGTCAGGAGACTTTGGACTCCACTTTCTCAAAGAGTATATGGCTCGGAAAAGTGATACCTCCCCGCCACGAGTTCGCGCGTCTCGCCGCTGACGGGCAGGGTGAGGGTGGCGCGGGCGTTGGGCGGGATGGTCACGTCCCACAGGAATTGCTGGTTTTCGATGCGCCATTCGCTGACGATAAGCCCGTAGGGCGATTCGAGCGCAGCGCGGACGTGAGTCAGGCCGGGACCGGGGTGCGGCTTCAGCAGGATGTGCCGGTAGCCGGGTTCGTGCGGGTCGGTATCTATCCCGGCAACGGCGCGGTAGAGCCAGTCGCCAATCGCGCCGTAGGCGTAGTGATTGAACGAATTCATGCCGGGGTCCTGGAAGCCCCTGTCGTGCGTCCAGCCGTCCCAGCGTTCCCAGATGGTGGTGGCGCCCTGGGTCACGGCATACAGCCAGGAGGGCCAGGTCTTCTGGAAGAGCAGGGCATAGGCCAGGTCGGTGCGCCCATAGCGGGAGAGGACGAAGGGCAGGTACGAAGTCCCCACGAAGCCGGTGCTGAGATGGGTATCACGCCGCAGGATGTCGCGCGCCAGCCAGTCCAGCGCGTTGGGGATGGCGTCTTCGGGCAGCAGGTCGAAGGCCAGCGCCAGGACGTAAGAAGTCTGCGTGTTGCCGCTCAGCAGGCCCTCCGGCGTGACGAAGCGGCGCTGAAAGGCCGCGCGGACGCGCTCAGACAGGGCAGCGTAAGCGGCGGCGTCTTCGGTTTTTCCCAGCACTTCGGCAATTTGCGCGAGCAGACGCGCGCTGTGGGCATAAAAGGCTGTGCCAATCAGGTCTTTGGGGGTGCCGCCCTCCAGTTTGCCGGAGCCGTCCAGCGCCAGCCAGTCGCCAAAGCCGCCCCAGGGGGTGACCGCCGGATGGGCGCGGATGTCGTCCAGCGCGCCGGCGGTGAGCGAGTCGACAAAGCGTTTCATCATGCCGTAGCGTTCGGCCAGGATGCGCCGGTCGCCGTAGGCCAGGTACGCGTTCCAGGGGACAATCACGGCGGCATCAGCCCAGGCCGGGCCGCCATCGCCCGTGCGGATGGCGTTGGTGCTGGGCGCCGTCGGGGGGATGCTGCCATCGTCAGACTGGGCGTCTTCCAAATCTTGCAGCCACTTGGCCCAAAACGCGGCGGATTGCGTCAGGAAGTTGGCGGTGCGGCTGAAGACCTGCGCGTCACCGGTCCAGCCCATGCGCTCATCGCGCTGCGGGCAGTCGGTGGGAATATCCACGGTGTTGCCCTTCCAGCCCCACAGGATGTTGTGTTGGAGCTGGTTGAGCAGCGGGTCGGAGCAGGTAAACGTGCCGGTGACGGGATTCTCGGAGTGCCAGACCAGGCCAGTGACCGCATCGGTGGTGGGCGGCTCAATCGGGCCGGTCAGTTCCACATAGCGGAAGCCGTGAAAGGTGAAGCGCGGCGTCCAGGTCTCTTCGCCTTGGCCTTTGCAGGTGTAGTAATCGGTGGCGCGGGCGGTGCGCAGGTTGGCGGTGTAGAGCGAGCCATCGGGGTTGAGCATTTCGGCATAGCGGATTCGCACAGTCGCGCCTGCCGCGCCGCGCAAGCGGATACGAACCACCCCGGTCATGTTCTGTCCGAGGTCGAAGATATACCGGCTGCTCGTCCACTCGTGGATTGCGCGCATTTCAACCGGTGTGAGATGCTCGTGCGCCCGGACGAGCGGGCCGTTTTGGGCGACGAGGCGCAATCCTTCAGGATGGGAAAAGGGCTCGACCGGGAACCAGGCCGAGTCATCGAAGCCGGGCAAATCCCAGCCGGGGAACTCGCGCCGGGCGTCGTAGTGTTCGCCGTTGAGCAGGTCGGTTTCGGTCAGCGGGCCAAAGTTGTGTTTCCAGGTGGCATCCGAGACGATGACAGTTTCGCCGCCATCGGAATCGGTGATGACCAGTTGCGCCAGCAGTTTGGGGCGGTCGCCGTAGCATTGCCGGTCGCGCCATTCGACGTGTCCGCAGTACCAGCCGTCGCCGAGAATCGCGCCCAGGGCGTTTTCGCCGCGCTGGAGCAGGCCGGTCACGTCGTAGGTCTGGTAACGCACGCGGACGCGGTAATCCGTCCAGCCGGGGGTCAGCACGGCGTCACCGACCCGCTGGCCGTTCAGCCAGGCTTCGTACAACCCCAGCGCAGTGACGTAGAGCCGGGCGCGGACAGGCGCTTTCTCCAGCCGAAAGGTCTTGCGCAAGTAGGGCGCGGGGATGCTCGCGCGTGCCGAACCGACCAGAAAGGAGCCAATCCAATCGGCGCGCCAGTCTTCGGGCTGGAGCAGGCCCATCTCGAACCAGGCGGGTTCGCTCCAGTCGGTCGGCTGGCCGTCCTGGTCCCAAACCCGGACGCGCCATTCCACCCGCTGGCCGGAGCGCAGCGGCGGCCCGGCGTATTCGACCAGATGAGATTGGTCGGACTGGACTTTACCGCTGTCCCAGAGCGTCTGGCCGTCGGTTTCGGCCACAATCTGGTAGGCGCTCTGGCGCGCTCCGGGGCGGTCGGATTGCAACTGCCACGAGAAGCGCGGGCAGGGCAGGTCTATGCCGAGCGGGCGGTCGACGTATTCACAGCGCAGGTGAGTCGGGTTCATGGGGTTTCCTCTTTCGGTCTTGCTTGAACATCAGGGGGTTCCCGCACCCCCGTCCCCTCTCCCGTAGGGAGAGGGGAGAAATTGCCCGGCTTTTTGCCGTATTGGGCTGCAAAATCGCCGATTTGTGGCAGTTTGCTTCTCTCGGCGGGAGATGGCGAGGGCAGATAGTGACTCTTGCGTTACATTTCAACCATCCACGCTTCGGCGCGGAGGCGGCGCGGCGGGTCGAGCCTGGATTGGATGGTGATAACCGCTCCGGCAGGGGGCGGCGCGAAGCGGCGCAAGACCCAGCTGGTGCCGTTCCACAGGCTGACGGATGGCACTTGCGCCAGGAGTGGCTGCCCCTCGACCGTGATGCTCACCAGCGCATGCGGTTTGGGGTCTGTCACCAGGCCGTTGCGGTCGTCTTCATGCCCCACGTGCAGGGCAGCAAAGGGGCCGGGCAGGTGTGGCGCGCCCTCGCGGATGCAGGCTACCACCAGAAGCTCCGAATCGGCGGGCAGGGCAGCAGGGAGGGTGGCGCGCAATCCGTCTGCGGTGGGCTGCCAGGTCAGGGAGAGCGGTTCAGCCGCGCGCGGCAGGCGGACGGTGTCATCAGGCGGCAGAATCCACTCCGGCGCGGCATACGCGCCCAGCCCAATCAGCGCGGCCTGTTCCGGGCCGAGCCGCACGGTCAATTCATCGGGCTGGGTTTGCAGGGCAGGGCGCTCTCCCTCGTAGAACAAGACTTCAGCCTGTGCCAGGCTGACGATGGGCAGGCGGATAACGCGCGTTTCCAGGTGCGGGTTGACCAGCCAGAGCAGCCCGCGCCGTCCGCCGCCGGTCAGCCAGCCGTGCCAGGGGCTGACGCCCGGTTCACCGCCCAGCGGAGCGCATTCCAGGCCACGGTCCCAGGCATCCAGGAACAGGCGGCGGGCCGAAGCCATGCCTCGCAGGTCGTCATCGGTGGGCAGGGCGGGGTCGCCGTAGAACAGGTCGCGCCGTCCACCGCGCGCCAGTTGGGCGATGTGACTGCGCCGCAGCCCCTCGCGTCCGCGCCGGTGGCAGGTATTGGTCAGGCCGCACATCGCGCCGTGGTCTTCAATGCGATGGAGCGGGAAGCCGTTCCGGAGCATGGCGCGTACCATGATGTCCTGATACAGGTCGGAACTGCGCTGAATGGCAGTGGCGGGCAGGTCGGTGGGCTGCGGGTCGCCGCTGAAGAAGCCGTCCACCACCTCCAGCAGGGCCGGGTCGGCGGCCAGCGGGGGGACGCCCGGCCCCAGCCGCCCGACCGAATCCTGGCGGGCAAAGCCGCAGTGGACGATAGTGATGACTTCTGGCACGGAACGCTTGAGCCGCGCCACCATTTCGACGAAACGTTCCACGCCCAGGGCATAGCGCGTCTCGAAAGGGCGCGTGTCGCCGGGGACGGCGGCGGCGAAATCCACAAAGTCGAACTTGAAGAAGCGCACGCCCCACACTTCGGCGGCGTGGAGGACGCCGTCGCTCAACGCGTCATAAAACGGCCCTTCGAGCAGAGAATACTGAAAGTTGTCACTGGCGCGGCTGGCTGCCCAGCCCGGCACGCGCATACGCCCACCGCTGACGGCGTACCACAGGCCGGGGGACATGCCCATCGCGCGGATGCGGTCGAGGACGCGCTGCGGGCCTTTGGGCCAGCGTTCGCGGTAGAAGTGACGGTAGCCCAGTTCGGGGTCGGTCCAGCCGTAGTCAATGTTGAAGTATTGCGGAAAAAAGTCGAATGCGCGCCAGCGTTCGAGCAAGTCGAGCGCGCGCAGGACAAGGGCTTCATCCAGCGGGACGGTGTCGCCGAGTTCGTCGTGCAGCGCCCAGGTGGAATAAGCGGTGAAGATGGGTCGGGGCATGGGGAGGGCCTCCTTCTGTGCGGCGCAGGGTCACTGCGCCTGGTAAGGAAAAATCGGTTCTGGCTGGCCCAGAATGGGCAGTGGCCGGGTGAGATGCACATCTATCAGTGCAGTCAGGGTGGCGGCCAGCTCGCGAAGGTTCCAAAACAGCAGAGACATGCGGCGGTAGCGGAAATTTTCTGCCGCCACGCCCACACCGTCTATCCCCAGCATGTTGCACAGGTAGAGCGCACGTGGCAGATGAAACTTTTGTGTGACGAGAATGGCGCTTTGCACGCCAAAAATCTCACGGGCGCGGTAACAGGAGTCGTAAGTGCGGCGTCCGGCATAATCCAGAACAATGTCTTCGTCCGGCACACCCAGCGCAAGCGCATAGCGGCGCATGGCTTCGGGTTCGTTGTAATACACTGTGCTATTATCCCCTGTCATCAACAATTTCCGCACTTTTCCGGCAAAATACAGGCGTGCAGCGGTTTGGATGCGGTCGCGCAACACAGGCGTTGCTTCGCCGCTGCGGGTAAGACCGGCCCCAAAGACAATCGCTACCGGGCGGGTGGGTGCTTCGTTTTCGGTGTAAGTGTACGCCCAGCCGAATAGCCCAACGAACAGGCGGGGCAGAAGCAGGACAGCCATGCCAGCGATGACCAGGCCGAACACAAGGCGTGTGAAGGCACGAAACAGGCGTTTGAGCATGGCAGCGATTGTATCAAAAAAAAAGCGGGGCAAATTGAGAAGTTTGCCCCGCCAGGCGGTTCAGGTCAACCGTTTGCGCACTTCTGCGCTGAGGAAATCCATCATCCAGACGACGATGACGATAGCCCAGATGGCTGTGCCAGCCTGATTCCATTTGAAATCGTTGATGCTCAGGTTCAAATAATAACCGATGCCACCCCCGCCCACGAAGCCGATGATGGTCGAGATGCGGACGTTGATGTCCCAGTGGTAAATGATGTATGAAACGAAATCTGGGATGACTTGCGGGACCACCGCATACCGTACGGTGTGCAGAGAAGGCGCACCCACGGCCTGCAGGGCTTCGACCGGGCCGGGGTCAATGTTTTCGACGGCTTCAGAGAACAATTTTCCCAGCGAGGCAATCGTTACAACCGTTAAGGCCAGAAAGCCAGGGAACGGCCCAAAACTTAGCCAGAAACCGAAGACGGTTGCCATCACCAGGGGGTCGTAGGAACGCATCAGGTTAAAGAACGAACGAAATGCGTAATAAACCGCCGTGCCAATGCATCCTTTGCGGGTGATGTTGCTGGCGGCCAGGAAACTCAGCGGTGCAGCAATCAGCGTTGCCAGCGTGGTGGAGAGCAAGGCCATGAAAATCGTGACGAACATGTTGTCCATCACGTCTTTCAGCGCCTGACTGGGTTTTAGGCCGCCAACGGGTGTGAGAGTATCCACTTCCAGGCGGCTGGGGATGCCGTTCACCGTTGCCTGAATCGGACGTGCCTGCACTTCCTGCCGGAAGTAGCCCTTTGCATCCGTCTGAGTGCGGATGGCAGTCATCGTGCGTTCGTTCGGCAGTCGCCATCGGATGACCACTTCGGAGTTTGGTTGCAGGTCAAAGCCTTCCAGCGTGAATTTTTCCAATGGCGCGGCGCAGTTGACGCCTGGCACCAGACGCGGCCCCTGCGAAGGGGGAGAGTCTTCCACCGCCGCCGAGCCGCAGGGGATGGGAAACGCAATCGAAATCGTGCGCGTTTCCAAATCACGTTGGACAATATCCGGCGTCAGGAAGGCGGTCAGTAGTTCGCGGCCTTTGGGCAGGTCGCGCAACAGGCGCGGGAAATCGGCTTCGGTCACCCGGTAGGAGATGACAAAGGCGGCAATCACCAGCGCGGTAATGAGGGTGTTGCGGAGCAGGCGCGGAAGGGGCATCTCACACCAACCTTTCGCGTAGTTTTGCGCTGAAATAATCCAGCACGATGACGATAGCGGCAATAGCAATGAACACGGCGCTCACGCCGCGCATATTGTTGACGCGAATCAATTCAATCAGCAGAAAACCAATGCCCCCGCCGCCCACCAGCCCGATGACAGTGGCCGAACGGACGTTAATATCCCATCGGTAGATGGTGAAAGCGGTAAACGGCGGAATGATTTGTGGAATGACGGCGTAGCGTACGACCTGCAGCCAGTTGGCACCGGTGGCACGAATGGCCTCGATAGGCCCCGGGTCAATCCCTTCGATGACTTCAGAGTAGAGTTTGCCGAGCGCGGCCACCGAGTGTAAGGCTAACGCCAGCATACCCGCAAACGGACCCAGTCCTACAATCACCACGAAAACAATCGCAATAATCAATGATTCTATCGAGCGGAGAATGTTGAGCAATGTCCGCACTATCAGGTAAATTGCGTATGTCAGCGGGTTACCGCTCATCAGGTTGCGCGCAGCCAGAAAGGAGAGCGGCACGGCGAACAGGACGGCCAGGCCGGTTGCCATCAGCGCCATTGAGACGGTCGCCAACGCGCCTTTCAGCACTTCGCTCCCGATGAACGAAAGTTCGTATCCGCCGATGGGGCGCGATTGCTCGAAATAAACGCGGTGAAACTGTGGCAGCGTAGGGTCGGGGGCAGCCACCAGCGCTGTTGTGGGGACACGGATGGTCGTGGTCAGTGCTCCGTTCTCATCGGTGGGCAGGGTCAACATGGTAATTTCGCCTTCTCCCAGCATGAGCGAGTTCCCAATGGGGGTTTGCCAGTAGATGTCCGTTGCTGTATTCGGCCATAAACCACTCACGCTGACAATCAGCGTTTCGCTCACACGCCCGCAATCAGGCATGACGAAGGCGGCGCGTCCGCCTTCGTCGCGGCGGGCGGCTGGCGGCTGGCTCGAACAGGGAACTTCGACCGGTACCCACATCTGGTTGAGTTCCCGTCGGGGTTGAATGAAATCAGGCCGGGTCATCGGACGCAAAATAGCGATGGCGCGCTCCATGTTTGCACGGCTGAAGTCAATTTCTACCACCTGCCAGCCGATGCCATACGCGGCAGCCAATCCAAACGCCAGCGGCAAAAGCACCGAATGCCGCCGTCCCAATGCCAGATGAAACGCATCCCACACGTTCCACAGCCAGATGGAGAGTGGCGAAAGATACCAGAGCGGCTGACCGTACCACAGCGTGGTTGCCAGGATGAGAAGAAAGCCAATCAAAATGCCGCTTCCCCGGTAGCGTTCTCCGAGCAGGAACTGCCCCAGCCCAGGCACAAGCGCCGAAATGATAGCGGTGCTTACTTGTTTGGACATAGTTTCTCGCCCTCACAGCGAAGCCGCGCGCACTTCTTGCGCCTCTTCACCGTAGATTTCTTTGAATTTGGCCCGGTCAATTTCGTTTGGCGTGCCTTCAAAGACTTTCACGCCGTCTTTGAGCGCCACTACACGGGTCGCATACCGATGAACCAGGTCCAAAAAGTGTAGAGAGCAGATGACCGTGATGCCATCTTTGTTCAGTTGTTCCAGGTACTGCAGAATCGAATGAGAGAGAACCGGGTCCAGGCTGGCAACCGGTTCATCGGCCAGAATCAATTTGGGGTCTTGCATCAGCGCCCGGGCAATGCCCACCCGCTGTTGCTGTCCGCCGGAGAGCGCATCGGCGCGGCTGTGCGCCTTTTCTGCAATCCCTACCCGCTCGAGCGCCTGCATAGCGCGTTGTTTGTCTTCCTGCGGCCAGATTCCGAGCAGACTGGCCCACGGGTTGGCGTAGCCTAACCGTCCCGAAAGGACGTTGGTGAGGACGCTCGAACGCTTGACCAGGTTGAATTGCTGAAAGACCATCCCGATTTTACGGCGAATTTGACGAAGTTCAGCAGGCGATGCCGTCGTAATGTCTACATCGTCCCATACGATTTTGCCTTCGGTGGGCTCAATCAATCGGTTGATACAGCGCAGGAGCGTGGATTTGCCCGACCCCGAAAGGCCAATCACGACCAGAAATTCACCATCCGCAACATCGAACGAAACATTTTTGAGCGCCTGAGTCCCGTTAGGATAAGTTTTGGAAACGTTTTGGATTCGCAGCATAACAGCCTCAGAGTGCGCTCACTCCTGCTTTTTTCGAGCGGCGCAGGAGTGAGGGGTAAAAAAGAGGGAGGACGAACCGTCCTCCCTCTTTTTCAGAGGTGGTTTACTTGAACAGGGTGGTGGGGTCAATGCCAGAGGCTTCCAGGTAAACACGATACTCATCGTAGAACGTATCGTCCACTACCTTCAGTCCCTGGATGCTGTAACCGCCGTTCTTGAGCAGGGTCAGACCTTCTTCGGTCGAGGCCAAATCGAGCAGGGCTTTGCTGAGCTTTTCGCGCAGTTCCGCCGGCACGCTGGTCGCAAAGGAAACGTTGTCGTTCGGAATGAACGGTTCTGAGACCCAGATGATGGAGACTTTGTCGTTCACATCCGGGAAGTCTTTGGCAACGTTGGCGCGTGCATCAATGAAGGTTGCACCGAAATCACAAATTTCGCCGTTCGGGCTGAGATAGACTGACTTGATTACCGTCGGATGTCCCTGCACCCAGGCGCCGGCTTTGAGTTTGATTTTGAGCGACTTGAAGACGCCAAAGGGCAAAACGTAGCCCGAAGAAGAGAGCGGGTCGGTCCAGCAGGGTTTCTTGTCGGCAAATTGCGCCAGCGCTGTAGCCGCATCCGCAGTGTTCTTGCCGGTGGCCGGGTCGTAGTAGGAAGTGTAACCGGCAGCAGCGTTGGCAACAATCTGGAAGCCGTAGTGGTCGGAACCGTTGCGGATGGTCGCCAGAGCGACATCGGCATAGCCCTTACCGTGCGCCACAATGTATTGCGTGGGCGCCAGCCAGCCGATGTGTGCCTGGCCCGCCCCCATGGCTTCAATCATGGCGGCGTAGTTGGTCGGGACGACAGTTTTGATGGTCAGACCGGTCATTTCGCTCAATTTGGCAGCAATCGCCTCACCACCAGTTTGCAGTTCTTGCGTGGTGGCAGAAGGCGCCAGCGCCATGATGAGCGGATTTTCCGGCGTACCAAGCTGCGGCACGGGCGTGGGAGGCACTTCGGTCGGTTTGGGAGTTTCGGTGGGTTTGGGTGCCTCAGTCGGCTTGGGGGCTTCGGTGGGCGGCACAGGCGTGGCAGCCGGTCCGCACGCAGCCAGTACCATGGAAGCCAGAACCAGCAGGACGAACAAAATAGAAAGTGAGCGTTTCATTCGGGGGGTCTTCTCCTCTTGAGAAAATTTCTCCTGCAAAGCGCAGGAGCGCAGGGCCGATAATACGACCGTTTGAGAGATATGGCAAGAGACAGATGTAATTTTTTTCTTAACACCGGGTTATGGATTGACAAACTGTTGATGAACGTATAATAGAGTAGCTGTCGCTGCCTGCACATGTCAGCGAGAGAGCCGATTGTGGCAGTGATACTTGCCAGAGGAGAAATTCATACGGAGGAGATTATGAGCAAACAAACCGAAGCGGTTATCCTCTCTGCGGCGCGCACACCAATTGGCAAATTTCAAGGCGCATTGAGCCAGGTACCGGCTGTGCAGTTGGGTGCGGTGGCCGTGAAGGCATCTGTCGAACGCGCCGGCTTAGAAAATCTCGATGAAATTGATGAAGTGCTGATGGGGCATGTCGTCCAGGCCGGGCAAGGACAGGCTCCCGCCCGTCAGGTGGCGCTTTTTGCCGGCTTGCCAGCTCAAGTGGGAGCAACCACCCTCAACAAAGTCTGCGGCTCCGGGCTGAAGGCTGTGATGCTGGCCGCGCAGGCCATCCGCGCAGGAGATGGGCAACTGTTTGTAACAGGCGGCATGGAAAGCATGTCACGCGCTCCCTACTTGATGCACGCCAGAAACGGCGAATTACGTTACGGACATGCTCAATTGACCGATGCTCTGCTGCACGATGGTCTGTGGGACCCCTTTGAGAACTGGGGGATGGGCAATGCTGCTGATTTTATCGCTGAAGAATATGAAGTGACGCGTGAAGCCATGGATGCGTATGCGCTGGAAAGTCACCAGAAAGCGGTTGCGGCTCTTAAGGCGGGAAACTTCCGCGCCGAAATTGTCCCGGTGGAATTGAAAGGACGCAAGGGTGAAGTGATACTCTTCGACACGGATGAGGGCCCACGTCCAGATGCCTCGCTGGAGAGCCTCTCTCGCCTGAAGCCAGCCTTTCGTCCCGATGGGCGCGTCACTGCTGGAAACGCTTCCACACTCAACGATGGCGCCGCGGCGCTGGTGGTTGCCAGCCGTGCCTATGCCGAAGCGCGCGGCCTGAAGCCCCTGGCGCGCATTGTTGCTTACGGACAGGCCGCCGTTGAACCCAAGTGGCTGTTCTCGGCGCCAGCCAAAGCCATGCCGCACGTCCTTGCCAAAGCCGGTTGGACTTTCCAGGACGTAGATTTAATTGAACTCAACGAGGCGTTTGCTGCACAGGTGTTGGCAAATGGTTATGAACTGGCGGCACAAGGTTGGGACTGGCGCAAAGTCAACGTCAACGGCGGCGCAATTGCGCTGGGACATCCGTTGGGTGCAAGCGGGGCGCGCGTGCTGGTGACTTTGCTCTTTGCCCTCAAAGCACGCGGCCTTCGGCGTGGACTGGCCTCGCTCTGTCTGGGTGGTGGAGAAGCGGTTGCCATGGCCGTCGAAATGGAATCCTGACATCAGCGATTCGCCATCCTGACGTTATAATCGCACCAGAACCGAAAGGAAACGACTTATGCCCCAAATCACCAGCATCAACCACGTTGCCATTGTTGTAGACGACATGGAAAAATCTCTTGCCTTTTGGCGCGATGCGCTTGGTATCGAACTGCACGAACTGCGCGATGTGCCTGCCGAAAAGAGCCAGGTAGCCTTTTTGCCACTGGCGGGCGCGGAAATCGAACTGGTCAAACCCACCAGTGACGATTCTGGCCTGGCAAAATACCTCGCCAGGCGTGGCCCCGGCATGCACCACGTTTGTCTCGAAGTGGACGACATCGAAGGCATGATGGCGCAGTTGAAAGAGAAAGGCATCCGCCTTATCAACGAAGAACCGCGCACCGCCGCCGATGGCAAGCGTTACGCCTTCATTCACCCGGAAAGTACCAACGGCGTGCTGGTCGAGTTGTATCAGGTGTAACCTTCTCTTGACTTCCTGGCCCGATATTTCTCTCTCGAATTGGGACGTCACCCGGTTGCTGATTGTTGGCGTTTCGGGCGGCGCCGATAGCCTGGCTTTGTTACATGTTCTTCACACGGTAGGGGCGCGCTTGTTGGTGTGTCACTTCAATCACCGCCTGCGGCCCGAAGCCGAGAGTGATGCGGCGCACGTTGAGCATATCGCCGGGCGCCTGGGTTTGCCCTTCGTGAGCGAATCGGCGGACGTGGCAGGCTATGCCCGCGAGCAGGGACTTTCCCTCGAAGAAGCCGCACGTAACTTGCGTTACCGCTTCCTCTTTCGCCAGGCGCGCCGGGTGGGGGCGGCGGCGGTCGCTGTGGGCCACACTGCCGATGACCAGGCCGAAACGGTGCTGATGCACTTTCTGCGCGGAGCGGGGCTGTCTGGCCTGAAAGGAATGCCGCCCTGCATCATTTTGCCGGCTTTCGACCCCGAAATTCCCCTTGTGCGCCCCTTGCTTGGCTGGACGCGCGCGCAAACCGAAGCCTATTGCCGCGCACACGACTTATCGTATCTTACCGATGCCAGCAACGCTGATACCACTTATTTTCGTAACCGTCTGCGGCACGAATTGTTGCCCCATCTCACTACCTACAACCCGCAAATTCGCCAAACCCTGGCAAAAACAGCGTTAGCCTTACAGGGCGATTACGAGTTATTGAACGAGCTGGTCAATTCTGCCTGGAAACAAACCCTTCAAACCGCAGGCAATGACTTCATCGCCTTGGACCTGGCCCGCTTGCGCGCGATGTCGCCTGCCTTGCGGCGCAATCTCTTTCGACGTGCCGCGTTTGCTCTGCGGCCCGGCCTGCGCGATGTAGATTTCAACGCTCTCGAACGCGCCGCCACCCTGCACCCAGCCGATTTGACCGGCGGACTGAGAACGCTCATCGAGGGCGATACGCTGTATGTGATGGGAAACGATGCACAACTTCCCACGCCGTATCCGCAAGTCAGTCGTCCACAGCTCGTGAACAGTCATCAGCAGATAGATGGACAGGAGGGACACCTGTCCAGCCGTGTGCCGCTGGACAATGGTTGGGTTCTCCACTGCGAAGTGTCAGAGACCCTGCCACCCTTTCCGGAGACAGACCGCTTCTCTGCCCGCTTTGATGCCGCTTCGCTGGGCGCAACACTCATCGTGCGTCCTTTTCGGCCCGGAGACCGCTTTGAGCCATTGGGCATGGCCGGACAGAGCATGAAACTCTCAGACTTGTTCATCAATCTCAAAATCCCTCAACGGTTTCGGAAGAACTGGCCTGTGGTGTGCGCGGGAGAGGAAATTGCGTGGGTGGCAGGTTTACGCATCGCGCACCGCTTCCGCTGTACCCAGGTTACACGGCGGGTGTTGCTCTTGCGGCTGGAGAAACAGGATGGATGAAATTTTCATCAGAGACTTGCGCGTGCGCGCCATTGTGGGCATTTACCCGCAGGAACGGGTTGTGCCGCAGGAAGTGCTTCTCAACATAACGCTGTATGCCGATACGCGCCAGGCGGCGCAAACGGACGACCTGGCCGATTGCGTGGATTATGAACAGGCTGCTCACCTGCTCAAACAGCATGTCGAGAGCGCTCAACGCCGCACAGTTGAAGCCCTGGCTGGAGATTTGGCAGGATTATGTCTCTCCCTGCCCGGCGTGCGGGGCGCACGTGTGCGCGTCGAAAAAACACAAGCCATTCCCTTTGCGGCAGGGGTTGGCGTGGAAATTGAACGGTGGAACGCCTGAACGGCTAAAAGCGCAATTCTGCCGCGCCGCGCGCAATGTTTTGCAGGAATTCTTCGCGGGTTGCCAGATTCGAGCGAAATGCACCGTGCATGGCTGAGGTGACCATGCGCGCATCGTGTTTTTTCACACCGCGCATCATGGCGCACAGATGCATTCCTTCGATGACAACAGCAACGCCTTGTGGACGGAGCAAATCGCGCAGGAAATCGGCAATCTGACGGGTCATTCGTTCCTGCACTTGCAGGCGGCGTGCGTACATGTCTACGATGCGTGGAATTTTCGACAATCCCAGCACTCTTCCGTTTGGAATATAGGCCACGTGTGCACGTCCAAGAAACGGCAGCATGTGGTGTTCGCACAAACTGTAAAACTCGATGTCACGCACAATGACCATTTCGTCATACTGCACCTCGAAAATGGCATCATTCACGAGCGCTAACGGGTCCGTGGCATAGCCCTGTAACAGTTCCGTATACATCCGCGCCACGCGGGCAGGGGTTTTTTGCAATCCCTCGCGCAGCGGGTCTTCGCCGATGGCGGTGAGGATGTCTCTGACCGCGTGTTCGATGACATCGAAATCCATCGTTCTGGTGCTGCCCGGATGTAGAATGGCATCGTCGAACTCATCAAACTCCATAAGATTGGTCGCTCCCAAAAAATAGACTGGCCTCCAGCGAGGCCAGTCTATTTTACTCCAGGCAGGTGGGCTTACCGCACATGCGGCTCGATGAGCCCATATGTTCCATCGCGGCGGCGGTAAAGCACGTTGATAGCACCGACTTTGGCATTATAGAAGATGAAGAAGTTATCGTGGCCGAGCAGTTTCATTTGCTCAATGGCTTCTTCTTCTACCATCGGAATCAGGTCAAACTTCTTGCGCCGGATAATGACGGCCGGTTCTTCGGTCTCCATCTCGGGCAGAGGTTCAACTTCAGGAGCAACTTCTGCCGCCGATTTCCCATCGCCGCGCCCGCGCTGGTGTTTGCCTTTATAACGAGCAATTTGGCGGGTCATCTTATCGAGCGCGGCGTCAATCGCAGCGCGGATGTCATCAGCGCGTTCTTCGGCGCGCAGCAACATGCCTTTGCCGCGAACGGTTATCTGGGCCACATAGCGGTCTGCCGCGCTGCGAGCAGTTTTGACGTGGGCAAGGTCAACCCGGATTTCCTCAATGGCCGAGAGGTGGCGGTCGAGTTTTGCCACTTTTTTGGTGACGTACTCCCGAATTCGGTCGGTCACCTCGAACTCACGTCCTGCAATTTCCAGATTGTGCGCCATAGTGCCTCCTTGTGAATTGAGATAAAGAGTATCCCCGGTCGTCAACGCGACGAGCGGGCAGAGAAACTTTCGGTTCGGTCGAGGCCGTATTTGGGCAGGGCTTTGGCAACCGTCAGAGCATATACCCGTTTGGCGCCGCCGGCGCGCAAAGCTTCGGAAGCCGAATGCAGCGTTGCACCGGTCGTGGCGACGTCATCGAACAGCAAAATGATTTTTCCGTTCACCAGACGGTCCTGCGCGCTGAACGCTGCACGGACGTTCTCGCGGCGCGCGGCAGCGCTCAAGCCCACCTGCGAACGCGTGTGCCGAATACGCTGGAGTGCGTGTGGTTGATACGTCCAATTCATCAGTCGCGCCAGAGAATGTGCAATCAGCCCGGCTTGATTATAGCCTCTTTCGCGCATTCTTTGTTCGCTCAGGGGAACCGGGACGATGACCTCAGCCTGCCAGTGCAACGTGTCCAGAAACAGGGCGCAATCCCAGGCCAGCGCTTCGGCCAGGCCGCGATTCTGCCGATACTTCAAATGATGAAGAGCAGGGCGCAAAGGTTCCTTGAAAACAGCACACGACCGGAGCGCGTAAAACGCAGGTCGTGTGGCAGAACAGTTCGGGCAAATTCCTGGCTGGGGTTGCGGTTCGCCGCAAATTTCGCAAATCGGTTCCGGCGGCGGGGCCAGTTGCCGCCGGCAGGCCTGACACCAGCGCTGGCCGAGTTTGCCACAGCCAGCACAGCGGGGTGGAAAGAGCAGGTCTACCCCGCTCCACAGCCAATGAAACAGGTAATAAGACAGGCCAGGGCGCAGGCTCAATTTATCCGCCGCCGAAAATGTTGGATTGCATGATTCGCAAAACGGCAGGGGTCATCAGCACAATGAAAATTGAGGGGAAGATGAAGACCACCATCGGCACGAGCATCTTGACGGGCGCCTGATGCGCAAGTTCTTCGGCCAGCTGACGGCGGCGCATCCGCATCTGGTCAGCCTGAATCCGCAATACCTTTGCCATGCTCACGCCCAGCTGCTCGCTTTGAATGATGGCTGCAACGAAACTGGTCATTTCTGGCAGGTCAATGCGTTCGGCCATAGATTTGAGCGCCTCGCGCCGGACTTTGCCCAACTGAATTTCACGGATGGCGCGCGCAAATGCCAGAGAGAGTTCGTTATCCCACTTTTCGGCAACGTTCGACATGGCGGCATCGAACCCCAAACCGGCTTCAACGCAAATGGTGAGCAGGTCGAGTGCATCGGGCATGGCCTTGCGGATTTCCAGTTGCCGCTTCTTTATCTGCTCGCTGAGCCACAACTGGGGAAAGAAGAAGCCCAGTGCAGCAGCAAGGATGCCGTAGAGCAACGCGCTGGAAATGGGCTGGGCAAAGATGGAAAAGGCCGCCACGCCGAAGACCAGAATTCCCAGCACGCCTGCCGCCACGAAGCGCGAGGCCAGGAACATCGGCGCATCAATGACACCGGCTTTTCCGGCCAGTTCCAGTTTGCGAGTCGTTTCTTGCAGGGCATTTTGCGGCGTATTCTTCGCGGCCATCTCACCCAGTTGCCGCAAAACGGGGTAAATAACGCGCTCGGCAAATGGTTGTGAAAGCTCGATTTCATCCAGGCTGACCGCTTCGCCGCGCTGAGAGAACTCGGCCAGGCGTTGGCTGAGAGGGTCTTCATCCCTTTTGGGCAGGCGTTGACCAACGTAAATCAGCGCAACCGCCAGTAAAATAATTGCCACAACCACAACGAGAATGATAGTTGTCATATCACACCTCGATGTCGGCAATTTTCATCATGACGAAATAACCAACGGCAATCATAATCATGCCGACCACAAGCGCTATGCCGCCGCAAACGGCGTTTTTGAAGAACTCACCCATGTATTCCTGGTTGATGAACCACAGAATGACGAACACCACGAACGGCACTGCTGAAAGAATGCGACCAGACATCACAACTTGCGAAGTCATAACCCGAATTTCACCTTTGATGCGGATGCGTTCGCGGATGGTGAAGGCAATCGTATCGAGAATTTCGGCCAGCGGGCCGCCCACTTCGCGCTGAACGTTGATGGCAGTGACGACAAAATCCAGGTCTTCGCTGGGAATACGCCGCACCAGGTTATCCAGCGCCCTGTCCATTGGAATTCCTAACTGCATCTCTTGCACCACGCGCCGAAATTCCTCGCTGATGGGCGGCGGCATTTCTTTGCTGACTGCTTCCATCGCCTGCATGGTGGAGTACCCGGCGCGCAAGCCATTCACCATCAGGTTCAACATATCTGGCAACTGGTCGTTGAATTTACGCAGGCGTTTGGCTTGCTGAGAGCGCATGTAAATAATCGGAGCGGCAATACCGACCGAGACGCCAATGGCCATCGAAAACAGTTTGCCGGCCGGGTTTTCGCCGCCGAAGATATAAGCAGCGCCTCCTAACACCGAAGCCAGAATAAAAATGAAGAAAATGAACTCGCCCGCTTTGAACTTCATATCTGCGCGGGCCAGGTTCTTGGCAATCTGGTCACCAAACGATGACTTTTCGACCCGCTTGTTGACCCACTCCGTCAGGGCCGTGGAGGCTTCTCGTTCCCGCTCGCGCGCGGTGCTTTTGTCCTCCTCGAGGTAGCGCCCCAGACGTTCTTCAATGAGAGTCCGCTCGCTGGTCGAAGAGATATACACCCCGATGGCAATCAGGATGAGAATGACAATCGCCCCAATTAGCAGAATCAGGATAGGATTCATAGCGAGTCCGCTTACACAACAGGCTAAAACTTAGTAACGCCGGCCGCTGCCCACACCGAAAATCGTCGGTGGTAGATGAATACCGACGGCTTCGATTTTATCCATGAATTTTGGCCGCAGACCGGTGGGGCGCAGGCGTCCAATCACTTTTCCAGCTTCTAAACCGGTTTGTTCGAAGACGAACAGGTCGGTCATGGTAATCACGTCGCCTTCCATGCCGCTGACTTCGGTGATGTACGTTACCTTGCGCGAGCCATCTTTCATGCGCTCTTGTTGCACAATCAAATCTACCGCTGAAGAAATTTGCTCTCGAATCGCGCGCACAGGCAAGTCCATACCGGCCATCAGACACATCGTTTCGATGCGCGAGAGGGCATCGCGGGGGCTGTTGGCGTGAGCAGTGGTCATGGAACCATCGTGACCGGTGTTCATAGCCTGGAGCATGTCCAGTGTTTCGCCACCGCGGCACTCTCCGACGATAATGCGTTCGGGACGCATACGGAGCGAGTTAATCACCAGGTCACGGATGGTGATTTCGCCGCGTCCTTCAATGTTCGGTGGACGCGATTCCAGCGTTACCACGTGTTCCTGACGCAGTTGCAATTCTGCCGCGTTTTCGATGGTGATGATGCGCTCATCGTTGGGAATGAAGCCCGAAAGGACATTCAGCAGGGTGGTTTTGCCTGAACCGGTACCACCGGAGATGACAATGTTGAGCCGTGCAATCACGCACGCTTTGAGGAACTCGACCGCTTCGGGCGTGATAGAACCGAACGAAATCAGTTGTTCTACGGTGATGGGGTTTTTAGAGAATTTACGGATGGTAATGGTCGGCCCAACCAGTGAAATGGGCGGGATGACGGCATTTACACGCGAGCCATCCGGCAGACGGGCATCCACATACGGGCTGGATTCGTCAATGCGGCGTCCCAGCGGGGCCACAATGCGGTCAATCACGCGCATCACGTGGTCATTGCTCTCGAACGTCACCGGTACACGCACGATTTTGCCCTTTCGTTCTACATAGATATTTTTGGGGCCGTTGACCATGATTTCGGTAATCGTATCGTCTTCCAGCAGCGGCTGAAGTGGTCCAAAGCCCAGAATTTCAGCCGTAATCTGGTCAAACAACCGCTGGCGTTCCGGGCGCGAGAGGACGATGTTCTCTTCGCTCAAAATTTGCTCGAACAACTCAAGAATCGTGCGCCGCACTTCGTCGGTTTTTGTGATGTCCATCGAAGGGTCGAGTTCAGCCAACAGCTTATTCTGCACGCGCGTTTTCAGGTCGAAATATGTACCTGCTTGTGGAGCAGTGGGCGGCGCGCTGACCCGTCGCGCTTGCAAGCCGGAGAGTGCCTGTTCTCCTCCCCCGCCTCCGCCGCTGGATGGCTGTGCAGGCAGAGAAGCAGGCCGTTGCGCTTGCGATGCGTCAGGGGGACGTCCCTGGCCTTGTTCGATACGCTTGAGTAGAGACATACTTTCCTCCAGGTAACAATAAACACTCAGTCGGTGGTTTTGGCAAGTTGTGTGCGAATGGCCTCTGCCAGAGCGAAGACCGAACGGGCTACCGTTTTTGTTTTGTTATCTACCATAAACGGAATCCCGCGATTGACGGATGGGATGACAACCGCCTCTTCCAATGGAATCACGCCCACCACCGGCTGTTTCAGATTTTCGCCGACTTTTTCGGGCGTAATCGAAATGCGCTTGTCGTACTTGTTCATGACCAGGCACAACCGTTCGCGCGGAACGCCAATGGTGGCAAGCAGGTCCAGGAACAGCCGCACATTTTTGATGGCCGGAATATCCTGTGTACACACCAGCACAATCACATCGCTGACATCGAGTGCGGCAAGTGTGATGTCATTGAGGATGTGAGTGGTATCTACCACCACATACGCATAAATCTGCCGCAAATACTTGATGAGTTTGCTGAACTGTTCTGCAGTTACGTGGTCGGCATGTTCGGGGCGGGCTGGGGCTGGTAGAACACGGATACCACTGGCAGCGTGCTTAAGCAACACGCTATCAATGATGTCGGGGTCAAGTTCGTCGGCACGCGGCGCCAGGTCAAGAATGGTGTTTTTTCCTTGCTCGTTCAGGAATACTGCTACATCGCCGAATTGCAGATTACCATCCACCAGCGCGGCACGCGTTTCGTCATTGTGCAGCGTGATAGCCAGGTTGGTCGCCAGGGTGGTAACACCGGTGCCGCCTTTGGGGCTATAGACCATGATGACGCGCCCGTTGACGAAGCCGCCCGTCAGGGTGGGCTGCACAGTGGCTGCCGCAACCGAAGCAGCAACCTGCGCCGTGCGCGAGCGTTCCATTTGTGCCATTTGGCCGGCACGCCGCACAGCCGAAATCAGTTCATCGGCCATGGGCGGCTTGGTCAAAAAGTCGTGCGCGCCTGCCTGCATGGCACGGCGCATATAGTTCGGGTCGCCCTGTACCGAGAGGAAAACAATTTGGGCAACCGGATTGCGTTGCCGGATGAGTCCGGTGGCTGTAATGCCATCCATATCCGGCATGTTGATGTCCATCAGGATGACATCTGGCTTGAGCTCATCGGCCAGTTGCACGGCTTCTTTGCCAGAGCGTGCGGTGCCGATGACTTCGATATCCGCCTCGAACTGCAGCAGTTTGCGGACGTTTTCGCGGGTCTCGGCAATATCGTCAACAACGAGGACTCGAATCTTATCCGGCATGTGCCAACTCACTAAGAGAGAGGTCGTTTACGGAATGGGGGTTGGCGTTCCTGGTGCCAGCACCGGGTCCAGCAACTTATCCAGGCGCGGCTGCATGGCGTAGGGTAGTTTGGCCGGCACCGGAATGGCATACTGGCTCAAGATGTATTGCAGGGTGGCGGCTTCCGTTTCGATGCGCGAAGTGTCATCGGGGGCGCGCAAGGTGAAGGTGAATTTTGCTCCTGCGTAGAGCAGGTACGTCAGGGCCACCGCATCTTGCGGCGTGACAATCAGGGTGATGACTTCGGGCGCGCGAACCGCTACAGGCTGGGTGGGTTGCGGTTGTTGGCCTGGAGGCGCTTCTGGAGTGGGCGCGGTGGTGGTCTGTGGCTGGGTATCTTGTAACGGGAAGAAGCCAACGTGCAACACTTGCACATCCTGAAGGATTTGCTGGCTTACCAGGCGTGGACGCTGTGCTTCGGATGGGATGAGGTAAACAGCCTGGTTCAACACCGGGTCCAGTTCCGCGCGGCCAATCGGGCGGCCTCCATCTCCGTTGTTCATACCCAGGGTGACGAGCGTGGCAGCATCTGGCTGTAAGCCCACATTCACTACCTGCCCAAAGTTGTTTGGCAGGATGGATTGGAAGGACGAGTCCACATCCACAAACAGGGTGGTGGCGATAACGTTGACACGGTCGCCATCACGAATGCCGAAAGCAACTCCGCTCTGCCAGTTGAGTGGTAGGGTGATAGCGACCAGCCCCGGCTGAATGACACGTGCTGCTTCGGAGCCTGGCTGGTTCAGACCAGGTCGGTCGGTTACCATGCCGCGAATGAACGGCATACCCTGGTCGAGCGGCATGGCCGCATATTTATCTACGATTTCTTCCGGCTGGGTTATCATTTTCTCGTTGTAAGCCGAAGGAGGAATCATCATCGTACTGATGGCTTCCGGTCTGACCTGGTCGTTCAGTTTGAGCGGCTGCCCTACGACGAGGATGGAAACCATTGGTTCGGTGGGAGCTGCCTGTTGTTGAGTGCCTGGGGCAAACAGGTTTCCTCCCAATACCAGGAAGACAATCGCTATCAGGATGACAATCAGCACCACCAGAAACAGCAGAATGCGGCCACCGCGTCTCATAGGTTTCTCCTTGATTTCGTGATTACTGCATGATTATACAGTAAAAACGAGGAATGAAAGAATGACGGCATCGTTGAGGAATAGTAGAAATGGGGGAGGTTCAGGCCGGACGGGCAGGGATGGAAAAGGTGATGCGCGTGCCTTTGCCAATGCTCGAATCCAGCTCAAAGGAGCCGCCCAACATTTCGACCCGGTCACGAATCAGGTTCAGGCCTAAACTGTTCCCATGTTGCAAAATTTCTGGGTTAAAGCCTTTACCGTTGTCATCCACTGTCACTTTGACGAGCATATCACTCATGTCAATCATGATTTTGACCATGCTGGCCTGGCTATGCCGTGAGGCGTTTCCAAGCAATTCTTGCAAGGCGCGGAAAATCATGACCTCAATATACGATTCCAGCCGACGCTCCTGTCCAGTGACGGTGACGGAGATGTCCATGCCGGTTTGTTCTTTAAACGTATCGGCGTATCGTTTGATAGTCGGTACCAGGCCCAGGTCGTCGAGCATCATTGGGCGCAACTCAAAGATAAAGTTGCGTACTTTCTGGAAGGTGCTCATGGCGGCGGCTTTCAGGCTGTTGAGTTCTTCGCGCGCTTGTGCGGCATCTACATCCATCAGCCGCATGGCAATTTCAGTTTGCAGGATGAAGTTCGAGAGCGCCTGAGCGGGGCCATCGTGCATCTGGCGTGAGAGGCGCTGACGTTCAGATTCTTGCGCCTGGATGATGCTTTCGATGCTGGCCTGGGTGCTTTTGCCGGCGCCTTTGCCGCCTTCGACGGGTTGTTCCAGCAGGTTCAGTAACTTCTCTAACAGACCGCGATAGCGCTGTAGATGAGATTGGTCGCTTTGCAGTTTTTCCAGCTGTCCGCGCATGACGAACAGCCGTTGCTGGGCATCCAACGCGGAATCGTAGGCCATTTTCAGTTCATCGAAGGATGTTTTGGGGCCTGCGGCCAGAATTTGTTGCAAATGTGCGGTGATGGCGGCGTTGCGCTGGGTGAGTTTGGAGGCCTCTCCCTGACTTTGTTCGAGCATCAGGGTCACTTCTCGCAGAGATTTGGTGGCATCTTCCAGCTCGGTTTGAATGCTTTTGCGCGCTTCTTCCAGGGGGTTGGTTTGTTCTTCTACCATCGTCATACCCTACTCCTGCGAGTGAGATTCGTAATGTAATTTGACCCAGCCCCGTTTTAAGGCATAGACCACCGCCTGGGTGCGGTCTTCGACGCCAAACTTACGCAGGATGGAGGTGATGTGATTTTTGACAGTTTGGTGGCTGATGCCGAGTTGGGTGGCAATTTCCTTATTGCTCTTTCCCTCGACCACCAGTTCCAGCACTTCCATCTCGCGGTCCGAGAGGGGGTGGAAGGGACTGCCCGGTTCGCTATACGAGCGGCGTGCCGAATCCAGTTGACGCGCCAGCCAGCTCTCAAATTCCAGCTTGGTCATCACCTGCTGGGCCATGAC
>JANWWK010000019.1 GCA_025056175.1 Anaerolineales bacterium
CACCCTAACCCTCTCCCAAAGGGAGAGGGAAACGGCCGCAAATCGGCGATGTCGCTGCCAAAAGCGGCAAAAATCTGGGCCATTTCTCCCCTCTCCCTACGGGAGAGGGGCCGGGGGTGAGGGAGGCTAGATAGTTACAAAAATATCAAAATCCCGCCTGAAAAGCGGGATTTTTTCTCATTTGTTTGCTAAAATACGCCCCATGACCGAATCCATCCTGTTGCTGCCTCTCCTGTTGATTGTTCTCGGTCTGCCTGTGGTATTTCTCTTGCGGCGCATGGGATTGACCAACCCCAAGGCAGGCTGGCTTCTTTCCACTTTTCCGCTTGCTGCTTTTTTCATTCTGCTTTACGCATACACGCTCTTGCCTCACGGCAAGCCGTTGTTTTTCCGCCTGCCCTGGATTCCCTCGTTAGGACTGAACTTCTCCCTATACCTGGATGGGCTTGCCGCACTGTTCGGTCTCATCATCACGGGAATCGGAGCGCTGGTGGTTTTATACACGGGTTATTACTTCGATGACGCGCATCCAACCAGGCCAACGTCCGGTGAAACGCACAAAAGCTCACTCGAAGTTCGCTTCTTTGCTTATATTCTGCTCTTCATGCTCGCCATGTTGGGCGTGGTGTTGGCTGGTGACTTCATCACGATGTTCATCTTCTGGGAAGGAACGAGCATCTCATCGTTCCTTCTTATCGGGTACAAGTACAAAGATGAAGCAGCGCGCAAAGGGGCATTCAAATCGCTGTTCATTACCGGTGGTGGGGGCATTGCCCTGCTGGCAGGATGCTTATTCGTCATTCACCTGACCGGCAGTGCCGACTGGAACACGGTCATTGCCGGGCGAGAATTGCTCACCAACAGCCCACTCTACCCGGCCTTCTTCACACTGATTGTGTTTGGTGCATTCACCAAAAGCGCGCAGTTCCCGGCACACATCTGGCTGCCAGAAGCCATGAGCGCGCCCACCCCCGCCAGCGCTTTCCTGCACTCAGCCACAATGGTCAAGGCGGGCATCTATCTGCTGGCGCGGCTTAACCCGGCCCTGGGCGGCACCGATTTATGGTTCTGGGTTCTCTCGGGGTTCGGCCTCATCACCATGCTGGCAGGTGCCTATTTAGGCAGCAAGCAAAACGACCTGAAACCGCTGCTGGCTTACTCCACCGTTTCGCAGTTGGGCGTTTTGGTTGCCCTCATCGCCCAGCAAAGCGAAATTGCTTTCAAGGCGCTGGTCATCAGCATTCTGGCACACGCGCTCTACAAATCGGCGCTGTTCATGGCGGCAGGCATTATTGACCACGAAACCGGCACGCGCGATTTGCGTCAACTGGGTGGCTTGCGAAAGCAAATGCCGATACTGTTTGCCATCACCAGCATCGCCGCGCTCTCGATGGCTGGCCTGCCGCCGCTGTTCGGCTTTCTGGCAAAAGAGACGTTACTGGCTTCGGCAACCCACCCGGGTCTGCCACCCATCATAGATAGTCTGTTTCCTCTCACAACCGTCCTGGCAGGCGCATTGATTCTGTTTCAGGCAGCCATTCTGGTCTGGGGCGTTTTTCTCGCGCCACCGGCAGACCCGAAACACCCTCCGCACGGTCATGACCCCCGTCCGGGCTTCTGGCTGCCGCCGGCCATCCCGGCCTTACTCTCCTTGCTGATCGGCATTACCCCGATTGAACCGGCCTTCCTGGCAAACTTCCTGGCCGATTCGGCCAAAGCCGCCTATGGTGCCAAAGTCAAAGTGTCTCTGGCGTTGTGGACGGGTATCAACGTACCACTCCTGCTATCCATCGTGGCCGTGTCGCTGGGTGCTGCCCTGTTCTGGCAGAGAAACCGCCTGCGCGCCGCGCTGATGACCTTCCTGCCCGACCTGACGGTGAACAGGCTGTACGACTGGACTCTGCGCGGGTTGGATTGGCTGGCAAAAACGGCCACTCACCTGCAGGGTGGACAGGTGCGCGTCTATCTGCGTGTCATTGCCATCAGCGCGGTTTCACTGTATCTTTTACTGGGCGGCTTTCCTCCGCTTTCCCTCTTGCCATCCCCTCAATGGAATCTGCATGGATTGAACGGCCTGCGGGCTTTTTCTCTGGTGATTATGGCCGTTGCGGCGCTCTCCACAATTTTCCTGCGGCGCGACCTGTTCTCTGTCCTCGCGCTGGGCGTGGTTGGCTTGAGCGTTGCCGTTTGGATGGCACTCGAACCGGCGCCTGATGTGGCGCTGGTGCAGGTGGTGGTAGATATTCTCACCACCGTCATCCTGATTCTGGGCCTGAATGCCATCCCCCGCAAACAGCGTGACCGCGCCAACGAACTCCTGCACAGCCGACGCGGCATGACACGGGACTGGTTCGTAGCAGGGATATTCGGGCTGGCAGTTGCCCTGACGACTTTCACCGCGCTGGAACTGCGTCCACGTGAAAGCCTGGTTTCCCCCTACTATGCCGAAAACGCCAAACCGATGACCGGGGCCAAAGACATCGTGGGCGCAATTGTGGTAGATTTTCGCGGCTCAGATACACTCATCGAAATCATGGTGTTCGGCATGGCCGGAGTGGCAATCTACACCTTATTTCACTTTGGGGCGCGCAAACCCGGTGAGGCCTCCACGCAGGAGACCCTTCAAACGCTGCCCGCCAGAATGCCGAGAGGCATTTACGCCCTCCCCACCTCCCCGCTCCTGCACACCCTGGCCTATGTGATGCTGCCATTGGCCTTCTTATTAGGCGCAACACACATGATGTACGGTCACGACCAACCGGGGGATGGGTTCACAGCGGGCGTCATCATCAGTCTGGCAATTGCAATGTGGTACATCGTGTTTGGCTACCAGGAAACACGCCGCAAATTGACCTGGCTGAACCGCAACAACCTGGTAGCCACCGGTCTAACCCTGGCGCTCTTAAACGCCCTGCTCGGCGTGGCGCTGGGAGAAGGCTTTTTCGCCCCAGTCAATTACGGCGACCGGCTTTCTTTGCCGCTCCCGCCCGGTTTTTCGCTGAGCAGTGCCTTCCTGTTCGAGGTTGCTATTTGTCTGACGGTGATGGGCGCAGCAACGCTGATGATTGACAACTTAGGACGCATCCGTGAGGACGAAAACGCATGAATCTGATAACCGCTCTTGTGATTGGCACGTTGTTTGCTGCCGGAATTTACCAGATTTTGCGCCGCAACGTGATTCGCGCCGCCATTGGCTTAGCGCTCATTTCGAATGCCATCAACCTGTACCTCTTCAGCATGGGCACTTACAACGGCCTGGCCGCCGCGTATACCACCGCGACTGAACAAATCAGTGACCCCTTGCCGCAGGCGCTTGTTCTCACAGCCATCGTCATCAGCGCCGGAGGCTTTGCCTTCGTTCTCGGCCTGCTTTACGTCCTTTCCACCCGCTACAAAACAAGTGATAGCGATGAAATCAACGGATTAAAGCACTAACAGAAAAAGCCCGCAGGCCGCACCTGCATAGACAACCCGATTACTATCCTGAACCGATAACCGATGACCTCCTATTGGCTTCTCCCCCCGCTTCTGCTTCCGCTGGCAGGTGTGCCGCTCACCCTGGCGCTGCGGAAATACCCCCGCTCGCAACAGATTGCCGCACTGCTGGTGATGTTTGCGGCCCTGCTCTCCACGCTCACCTTGCTGAGGCAGGTTTTGCGCCATACCGCGCTCACACTGCAACTCGGCGCATGGCCTTTCCCCTTCGGCATCAGCCTGACAGCCGATTTACCGGGGACTTTTATGCTCACCATGAGTCATCTGGTTCTCATGGCCGGCTTTCTGTATGCCGCCGGTTCAACCGAAAAAGTCACCCGCTACCCCACTTTCTACACCTTGTTTTTTGCTCTGGCAGCCGGGCTGAGCGGGGCCTTTCTCACCGGCGACCTGTTCAACCTGTTCGTCTTTGCCGAAATCATCGTCATCTCGGGTGCGGCGCTCACCGCCAACGCAGACGAACCCGCCGGGGTCGAAGCTGCATACAAATATTTTTACATCTCTACGCTGGCTGCAATGTTCTTCCTGCTGGGAGTCGGCGCGCTGTATGCCGCCTATGGCACGCTCAACCTGGCCGATTTAGCCCGCCAGATTGCTTCCACTCCGCTTTCCCCCTTAGCGCTGGCCGGATTGGCTTTTCTCGCCGTCACCTTTTTCATCAAAAGTGCTGCCGTCCCGTTCCACTTCTGGCAACCCGATTTCCACGCCGCCGCACCGACCGCAATCAGCGCCATGCTCTCGTCGTTGGTGGTCAAAGTCGGTGTCTATGGGTTCTTGCGCCTGACCACCCTGCTTTTTCCCACCGTCAGCCTGCTGAAAACCCTGCTCGTGCTGGTCGGCATTGCGGGGGTAGTGTACGGCGGCTTTGGCGCCGCCGGGACGCACAACGCCAAGCGGATGCTGGCTTATTCTACCCTGGCACAAATTGGCTTTATCCTGGTTGGACTGGGATGGGGGACACCCTTCTCGATTGCCGCTGCGCTGGTGTTCGCTTTCAACCATGCCCTCATCAAAGCAGCCATGCTGATGCTGGCCGGGGCAATGGCAAGCCGCGCGGCGGTCAAATCAGCTTCGTTTAGCGTAGTCGTTGGGGTGGGCAAATACCATCCGTTTGCCGGTATTCTGTTTTTGCTTGGCGGCATGGCCCTGGCAGGCATTCCACCCCTGAACGGATTTGTGAGCAAATTCCTGATTTTCTGGAGCGGACTGGACTCGGCCAACTACCTCTCTCTTGCCGTTCTTGGCCTGGCAAGCATTCTCACGGTGACCTACGTCATCCGTGCTTTTATGCGCATCTGGTTTGAGACCAACCCCGAAGCCAAACCAAAAGCCGGTGATAGTCTGCTTGCGCCTGCGCTCCTGATTGCCCTCAGCCTGGTGCTGGGCATTTGGGCCGACCCGCTTATCGTCCTGGCGCAAACATCAGCCCAATGGCTGAATGACCCGCAAAATTACATCCGCTGGGTCATTGGGAGTGGATGATACTCCGTTCCTTTCCACGAGCATCTCCCTGCGTTTGCATTCCTTCTTCCCGCTATGCGCTTCCTGCAAATTTCCTTCCCCCTTTTTCTGGTATATCTGGCCCTGACCGGAAATTTAACCCTTCCTAACCTGGTGATGGGTGCGCTCATCTCGTCGGGTATCACGCTGCTTTTGCCACCCATCGCGTTGCCGCCCTTTTCGTTCAGCCGCCTGCCGACCTTTCTCTGGGCCGGGCTGCGCTATGTGTTCGTTGTGGCCTGGGATGTCATCAAAGGCACTTATAGCACTGCCAAAATCGTCCTGGACCCCAAACTTCCCATCCAGCCGGGCATCATTGCAATTCCCTCCGGCACCAAAACCGAATTGGGAACCGCGCTCTCGGCACACGCAATCACCCTCTCCCCCGGTGAAATGGTGATTGCCATTGATGAAGACGGAGTGATGTACACGCACTGCTTGAACGTAGAGGACTCTGCCCGTTTCGTGGCTGAAGCCCAATCTCTGCGTAAAAACTTATTGAGCAAGATGTTCGAGTAACTTCCAAAAGCGAGAAACAAGCGTATGCAACAGATACTGACCATCACCATCTGGATTGTACTTGCCGCCCACCTTCTGATGGCATTTGCCGCCGTCTGGCAAACCTTACGCGGCGAGAACGCCGTGACGCGGCTGGCCGGTTTAGACCTGACCTCGACCCTGACGATTGCCGTCCTGGTCGTCATCTCCATCATCCGCCAAAGCAGCATTTTTATAGATGTAGCCATTGCTGCCGCGGCCTTAGGGTATCTTTCGACCGTTGCGCTCGCCAAATACATTTCAGACCAGAAAGTGTTTTAGCATGAACCTGTTGTTGCAAATTGCGGCGCTCCTTTTCCTGGTCACAGGCACAGCCGTCTCGTTCATCGGCGTCATTGGGTTTCTGCGCATGCCCGATGTCTATACCCGTCTGCACGCAACCGGCAAAGTGAGCGTGTTCGGGCTGGTATTCCTTTTGCTGGCCGCCGATATTTTGACCCCTCTGGCAACCTGGAAAGCCCTGCTGCTGATTTTCTTCGTTTTACTGGCTGCGCCCTCCATCTCGCATTCGATTGCTTCAGCAGCTTATCGAATTGGCGTGCCGGTCAATGGCAAAAGAGACGACCTGGCGCCAAAAGTACATCAAAGCGCGCGGAAACCACGCAACCATGCGTAAATGGTTCCTGTCCTTCCGCAACGAACTGGCAGGGCTGATGCTTTGGCTGACACCGGGTTTGGGTGTCAAACGCTGGCTGTTGATGTTGCTGACCGGCATCACCTTTCTGGGAGTGGGGGTTGCCTACTTTTTGCTGGATGTGTACCGTACTGCACCGGAAAGTGAGTTTCTGAACTTTGTAGATGTGGCCACCCTGCGCTTTTGGCCGCGCCCGGTACGCGTGGCGGTGTTCCTGCTCATCGGCTTTGGGCTGGTAGTTTGGGGCATTGCCGGCCTGAACCGCGCTCTGCTCAATCCCTTCTTGCGTCCCGGCCAACGGTTGGTGGACCAGATTGCAGTTCATCGCCGCCGCGAGCGCGGTCCACGCGTGGTGGTGATGGGCGGTGGACATGGGCAATCCACCCTTCTACGCGGCCTGAAACACCACACCAACAACATCACGGCCATCGTCACCGTAGCAGATGATGGCGGCTCTTCGGGCAAATTGCGCCAGAATTTGGGCATCTTGCCGCCGGGCGACATTCGCAACTGCCTGGCAGCGCTTTCCAACGACGAGGCCATGCTCACGCAGTTGTTTCAATATCGCTTTTCCGATGCTTCGGGGCTGGGCGGCCATTCCTTCGGCAACCTGTTCATCTCGGCGCTGGCCGACCTGACGGGCAGTTTCGAGGAAGCCGTAGCCGAATCGGGACGGGTGCTTTCGGTCAACGGACGGGTTTTGCCTGCCACGTTGCATGATGTACGCCTGATTGCGGATGTGCAACTGCCCAATTCGGTGCAGGAAGTACGCATCGAAGGCGAGAGCCGCATCCCCGAAGCGCAGGGACGAATCCGGCGGGTGTATCTGGAGCCAAACAACCCGGCTGCCTTCCCACCTTCCATCAAATCCATCCTGATGGCTGAGATGGTGGTTGTTGGACCGGGCAGTCTGTACACCAGCCTGCTCCCCACGCTGCTGGTTCCCGATTTGGTTGCTGCGTTGCGCGCCAGCAAAGCCCTGAAGGTGTATGTCGTCAATATCGCCACCCAGCGCGGAGAGACGAGCGGCTACCATGTCAGTGACCATGTGGCGGCGCTGGAAGCCCATATTGGCCCCGATTTGTTCGATGTCATCGTGTGCAACAATGCCTGCGAAAAACCCCTCCCCCCCGGCGTGGACTGGGTGAAAATAGATGCGGCTGCCGCACGCTACCCGATTTACGCCGCCAACCTGATAGACGATGAACAACCCTGGCGGCACGATTCGCTTAAGCTGGCCCAGGTGTTGATAGACCTGCTCTACGAACGTACCGGCCCGCTGGCCGAATAAAACCGCCGCGCGGCGACCTTCCATCCGCACCCCGTCTGTCGGAGTGAGGCAGGCCAGACAACCAGAAATCCACTTAAAATTTCCCTGAAACCCGAGAAAAAGCAACCAGATTTTGTTGTAGAATAGGCAAAGCGTCCAGCGACTGGGCGAACTCCACGCAACAATGTGGTAAAATCTTAATTGTGTAAAAAATCACAAACCATCAACCCTGAGGAGGTTTCGTTATGACTATCAAAGTTGGTATCAACGGCTTTGGCCGCATCGGCCGTCAGGTTCTCAAGGCAATTCGCGACCGCTACCCGCAGGAATTGGAAGTGGTGGCCTTCAACGACATCGGCGATATGAAGACGATGGCGCATCTGCTCAAGTATGACTCGAACTACGGTCGTTTCGATGGCACGGTGGAAGCCACCGAGGATGGTCTGTTGATTGACGGCAAACTGGTGAAAGCCTTCAAGGAAACCGACCCGGCCAACATCCCCTGGGGCAGCCTGGGTGTGGATATCGTCATCGAATCCACCGGTCTGTTCACTATCAAAGAAGACGGCGTGAACAAAAAAGGCAAAGTGGTCAAGGGCGCAGTCAACCACATCACGCACGGCGGCGCCAAGAAAGTCATCATCTCGGCCCCTGCCGAAGGGGAAGACATCACCATCGTGATGGGCGTCAACGAAGACAAATATGACCCGGCCAATCATCACGTCGTCTCGAACGCTTCCTGCACCACCAACTGTCTGGCGCCCGCCGCCAAAGTGGTGCATGACCGGCTGAAAATCAAGCGCGCGTTCATGACCACCGTCCACGCCTACACCAACGACCAGAAGATTCTCGACCTGCCCCACTCCGACCTGCGCCGTGCCCGCGCCGCCGCAATGAGCATCATCCCCACCACGACCGGTGCGGCCAAAGCGGTTGCGCTCGTCATCCCCGACCTGAAAGGCAAGTTCGATGGCTACGCGCTGCGCGTCCCGACCAGCACCGTTTCGGTGGTAGATTTCACCGCCGAAGTGGAAACCGAAACCACCACCGAAGAGCTGCGCCAGATGTTCCGCGAAGCCGCTAAAGAGCCGCGCTTCCAGGGCATTCTGCAGGCAGTGGATGAACCACTCGTCAGCATTGACTACAAGGGCGACCCGCACTCCTCCAGCGTAGACCTGCCCTTTACGATGGTGCTGGGCAAAGAAAAGAGCAGTTTCATCAAGGTCGTCACCTGGTACGACAACGAATGGGGCTACTCCTGCCGCACCGCCGATTTGGCTGCATTGATGGCAAAATCGCTGTAAGGGGTATCTGAGCAATCGGTTATCCAGTCAGAAACAGATAAGCCAGAGAAACAGATAACTGGATAACCGATAAAACAGGAGCTGACGATGAACAAAAAAACCGTACGAGATATTGACCTGAAAGGCAAGCGCGTTTTCATGCGCGTGGATTTCAACGTGCCGATGGCAGAAGGCAAGGTCACCGATGACAAACGAATTCGCGCCGCGCTGCCGACCATTCAGTACGTGCTGGAACAGGGCGCTTCGGTGTTGCTTGCCAGCCATTTGGGGCGACCCAAAGGCGGCCCCGACCCGGAATTCAGCCTGAAGCCCGCCGCCGAAGTGCTTTCTAACCTGCTCGGACGCCCCGTCATCATGGCGCCCGATTGCGTTGGGCCGGAAGTGGAAGCAATTGCCCGCAACCTGAAGCCGGGTGAGGTGGTGATGCTTGAAAACACCCGCTTTCACAAAGGCGAAGAGAAAAACGACCTGGAACTGGCAAAGCAAATGGCCGCGCTGGCCGATGTGTACGTGAACGATGCTTTCGGCTCGGCGCACCGCGCCCACGCCTCGACCGAAGGCATTGCCCGCTTCCTGCCGGCAGTGGCTGGCTTCCTCATGGAGCAGGAGCTGGAATACCTCGGCAGAGCCATTGCCAACCCCGAACATCCGTACATCGCCATTTTGGGTGGGGCAAAAATCAGCGATAAAATCCTGGTCGTCGAAACGCTGGCTTCCCGGTGTGACAAGCTCATCATCGGTGGCGGCATGGCAAACACTTTCCTGGCTGCCAAAGGCCTGAATATGCAGGAAAGCCTGGTGGAGACCGAATCCATCGAAACCGCCAAAGCCCTGCTCGAAAAACTGGGCGAAAAACTCGTCCTGCCGGTGGATGCTGTGGTGGCCGACCGCTTCGATGCCGAAGCTGAAAGCCAGGTTGTGGATGTTGAACACATTCCCGCCGGCTGGCGCATGCTGGATGTGGGGCCAAAGACAATTGAACTGTACAAACAAACCCTGCAGGGCGCCAAACTGATTGTCTGGAACGGACCGGTTGGCGTCTTCGAGTTCCCCAAATTTGCCGAAGGGACGTTTGCGCTTGCGCGCCTGCTGGCCGAAAGCGGCGCCACGACCGTCATCGGCGGTGGCGACAGTGCCAGCGCGGTCAAAAAAGCCGGAGTTGCCAAACAGATGACGCACGTCTCCACCGGCGGCGGGGCCAGCCTGGAATTCCTGGAAGGCAAGGAATTGCCCGGCGTGGCAGCCTTGAACGATAAGTAAGCATGCAACGCTTCGTCCCCGAAATCAGCGTGCAAGAACTCGCCAAAAAACTCGAGCAGGGTGAGACTTTCACCCTGCTCGATGTACGTGAAGAGTGGGAAGTGCGTCTGGCGGCCATCCGCGATGCGCGCACCCGGGTCTTACCCATGAGCATACTGGCACAAAAGTTACAGGAAGCCTTTCCTGAGGATTTGCGCCGCCCCGATGCGCCAATTGTCGTAATGTGTCATCACGGCGTTCGTTCGGCGCAAGTCACAGCCTGGATGCGCCAGAACGGCTGGCAGAACGTTTACAGCCTGGCCGGCGGCATTGATGCGTATGCCCGCATGGTTGACCCGTCGGTGGGCGCTTACTAAAAGACAAATTGCCCGTTACGGTAGATGACCTGCCCATCTACAGCCATCTCGGCATCCTGCCGCATATCACAAATCATATCCCAGTGAATGACGCTGTGGTTTTTAGAGCCGGTTTCCGGGTAACCTGCGCCCAGCGCCATGTGAAATGTGCCGCCGATTTTCTCATCAAACAGGATGTTGCCCGTAAAACGGTCAATCTCAAAGTTCGTGCCGATGGCAAACTCTCCAACATAGCGCGCACCGGCATCCGCACCAAGCATTTCCAGCAAAAAGGCTTCGTTTTTTTCCGCGCTGGCGCGCTCCACCCGTCCCTCAGAAAAAAACAACTCAATGCCCTCCACCGCCACGCCGTTGTAAATGGCTGGATAGGTGAATCTGACCCACCCATTGACCGATTCCTCCACCGGGCCGGTGTAGATTTCACCGTCGGGCATGTTGTGCGTGCCAGATGAATTCATGAACGTGCGGTCTCGAATAGAGAGAGTCAAATCCACGTTTGGACCGCGCAGGGTGACCTGGTGGTGACCCTGCATCTGCGCAATCATACGCGCCTGCTCGGCTTCTACGTTCTTCCAATAAGAGACCGGGTCGGCTTCGTCGGCGTGGCAGGCGCGAAAAACAAAATCCTGATAGACATTCCATTCCATACCCGCTTCACGGGCATAGCCTTCGGTCGGGAAGAGCGTGGTCAACCAGCGCAATTCACCAGCTGCGCCACGCCGCATTTGGGTCTGAAGGATAGGCGCAAGCGCTTTCTGACGGCGGCCTAATCGGGCCGGGTCAAAACCGGAAAGCGCACGCGGGTTCATAGAAGAATGAATGCGGATGCGCGACTCGAAAGTTTCGTAAGCCAGTTTTTGAAAGGTGGGAGGATAGTCTAACTGCCCATCGCCGGCTTTCTCGAAGAAAATTTCCTGCTGGTCAGAGAACTCCATCAGCACGTGCGGATGCGCGCCGACTTCTAAGGCGCGGACATACAGAGCGCGAATGAGAGGTTCAGCAGCTGTGGTGCCTTCGATGAGAACCCGGTCGCCTGAGACCAGACGGGTCGAATAATCTACCAGGATGCGCGCAAAGCGCTCGATGCGAGGGTCGGTCACAAAAATCCTCCGCCACAACCAGAATACACTCATTATACACCCCAAAAACTCCCGAAAGGGGCTTCCTTTCGGGAGTTTGCGCCTACAAAACTGGCACGTTGGCTCTGGCCCGCAGCGCGGAGCGAATCATCAGATATTCGGTGATGTTTTCCGGTGTGATGATGCCAACCAGTTGCCCACCGTGCGTCACCGGCAGAACGGGGATGCCGCATTCCTGCAAACGCAGCAGCGCATTTTCCACCATTTCGTAACTATCTACTATCGGCAGGTTGACGTGCATTACCTGGCTGACGGGCCAATCTTCCCCGTGTTGGGTGAGGGCTTTCAGGAAATCATCACGGGTGACAATGCCCAGCACGCGGCCATCTTCCACCACCGGAAAATCACGCTGTGAGCCGGCCAGGACGAGTTGTACCATACGTGCCAGCGTATCGCGCGGCGAGAGCGTCTCGAAATCGGTCAACATGGCGCGGGACACCGGAATGCCACCCAGCGCGTTCTTCATCTGCACCATGCTGGCTTCCTGCGAAGCGCCCATCCACACAAAGAAGGCGATGAAAAGCAGGAACGGATTGGTGAACAAACCAATGAACCCGAACAGGAAGGCCAATCCCTGCCCGACCGTTGCGGCAATTTGCGTGGCGCGGACATAGTCCATGTTCATTGCCAGCACCGCACGCAGCACCCGTCCACCATCCATCGGGAAGGCCGGAATCAGGTTGAACGCCACCAGAAAGATGTTGACCATCATCAGGCGTTCAACGAAGGAGCCGGTTGCCAGAGTCAACTCGCGCAGCGGCACAAGGGTATCGGTAAAGACCAGCCAGGCAAACAGGGCTGCGGCAATGACGACATTGACCGCCGGGCCGGCCAGCGCCACCCACAGCTCCTGAATCGGTTTATCGGGCATCCGCTCCAAACGCGCCACCCCACCAATGGGATAAAGCGTGATGTCGCGGGTACGCACGCCGAATTTACGCGCCGTGAGTGCATGTCCATATTCGTGCAAAGTCACGGCAGCAAACAAGAGCAGGATAAACGCCACGCCTTCCAGCGCGCCTGACAGCGTGCCGGTCTGTTGCCAGTAAACAAAACCATACCACGCCACAATCAACAAGAAAGTTGCATGGACGAAGACGTCAATCCCTGCAAACGTTCCAAGTTTCCACTGCCACTTCATGGGTCACCTCCATTTCCGCGAGAAAACCAGTCAACCATCCTGTCCCATCCTGCCGCATGAATGCCCGGGCTGTTCATCCAAACCCTTCTGAAAAGGGTATGTGATAGGCAGGATGCAAGAGCTTCCAGGCCTGTTCACATCGCTTGAGATTGTATTCCCCAAGCATAAGACAAGCATTATAGGAATCAAAGAACACTGTATACATCGTTGTTGGGCAACTATCCACCCTGACCGTAAGCATCTTCCACCCCCTACACGGCAGCAGGAGAGGGAAACGTCCGCTACGTTTTTTGTGAAACAACGCACGAAACGCGCTAAAATAAAAGCAGAGTTCAGGCCGGCGGCGACCCGCAAGCAGTTCGACGCAAAGTGCTGAGCGGGTTTGACCCCCAGCCTCAGGGTTCCGGTATTCAGGAGGCTTTCATGACTCTTCCAGGCGACCCCAATCTGGCACGACGCATCCCGGCCATCGAATATCACGATACCGAATACAAGGGCGGACAAACTGTGCAAATGACGACCCCCTGGTTCCTGGCGCAGATGGAATGGCTAAACGACAACGGCTATTACACTCTCAACAACGAAGAAATGTTGCGCTTCGTACAGGGCGAATATCAACCTCCCAAACGCTCGTGTTTTCTGCGTTTTGATGTGGGCATGCCCATTTACCGCAACCTGCAAGAAGTCATCGTGCCAACGCTGGTGCGATATGGCTTCCGCGCCACCTTTTTCGTGCTGACCAGCGCCATCAAAGAGAGCAGCAATACCAACGATGTGTGCTGGAGCCACCTGCGAGAGTGGGAACAAACCGGGCTGATAGAAATCGGCTCACACGGAGTGTATCATCCCGATTACCGCACAGCCTCGACGGCCACCCGCGTTTGGGATGCCCGGGAAAGCAAGCGCATCATCGAAAGCCAACTCGGACATCCCATCCGTTTTTTTGCCTTCCCGTTTGATTCTGTACCGAACAACCCCGGCGCGCTTTTGAAATTGTTTGGCTATCAGTTGGGATTTGCGGGAAATTCGCGCATCAAAGACCGCAGCATCCTGTTCAAAGACCCCAACCCATATTCTTTGCCGTGCTATTACCCCTATAGTTACCGCAAAATCTACCCGCAAATTACCGGCACGGCACGTTTAACCTTTGGACAGATGATAGAAGCGGCCATCCGCTGAACTTCAGGCTGCAACGGTGTAGGAGAGGAGTATCCACCCCTGGCCGGCAACTTCGCCCCAGCCATTTAGCTCGCGTGTAATTTCGACCACCTGGTCTTTGCGCAAGGTGCCGACCTGTGGGGCATTGAGCGCCGGTTCTTTGCGAACGTTAAGCGAAGCGATATTGACGCGCACACGCCGCGTCAGACGAAATCCCAGCGCATTCGCAGGAATCAGTGCCGAACGTTCTGGAATGGGCAGCAACGAATCGCTAGCGGTATCACGCCAGGCGCGCCAAAACAAATCGAGTGGCAAGGGGCGTGCAGCGCCGGTGAGCGCATCGGAGCGGGCGGGGTCGTGCAGATAGACGTTGCGAATATCCAGGCCAACTGCCACCACAAAATGCAGTCCTCCCGGCGCCGCAGCGAGCCAGCCTGCTTCGGTCAGGGTGTGCGCACGAAGCGGCAAGAGCAGTGGTTTGCCGGCGGCAAGCGCAACGAAAACATCCTGCATCCCCAGGCCATTCCGCACTTCAGCGGTAAGGCCGAGCGTGGCAAACGCAGCGCGCAACTGCGGCAGAGTAAAAGGTGCATCGCCGGGCAGGGCAAAACGCGCCGAGAAGACATCCGGCGTAAACGCCGAAAGCGGCTGATAGGCGCGCAAAAGCATCACCGCTGCCGCGGCGCCGCTATCATTCTGACGCGAGTCGGCGCCCGGCCCAAACTGAGAAACAAACGGCACGGGCAAGGTAACAAGCGGGCGGAAAGCCCCCTCCAGCGTCAATTCAACGGTCAAGCCGGTATCGAGGGATTCGACCTGATAGCGCATTGCCCATCTCTTCGGGGAAAAAAGTGACCGCCATCGGCAAGATGACAGTCACTCTAACGCAAGAAATTACTTTGAGCCGCTCACCACTTCATAACGGCGGTCGAAGGTGTTGACCGCCTCGCGGTTGAGCGAGGTGAGATGCCGGATGGCCGCTGGCAAAGCCTCGGGCGTGCCGAGCGATTGTTCGACCGTATCAAGCGCAGCGTTGATTTGCTCTCCCAGTTCGAAGAAGGCATTATCGAACGCGTAGAGCTGCGCCAGTTCCTGCTCATTGATTTTGACAGCGTCGAAAAAGCCGGCGTAACCATAAGTGGCATTGCGAATTTTATCGGTAAACGTACGCATCAGAACGGCAGCTTTTTCCATGTCATCCACGAATTCGATAGCGCCCTGCTGAATAAGCTCGCTCTGCAAAGCCGAAAGCCGCTTATAAAGTTCCTCGAAACGGCGCGCTACCGTATCGCGCAACAATTTATCGGCAGCACGGCGCTTTTCGCGTTCGATGTAACCGCTGAAACCGGGGATGTACGAAATCAGTTTGGTAAGCGCATCCTGGTCGGCGCTCACGCGTCCGTAATAATCGCTCATGGGTTCCTCCTGGAAAGATGAGTCGGGACGATTTGGTTCATTATAGCCTGTATTTGTGTATAATCAAGCAGGCCACACCGTCATTTACGCAGTTTTGTACGGGAAGTTGCACACCCTCCCGCTTCGGCGGGTGAATTTCTGAAAGAGAGGATACTGCCATGATTGTCACCACCAAAAAGTTGTTCGAGGCCGCTTATGGCAAGTATGCCATTGGCGCATACAACATCAATAACCTGGAGCAGGCCATGGGCCTGTTTCGCGGTAACGTAGAAAGCAAGGCGCCGTTCATCATCCAAATCAGCAAAGGCGCCCGTTCGTATACGCACAAAAAGATGCTCGAAGCGATGATTCGCGCGGCAGATGAGATTTTCCCGGAAGCCATTTTTGCCGTTCATTTGGACCATGGCGACGAACAAACCTGCTACGACTGCATCGAAAGCGGTTTCTACTCTTCGGTAATGATTGACGCCAGCCACGAGCCATTCGAGAAGAACGTGGAAATTACCCGCCGTGTGGTAGAAGCTGCCCACGCACGCGGGATTGTGGTCGAAGCGGAACTGGGGCAATTGGGCGGTGTGGAAGAGCATGTAAGCGTAGACGAAGCCAACGCGCATCTGACCGACCCCGACCAGGCCAAACAATTCGTGGAACTGACGGGCTGTGACTCGCTGGCCTGCGCCATCGGCACCAGTCACGGCGCTTATAAATTCACCGGCAACCAGGGCCTGCGCTTCGATGTCCTGGCAGAAATTCAAAAACGTCTACCGGGCTTTCCGCTGGTTATGCACGGCTCCAGTTCGGTGCCGCAAGAAGAAGTGGAGCGCATCAACGCGGCAGGCGGTAGTATTAAGGGCGCTAAAGGGGTAGATGAGAACGAATTTGCCCGCGCCGCCACGCTTGGCGTGACCAAAGTGAACATTGATACCGATGGCCGTCTGGTGTGGACGCGCGTTCACCGCGAATATTTCCGTGACCATCCCGCCGAGTTCGACCTGCGCCCCATCGGCAAGGTCTTCATGGCCGAGTATGCCAAATTCATCGCGCACAAGAACGAAAAACTCGGCTCCGCCGGGCGGCTCGACGAAGTGCGCGCCATGCTGGGTAAGTAACTGCCCAACAGCCCCAGGGTATCTGGGGCTGTTTTTTTCCTGCTATGGCTCAACTCATCGCCATCGTCGGTCCCAGTGGAGCAGGCAAAACCAGCCTGGCGCACGCTCTGCGCATGTCTTACCCGTTTGCGCTGGGTTTGGAACAACACACCGAACGTCCGTTTCAGGCTTTATTTCAAAGCGATGCCCGCTGGGCGCTTGCCAACCAGTTTGATTATCTGCTCCTGCGCGCCGAGCAGGAACGCACGCTGCGACGCGCTGCCGCGCCCGGTCTGCTGGATGGCGGACTGGAACAGGATTTTCACGGCTTTACACGCCTGTTTCGCGCCCGCAATTACCTGAACGAAGCCGAATTCGACCTGTGCCGACGCCTGTATCTGACCATCCGTATCGGTCAGCCGCCGCCAGACCTGGTGATTGCTTTGCAGGTTTCGGAAGCCGAGCTGGCCCGCCGCCTGCACCTGCGCGAACGCATCAACATTACCCAACCGGAAGATAACGCCCTGCTCAGCGCTTACCTGAATGAGTGGCTGACCTCGCTGCCTGCGACGCAGGTTGTGCGCGTGGATGTTTCGACTGCACGCCCCGATTATAGCGACGTCATCCCGCATCTTCTTGCTGAACTGCGCGCCCGGCTGGGGCTGGATGCCGGCACGTATGAGACGGGATACATTCCCTAGCCGCCCGCGTGTGTTCTTACACAATTCTGACGGGTTTTTGTTTGACACAGTCACGCGCTTGCACTAGAATTGCGACAAAGCAACTCCGAATTACAGGTGCAGCAAGGAGCGCGTTGATGACAACCATTCGTAACATTAAACAAATCATTCACCCTCAAATGGTCATTGAGGGCGCGGGTGTGTTATTGCGCCGTTCGTTTGGGCCGCATAAGAGCAATCTCTTCGACCCCTTCCTTTTGTTTGACCACTTTGCATTTAACGACCCCATCGAAGGCCCCATTCGCGGTTTCCCAACCCACCCGCATCGCGGCATCGAAACGGTGACGTACATGCTCGAAGGGGTAGTGCGCCACCGCGACAGTCTCGGCAACATGGGCGAAATCGGTCCAGGCGATGTGCAATGGATGACTTCAGGGCGAGGCATTCTGCATGAAGAAATGCCCCGACGTGGACCGAGCGGCGCCATTTACGGCTTTCAGTTGTGGGTCAACCTGCCGGCGCGCTTGAAAATGTCTCCGCCGAAATATCAAGAAGTGACCGCCGAGAGCATTCCCATCGTGGAACGCGATGGTGTGAAAGCACGTGTGGTGGCCGGAGAGCTGTTCGGCACACGCGGCCCGGTAAGGGAAATCGCCGCGGAACCGCTCTATGCCGATGTGGAAATTGGGCCAGGCAGAGAATTCATCCAGGCGTTGCCACCCGAACATACTGTGCTGGCCTACGTCTTCGAGGGCAGCGGACAATTTCTCAACGGCGAAACAGGCCACAGCGTGGCGGTGCAGGCGGTTTCGATGGTCGAGTTCGGTCCGGGCACAGAAATCCACATCCAGGCAGATGAATCTTCCAGTATCCGCTTCATGCTGATAGCAGGCGCACCATTCCGCGAGCCAATCGTTCCGTATGGGCCGTTCGTCATGAATACAGTGGAAGAAATTCAGCAGGCGCTGATAGACTTACGAAACGGAACGTTCGTTCAGGCATAAATCCATTCGGCTCTCTTCATCTCCAAACGGCGCTCCCAAACGGATTGGTTGCAAACGGCAAGATGCACTCGTTTCCAGGCCAGGAGCGCTGTTTGGATTCTCAAGGCCTGCCCAAGAGACGTAAACAGGTCAGCAAAACATGCCAAAATCATGCCGTGTATCCTGCACCTCTTGTTTTACAGAAAGTAATTTGTATCCGTTCTCACAATTTCTCTCAGGAAACATCGCGGTTTAGCGATACAATATAAACACCAGCTGCACGCGCCGGTAAGGCCCACCATGTTGCAAACCGTTTGGAAACTGCTCCGCCCGCCGTACTATGAGGATGAAGAGAAGAATCGGATTGCCCGATTTTTACACGTCATCCTGCTCACCACAATCGGCATCTTGCTGGTTGCCACAGGCATCACTCTTTCGGCGGGGAAAATCGCTTCGGCTATTGCTACAATTTTCGTTTACGTTCCCATCCTGTTGGCCTATTGGGCAAATCGTACCGGTCACACCCATCTCTCCAGCTACATCGTTTTGTTTGGCGCAATCGCAGGGCTGACGTTCGTATTGGCGGTGGGACAGGGAATTCACGATATTGGCATCATCAATTACGGCCTGATTCTCATCGTTGCCAGTTATCTGCTGCGCCGCAAAGAGATTCTGTGGGTTGCACTGGGGCTGGTGGCCTCAGCGGCTGCGCTGGTTTTTGGAGAATTTTACGGTTGGCTGCCGATAAAAAATTCCCCCGCAGATTTTGCCCCCGAAGTTTCGGATTTCTTCCTGGTCTCCCTGTTTCTGACGCTTGGCACGGTGGCAATTTTTCTGCTCTCCACCGCGTTACAACAATCGCTCGAAAAAACCAAAAACGCGGAACTGCGCTGGCGTACGCTGGTCAACAGCATCCCCGATACAGTAGTCACGCTCAACACCAACGGCGTCATCGAAACAGTGCATGGCCTGTTGCCCGAGACGGCAACAGGCTATGTTGGCAAGTCTATCTCCGAGATACTGGCGCCAGGTCAACTGCACTTAGATGCCGAACTTAAGAGCGTCTTGCGTGGAAACACGCTGGCGGGCGAAGTGCAACTCTTGGACCGGGATGGCAACCTACGCTGGTTCTGGGTCAGCCTTGGGCCGCGCCATCAGCCGAATGGGCGGATTGACGGTATCATCGCCATCGTGCGCGACATTCAAGACAAAAAAGATGCCGAAGCCGAACTGCAAGCCAGCCGCGAAGCCCTGAGCGCCCGCACCCGGCAACTGGAAATTTTACAGGAAATCAGCCGCGGTGTTGCCAGTCTGAAAGACCTGCCCGGCACCTTGCATCTGGCACTGGAACAAATCAAGACCGCTCTGCCTCTGGCTGGCTTCGTTGTGACCTTTTACGACCCGAAGACCAACCTGCTCTCCTTCCCACTGGTGTATGACGAGGGCCAGTTCTATGAAGAAAAGCCCTCGCCGCTCTACCCTGAAAATGTGGTGGCCCAATCTATCTACACCCGCCAGACACACATTTTGAACCGTAGCGAGGAGGAACTTCGTCACCCGGTCATCCCCCACTCGAAACGATTGGGGACGAAAAAGGTCTCGGCTTCGGTCGTTACCGCGCCAATGGTGGTGCATGGGCGCGTCATTGGGACCATTTCAGCCCACTCCTATTCCCTCAATACCTATAACGCAGACCACGCTGCCATCCTGAGCGGCGCAGCCAGCCAGATTGCCATCGCCATCGAAAACGCACGGCTCTATGAAACCAGCCGCGCCCGCGCTGAACGCCTGGCAACCTTGAACGAAATTGGCCGTTCCATTTCAGCCCTGCGCGACTTGAACGGTGTGCTGGAAAGCGCCTATCACCTGTTACGATACGTCCTCCCGCTGGATGCGTTCTACATCGCCCTGTACGACCCCGAAACCCGGATGATTTCTTACCCGATTGTTATAGACGGCGGAAAAAAGTGGGACGAAGCCTCCACGCCGCTTCAGCCCGATACACAACTGAGTAAAACCATCCTGAGCGGTGAAGCCTATCTGGTCAACCGGAGTGCTGAAGAAGTGAGTCGGCGGCAGGCCAACCTGCCCTTACAAAACGCTCTGGGCGAGGCCGAAAAAGTCTCAGCCTCGCTAATGCTGGCGCCCCTGCAATTCGGCGGCAAAGTGCTGGGGGCCATTTCCGCGCAAAGTTACACGCTGAATGCCTACACGTATGATGACCTGGAACTGCTCTCCGGCGCTGCGACACAAATTGCAATTGCCATCGAAAACGCGCGGCTCTACACCGCCCTGGAAAAAGAACTGGCCGAACGCAAACGCGCTGAAGCTGAAGTCCGCACGTTGAATGCGGAATTGGAAAGGCGCGTGCTGCTGCGCACCAGAGAACTGGAAGCCGCTCACAAGGAACTGGCGTCTTTTACCTACACCGTTTCGCACGACCTGCGCGCGCCCCTGCGGGGCATTCACGGCCTCACGCACATTTTCCTGGAAGATTACGGCGCCTCCCTTGCTCCTGCAGCCATCTCGCACATTCGGCGTATTCAAGAAAACGCGCATCTGATGGGCCGGCTGATTGACGAACTGTTGGCATTTACCCATCTGGGCCGTCAAGCCTTGCGTCAGCATCAGCTGGATATACAGGCGATGACCCAGGCCATCATCAACGACCTGATGAAGACCAACACGCAACAGATTGAGTTCATCGTTCAGACCATGCCCCATGCTTACGGAGATGCTCCCTTGGTGCGCCAGGCGCTTACCAACCTGCTTTCCAACGCTATCAAGTTTTCATCCACACAGGAACATCCACGCATCGAGGTCGGCAGTTTCGAGCAGGAGGGTGAAATCGTCTACTTCGTGCGTGATAACGGCGTCGGCTTCGATATGGCATACGCCGGAAAATTGTTTGGCGTGTTTGAACGCCTGCACCGGCAGGATGAGTTCGAAGGCAGCGGTGTTGGACTGGCGATTGTCAAACGCATCATCAACAAACACGGTGGCCGGGTTTGGGCCGAAGGCAAAGTCGGACAAGGTGCCACCTTTTTTTTTACCTTGCCGCAAAAACCAACGAAACCGGAGAAACATTCATGAGCAAACCACTCTCCCCCTCCGCCCAAAAAGTGCAAAACACCCTGCATGCGCTGGGATATGCGTTCACAGTCATTGAAAGCGAGACGCCCACCAAAACCGCCGCGCAAGCGGCCACATTTGTGGGCTGCCTGTTGGGACAAATCGTCAAATCGCTTATCTTTCAAGGACAGAGCAGCGGCAAAATCATTCTCGTCCTGGTCAGCGGTGAGAACCGCGTAGATGAAAAACGATTGAGCGAACTGGTCGGCGAACCGATTGGCCGCGCCGACCCCGAACGGGTACGCAGCGTCACCGGCTTTGCCATCGGCGGTGTACCGCCCATTGGACATTTACAAAAACTGGAAACCTACCTGGACGAAGACCTGATGCAATACGAGACGCTATGGGCTGCCGCCGGAACGCCCAACTCGCTCTTTCAACTCACCCCCACCGCGCTTCAGGAGATGACCGGAGCGCAGGTCACGCAGGTCAAAGAATGGCGCTGAACAACATCCTGAATTTCCTGCGTCTGGAAGACAGACTCTGCTGCGGTGGACAGCCCACCCCGCCCCAATTTGAAGATGCCGCTCGCGCCGGAATTGAAGTGGTCATCAACCTGGCGCTGCCCACATCCGATAACGCCCTGCCGAATGAACCGGAATTGGTACGCGCACTGGGCATGGAACACGTTCACATTCCAGTCGTTTGGGAAGCTCCCCAGCCTGCCGATTTAGAGCAGTTCATGAACACGATGGACGCCCACGCAGGAAAACACATCCTTGTCCACTGTGCCATGAACTACCGCGCAACGGCGTTCATTGGCCTGTGGCGCGTCCTTGGGCAGGGCTGGAACATCGAACAGGCCTTTGCGCCTCAACGCACCCTCTGGAATCTCGCAGACTATCCGGTCTGGGAAGCTTTCGTGCAAACCATGCTGACGAATCACCTCCGCACCCCCTGAACCAAACCATGCCCGAAAATCTGCTCGCCCTCGACAACGGCACCCAAAGTGTGCGCGCGCTGGTGTTCGACCCGCGCGGCAAACTGCTCGCCAAACAACGCATCCCCATCGAACCCTACTTCTCTTCTGCTCCCGGCCTGGCCGAACAAGACCCCAACGTGTTTTGGGACGCCCTGTGCCAGGCCTGCCGTGGGTTGTGGGCGCAGGGGGTGGAAAAATCCAGTCTTGCAGCAGTTGCGCTCACCACCCAGCGCAGCACGGTCATCAATGTAGATAAAAACGGCCAGCCGCTGCGCCCGGCCATCGTCTGGCTCGATAAACGCCGTACCGAGGGCCTGCCACCGGTCGGCGGCCTGTGGGGACTGGGATTCAAACTGGCAGGCGCATCCCGAACGGTGGCCTACCTGCAAGCCGAAGCCGAAGCCAACTGGATTCGCACGCATCAACCGGAAATCTGGCAGGCCACGCACAAATACCTGTTCCTTTCGGGCTATCTCACCTATCGGCTCACCGGACGTTTCGTGGATTCTACTGCCTGCCAGGTCGGCTACGTGCCATTCGATTACAAAGCGCAAACCTGGGCAAGAACATGGGACTGGAAATGGCAGGCCGTGCCAATGGAGCGCTCCTTGCTGGTGGAACTTGTCCCGCCGGGTTCCCCACTGGGCGAAATTTCCCCTGCCGCAGCCGAAGAAACCGGCCTGCCGGTGGGGTTGCCGCTCATTGCCGCTGCCGCCGACAAGGCCACCGAAGTGCTGGGCGCAGGCTGTCTGGAACCGCACATCGGCTGCCTCAGCTATGGCAGCGCAGCCACCATCAACACCATGCACCAGCGTTACATCGAGGTTATCCCCCTCATTCCGCCCTACCCTGCGGCCGTGCCGGGGCGCTATAGCCTGGAAGTGCAGATTTATCGCGGCTACTGGATGGTCACCTGGTTCAAGCGCGAGTTCGGTTTGCGCGAACAAAAGCTGGCTGAGGAGCAGGGAATCGAACCGGAAGCCCTGTTCGACGATTTGGTGCGAAGCGTGCCGCCCGGTTCTGATGGCCTGGTGCTTCAACCCTTCTGGTCACCTGGTCTGCGCTTTCCCGGCCCGGAAGCACGCGGCGCTGTGATTGGCTTCAACGATGTGCATACGCGCGCCCATCTGTACCGTGCTATCCTGGAGGGGTTGGCTTATGCCCTGCGCGAAGGCGCCGAGCGCACGAGCAAACGCAGCGGCGTGCCAATTACCGAACTGCGCGTGGCAGGCGGCGGCAGTCAGAGCGATGCTGCCATGCAACTGACCGCCGATGTTTTTGGGCTGCCGGCCTCACGTCCCCATGTGTACGAAGCCTCGGGCCTGGGTGCGGCCATAGATGCCGCTGTGGGCCTCGGCCTGCACCCCAATTTCGAGACCGCCATCCGTGAGATGACGCGGCGCGGTACCACCTTCGACCCCAACCCCCAAACGCACGCCCGCTACGATGAATTGTTCCAGCACGTATACCGGCAACTCTACCAGCGACTGAAACCCCTCTACCAGACAATGGAAAAACGATAACCCGCGCGCTCTTCTGCTAGCCAAACAAGCGCGGCAAGCCCTTGAGACCCGTTTTTTGCAACGTCTTCATCAGTTTTTGCGTTTCGCGGAATTGCTTCATCAGCCGGTTAACAGCCTGTACATCATTGCCGGAGCCGGCAGCAATGCGGCGGCGGCGCGAAGCGTTGAGAATATCAGGATTGCGCCGCTCTTCGGGGGTCATCGAATTGATAATCGCCTCGATTTGCTTAAAGTTCTTCTCCACTTCGCGCGGGTCCACCTGGCGGGCAACCTGTCCCAACTGTCCTGGCAGCATCTCCAGTAACTGCGTCAGCGGGCCCATCTTTCGCATCTGGCGCATCTGCTCCAGCCAATCCTGCAAATCCATCTCCCCTTTCATCAATTTTTGGGCCTGTTTCTGCGCCGTTTGGGCATCAAAAGCTGCTTCGGCCTTCTCGATGAGACCAATCACATCGCCCATTCCCAAAATGCGCGACGCCAGGCGCCCCGGGTCATACGTTTCGAGGGCATCCAGCTTCTCACCCGTCCCCAAAAACTTAATCGGCACACCCGTCACCGAACGGATGGAAATGGCCGCTCCACCGCGCGCATCGCCATCCATCTTGGTCAAAATCAGGCCGGTAATTGCAACGTTATCGCGGAAGCCTTCGGCCACATGCAGGGCTTCCTGGCCTATCATCGCATCTACCACCAGGAGCACTTCCACCGGCGAAATACGCTTCTCAATCGCCCTGAGTTCGGTCATCAGGGCTTCATCGAGTTGCGAACGGCCTGCCGTATCTACAATCATCACGGTATAACCGCCCTTTTGTGCCTGGTCGAGCGCGTAAGCAGCCAATTCCGGCGGTTTTTTCTTTAAGTCAGCAATCACCGGCACATCTACCCGTTCACCCAATTGCTGTAACTGCTGAACCGCCGCCGGGCGATAGGGGTCGCCCGCCACCAGCATCACCCGTTCTCCGCGCGAACGCAGCAGTTTCGCCAGTTTCCCAGCCTGTGTGGTCTTACCAGAGCCTTGCAGCCCCACCAGCATCACCACGCGCGGCTTCGGGCCAGAGAGATTCAGCGGCGCCGGCTCTCCGAGCGTAGCAATCAATTCCTCGTGAACAATTTTGATGACCTGTTGACCGGGGTTCAGTGCTTTGGAGACTTCTGCCCCTACCGCACGTGCTTTCACGCGGTTGACGAAATCCTTTACCACGCTGTAATGCACATCGGCTTCCAACAAAGCCAGGCGCACCTCACGCATGGCAGCATCCACATCCGCTTCGGAGAGTTTTCCCCGGCGGCGCAACTGGTCAAAGACCTGATTCAGACGATGAGTAAGATTTTCGAACATAGCGGACAGATTGTAGTGTAGAAAAAAGGGATGGTCAAGGAAGAAACAAACAGCCGCAACACAATTTCTTCGCAGGCCAGACAACAGCGCGATTATAATAGCTTCACCGGCAAGGAGCAGCCATGAAACCCCTCAAATTCAGCATCCTCGAAGGTCCATTCACCATCCATCGTCTTAAGCCTGGCGCGAGCATCCCTAAGGGGGTCACCTCCAGCCCGTTTTACAGCATCAGCGGCTCTGTCGAAGAACTCTCCATCGTCGCGCCGGAAAAAATCACCATCGAGAGCGAACAATCCGAACCGGGCTGGAGCGTACTCAAAGTGGTTGGACCTCTTCCTTTCGAGGAAACCGGCATCCTGGCAGGCATCACCGCACTCCTGGCCGCCGCAGGCATTCCTCTATTTGCCATCTCCACATTCGAGACCGATTACATCCTGGTCAAACACACACAACTGAAAGCCGCCAAAAGCGCCCTGACCGCTGCCGGACACAAATTTGCCCGCCCCGCCAGAGTGGATGAAAAAGCCACCGCCCCTCTGAACGCCGCCTCCTACGCCCTGCTGCTGGAAAAACAAATTCCGCTCATCAAGAGCCTGCTGGTTGAAAAAATCGGCCCGGCAGCACTTGCCACCCTGCGCAGCGAAGCTGCCCTGGCTGCTGCCGTCGGCGGATTGTATGAATTCCTGCCCACCGCCATCCGGCTGGTAGTCAACCGCGATGTTTTCGTCTCCTACTGTGTGCGGAATCTCGACCGCATCCTGCCGGAAATCCCCATCCCTGCCAAAAAGCCCGCCGCCCAACGCCGATGAGTCTGCCCACCCTGTTCGCCCTGTGGACCGCCCAGGGCCTGCTTGCCTTTGTCTGGCTGCTGCTCCTGCCCACCGATTCGGGCAATTTTTCTTGGGGAAGATGGACGCTGCTGGGCATCACACTGACCCTGAGCATTCTCTCTGCCCTGGGCTGGCGTCTTGTCCGCGCCAAAAATACGCCGCTGGCACTTGCCCCCGTTCTCCACAACGCGCTCTACCTCCTGGCACTGACCGCCGCGCTCGCCGCTCCGCTCACCCTGCTCGTGCTGCAGGCGCTGGGCCAAACCAGCTACACCTACACCGCCTACGCCTCCCGTCTGGCCCCCCTGGCCACCTGGTTCACCCTCGCCGGCCTGGAGTGGCTCTTCCTGCACCGCCCACCAAACCCAATACGAATTCCACCTTCCTCCTTACGCCCTTTTCTTGTTATCACCTTCGTCCTGGGGCTGTTGTTTCTCCTCATCCGCTTCACCGGCTGGGGCCTCACCCCCACCCGCGATGGCTCTTTTGGCTTTCCGTCCACTCCCTTCCTGGAATGGCAGGTACTTCTTGCCCTTGTGGTCGCCCTGCTGGCGGGTTTCCTGCTGCAGGGGCTGTCCACACACCGCCTGGACGTCATCCTGTTCGTCCTGACGTATTTGCTCACCTGCCTGCTGTGGCTCGCCGACCCGCTTGTGCCGGGCTTCTTCGCCACGCCGCCACGCGCCCCCAACTTCGAGCCATATCCATTTTCCGACGCGCTGATTTACGCCCAATATGCCCAGCAAGCCCTGATAGGCGAAGGCCTGCTCTGGCCCGACATCCCCACCCGCCCGTTCTACGTCTCTCTGCTCGTCTGGCAACATGCCCTGGTCGGGCAGAGCTACTATGCCGTCATCACCCTGCAAACACTCTGGCTGGCCTTCTTCCCCGCCCTGCTCTACCTGCTGGGAAAAGAGTTCGGCTCGCGTCCACTGGGGCTGTTGCTGGCCCTGCTGGCTGCCCTGCGCGACCTGACCGCCAACCACGCCGCGCCCTTTGCGCTCAACTACACCTATTCCAAACTCTACTTTTCGGAAATCCCCACGGCGCTGTTTCTGGTTCTCTTCACCATTCTGGCCATTCGCTGGCTCAAAACCCCCAAACCGCCCGCATATGCTCTGCTGATGGGCGGCATCCTGGGGATTGCGGCTCTCATCCGCCTGCAAAGTGTCATCCTGTTGGGTGCGCTGGCACTTGTGAGCCTGATTCCGCTATGGCGCACCCGCCGCGCCGATTGGCTTCGCAGCCTGGTGTGGATGACGCTTGGTCTCTTACTCGCCCTTGCCCCCTGGCTCATCCGCAACACGCTGGCCGCCGGCGGCCTGGTTCTCGACAATCCCATCTCACAATCTATGGTTCTCGCCCGCCGCTGGAGCGGAAGCAGCGGCAACGAAAGCCTTCCTCGCCTGCCAGGAGAAAGCACCGCCCAATACGTCAGCCGTCTGAACCGAATGGCGCTCGAACACCTGCAACGCAACCCACAACGCATTCTCGGCAGCGCCGCCAATCATTTCTTTAACAATCTCATCACCAGCCTGCACACTTTCCCTGTGCGCGACCAGCTGACCAGCCTGGACGAACTGCGCTGGCCCAGGCACGCCTTCTGGCAAAGCGGTTTTCGCTCCATTCCGCACACCCTTCTCTACACCCTGCTCTTCGCCATCGGCCTGACGGCCGCATGGCTTCATCTGCGTTGGGCAGGTCTGCTCCCTCTGGCATTCAGCCTGTTCTACCATGCCTGGACGGCGCTTTTCCTCAGTTCTGGCGACCGTTTTCTGGTGCCAATCGATTGGACCACTTATTTATACCAGGCCTGGGGTTTGCTCTTGCTCGCCCAGAGCGCACTGACCGGGTTGCGAGGCGTCCCACCTGCCCTATCCCAAGACACCTGTGCCTCTATCGAATCGCCACTCTCTGGCGGCTCTGCCGGCTGGAAACGAACTGCCCCGACGGTGGCGCTGATTCTGTTTCTCGGCACATCCATCCCGCTGACCGAACTCGTCTTCCCGCAACGTTATTCGGCCTCTGCGGCCTGCCCGTTCGCCACCCGGCCCGAAGAAGTGTGCGTACAGGGCCGTGCCATTTACCCGCGCTACTACGAATCGGGCGATGGGGAACCAGGAACGGCCAAACGTGGCTATGAAATCAGCGCAGAAGCGCGTCTGGTCTTTTGGTTGGCCGGTCCGCAGCCAGGGCTGGTCATCTTACCGCTGGAAACCGCCCCTGTCTTCTTCCCTCACGCCGCCGATGTATGGATTAGCGGCACAAAGGATGACGAAACGTTGCGGGCAAACCTGGTGCAGGTGGAGCAAAATGGAACCGTGATTGTCCTTCACCGCACACCTTGACTCAACAGAATTTTGAATCTCCATGCAAATCCGCGCCCCCTCCACCTGCCTATGCGTCTCAAAGCCGACTTAACTCTCTTTGCTGTTGCCATCATCTGGGGAACGGCCTTCATCGCCCAGGATGTGGCCGGGCAATACCGCGTGGCCTACCTGTTCAACGCTGCCAGTTTCCTGCTCGGCGCACTTGCCTTGTTGCCATTTCTGCCGCGCCGCAGCCCACAAGCCCCCCTTTCGCGCAGCGAAATTGGATGGATGAGCCTTGCCGGCCTGGTCTTATTTGTTGCTGCGGCGTTACAACAAATCGGCATTTTCTACACACAAGTTGCCAACGCAGGCTTCCTCACCAGCCTGTACACCGTCATCACCCCGTTTTTACTCTGGTGGTTTTTCCGCGAAAAGCCGCACTGGCTCGATGCCGTAGCCGTCAGTGGGGCGGTAGCAGGCGCTTACCTGCTCTCTACCAGCGGACAAGGTTTGCAATTTCAGCAAGGCGATGGCCTGGTCTTCGCCGGTGCGCTCTTTTGGGCGTTACACTTCGTCATCCTGGGAAAATTTGCCTCCCGTTACGAACCGGTTACGTTCTCAATCGGACAGTTCCTGGTCTGCGGTCTGCTCAACCTGGCGGTTGGCTTACTCACAGAACCCCTCAGTGCGCTCACTGCCCTGCCTCTGCTGGGGGCTATTGTCTATCGCGGCCTGATGTCGGTCGGAATCGGCTACACCCTGCAAGTGTGGGGGCAAAACCACACCCCACCCACCGATGCTGCCCTGATTCTCGGCCTGGAATCAGTCTTTGCAGCCCTGGCCGGATGGTTGTTTTTACAACAAACTCTGCAATCTATTCAACTGATTGGCTGCGCCGTCATTTTTACTGCCGTCATGCTCTCACAGCTTAAAAGCCGTCCAACGGAGTAAAATCAAGTCATGCTGCACAGAATAGCATGGCTGTTTCTAGCGTTCCTGTTGCTCTCTTGCCGCGCCCCTCTCGAACCATCCGCAACCGAGTTGGGCCTGCGCTCATCCGCTCCAGCCTTTGTGTTCTTGCTGGATGGAGAAACCATCTACACGCTCAAAGCCGGGCCGCATACCCCGGCCTCGCTCGCCGCCCAGGCGGGTCTGACCTTCGCTCCAACAGACCGTTTCCTCTTGAACGGAAAGCGCATCCCCGCCGACCTGCCCCTGCCAGCAGGCATTTCCTGCACGCTGCAACTCATCCGCGCTGTCAACGTGACCATGCGCACGCCTGACGGTGAGACCACCTTTTTGAGTTCCGCTCCTACCCTCGGCCAGGCGCTGGCCGAACGAGGGTTTCACCTGCGCGCGGCAGATTTTCTCTCTCCGCCGCCCGAAACCCCCCTGAAAAACGGCCTGCTTGCCACCTATCGCCCGGCGCATGAATACCTCGTCCGCATAGATGGAGAGGGAGTGACCGTGTTCTCGGCTGGCGAAACAGTCGGGCAAATCCTGGTTTCTGCTGGCTTACCACTCCTGGGGCTAGATTACGCCCTGCCCTCCGAAGCAGCCCCACCGCCGGCCGAAGGGGTCATCGAAATCGTACGAGTGCAGGAATCGCTTTCAGTGGCACAAATCCCCATCCCCTTCCCCACGCGCTATACCGATTCAGCAGAAATTCCGCTCGGTTCAGAAAATCTCATCCAGGTTGGCGAGCCAGGCCTGAAAGTCAGCACTCTGCGCATCCGCTATGAAAACGGCGTGGAAGTCTCGCGCATCGTCGAAACTGAACGCATCGTGCGTCAGCCCCAGGAGCAAATCATCGGACGCGGCACACAAGTCGTCCTGCAAACACTGGCCATTCCCGGCGGACAAATTCAATACTGGCGTGCGGTACAAATGTATGCGACCTCGTATTCTCCCTGCCGTTCCGGCGGTACAACCTGTTCGTATGGAACAGCCAGCGGCCTGCCCGTGCAGCGCGGCGTGGTCGCTGTTACGCGCGCCCTGTTCAATGCTCTGCGCGGCACGCAGGTATACATCCCCGGTTACGGAATCGCTACCATTGGCGACGTAGGCGGGGGCTTCCCAGATGGGCGCTTGTGGATTGACCTGGCCTACAGCGATGAAGACTGGCAACCCTGGAGCGGTTGGGTCACGGTCTATTTTCTGGCCCCGGCGCCGGCGTTCATTCCTCTGCCTTTGCGGTGAACCATGTCCCAAAAAGAACGCTCCATCTTTACTCTGCTTGTGCTGATTGCCATCGGCCTGTGGGCGCTGGTGGGCTACCGCTTCTACAATGGCGCCTGGCAAAGGCCGCTTGGACCAGTCCTGGCCTTGCCGATGTTCCAACCCCTGGCAGGCGGAGAGGATGCGGCCCCAGCGCGTAGCAGCAGCGCCGTCACAGCGCGGCCTGGTCAACCCACCCGTACCCCCTACACCCCGGAAGCGAGCGGCGCGCCTCTATGCGGTGGCCCTCCCACCATGACCATCCTCGCCATCGGGTCCGATTCGCGCGGCACGGGGTATCTTTATGGCCTGGCAGATGTCATCCGTTATGTACGCATAGATTTTGCCACCCCGCGCGTCACCGTGCTGGAATTTCCGCGCGATATTTGGGTGGAAATTCCCGAACTCGACCCCAAACACGGCATCACCCACGGGAAACTGAATCAGGCTTATCTCTACGGCAACAAGGGGATGGGTTACTATCACGGCCCCAGCGAAGGACCAGGGTTGCTGGCGCGCACCCTGCTCCACAATTTTGGCGCTGCGCCTGAACACTACATCGCTGCCAACATGCAAACGTTCGTCAAACTGGTTAACGCCGTCGGCGGCATTGACGTCACCCTGCCCCATAGCGTAGACGGGCGCAAGCCCGACCAACCCGACCGTCACGACCTGTATTTCAAAGCCGGCAAACACCATCTAAATGGCAACCAGGCGCTCATGCTGGCACGTCTGCGTCCGCAGGGAGTGTTCGAGCGTGCAGAAACACAAAACCTGGTTCTATGCGCCCTGCGTGATGCGTTGCTCCAGCCCAAAAACCTGACCAAACTGCCCGAAATCATCGAAGCCTTCGAGAATGCCGTACAAACCGACCTGAGCCCGCAACAAATCAGCCAGCTGGCCTGCCTGCTGCCTTCTTTGCAATCCCACAACATCCAGTTCGTCACTTTTCCGTCAGAAACGCTCGTCGCCGCCCGCACTTATGATAAAGGCGTGAACAAGGACGTCTTCATCTTCCAGGCCGATTTCGAGACCCTGCGGCTGCTAGTGGCCGATTTCGAGCGCGGACGGTGGCCCCCGCGCGTCCTCTCCGCGCCCGTCACGGTTACACCGGGCAAATCTACATCAGAAAGCGGCTTCGTTTGCCCATGAACCTGCCTGCGCTCCACGTCACCGCCCTGTTGCGCCAACATGGGCTGCGCCCCGATAAAGCGTTGGGGCAGAACTTCCTGCACGATCCCACCGCGCTGGAAAAAATCGTCCAGGCCGCCGAAATTTCAAGCGAAGATACGGTGTTGGAGATTGGACCCGGCGCAGGCAGCCTGACGCGTTACCTGGCCCTGGCTGCCAGACAGGTGATTGCGGTAGAACTCGATACCGACCTGGTTCCGATTCTGCGAGAAGTACTCGCCGCCCATCCCAACACGTACATCGTCCAGGGAGACATCCTGCATCTCTCCCCTGCCGAGCTTGCCCTGCCAGAGGGGTATCTGGTTGTTGCCAACATTCCCTACTACATCACATCGGCCATCTTCCGCCATCTGCTCGAAACGCAACCCCGTCCCCGCCGTATCGTCCTGACGATTCAAAAAGAAGTGGCCGAGCGGATTTGTGCAGCTCCAGGCGCAATGAGCCTGCTGGCGTTGAGCGTGCAGGTGTATGGAAAGCCATCCATCGTCGCGCGTATCCCGGCCGGGGCATTCTACCCGGTTCCCAAAGTGGATTCGGCAGTGATTCGGGTCGAGTTGTATCCTGAGCCGCTCATCCCGCCTGCCCGTTTAGAGCGGTTCTTTCAACTGGCACGCGCCGGGTTCAGCCAAAAACGCAAAACCCTGCGGAACAGTCTCTCCGCAGGGTTGAGAATTTCCCCATCTGAAGCCGCCGAACTGCTGCGGCGCGCCGGCCTGGATGGGATGCGCCGCGCCGAAACGCTCTCGCTCGAAGAATGGCGCATCCTCGCCGAACTGTAGAGGGAATTAGCGCATCACGAATTCCGAATTGCGCACAGCCTGTAAATCACGGTAATGCCACTTGACCTGCCACACCCGAAATGCCGCCTCCAACTGAATTTTGAGCGACATTTTCGACTTTCCAAACTTGCGGTCGGCAAAATAAATCGGCACCTGTGCCACACGATAGCCCAGCCTCCAGGCAATATAGGCCATCTCGACCAGAAAAACATACCCGTTTGACCGAATCCGCTCCAGCGGCATCCCCAAAATCGTTTCACGCCGCCACAAACGATAACCAGTGGTGACATCCCGCAGCGGAAAGCCCAGAATGGTGCGGGCATAAAAATTCCCAAACGCGGAAAGGCCCTTGCGCCACAGCGGCCACTCTCTATCTACACTACCGCCCGGCACGTAGCGTGAACCAAATGCCACATCAGCCTGTTCAAGCGCGGCGGCCATTTCGACCAGTTTAGCGGGGTCGTGCGAAAAATCTGCATCCATCTGCCCCACCGCCTCTGCGCCATCAGCAATCGCGTGGCGAAAGCCCTGCAGATAAGCGGTGCGTAAACCCATTTTGCCAGGCCGGTGAATGACCAGAACACGGCCCGGATGCTGCACTGCCAGGTCATCGGCAATCTGGCCGGTGCCGTCGGGGCTGTTATCATCCACCACCAACACCTTCAGAGAATCAAGCGGAAGCGTAAATAAAGCGGAGACCAGTTTAGGCAGGTTCTCCGCTTCGTTATACGTTGGTACGACAATCGTAATTTGCAAACCAGTTTCTCCTACTTTTTACGCGCGAACAACTCCGCCTTGAGCTCATCGGTCGTTTTAAACCTGGCTTCTCCATGCACAAGCGTTCCGCTACGAATGGCCAGTCGTTTCTTGTGCGTGGCTGTCTGGTCGCGGTCTTTGAGAGGATAGAAGTAATCGAGCGATTGCTCCAGACGCGTGCGTACCCGTTCTTCCATCGTCCCCGCCAGGCCGGCCTCCAGCACCAGGACAAAATCGGTAGGCGCAAGATGTCCCAGGAAACTATCGGGACTGGCAAGTTCGCGGATAGAATTCTGAATCATCAAACTAACAGCACGCATCACATCATCGGAAGCCACAAAGCCGTAATACTCACGGAAAGCATCCAGATTTTCCAGCGAGACCACCACCATTGCCCAGCCCGATTGCCGCAGGCACTCTTCCAGTTTCTCTTCCACCAAAGCACCTTCCGGCAAACCGGTGACGGGGTTCGTGAGGGTATCCTGGCTGGCGCGCCGCAGGGCGTTTCGCACCCGCAGACGCAGTTCCTGCACATCAAACGGCTTGGTGATGTAATCATCCGCACCCAGTTCCAGACCATGCAGGCGGTCTGCGCGGTCGCGTTTTTCAGTCAGGAAAATGATCGGAATATCGTTGGTACGGCGGTCAGAGCGTAGACGGCGGGCCACTTCATAACCGTCAATATCGGGCAGTCGGATGTCGAGGATAATCAAATCCGGCCGGGCTGTGCCAGCCGCTCGCACGCCGTCTTCACCCCAGTTGACGGTAAAGACTTCATAGCCCTGTACGCGGAAATATGCGTTGAGCATATCGGCCACGTCCAGGTCATCTTCGACGATGAGGATTTTTTGTTTGGTCTCAGCCACAGCGCGCCTCGCCAGGAAAATGTATCAGGCTATCGGTTCTTTCTGGATGATGAATTCGCACACATCATCGCCCACCGCAACGCATTTGGATTCGTTGACCCGGAACTCGTTGCCGCCCGAAACCCATTTCAGACCTTCCTGCAACAGCCCAACTGCAATGAAGCAGACAGGTTTATCCAATCCTGTGCGTCCCCAGCAAACCGGGCATTTGTGAATGGTGTAAACGAATTCGCTCTCCCGTTCTTCAACGGTACTGTATTGATCGCTCACCTGGGAGAAGATTTTCGCCATCGCCGGAATGCCGATACGCATCTTGGCTTGCAAAGGCAACACCTTGAACGCCAGGTCACCCGCGCCGGCCAAAGCGCCAAAGTTTCGCAAGGCATCGGCAAAAGTAGCACGCCCGGCGCGCAGAGCCAGGCCACGCCCACCGCGTGGGCCATACATTTCTTCGAGCGCAACGTTGATGGAGGACAGGTCGGCGAAATCGAAGGTTTTTTCCAGGTTATCGGCGGGGTAGTTATCAATATAGTTATTCAACCCGGCCAGGTTAAGAATGGCATTGAGGCCGTTCTTCCCCATCACGTCTTCCAGGGCTTTGAGAATGATGTAACCGAACTTGCTCGGGTAATACAAGCCTGATTTTGGGATTGGGCTCATAACGGTCTCCGCCTTAGATGAGTTTTGCGAGGTCTTCGGTCGCGCGGCGCATATCCAGGAAGATAAGGCCGAGTTTGGCTTGTTCACGGGCGAGGGCGGTCAATACGGCTTCCTCACCTACAGACATGAGAACGACAAAGCCTTTTTCGCCTTTGATATACACCTGCTCCAGAGAGCCGCGCCCAAGTTCAGTTGCAATTCGCTCACCAAGCGAAAGCATAGCGGCAGACATGGCCGAAACGCGGTCTTCTTCGACGCCTTGCGGCAGGGCAGATGCAATGCTCAAACCATCTACGCTCACGACGGCTGAGGCTTCAATATCCGGCGAGGACGCCTGCAACGCGCGCAGACGGTCCACCATCAGTTGAGTGCGTGACTTGGACAAGACGGCCCTCCTGACATAAAACTCAATCACCCGTCATCATCAAACGGCTGATTGGCATGATGTTGTAATTTTTTTGCTACTTTAGCACAGCGATTTTTCTATGTCAAGTTTTCGTGCAACGCCGCTATTATAGCATGAGACGCCCAAAGCGTTGATAGTTCTGCGCAATTCAACTGTGCAATTTGTACTTCTTCCGTAACTATCTACCCTCACCCGGCCACTCTCCCTGTGGGAAAGGGGCCGGGGGTGAGGGAAACCAGCTAGTTACCCCAAAATAATGTTAATGCACTGCACCCAAATCCCTGCGCCGAAACAATGCTTTCACAACGAACTCGCCAGACAGAATGAGTATAATACCGTCAGACGCTACGAAGGGAGACGCCAATGACTTTTTCAATTGTCGCTTACGACCTCAAAGACGAAGCCTGGGGAGTAGCGGTGGCCTCCAAGTTCCCCGCGGTAGGGGCTGTCGTTCCCTGGGCACAAGCGGATGCAGGGGCTATTGCTACCCAGGCCTTTGCCAACGTATCCTACGGTATCCAAGGCCTGGAATGGCTGCGGCAGGGCATGAACGCCGAAACGGTTCTCTCCCGTCTGACCAACAGCGACTCAGGGCGGGAAACCCGTCAGGTCGGAATTGTGGACAGAAGCGGGCGCGCCGCCACTTTCACCGGCAAAGAGTGTATGACCTGGGCTGGCGGCCTGAGCGGGGCCGGCTACGCCATTCAGGGCAACCTGCTGGCCGGTCCCGATGTCATCTACAGCATGGAAAGCGCCTTTCTGCGCACCGATGGCGACCTGCCCACCCGCCTTTATGCCGCACTGATGGCCGGCGACCGGGCCGGCGGTGACCGACGCGGTCGGCAAAGCGCAGCCATTCTTATCGTCAAAGCCCAGGCCGGTTATGGCGGCTACACCGACCGCATGCTCGATTATCGCGTAGATGATGACCCCGACCCGGTGGTAAAATTGGGCGAACTCATCTACCTGCACCGGCTCTACTTCGGCAAAAGCCCGGAACACGAGCGCATTCCCCTGGCCGGCGCACCGCTCTTCGAGCTGCAAAAAGTGATGGCACGCCTGGGGTATCTCCAATCCCCGCCCAGTGGCCTGTATGACAAAGCCACCCGCGAAGCCTTCCGCGCTTTTACCGGCAACGAAAATTTCGAGGAACGCTGTGACCCCGATGCCGGCTGGATTGATGCCCCGGTGTACGACTATCTTTTGCGGAAATTCGGAAAATGACCACACTCCCTCCCTCTGCCCGCGGACTCATCCTGGATATGGATGGCGTCCTGTGGGCTGATTCTCACGCGTTGATAGACCTGCCCGCCACATTCGACCGGTTTCGAGAACGCAACCTGAAGGTGACGCTGGCAACCAACAACGGCACCCGCACAGTGGAACAGTATCTGGAGAAACTGGCCGGTTTCGGCGTCACGGTTGAACCCTGGCAGGTAGTGACCTCTGCCCTGGCGGTGGCCGAGTTGCTCGCGCGGCGCTTCGCGCCCGGCACGCCGATTTTTGCCATCGGCGGCGAAGGCGTCATGCAGGCTTTGCGCGCCAAAGGGTTCATGCTTTTGTCGGTGGAAGAAGCTCCCCAGGCCGAAGCGGTTGTCTTCGGCATTGACCGCGCCATCACCTTCCAGAAAATGGTGGAAGCCACGTTGCTGGTACGGGCTGGCAAGCCATTCTACGCCACCAACCCCGACAAGACCTTCCCCACCCCGCGCGGACAAATTCCCGGCGCCGGTGCCTGGCTTTCCGTCATCACAACCGCCAGCGAGGTACAGCCCGTCATTGCCGGCAAACCCCAAACAGCCATGCTGGAACTGGCACTGGAGCGGCTGGGAACGCCGCGCGAGGCCACCTGGGTCATTGGCGACCGATTGGAAACCGATATTGCCGGCGGACAGGCGCTCGGATGCCCAACCGCACTGGTATTGACGGGTGTCTCAACACGCGCCCAGGGGGAAGCCTGGACACCCCGCATAGACTTAATTGCCGACAGCCTGTGGGAATTGGTCAAACCCGAAACGTAAGCCCCCAGACAGCCGCCGCAAGACTCACGTCAACTCCCTGAGCCGTTGCGCCAGCAAAAAGACCGCCGCCGCCAGCAAGAGCGCCACCAATATCCAATACCAGAAATGAAAGAGCAGAATAAGAGCGCTGACGACAGCCAGCAGGGTGGTGATGCCTGCCACCGTCTCGACGAATGCACCACGTAGCACCGACTCGGTAACGATGAGCAGAAGCGTGGCAACGAACAGCCCCGCCCCCAAATGTGCCGGAGTAAACACCATTAAGCCAGCAAGCGTGAACAAAAGCAAACTCAGGCTGATGGCCGCCCAGGTCTGTGCAGCGCGCTCGAAGCGAATTTGCGCCGCCGGGGCTGGCGCCGCCAGGTGGTGAATATGCGCTTGCGGGTCATCCTGAAGACCTTGCCGCAGACGTTCCAGGCGATTGGTGAGGCTCTCAAGCAGGGCTGCATTTTCCGAAAACTCGCGGCGCAAGGCGCGCACTTCGGCGCGTAAAGCGTCTTTGACTTTTTCCAGCGCGGCATATTGCCTGGCAAGGTGGGGATTGCCCTCCATGCCCTTGAGTTTGATGCCCAGCAATTGCAGCTCCACCGCTTTTTTGGGAATCAGCCCGTGTAACTCGGCCTGACGGGCCGAGAGTTTTTCGCAATTCTCTTCCAACAGAGCCAACGCTTGCGACGGCGGGGGGATTTTTTCCAGCCCGGCAAAGCCCAACGGGTCATACCATGCGCCACGCGGCGAGCCATCGCGGTTGTACATCGGCCCGGCAGGCGCATTCTCGCCGGAGATGGGGTCGCGCGCAAATAACCCCCACAGACCACGATATTGACTGACCCACGGGGTACTTTCGTCTATCAGCACCGGCGACCAGGCCGCAGGCTGACCAGGCCCAATCGAGAAGCCATCTCCGCGCGCATAGTCCACAAACGGAATGCGAAACGGATCGAACGGTTTTTGTCCGAGCGTTTCGGTCCAGAATTGGCTGAAGACGGCAAAAACGCGCCGCGCCCAATCCGGCAAATCGAGATGCGCTTCGGCCATGTATTCGCCTGGTCGAAAGTAAGAAGCGTGTGAACCAGCCCCAACATACACGACTGGATGCCCCTCCACAAAATCGAGTTCGCTCACATCGTCCCAGCGGCGGCGCAGGTCATCCCCCTGAAAATCGTGCGAAGCATAGGCCACCCATTCGGGGATGAGATGGCCGTCTTCTTCGTACAGATAAATCGAGATGTGCTCCCAATCGGCTTCATGGTCGTTAACGCCATCAAAGCCAGAGCGCCAGTTGTTGTAGCAGTAAAAAAACCAGTATTGCAGAACCGTCCAGCCATTTTGCCGCGTTACACGTCCATAATAGGTGTAGCGCGGGGTTTCTTGCTGAAGGCGGTGATAAGCCAGTTCGGCTGCCGCCGCGAGCGCTGCTGGCACGCGCCCGCGCAGGAGGAACGACAGGGAAAACAAAGCATCCAGAATGCGTGGAAACAACCCACCCCGTGCCAGGCGTCCCAGGCCGGGGTGAAAAACGTTTCCGCTTTGGGCCTCCAGACGCGCCTGCTCGGCCAACGCCAGGGCGGCTTCGGAAAAACTGAGCGGTTCGATAAAGCGCAGGTAGTACACCGTGCCAAAGGGCGCCGAGCGGGGTTCGATGAGTTTCTGCACGTTCAGCTCACCTTGTGGCACGAGCAAGGTATCACGCCCTGCCCCTGCAGAATCGCCGCGCGCAGTCTCTGGGGCATGCGCCCAGAGACTGGATTCGCGCACATACGTCTCGATATCCATCGGATAGAATTTCTCACCGCGCGTAAAACGCAACACCGGCTCAAAACGGCGCAATAAGCTCAAATCAGAAGCATCGGCAGGCATACAGGGACGGTCAATCAAGGCGTTCACCGGGGTCAGTCCTGATTTTGAAAATGCGCTGCACGTCGGCCTGGTTGAGCGCCAGGGCAATGAAGGTATCTGAGGCCATGATGATGTAATTGGGACGCCCGTAAAAGTAACCGAGCAGAGAAACCGTGAGAGAAATGGCCGTCCACACCATCAAGACCACCCAACTCCAGCGTTTCATCCGCAAAAAACCGGCCAGCACAACCAGGCCGCTCAACGAAAGCAAAGCATAGACCGTACTGGTCAGGAGCGCGCTGCCAAGCGGCGTGAGTTGCATCTCCCCCCAATCGAATAGCGCGCCATTCACACCGCTCTGAAAAATGCCAACCTGCTGCAAGGGCAAAATCGCCTGCACCAGGCGTGCAAGAAAAAGGACGAAAATTGCCCAGGCAATCAGGGTAACGGCTATCGGGCGTTTCTGGCGCGAATGTCTGGCGCGAAACATGCTTTGAGTATACAACGCCCAACGTGGTTTTTCCAGTGAAGCAGGGAATTACCGCCTAAAAATCGCTCGGCAGCGCCGGTTTGGGGATTTCTCGACGGTCGTAAGGCGTCACCTGATAGACGTAATAGTTCAGCCAGTTGGCAAACAACAGATGCGCGTGTCCACGCCAGCGCACAACCGGCATACGGGAGGGATCATCTTCAGGGTAATAATTGACCGGCACATGAATCGGCAAGCCTTTGCTCACATCACGGTCATATTCGCTCTTGAGCGTCAGCGGGTCATATTCCGAGTGACCGGTGACGAAGATGTGTCGGCCATCCTTCGAGCCAACCAGATAGACACCAGCCTCGTCCGATTCGGCCAGAAGTTGAATATCGTCCACTTTTTCGATGTCCTCGCGGCGGATTTCGGTATGGCGCGAATGCGGCGCGTAGAAGACATCATCGAAGCCCCGTAAAAGCCGTTCGTGCGGTACCAGGGTACGATGCGCAAAGACGCCAAACATCTTGCGGGGAAGAGGATACTTTGGAACCCCGTAGCGATGATACAGCCCGGCCTGCGCCCCCCAGCAGATGTAAAACGTCGACTCCACGTTGGTCTCCGCCCAGTCCATAATGCGGGTCAGTTCCTTCCAGTAATCCACTTCCTCGAACTCCATTTGCTCAACCGGCGCGCCAGTGATAATCAGACCATCGAACTTTTCGTTCCGCACGGCCTCGAACGTTTCGTAGTGATTGAGCAGATGGTCGGGGTCGGTATTCTTTGATTTGTGCGTGGCGGTATGTAGCAGCGTGATGTTGACTTGCAAGGCAGTGTTCCCCAACAGCCGCAGGAGTTGGGTTTCGGTGGCGATTTTGGTCGGCATCAGGTTGAGAATTGCCAGTTCCAGCGGACGAATGTCCTGATGTTCGGCGCGCTCTTCGCCCATCACAAAGACATTTTCGGCCTCCAGAATGGCACGGGCAGGTAAAGTGGAAGGAATACGAACGGGCATAGCACCTCAGAATAATGCAGAATGATGAATGCAGAATGCAGAAAGAGTTTCCTCGTTCTGCATTCTGCATTTTATAGTGTGCGATTAAGCGTTGAGCGCCTGGTCCAGGTCCCAGAGGATGTCTTCGATGTCTTCGATGCCAACGCTCAAGCGGACGAAGTCGGGCCGCACACCGGCGGTTTCCTGCTGTTCAGGAGTCAGCTGGCTGTGCGTGGTTGTGGCCGGGTGAATCGCCAGCGATTTGGCATCGCCCACGTTTGCCAGGTGGCTGAACAGTTGCAGGCTATCAATGAACTTTTTGCCCGCTTCTGCCCCGCCCTTAATGCCGAAGCCCAACACCGCACCTGCTCCTTTGGGCAAGTAGCGCCGGGCGCGTTCGTAATCGGGGTGGCTCTTGAGGCCGGGGTAAGTGACCCACGAAACTTTGGGGTGTTTTTCGAGAAATTCGGCCACCGCCTGGGCATTCTGGACATGCCGTTCGATGCGTAAGGAGAGCGTTTCAATGCCCTGTAAAGTCTGCCACGAGTTGAAGGGTGCCTGGCACGCGCCAATATCGCGCAGCACGTGAACGCGCGCCTTGATGGCAAAAGGCGGCAGCCCCACTTCGGTCAGCGAAGCATACACCAGGCCATGATATGAAGGGTCGGGTTCGGTAAAGTTTGGGTAGCGTCCACTGGCGTAATCGAAGTTCCCGCCATCCACAATCACGCCGCCAATGGTGGTGCCATGTCCGCCGAGGAATTTGGTGGTGGAATGGGTAATCACATTCGCGCCCCATTCAAACGGGCGGAACAGATACGGCGTTGCCAGGGTGTTATCAATGAACAGGACGATTTTATGGCGGCGGGCAATTTCAGCCACTTCTTCGATGGGGAAAACGGCAATATCGGGATTGCCGAGCGTTTCACCGTAGAGAATTTTGGTGTTAGGGCGAATCGCGCGCTCGAAGTTTTGTGGGTCAGTCGGGTCCACAAACGTGACTTCGATGCCAAGTTTTGGCAAGGTGTACTTGAACTGGTTGTACGTGCCTCCGTAGAGACGGCTCGACGTAACGATATGGTCGCCAGCATTGCACAGGGTGAAAATGGCCTGCGCCTGCGCTGCGTGTCCGCTGCTGGCGGCCAACGCCGCCACCCCGCCTTCCAGGTCAGCAATGCGCTGTTCCAGCACATCGGTGGTAGGGTTCATGATGCGGGTATAGATGTTGCCCAGTTCCTTGAGCGCGAACAGGTTCGCAGCATGTTCCGTATTGCGGAACTGATAACTGGTGGTCTGATAGATGGGTACAGCCCGGCTGCCGGTGGTCGGGTCAGGGGAATACCCGGCGTGCAGTTGACGGGTGGCGAAGCCAAACGTACGTGCAGGTTTGTTAGACATATTGTGCCTCCTCAGGGTGTGATGATAGGGTTAGAGTTTGCCGCCCTTACCAGGAGAGACAAAAAAATACCTCTCCTGGAAGTACAAGAAGAGGTACGCGCGTTTACCATCCTCTCATCTTCCAGATTACTCTGCCGGAATTGGCACCTTGACCTTGCGGTCAGGTTGTCGAGGCTTCACAGGGCCGGTCCCTCCGCCTCTCTGGATAAGAGCGTATTCAAGTTGTTTTCGCTGTCCCTTGCAGCGAATTTCGCCGTTTATATCACCGATAAATTGGAGTGTCAAGGGCAAAATTGAAAATTTGTGTAAACAAGTGATTAAGCGCAAAAAGATGCGCCGCAAACCTGCCTGAGCGCCCCCGCCTTTTCATCGGCACAGGACGCAGTATAATGACGGTATGCCTGAAGAACAAATTTCCTCTCTCACAAGACACAAAATTGCCATGCTGATTGATGGTGATAACGCACAAGCCAGCCTGTTTCCGCAAATGCTGGTAGAAGCCGGCAAATACGGCATGGTCACTGTGCGTCGCATCTACGGCGACTGGACCACCCCCAGCATGAACTCCTGGAAAGAGATTCTGAACTACCACGCCGTTCAGCCCATCCAACAATTCCGCTACACCGTCGGCAAAAATGCGACCGACAGCGCAATGATAATTGACGCGATGGACATCCTGCACAGCGGCGTGGTCAACGGCTTTTGCCTGGTCTCTTCGGATAGTGACTATACGCGCCTGGCAACCCGCATCCGCGAAACGGGCGTGTTCGTGATGGGCATTGGCGAAAAGAAAACCCCCAAACCGTTCGTCAACGCCTGCGACGTCTTCGTCTATACCGAAAACCTGGTGGCTGAAACCAAAAAACAAAAAGAGCGAACGCGCAAACCCGCCACCGAGAAAAAGAAAGAGAAAGAAGAACGCGAAGAGCTCGACCCCATGCCCATTTTGGAAAAAGCCTACGATATTGCTGTGCAGGAAGATGGCTGGGCGCGGCTGGATTTAATGGGCAATGCGCTCTACCAGCTCGACCCTGGCTTCGACCCGCGCACCTATGGGCATAAACAACTTTCACGGCTGGTTGCCAGCCTGAAAGATACGTTCGAGATGAAAACGCAGGAAATTGACGGGTCAACGCTCTTCTACGTGAAGATGAAAGACACCTGATGCTTGTCCCTGCGCTGCAATCTGGGTATAATTTGCTTGGTAAAGGCGATGATGGAAACGAGTACGCCTGTGGAACTGCCAGCGAGTTCGGGCTTGGTGCGAGCCGAATCAGCCAAACAGGCCGAAAATCCTTCCGTAGCCGCGCGCTGAAACGCCAATCCTCCTGGCAGAGTAAGCAAGCCGCATGCCCTGCGTTATCGGGGCAGGGGATACGCCTGCTGTCTTAAGGGCCGTCCCCGCAAAGCGCCTTCGCAAGAAGGAAACTGGGTGGTACCGCGTGAGCGTCCTGCGCTCTCGTCCCATGCGTGGACGGGAGTTTTTTGTTAGCAACGTGTTTCACCTGGCTATCGACCGCTGAATACTGACTACTGATTACTGACCACTGACTACTGCCCCGGAGGTGCCTGTGTCATTCAAACCCGTCTCTCCCAAGCTCGATGTCGTCGCGCTGGAAGAAGCCATCCTGAAATTCTGGAAGCGGGAAAAAATCTTCGAGAAAACCCTCACCACCCGCGAGGGCGGGCCGGAATTCGTCTTCTACGAAGGACCGCCCACCGCCAACGGTAAACCGGGCGTGCATCATGTACTGGCGCGCGCCTTCAAAGACCTGTTCCCGCGTTACCGCGTGATGCGCGGCTACCACGTCTCACGACGCGGCGGATGGGATACGCACGGCCTGCCTGTTGAAATCGAAGTCGAAAAGAAACACGGCTTCACCAACAAACAGCAAATCGAAGAATACGGGATTGACAAATTCAACGCAGAATGCCGCAAATCGGTCTTCAACTACATTCAAGATTGGGAACGCCTGACCGACCGCATTGCCTACTGGGTCGATTTGGAGACCGCTTATGTCACCTTTACCAACGATTACATCGAGTCCATCTGGTGGATTTTGCGCCAGTTCTGGGAAAAAGACCTGCTTTATCAGGGTTTCAAGGTGGTTCCCTACTGCCCACGCTGCGGTACACCGCTTTCAGACCACGAAGTAGCACTCGGCTACGACGAAGCCTCCGACCCCTCGGTCTTCGTCCGTCTGCCGCTGGCTGATGACCCGGGTACTTCCCTGCTGGTCTGGACGACCACGCCCTGGACGTTGCCCGCCAACGTAGCCGTTGCCGCCGGCGCCGACGTGGATTACGTCAAAGTGGAGCGACCCCTCTCCGACCCGGTGACCGGTGCCAGCAGCGGCACAGAAAAACTGATTCTGGCACATGCCCTGCTCGAAAAGGTCTTCCGCGGGGAAGAAGTGAAAGTGCTGGAGACCTTCAAAGGCAAAAAACTCAAAGGCGTGCACTATCAGCCGCTCTACACCTTCATTCCACCTGAAAAGAAAGCACACTACGTGATTCTCGGCGATTTCGTCAGCACCGAAGACGGCACCGGCCTGGTTCACATCGCTCCGGCATTTGGTGCAGACGATATGCGTGTGGCCATGGAGTACGACCTGCCGGTTATCATGACCGTAGCCCCCGATGGCACGTTCCTGCCCGAAGTTACCCCCTGGCGCGGTGTGTTCGTCAAAGATGCCGACCCCGACATCACCAGAGACCTGGAGCGGCGCGGCCTGCTCTATCGCGCTGAACGCTACACACACACCTATCCCTTCTGCTGGCGCTGTAAAACCCCCCTGCTCTACTACGCCCGCGAAGCCTGGTATATCCGCACCAGCCAGTTCAAAGAACGCATGGTGGAATTGAACAAAACCATTCAGTGGGTACCAGAACACATCCGCGATGGACGTTTTGGCAACTGGCTGGCAAACAACATTGACTGGGCGCTCAGCCGCGAACGCTACTGGGGAACGCCTCTGCCAGTGTGGGAGTGCGAAACCTGCAAGCATCAGCACTGCATCGGCTCGGTGTCCGAACTCAGCCAGCTTTCCGGGCGCGACCTGAGCGACCTCGACCTGCACCGCCCGCATGTAGATAACGTCCACTTCCCCTGCCAGCAATGCGGCGGAAAAATGACGCGCGTGCCGGAACTGATTGACGTGTGGTTCGACTCCGGTTCGATGCCTTACGCGCAGTGGCATTACCCGTTTGAGAACCGAGAAATTTTCGCCCAACAGTATCCCGCCGATTACATTTGCGAAGCCGTTGACCAGACGCGCGGCTGGTTTTACTCCCTGCATGCCATTGGCACCCTGCTCAACGATAGTGTAACGTTCAAGAACGTGGTCTGTCTGGGTCTCATCCTGGATGGCGAAGGCCGCAAGATGTCTAAATCCCTGGGCAACATCGTGGACCCGTGGGATGTGTTGAACGCACACGGCGCCGACGCTTTCCGCTGGTACCTCTACACCGCTACCCCACCCGGCAACGAGCGGCGCTTCTCGATTGACCTGGTGGGCGAAGTCCTCCGTAACTTTACGCTTACCCTGTGGAACGTCTATTCGTTCTTCGTCACTTATGCCAACCTGGACGGCTGGCAACCATCGGAAAACAAAGACCTCTCTTACAGCCCGCTCGACCGATGGCTGCTCTCAGAACTGAACACCCTCGTGCGCGAGGTGACCGCCGCGTACGAAACCTTCGATGCCACCAACGCCACGCGTCCCATCGAAAAGTTCGTAGAGAACCTCTCCACCTGGTATTTGCGCCGTTCCCGCCGCCGCTTCTGGAAATCCGATTCAGATTCTGACAAACAGGCAGCCTATGCCACACTGTACACGGCTCTGGTCACCCTGAGCAAACTGCTGGCCCCGGCCATGCCCTTCCTGGCCGAAGAGCTGTATCAGAACCTGGTGCGCTCCTGGGACCCACAGGCGCCCGAATCGGTGCATTTATCCACCTGGCCGCAAGCCGATGCAGCCCTGATAGATGAAAAACTCAACCGCGATATGGCGCTCGTCATGCGCCTGGCCTCGCTGGGGCACGCTGCGCGCGCCAAAGCCAATCGCAAAGTGCGCCAACCCCTGGCCGAAGCGGCGTTCTCGGTTGCCAACGTCTACGAGCGGGAGGTTGTGCGCGCATACGACGACCTGCTGTCAGACGAACTCAACGTCAAACAGGTGCGCCTGCTCGATGCCAGCACCGAAGCCGTTCAGCACACGGTCAAACCCCTGCCCAAGCAGTTAGGGCAAAAATATGGCAACAAATTCCCGGCGCTGCAAAAAGCCATCCTGGCAATGAACCCGGAAGACGTGGCACGCACCCTGCTGAACGAGGGCAAACTGCACGTCGAAGTGGAAGGCGTCGGATACGACATCCTGCCCGATGAGGTAGAAGTCAAAGCCCTCGCCAGAGAAGGCTTCGCGGTGGCTGAAGAAGGCTCCTATGTCGCTGCCCTGGTCACCGACCTGACACCTGAACTGATTGCGGAGGGGCTGGCGCGCGAATTCGTTCGCCGCGTGCAAGATTTTCGCAAGGAAAGCGGCCTGGATGTGGCCGACCGTATCCGCCTGTACGTACAGGCCACCGAGACACTCAAGGAAGCCATTCACCGCCACCAGGAATACATCACCGGCGAAACGCTCACCGTCGAACTCGCGTTCGCCCCTGCCCCTGCCCACGCACGCGTCAACGAAGAAGCCTTCGACGGTGAAAAAGTGACCTTTGGCCTGCTCAAAGCCTGACCATCTGCGCACTGCTTTCGTGCGGAAATTGCATCACCCAGTCCTGACGCGCCACACACATCCGGCAAAACGCAGAAGATTGCGTCAGGCCCAATCCCTTCCTGACAGAATGACTCGTTACGGAGCATGCTCCGTGATGAGTCATTCGTTTTCGTAACCCACTCAACACATTGCCGTCACAAACCTGAAACATCCTTCCAGTAAAATCGAGTCAGCCGCTTTCGCGGTAGAATTCGTCTCCGAAGGAAAATTCATGTCCAGTGTGGATAATCTCTCCCCCCATCTGCTGCTTGTAGATGACGAAACGGCCATTACCGCCAACCTGGCACCGTTCCTGGAACGCGCCGGTTTCAGCGTCAACACTGCCCGAGACGGCGTGCAGGCTCTCGAACAGATAACGCATCTCAAGCCCGACCTGGTCATTCTGGATGTTCTCATGCCGCGCATGGATGGACGCCAGGTGCTACGTCACCTGCGTCAACAAGGCGATTGGACGCCCATCATCCTGCTGACACAGGTCGGGGAGGCCTCAGAGCGCGCGATGGCGCTCGAAGAAGGTGCCGATGACTACATCAACAAACCCTTTGACCCGCGCGAACTGGTAGCGCGCATCCGCTCGGTGCTGCGCCGCGCCCGTCCGGGTCAACCTCCGCTGGCAGCAGCCTGGAAGCTGGTCTGCGGCAAACTGGTGTTCGACCGCCGCGCCCGCCGTGTCTTTCTCGAAGAACGCGAACTGGCACTCACCCCCAAAGCAGTGGCCTTGCTCGAATACCTGATGACCCACCCCGATGAACTCATCACCCGCGAACGCCTGCTCGAAACCGTATGGGGATGGGATTACCCCGTCGGCACCCGCACCGTAGATACCCGCATTGCCGAACTGCGCCGGGAACTGGGCGATGACGCCGCCACCCCCACGTATATCGAAACCGTTCCCGGCGAGGGCTACCGCTTCGCCGGAAAGGTGGAAGGACAGGCATGAAACGCTGGAGCTGGGCATTGCTCTGTGTCGTCCCGCTGGCCTGTGGCGGCCTGCTGGCAACAGCCTTCTGGCTGGAGGCATTGCCGAACCGAATTGCCTATCTGCGGGCGGATTTGGGAACGCTCGCGCTCCTGTCTGGATTGCTTGCCAGCGGCATTGCGGCAGGCGAAGGCCTGCGCCGTCTTGGAGAAGAACGCCGTCAACGCGCGTTTCTGCAAACTCTGCAAACCGAAAGCATCCGGGAACGGCACGAATTCCTGCGGCGGCTCGACCACGAACTGAAAAACCCATTGATGGGGATGCGCGCCGGTCTGGCAAACCTGACCGGCACCGAACTGAACGCCCCTCAACGTGAAATCATCGAAAGCGTGGAAACCCAAACCCTGCGCCTCAGCCGTCTGCTGGCCGATTTACGCAAACTGGCCGAGCTGGAAATCCGCCCGCTGGATTGCGCTCCGGTGGATATGAACGAGCTGCTCCAGGATGCAGCCGCCCTGACCACCGAACGCCCCGAAGCCGAAGGACGGCAAATTATGCTCACGCTTCCACAGGCACCCTGGCCGTTGCCACCCGTTTCGGGGGACCGTGACCTGCTTTTCCTGCTCATCCACAACCTGTTGGATAACGCCCTCAAGTTCACCGCACCAGGCGACAAAATCGAACTGCGTGCCTTCGAGGACGGCGCACGCGTGGTGGTCGAAGTGGCCGATACGGGTGCCGGCATCCCTGAAAAAGACGCACAACTGGTCTGGAACGAACTATATCGCGGCGAGAACGCACGCGGTGTGCCGGGCAGCGGCATTGGCCTGGCGCTGGTGCGTGCCATCGCCGAACGCCACAACGGCGAAGTCTTTCTGCGCAGCCGCGTGGGTCAGGGAACGGTCTTTACCCTGCGCCTGCCGGTGTATCGAAAATAATCCACCCCTTACTTTTCCATCCCCGTCACCGGGCTGATTTCCTCCCACAACAGCCCCCCGTTGGTGGTATAAACCAGCGCCGATTTCTCCCCTGTGCGGGCAATGACCCAGCCGGTCTCGGCATCTACGAAATTCGGCACTCCCTGCCAGGCAGTAGCAAGCACCGGCCTCCAGCTCAGGCCGCCATCGGTGGTGCGGTAGATGACGGCAGGCGCAGCCGGGTCACTGCTGGCCGCCCCAATAAACCAACCTTCCCGCGCATTCAAAAATTGAAAACCACCATAAGGCTGGGGCAAAACCCGCGCCTGCAACTCCTTGCCAGGTCCGGCAGTATATAGCCAGCCCCAAACCTTTCCGCCATCGTTTGCCAGGCAACGCACCGACAGCGCAAGACCATCTCCACCGGTATACACCAGGCCAGTGACCCCACAACCGGCTTTTTCTCCGCCAAACCAATCGGCAGGCAGGCCAGCCGGCACGGGCAAACTCACTGCCTGCCAGGTTTGCCCGCCATCACGAGTGGCGTAGAGGAACAGGCCAGGTAACAAACCGGGGCAATCGCCCGTCAGCCAGCCTTCACGCGCCGAAACGAAGGCCAGTCCGGTCTTCTGGCAAACCATCAGGTCAAGATGCTGCACGGGGTCCAGAACCCGCCGCCACGTCAGACCACCATCTTCGGTTACGAACGCCGCCACGTAATCATGGCTCATGCCAGCGCCCAGGCGCGCCATCAACCAGCCATACGTCGCATCGAGAAAGCCAAAATGAACGGGGACGAAATATTCTGCCGGTACGCCCTCCAGCGAGAGAGGCGCACCGGTTTGCCATGTTTGGCCGAAATCTGCCGTGCGCCAAACCACAACACCCGAATCCGGGAAACCTCCTGCTTCGCGGTCGCTCCACAACGCCCAGGCGCGCCCTTGCGGGCCGAAAAATGCCGTCAGAGCGAGGCCTTGCGGCGGCAGGGACTGCAACACGGCACGGGGCGTGCGATTCTGCCAGGTGCGGCCTCCATCGCGCGTCAAGAGGACGAAATCGGTGTCTGAGCCTTCTATTTGTCCAATTCCCCATCCGGTGGTTTTGTCGAGCATGTGAATGGACGTCAGGCGGATTTTCTTTCCAGCCGGTAACGGGTCGAAATCGGCGGGTGGAATGGGTGTCGGCGTGAAGGTGGGGAAAACAACCGGCACGGTCGGCGGCAGGGTGAGGGTTGCTTCCGGCGCAGCAGGCTCCAGCCCGACCTGAAAAACACCACAGGCCGACATCACCAGGCAGGTGGAAAACAAAACCACCGCGCGGAGCAGAGTTGGAGAGCAGGAAAAAGAACGAAGCAGCATATCGGCATTCTACCGCAATCTCATCCAACCGCGAGCAACGAAGCGGTTGGCCGCGGGGAAGGTGCCGCATAGAGGGATGGCAACAGGTCGGGCTGTTTGCAAAGGGTCTGACGCAGACGCAACCGCGCACGCGCCAGGCGGCTCTTGACCGTGCCAAGCGGAACGCGCAAAACAAGCGCTGCTTCGGCATAATCTAACCCTTCGATATCCACCAGAGTCAAGACCAGGCGATACTCTGGCGACAAATGCAACAAAGCGGCCTGAATTACCTGCTCCAGCTCAGATTGTTCGCTGCGGGAACACGGGTCCTGAGCCCAATCGGCCAGCCAGTGTGGACTTTCGTTTTCATCGTCATCGTATAACCAGGGTTCAAGGGTGCAGGTTGCCTGCCGTTTCAGACGGCGCAGTTCATCGTAGCACACATTTTTGAGAATGCGTAACAACCAGAAATCAAACGAACCGCCGCGATAATGCTTCAGGCCCCGAAACGCCAGCACAAACGTATTCTGCACGGCATCTTCGGCGACATCTTCATCGCCCAGCATACGAAACGCGACGTGGTACAGGCGATTCTGGTACTTCAGGACGAGTTCGTTGAAAGCAGATAAATCACCATTTCGAGCAGATTCAATGAGTTCACGCGGGTTCATAACATCGCCTTTCCAAAAACGTTGCCATGCTATTTATACTCATCCGCTGTTTTCAGGTGGTGACGGCGATGTTACGAAACGGTGACAAAACAACAGGCGGCCTGTTCGTGCGTCACCAGGCCACCTGTCTGCCGCACACTGCCGACAGGAATTCACTTCTTGATAGTGATAGTTCCCACGTCGGTCATTTCTCCAGGTTCCACCAACACCTGCTCAGAAACCAGACCGATATTGCCGGTCAATTGCGCCCATTGGTCACCGACTTTCATGACAAGCGTGTAATAGCCAGGCGGAACGTTCTCGAAAACGAACTTTCCCTGCGCATCCGTCTTGCCAGTCAGAAAGAAAGGCTGGTCTGCACAGGGCGTATCGCCAAAATAGGTGCTTCCCAAAATTTCTACGCAAATTTCCACATCCGAATTTGCCACCGGCGCACCATCCTCCTGTTTGACCTGACCGGTCAGGGAGCCAGCAGGCTTCTCCTGCGTGGAGGGCAGGGCAGGGCCTGTGCCCATCACCACTGCGCCGCGAAGGTCATTGACCGGCAAAGCGCTGTTATCCATGCGGAACACCGTCCAGGCATCTCCCGTGAGAATGCTCAAACCGTACTCGGTCGAAGCCCACACTCTACCCTGCTTATCAACAGCCAGAGCCGTGATGCTATCGCTGCTCAAATCGGAATTTTGGAAGGTGAAATTCTTCCACGCGCCCTTTTCGACAACATAAATTCCGTTGGTCAGCGTCCCCAGCCAGATTTTGCCATCAGCGCCCACCACAATCTGCTCCGGGGAAGACAGAAAATTAGAACTCTTGAGCAATTCCCATTTCCCGCCGCGTAAAACAGCAACGCCGTTACTGTGCGCTACCACGGGGTGACCATCTGCATCGAAGGCCAGCGACTTGAAGAACATTTTCTGGTCGAATCCCTGGCCTTCTTGATAGACGGTCCAGGCGTTTCCATCGAACGAAGCCACACTGTTGGCCGTCACAACCCAAATCGTCCCATCGGAGGCCACGTCAACGTCATACACCAAATCGGTCGCTGAACTGCCGGTTGCCAGGTCCGCGGAGGAGAACTGAGTCCAGGTGCCATCATAGCGGCTGACACCTTTGAAGTGCGCCACCCACAGCCGGTTTTCGCCATCGCAAGCGAGAGCATTCGCGGTGGTATATTCCCCCTGGCTCACATTTTTCCAATTTTTGCCATCGAACAGACTAACGCCATCGTAATGCGCAACGGCAATGCTGCCATTCGGGCAAGACGCGAGAGCGGTGATGTAATCACTGGCAAGTTGTGAATTGTCGGTATCGTAAATTTGCCAGCCGTTATCCGTCAGGCAAACAACACCCTTATCCTGCGTGCCAAAACAAGCCGCATTTGATAAATTGACCGCCGATTGGGCTCCGACAGCCGGAGCCGCTGTTGGCTGAGAGGGCACGGTCGGTGGTGCTTCCACTTGCGTTTCGGCTGGCACTGCAATCTGCTCCGATGGAGAAGCAGGTGTGGGGTTCTGTGTGGCTGTGGAAGCGCAAGCCAGCGAGACGAGCAGGAAGATGCTCATCCATGTCAAGAGAGAATGTATTTTTTTGTACATTTTCTACTCCTTTATCACAAAAATAGGACACTAGGAGTATGTTAATTTTTTCACTTTTGGAATTTAATCCCCTTTATTTCCTAATTTGCGCCAAAAAACACAAAGTGAGGAATAAAAAAAGAGCGGATGAATTTCCGCTCTTGTGATTAGCCACCTGGCATTCTTGCCGCTTTTTGGATCGGCCCCCTTGTCGAATGGCGAACTGCAAAACGCTTACTTTGTCTGCCGGTTGCGAAGGTAACGCTCCAAATCAGGCGTGGCGCGCGGATACTCTAACCCCATCAACGGCGAAGAGATGATGAAATCTGCCGTAGCACGGTTCGAGGCCGTTGGGATGTTATAAAGAACAGCCAGGCGCAACAGTGCTTTGATGTCAGGGTCGTGCGGCTGCGGCTCCAGAGGGTCCCAAAAGAAAATCAAAAAGTCAATTTCGCCCTCGCAAATTTTTGCGCCAATTTGCTGGTCGCCGCCAAGCGGGCCGCTTTTGAACTGCGTAATCGGCAGGTCGAGTTCGCGTTCCAACAGGCTGCCAGTCGTGCCAGTGCCAAACAGGTGATGGCGAGAGAGTGTCTCACGGTTGAAGCGCGCCCATTCGAGCAAATCTTGCTTCTTGTTATCATGGGCTACGAGCGCAATCCGCTTTTTGATGCCGATAACGGCAGGAGTGGCATTCAGCATAAGGATTTCTCTTTCACGGCTGGGGTGTTCCGTCGGGAGCAACCCCTTGCCACGAAAAGACGCGCTGAATGGAGTTCGCTCCAGCGCTGGCCCAGATGGGCTGGCCTTGCGCGTCGGTACCGGTCTGGCGCACCGTGCTAACCCACCAGCGAAAGATATGCGGACGCGAATCTTTCGGTCGGAAGGAGAGCGGCACGATGTATTTGGTATCGCGCACATAATCCACCAGACGGCGGCCTTCTCCTTCGGTGACATCTTCGATGGTCACGATATAGGCTTCATTTTCGCGCAACGTACCAATCGAAGCCCACTGAAGCGTGATGCTATCGTTCGCCAGCGTAAACGAAGCGCCATCGGGCGGCAGGAGCAGATTCACGGCCGGGTAAGGGGGCGGCACGGTGGGGGTAGGGGTCGGGCCAGGCGTGGGTGCGCGTTCACACAAGGGGATGATGAGTTTCATCCCCAAAAAGACCGTATCGGTACTCAGGCTGTTGTACGATTTGATGGCATCGGGCGGCACATTGTAATTGGCCGAGATACTCGAAAGCGTATCATTTTGCTGAACGGTAATAATGACCTTTTCACAAGCCTGTAAGGTGGCCTGCGCTGGCTCCGGCGTCGAAGTGGGCGCAGGCGGCGGCGTGGCGGTAGGATACGGCACTTTGATTTTTTGCCCAACCGCCAGAATACACTGTGTAGAAAGATTGTTCAAAATGATGATACTGTTGAGCGAAACGTTGAATTGCGCCGCAATGCCCAGACAGGTGTCGTTCGGGCCAACGGTGTACTCGAACGGCGGCAGGGGTGTATCGGTCGGTACCGGCGTGTTGGTGGCAGCCATGGTGGGGGTAAAGGTCTGGGTAGGAGTGGGAGTGATGGTAGCGGTCGGACCGTTCGCCTGCGCGGGCAAACGAGCGCCGGTCACACGTATTGCGCCAAAGACCAGCACTGCACCAATTGCCAGCAGCAAAACCATCAGCCCCAAGGCCGCCGGCAGGCTCAACGTGATTTCTGGCATACGGCTGGCCGAAACCCCGGCTGATTTTTTGGGTTCGAGAACGGGGGTAAACTCTGTGCCGCACACCAGACAGCGCGCTGCATTTTCGGCCAGGCGCGTGCCACAGGTGGGGCAAATTTTTGTAGAGGGATTGACAGTTTCAGGACTCATACGGAAAGCGATTATACCACCCCCGCTTTGATATAATCGCCCCGATGACCGACAATCTGAAACTATACCAAACCATGCTTCTCATCCGCCGCTTCGAGGAACGCGCTCTGGCGGAGTTCTCGACCGGTAAACTCTTCGGCACCACACATGCCTACATTGGACAAGAAGCCAATGCCGCTGCTGTGTTTTCCGTCCTGCGCGAAGGAGACATCGTATGGAGTAATCATCGCTGTCACGGCCATTTTCTCGCTTATGGCGGCGACCCGTATCGTCTGGCCGCCGAACTGATGGGACGCGCCACCGGCCTGGTGGGGGGACGTGGTGGCAGTCAGCATATCCAGTGGCGTGACTTCTATTCCAATGGCATTCAGGGCGGTTTTACGCCCATTGCGGCCGGTATGGCGCTGGCCGAAAAAAACACCCAAACCGGCAACATCGTGCTGGCGTTTCTGGGGGATGGCACCTTAGGCGAAGGCGCGCTCTACGAAAGCCTGAACCTGGCTGCACTCTGGCATTTGCCGGTTCTCTACGTGCTGGAAAACAACCGCATCGCCCAAACGACTCCGGTCGAACAGGGTGTTGCCGGTTCGATGGCGGCGCGTTTTCAGGCCTTTGGCATACCCACATGGGAAGCCGATTCGAGCGATGTGTTGAGTCTGCAACCGCTCGCCCGGCAAGCGGTCGAACACACGCGCAGCGGGCAGCCGGCGGCGCTCATCCTGCACACCTGCCGCTTCGCTGCCCACAGCAAAGGTGATGATACCCGCCCGCGCGAAGAAGTTGCTCGCCTGCGCGCCGAGCGCGACCCGCTCACCATTCACGCTGCACGCCTTTCTGCGCTCGAACGAGAGCAAGCCGAAACTCAGGTTGCGGCCTGCATTGAGGACGCTTTCAGCCGCGCAGAAAAAGATAACTACCCGGTCTTTCAGGTATCTGCGCCGCTCCATTCCCCTGCTCCCCCGCAACAGCAGCCGTCCCTGCAAGCGCAGAGCCGAACCACCGTGCTGGAACGTCTCAACGCCGCCCTGCACATGGCGCTGGAGAACGACCCACGTGTTTACGTGCTGGGTGAAGACATCCTCGACCCCTACGGGGGCGCCTTCAAGGTCACGCGCGGCCTTTCAACCCGCTTCCCCAACCGCGTGCTGACCACGCCCATCTCCGAAGCAGCCATTTTAGGCCTCTCTACCGGCATGGCCTTGCGCGGTTTGCGCCCGGTGGCCGAAGTGATGTTTGGTGATTTCATCACGCTCATGGCCGACCAGCTCATCAACCACGCTGCCAAATTCCGCTGGATGTATAACGACCAGGTGCGCGTACCGCTCGTGCTGCGCGCTCCCATGGGAGGGCGACGCGGCTACGGTCCGACGCACTCACAATCGCTGGAAAAACACTTTCTCGGCGTGCCAGGCTTAAAAGTTCTGGCGCCGAGCGTGCTTGGCGACCCTGCCGCGCTCCTGCTGGCTGCCATTGCGGAAGATGACCCCGTCCTGTTCATCGAACACAAACTGCTTTACACCCGCCCCCTGCTTCAGCCAGCCGACTTGTCGGATTGGCGCCTGGAATTTTTCGGTCAACCGTTTGCGGATATTGCCTTGCGCCTCTCCGATGACCTCTCTCCGCACCTGACCATCGCCACTTACGGCTACAATCTGGAACTGGTCCTGGCTGCTGCACAGGAATTAATTTACGAGCATGAGATTCTGCCGGAAATTATCGTCTTTTCGCAATTAAGCCCCTTCCCTTCGACGGTTTCGCATCCGTTTCTGCAATCAGCCGCCAAAACACGCCGCCTGTTGACGGTAGAAGAGGGAACATTCACGCTGGGCTGGGGCGCCGAACTGGCCACCCGCGCTGCCGAACACATCGCAGGCGTAAAAGTGCGCCGCGTGGCCGCCCTCGATTTGCCGATTGCCAACTCCAAACCGCTCGAAGAGGCCATCCTGCCATCCAAAGAGACCATTCTTCAGGCTGCGTTGCACCTTATAAAGTAAACAAAAACAGCCCCTCGCTCAACCTGAGGAGGGGCAAACCGGATAGAAACGGAGTTATACGACCGGCAAACCAGCTCTGGCCTGTTTGTAAGCCTGTCCGAACAAATGATTGGAAAACAGCTGATAGTAAGCAGCCACGGCCAGAAGACCGACACCACAAACCAGGCTGCCAAGCGGCGAGAGAACCGTAAGCAGCAACCCGGACAAAATGACACTCAGCAAATACGGGCCGACCGCAGCGCGCAACAGGCCAAAGACCTCGCCAAAGCGAAAGGCTGCGCCCAACTGCCCATCATTCGCCATCATATTGCCCAGCGCCGGCGGAACGAGAAGACCGGTCAGCACGACGAGAAAGAAGACCACACACCCCATGCACAGCATCAGAACGGTCGTTCCCATTCCTAAAGCATCCGGGTTCGATTCGCTCAAAGCGGCAACCAGGCCAAAGTTGAGCACCTGCCAGCAGCCTACCACCAGCAACAACGGCAAACTATACGCAAGTTGCACCACCACTCCCTTGAACCCCGTGCCAACGAAACCGCCGAAATCGCTCCAATCGGGCAGAAGGACAGGTTCGTCTTTGATGACACGCCGCATGATTTCCAACCCCCAGCCAGCCAGAATGATTGGCCCAACGACCGGGATAAGAAATACCAGCGCGGCAATACCAGCTTTCTTAAGCCAATCAGCATCTTCAAAAGCATAAGAAAAAGCGCGTCCAAAATCCATGACATCCTCCTCAATGGTGGTTTTTACGATGTTTCATTATAGGGTTAAACTATACAAAATTGCAAGCACTTTCGTTAAGGAATAGAAAAATGGCGTCCATCCCCGTTCTTGTGCCGTTGTTAAATGCCAACGAACCGGAAGCCCGGCTGATAGAAATTCACGTCCACGAAGGCCAGGCCATCCGCAAAGGCGATTTACTTTTCACGCTCGAAACCACCAAAGCTGCCAGCGATGTTGAAGCGCCCGGAGACGGATTTGTGCGCCTGCAAGCGCAGGAAGGCGAAACCCTTGTCGTGGGCGCCGTACTGGCATATCTGACCGAAACACCCGATGAGCCGGTTGCCGCGCGGCAAACCGTTTCAGAAAGCAAACCTGCTGCGGTAGAGAACCAGAAGCACCGCTCCGAATCGCTGCGCATCACCAAACCCGCCCGCGCATTGGCCGAATCGCTGGGCATTGACCTTTCCACCCTGCCGACCGACCGTCTTATCACCGAAGCGGCCATTCGGCAGATGGCCTCTTCAACGGGACAACCTGCACGACTGCCGGAAGCGGAAACCACAAGCCGAAACGCGGCCATTCTGCTCTACGGCGCCGGCGGACACGCAAAAGCCGTGTTGGAGATGATTCAATCCATCGGCGCCTTTAGAGTGGTCGGTATCGTAGATGACAACCCTGCGCTCACCGGCACATCCGTATTGGGCGTGCCAGTGCTGGGAACGCGCGATGCCCTGCCAGCGCTCCTTCGACAGGGCATCTTTCTGGCCGCCAACGGGGTAGGCGGCATCATCAACATCGAAATTCGTGTTAAACTGTTCGAGTTACTGACGGCGCATGGGTTTGCCTTCCCGGTTCTGCGCCACCCGCGCGCCACCGTTGAGCCTTCCGCCGTGCTGGAAGACGGCGTTCAGGTCTTTGCGAATGCGTATGTCGGCTCTTCGGCCATCCTGCGCGAAAAGTGCATGGTCAACACCGGCGCCATCGTCTCGCACGATTGCGAAATTGGGCGCTACGCTCACATCGCGCCTGGCTGCCTGTTGGCTGGACACGTGCAGGTCGGTGAACGCGCTCTGGTGGGCATGGGCGTCACGACCATCATTGGCCTGAAAATCGGCGAAGGTGCACGCGTCGGTAACGGCGCTGTCCTGCTGGCCGATGTCCCGGCACGGCAGATTGTTCCGGCCGGAAAGGTGTGGACGGGCTGAGTTACCTGCCGAGTTTCTTTTTGAACGCCTGCGTGAGCGCCGGAACGAACGTAAACAGGTCACCGACCACGCCATAGCGCGCGACCTGGAAGATGGGTGCTTCGGGGTCTTTGTTAATCGCCACCACCAGTTTGGCGCTGCGAATACCCACGATGTGCTGAATCGCACCCGAAATGCCTGCTGCAATGTACAAATCCGGCGAAACCACCTTCCCAGTCTGCCCCACCTGATGGGCATAAGGGATATAACCGGCATCCACCACCGCGCGCGAAGCGCCCACCGCTCCGCCCAGCACGCCTGCCAGTTCCCCAAGTAACTGGAATCCCTCTCTGGCTGCGGCTGCTTCATCGCCACCAAACGCCGGGTGATTGGTCACCCCACGCCCTCCCGAAACGATAACCCCGGCATCTGCCAGGCTCACGCCGCTTTCACCGGGCGCATAGCCCTCCACCACCGTAAGCGGCTGCCCAACTGCAGCGTAACGCCTGACCTCGCCATGTCGCCCGGGTTGATGCGCCGGACGGGCAAACGCACGCGCCCGCAGGGTGATGAATTGTGGCCGCGCCATGCAAGCAGCCTTTTCAAACAATTTGCCTTCGTAAATCGGGCGGGTGACCACCAGCGTTTCGCCCTCGGCCTCCAAACCGGTAGCATCGGTCAAAACGCCGCTTTGCAAGTCTATCGCGCACATGGCGGCCACCTCGCGGGTGCGGGTGGTGCTGGGAAGCAAGACGGCATCGGGAGCGGTATCGGTCAGAATCGCGCTGAGCGTAGAAGCATACGTCTCCGGGCGGAAATCGGCCAGCGCAGGGTCATCTGCAGCCAGCACTTCATCGGCTCCAAACGCAAAAGCCGCCTCAATCAACCCCTCCAGGCCGGTACCCAACACAACGGCAGACACCTGGCCAAACGCCCTGGCCGCGCCCAAGGCTTCCCACGAGGCCGATACAGCGTCTCCCTGAAAATGGTCAATGTACACACACAGTTTCATAGCACCTTCTCCGCCAGAATTTTTTCCACCAGGGTTTCGGCAATTGCTTCGGGGCTTTCGCCGGTGATAATTTCACATCTGGCCTCGCGCGCAGGCGGATTCATCAAACTGCGGCGGTGAACCACCGTCTGCGGAGCAGACATCCCCAAATCGGCCAGCGACCAGACCGGGATGACCGCTTTGGATGCCTTGCGGATGCCCATAAACGAGGGATAGCGCGGCTCGCCAATGCTCTGGACAACGCTCATCACCGCCGGCAGAGAGGCACTGACCGTTTGTTTGCCCTCTTCTAGAACGCGCTCGACGCGCACAGCGGCCGCCAGCGCTTCAATTTTGCCCGCAAAACTCAACAGCGGCCAGCCAAGCAAACGCGCTGTCTGTGCCGCCATGAGACCGGAGCCATTATCCAGCGTTTGGCGGCCAAAAATAACCAGGTCGGCCGCGCCGATTTTGTGAATGGCCGCTGCCAGCACGCGCGCCGCGCCCTGGCTATCCAGGCTCTCGAGGGCAGGGTCTGAAACGAGAATGGCCTCATCAGCCCCCATCGCCAGCGCATGTTTCAGAGCTTCACGCGCACTTTCAGGCCCGAGGCACAACGCCGTTAC
>JANWWK010000063.1 GCA_025056175.1 Anaerolineales bacterium
CAGAACCGATGTACGAGGCGACCTGGTCACCCAGATGCGGGCGGGCAACGGCTACGATGGCCTGGTTCGACTGAATGGCAATCCCACCCACCCAGGGGTTGGGAATCTCAGGTACATATTCCACTGCGCCAATGTCGCAAACCAACACACTGTCCAGGTTACCATCCTGTGGACGCGCCGCGCCGCGCTGGTCTTGATTAGCGCAGAAGTTATTCACAATCGCATCAATCGCAGGAGAACCCCGCAGCAAGGCATGCGTGCGCGTGAAACCACCGTTATTGGCAAGCGGCCCCAATTGGGGGTTCTGCCCCACGATAAAACCGTTGATGCCATGTATTGCTCCACAGGCATTCGCGCCGGTTCCTTGTATCAGGGAATACTCTCCGGCGATGCTGCCGCCCGCACCGTTGACGCAATCGCCGTTCACGCTGCCCGCCAGGATAACGCCGCGCAGGAAGGGCTGACTGCTGCTCAGATTGTACATGCCGCCGCCCCCGCCAGCATCCTCAGCCGTATTGCCATAAAATGTGACATTCATCAGGTTGGGGCTGCTCTGGTAGTTCATCATCCCGCCGCCCTGCCGCTGGGCCAGGTTGCCGGAGAAGGTCACGTTCGTCAGCGTGGGGGTGCTGTTATCGTTGGACATGCCCCCGCCATAAGCGGCTTCGTTTCCAGAGAAGGTAACGCGGTTGAGCTGCGGCTGATTGTTGCCGAGGTGATTGCGCATCCCGCCGCCGTTGTAGGCGCCATTTCCTGAAAAGGTGACATCGGTGAGGAGCGGATTGCTGCCCTGGTAGTTGTACATGCCGCCCCCCGCGCCGGGCGTGCTGTTGCCGGTGAAGTTGACTCGCTCCAGGGTAGGACTGCTGGTGTAGTTATACATCCCACCCCCACCTACCGTAGAGGAAGAGGTCCGGTTGTTGAGAAAATCTACGTTTTTGATGAACGGATGACTGACATAGTTGTACATCCCGCCACCCACGTTGGCCTGGTTGCTCTGGAAAGTGGTCATTTGCAGATTCGCATTGCTGCCATTGGAATTGAGCAGCCCGCCGCCAGCCTGGGTTGCAATATTGGATGTGAAGGTAGTCACCCAGACATACGGTCGGCTGTTGTCGTTGTACGCGCCGCCGCCAAAATCGGCCTGATTACCGCTGAATGTGCTGAAAAGAATATCGGGATTGCTCTTCAGGTTATACATCCCGCCGCCTGAAACGGATGAATTGCTTTGGAACGTGACATTCGAGAGACCCGGGCTGCTGTTGTCGTTATACATGCCCCCGCCCTTGTCGCTGGCAACATTGGAATTAAAACTCACATTGGTGAGATTGGCGGGGCTGTTAAAGCGGTTAGCCATTCCGCCGCCCACAGGCGCCTGATTAATAAAAAAGGTGACATTCTCCAGCGAGGGCGCGCTATTGGAGTTATCCATGCCCCCGCCAAAAGACAGGCTGGCGATGTTGTTGGTGAAAGAGCCGTTCGTAAGCGAAAGCGTGCTGTTGATATTCGCGAGGCCGCCGCCAACATAGAAAGCGTAATTATTGACGAACTCGACTGCGGTCAGCGAGAGCGCTGCGCACGCGACGCAAACCATGCCGCCGCCCAGACTCGCGTAATTGCCTGAGAATTTCAGGTTGCGCAAGGTTGCGCTGCTCTGATAGGCATATACGCCGCCGCCTTTGTTATTTGGGTCGGCGTTATCGTTGGCCTGCCCGGCGGTCAGGATAAAGCCATCCAGAATGGCCGTACTGGCGTTGCCGCCGGTGGAGACGACGTGGTAGGCATTGTCCCCGATAATGTCGTTGACCAGTTCGACAATGAAGTTACCATCGCTGTTGGCATCGTTGTTGTCCACATCGCCGCTCAGAATGGTAGGATTGGCAGCGAGATTGCGCTGGGAAAGGAGCGTCTCAGTTCCGACAAAGCCGCCGTAAATTGCCACGCCGTCTTCCAGCGTAAAGGTGGCAACGCGCGAACCGGGGGGGTAAACGCCTCCTTCATCGGGATAATACACCCCCCTGGCGACCCACACTTCATCGCCGCTGTTGGCAACCGTCAGCGCGGCCTGCAAGGTTCGAAAGGCTTGCGCCCAGCTTAAGCCACTGTTCGAGTCGTTGCCACCGCTGGCGCGAACGTAGTAACGAGCGCCCGCCGCGCGTGCATTTTGTCCCAAGGGAGCCAAGACCAGGCTGCCCAGCAACAGGAAAACGAGAAGCAAACGATGCGAGATGCGAGAAAAAGAATCAGGGTTCATAGGTTCCTCCGGCATTTTTCACACCAATCGAAGTAAAACGTAGGGCAAGTCTCCAACCTGATGGTAATTCCGCCCACGCCCGTTTTGGGCGTCATCTTTCTTTTCGCGCAGATTTGATAATTTTTATGGGCAGGCGCCGGTTGCCGGGTCAATCACGCAACCGGGCTGGGCATTGTCATCGGTATTGGGCTTAGCATCATTTTTGTTGTTGGGGCCGCAAGTTCCCAAGGTAATTTTGTAACTTTGCGTAGCGGTCGTATCCAAGAACGCAGACCTGCGTTGGCAGATAAAGCCACCACCATCCCGGTTTAGAGATATGTCATAGCCTTTGGGACAGGGAGAAAGATTCAGCGCTTTGACATCCAGGCAACAGTTATAAGCGGATGAGAAGACTGTGCCTGTTGGGCAAAAAGGGGCATTGGAGACAACAACGTATTCGCAAACGCCGTCGTAATTCAGTTTAAAATCAGGCGGGCAAGACGGCTCTACCTTCACAGGCAGATTGGCATCTGGCGGCGTACAGTAATCCTGGACCGTGATAGTCACCTTCGAACCGACTGGGCCGTAACAAGCCACCTTTTTGGAATACAACTTTTCTTCTTCGACAACCGCACTGCAATTTGGCGGCAAATTGACGTATGTGGATGTTCCCTGCGGCAGAACGACTGTGGCCCCACCCAGTTTGGTAACCGGGTTGAGGCAATAGGAATTGACCTGCAAGGTTTGGGGAAACATGACCGTGCAAGTGTATAAGTCGTGGGTCTTGATATCTTTGGGCGGCTTGGTGGGCGTTGGAACAACGCACATCGCCGGCAGAGCCGCCGGTTTTTGAATCACCGATTGGTCCGAAGTCGGTTCTGACTCAAGTCCATTGCCTCCTCCGCGCGGGAAAACCTGATAGCCCTGAAAGGCTACCAGCAGCAGAGCAAATGCCGCCAGCAGCGCGCCGCCACCCCCCAGCAGAAGCGGAAGTAGGCGCACCGATCCATCCGCCATATATCGTGCACGGATGAATCCGAGTATGCCTATTAAAATCAACGCGCCTGCGGCGGAAAACAATAAAATGATTGCTTTCATTTGGCATGTTCCTTTCTCACCTGCCAGACATCCGCTCGAAAATCCGCTGCGCCATATCAATGATTCCCGATTCCGTTCCCATGAACAGAATTTCCTGCGGGTTATAGCGGAAGATGAGCGTTTGACTGCCCTGGCGAACGTAAACCACATACTGCCCGGTCACGTTCGACCTCCAGGTGTAACTTTCGTCTCCCAAACCATCAATGCTGTTGACCACGATATCGGATGGCTCATTCGAGAGTTCAGATTTGCGCGTCGATTCCCACACGGACGTGTCGCCGGAGAAGCCTGCCTGCAGGTAAAACAGGCTCTCTTGCGTCCCGCCCTTGGGGGTGTACTTCCACTCACAGGAAGTGATTCCGGGAGAGGCGTTCTCTACCAGCGTGGAAGCAGCCCCAAACACCAGGTTGTTCCACTCATCGGCAGGGATGAGTTTGGCGCAGGGGATGACCACATTCGGGTTGGGACCGCTCTCTGCTGGCGCGCTGACAGGCGGTTCGGTCGGCGCGGGGGGAACGGATGGGGCGGATGAGGCAGGCGGCTCACCGGCTTGCGGCGCGGAGAAAAATCCGCAGGCCAGGCTGCTCAACACCAGGACAAGAACGGCCAGAAGTAACGGTAAACGAAGCCGAGACATATTCACTCCTTTCGCAATTTGAACAGGGATTACACTGTCCCTTATCCTCTAAGGGATGCGATAAGAGACAAGTTCTGAAATATACGTGCCCTCCAGCCCCGATTTGACCACGCCAACGCCCTGGGCATACCACAAAAAGCCATGCGTATCGAACGGCGGTGAGCCGTGAATGGTCATCGAGCCGTTTTGTTCGACCTTGAGCGCGTAGAAGGTTCCGGCGGGGACGGTTATGGTTTCATAGCCCAGTGCTTTGTAAGTGGTTTTGATGGTCGCCGAAAGAGTCACTTCGCCGTCTGAACTGCCCACTACGGTGATGGTCTGCGACCAATCATCGCCGACCTGCATGTCGTCGGGGACGGTCACGCCGTCATCGTTGGTGGTAGAAAGGGTAGAGCTGCCGCTTTCGTCAGAATACGTCGCCGAGATGCCTGGCACATTCAGCAGGATGACGCCATCCTTGCCGCACGTGCCATCGAGCGTAAAGACACTCCCAACATCCCGAACGGTCAATGTAAACGAGCCGTCATCCACAACAGACATGGAATGCGTTGCCGTGGTGGGAGTTTCCTGCTGCACCTGAATCTGATATGTCCAGGTAGCGCCATCCACCACCGGATAATACGGATTGTTGCAGCGGTCCTTCGGGTTGAGGGGAGCTGCCTGGGGCGTGGGTGTCTCTGTAATGACCGCCGTCACCACCGGGACGGCAAAGCCTGACGTTGCAGTGGGGGGCATCGGGATTGAATCCGGTGGGAACGCGCCCAGCGAACAGGCGCTGGTGACCAGAAAAACCAACAACAAAAATGCCATCATTTTTTTCATCCTGTCCTCGCTTTTCACTCACTGCCCGGCATTCTTTGGAACGAACGCCACCAGAAAACGGGCAAACCAAAACGAAAGTGCGCAGGTTTCATATTCTTCTCCAAAGCATTGAAGTTTAAGGAAAATCGTACACGGTCAATTCCAGCACCGGAGCGCCATCCATAGCCGAACGCACCACTCCCACCCCTTCGGCGTACCACAGGAAGCCGTGCATGCTCACTTGCTGTCCAAACACCGTCACATAACCACTCTGCTCCACCTTGAGCGCGCGGAAACTTCCCGCCGGTACGACGATGTTCTCGAAGCCAACGGCAACATAAGTTGCCTCAATCAGTGAAGTCCCTGCTTCGGTGGTGACATGCAACGTTTGCGACCACTGACTGCCCGGCGCGACATCGTTAGGCAGGCTCACTCCGCTGTTCGAGAAAGAGACCGTCGTCGAAGACCCGGATTCGGCGGAAGTGGTGGTCCTGGAACCAGGAACTTGCATCAGAACGAGTCCCTCGCGGGTGCATTGTCCCTCAATGTAAGCAGTCAGGTCTGAGCTCTCCACCTTTATCGTGAAAACGCCCGAGGGATTATCGGCCACCATTGTTTGAATGACATTTTGACCCGTTGAGACGTGGTAAAAGAACGTTGCATTGTTGACCACCGGATAGTAGGGGTTTTTGCATGGCGCAGGCTGGTCGAGCGGGCCGCTGCCAATCGCCGCTGGGGTTAGTGTTGGCGTCGCCGAAGGGGTGACAATCGGACTGGCCTGAATCTGAATGACGGGAGTCACCGGCGCGGGCGGAATGGGAAGACCGGTTGGAACAGGTTGGGGCAGCGAGCATCCGCTCAAGAACAACCAACCAAGAAGATAAGTGAATAACTTTTTCATCTCACCCTTTCTTGATTTTCGGGTCATTTTCTACGTCTGTTGGCACATCAAACGCTGGCGGCTTCCATTCCAGGCCGGGCGCAAAACGGCGGACGAACTCTCCGGCCTGCTCCCAACTGGCAAAGTGACTGGATTCCCGGCTGGGCAAGTGAACGATTTCGCCGCGCCACGTTCCGGTGGTCGTGTCATTCCAGAGACGAAGCACGAACGTATTCCACTGAATCGAAGTCGTGGTCAAAGGCAGCCTTCTTTCGTTGGAATGAATGATTCAGATGTCTTCAGTGTAGGGGAAAGGTGCTTCCAGAAGTGCTTCTACCAGCGCTTCGGAAAGGGGAGAATTAATAGGAAATTTGGGGGAATTTTGCGCTACACGTCATCGCCGCGGCGCAAACGCTCGAACAGAAAGGTGGTTTCGGGCGCGGGCTGGGTCCGGAGTTCTGTGGAAAGCAGACGGCTCAAGCGCTGATAGTGCTGAACGGCCTGCGCGGTTTCCCCCAGGCGGGCCAGGCAACGCATCAGTTCGCGGTGCGCCGTTTCGAGATACGGTTCGAGCGCAATCAGGCGGCGATAGACTTCGGCGGCCAGCCCGTAGCGGGCATCGGAAAAATACAATTCCCCCAGCGTCAGACGCGCTTCGAGACTGCGCCGCCGCAATTCCTCCCGCCTCGAAATGGCCCATTCGCCCGCGTCCATATCGGCCAGGAAATCGCCCTGATACAGCGAGAGGGCCTCCTCCAGGCGGCGGGCGGCTTCGGCACGCCCCGCCGGAGTGACCGCCGATTGCAATGCGCGCCCGGCCTGCGTCAGAGCCGCCTCGAAGGTCTGGACGTCGAACCAGTGCGGCAGGGCGCGGTTGAGCGCGTAGGCTTCGTTCTCGAAAACCACCCATTCCGCTTTCCCCAAGGCGCGCCGCAGGTGGTGCATGGTGCGATGGAACGCGCTGCGGAGTTGGGTGGGCGAAGCCTCCGGCCACAGGTCGAGACCAATTTGCTCTTTGGTCGCCGCAGGGTGCAGAAGCAGGTAAAAGAACAATTCCTTCGCTTTGAGATACGTCCAGTCCGTATCGGTCAGGTTGCGTTCCCCCACCAGTACGCGAGAGGCGCCCAACGCAAACGCGCGCCATTCCGGCACAGGCGCAGCGGCGGGGACTTCCGTTGGACGCTCTTCGCCCAGGGCTTCGGCCACGATTTGTTCCAACGATACTGCGTGTCCTTCTGACCAGGCAGACTCGAAAGCGGCCTGACCGAGCGCGGTGCGCAAAGCAGCAAGCGTCTGCTCATGGCGTCCACGTTCCGGCGGCAGGACGGGCATCTCCAGCGCTTCGCGTTGGGCTGCTGCGGCGGCCTGCCAGCGGGCGGCGCGCTGCGGCTGACCCTGCCGCCGGGTGGCTTCGGCCAGCGCTTCCAGCGATTCCACCAGGCCAGATGGCAACGCCAGGGAGTGGTAGAGCGACAGGCTTTGCCGCAGCAAAGATTGAGCGTGCTCCTCGTCCTGGCGGGCCAGCGCGGTCAGACCAAGCGCATAGAGCGCCAGGGCGCGGCCTGCCTGGTCACCGATGGCTTCTAACTGCGCCAGGGCATCGGCATACAAACTCTGCGCCTGCGCCAGGTTGCCTTCGTCACGCGCCAGGTCGCCCAAATTTATCCAGACGAAGCTCAGCCGCATGCGGTCGTTCATCCCCTGGCACAATGCCACCGCTTCTTCGAGGCAGGCGCGTGCCCGGGCGGCTTCTCCCGAACAGCGCGCCGCTGCCCCCAGGTTGTTGAGCGCCGAGACCATGCCAGCCTTGTTGCCCAATTCGCGGTACAAGAGCAAACTCTCCTCCAGCGCCGCCAGCCCACGCGCAATTTTGCCCTGAGCGATGAGAATATCGCCCAAATTGCTGAGCGCCAGCGCCACGCCGGAGGTGTCGCCTATCTGCCGCTTGAGATTGAGCGCTTCTTCATAGCACTCCAACGCGCGGCGATACGCTCCCTGCCGCCGGGCCAGCGCCCCCAGGTTGATGAGCGCATTGCTCGTGCGTACTCCATCCCCCAGGCGGCGATAGAGCGCCAGGGACTCTTCGTGTAAGGCGGCGGCACGGGCATAATCTCCCTGTTCGGTTGCCAGGATTCCCAACAAGGTAAGCGGCGCGCCCAACCGGGCCAGGTCTTGCGCTGCACGCGTGACCTCCAGACTGGCCTCGGCCAGGGTTGTGGCGCGCGGGAAATCGGATTGTCGAAAGGCCAGCGCGGCGGCGGCATATTGGGCTTTGGCCAGCACCGGCGGGGAAACGGAGGCAGAATCGGCGGGCAAAGCGGCCTGTAAGCGGAGCAGTTCCTCCAGCCAGTTGCGGCCTTCAGTCAGATAGCCCCGGCTTTGCCAGAACATCCACAGCGACCCGGCCAGCCGCAGGCCGGTTTCCATCTCGCGGCTGACGCGTACCCACTGCAACGCCAGGCGCAGGTTGTCCAGGTTGGCATCGAGCAAGGCCAGCGCCGGGCGGGCTTCGGGGCCGGCCAATTTTGCTTCGAGCTGCGCGGCAAAGGAGGCGCACCACGCCAGATGCCGCGAGCGGGTGGCAGCAGTTTCTCCCGCCGCTTCCAATCGTTCGCGGCTATATTGACGGATGGTCTCCAGCAGGCGGAAGCGCGGCGGCGCTTCGGCTTCGCGCGGCAACATCGAGACCCATGATTTCTCCACCAGTTCGGTCAACAGGTCGAGGACGCCCGGTTCGGTCAGTTCCGCGCCGCACACCGCTTCGGCCATCTCCAACGTGAACGAACCCGCAAACACGGAAAGCCGCCGGAGCAGAACCTGCTCCGGTTCGGTCAGGAACTGATAACTCCAATCCATCGTCGCGCGCAGGGTTTGGTGGCGCGGCAGCGAATCGCCCGCGCCCCGCGTCAGAAGACGGCAGGCATCGTCCAGGCGTTCGGCAATTTGGGCAAGCGAAAGTACCTTCACCCGCGCAGCAGCCAGCTCGATGGCAAGCGGCAGTCCATCCAGACGGCGGCAGATGGATGTCACTGCATCCAGATTGTCGGATGTGAGTTGAAACGACGGCAAAGCGCGGGCGGCGCACCCGGTAAACAATTGAACGGCATCCGATTCGCGCGCTGTATCGGCTCGTTCCGGCAGGGCGAGGGGCGGCGCCTGCCAGACCTGCTCCTGCGGCAGGCCGAGCGGCTGAAGGCTGGTCGCCAGCACGCGGACATTCGGACAGCCCTCCAGCAAGGCGCGGGTCAGCGCAGCGCAGGCGGCCAGCACATGCTCGCAGTTGTCCAGAATCAATAAGACGCACTGCGAACGCAGTGCGTCGGTCAGCGCATCGAGCAGGGAACGGTCGGGAGGTTCGCTCAGCCCCCAAACGGCAGCCACAGCACGGGGGACATAAAGCGGGTCGGTGACGGGGGACAAATCGCACCACCAGGCGCCATCGCCAAACTCCGGCAAGAGCAGACTGGCGGCGTGCAGCGCCAGGCGCGTCTTCCCGCATCCGCCTGCTCCGGTCAGGGTCAGCAGGCGCGTCGAGCGCATCTGCCGGCAAACCTGCGCGCTCTCCCGCGCGCGCCCGACAAAGGGGGTGGAAAAGACGGGCAGGTTGTGATTGGATGGTATCATTTCATCCCCCGGCGCGCAAAGTTTTCAGGCGAAATCGTTCCAGGAAATCTTCAGCCACATCGTCGCGCAGTTCCATCGTCAACCGCGTCTGGCCGACTTCGAGTGAACCCAGCCGAAAGGGCTCCATCCGCTCCAGACGCACGCTCCAGCCGTCACCGGCAACCGTATCTTCGGCGGTTAACTGCCCCCCAAGTTCCTGCAAATACTCCTTGAGCAGAAAGAACGGAATTCCGCGCATTTCGTGAACGAGGGTTTTCATCCGCTTGCTGGCTGGTTTTCCGGTATCAGGCGTCAGGTTCTCTGTTTTCTCGGCGTCATCCGCTGTCGAATCCGCTTCTCCATTCCTAACCCCCTCCCACCGCCGGGAAGACATCCAGTTTATCGGTGCGCGAGACTCTGGTTTCGAGAACATCCGGCAGATACGGCACATCGCGCCCGTTGACGAAGAAATGTACGTGCCCAAGCATCTCGTGTTCGTTTTTCATCAGTTCGGCCCGTAAAGGCGGATAGAGTTTGAAACACTCCTCCAGCACTTCGCGCACGGTCACGCCATCTGGCAGGTGGTCGAGCGTCACAGTCTTTTTGCCGGTAATCAGCCGCAAGGTGGCATAAAAATTGACGTTCATGGCACTCTCTCCTAAAAAAACGACCGAATATCTCTTAAATTGTATCATGAGCGGTTCAGGTCAGGAATCGAACCCCAGGCCAAGCGCATCGAGCAATTTCAGCCAGGCATTGCGGCGGCCTTCGTTGCGGTCTGCCTGGTCGAGCGAAATGCGCGTGAGATGGATGACCAGAGAACGGAGCGGTTCCGGGGGGAAAGGTATCGGCTTCTGGCGCACCATCGTCAGGCGGGTACGTTCTGTTTCGCGCCGGTCGAGCAAATCGAGCATCACCTGCGCCCCAAAACGCGCAGCGCCCACGCCCAGACCGGTATAGCCCATGCAATAGGCCGTGCGCCCGCCATGCGCCGTCCCCCAAAATGCGCTGAAGCGCGAACACGTATCAATGACGCCGCCCCAGCCGTGCGTAAAGCGCACCCCATGCAATTGAGGAAAGGTCTGAAAGAAATGCTCGGCCAGCCGCCCAAACGACTCGGCGTTGACCTCGAACTGCGGTCCCACGCCGTTGTTGGGATAGTAAATCGCATCGTAACCGCCCCACAAAATGCGTCCATCTGCTGTGCGGCGGTAATAGTGGAATTGATTGCCTGAATCGCCCACGCCCTGGCGTCCCTGCCAGCCAATGTCAGCCCATTGCGCCGCCGAAAGCGGCTCGGTGACCAGTACATAATCATAGACCGGGACGACGTAAAACGAAAGACGCTTGAGCAGCGGCGGAAAGGCATTGGTCGCCAGCGCAACCCTGGCGGCCAGCACCTGCCCCTCGCGCGTTTGCAGACGTACCCCTGTCGTTTCTTCGCGCATCGAAAGCACCGGAGTCTGCTCGTAGAGCCGCACGCCCGCCCGCAGACAGGCCGCCCGCAGTCCCCAAGCCATACGCGCCGGGTTGACCATCGCCACATTGTGGTCGAGATACGCGCCCAGATAGGTGGGAGAATTGACCAGCCGCCGCACCTGGTCGGCCTCCAGCCATTCAACCGATTCCCCCACACGCAGGCCGGCTTCGACCGATTGACGCAGTTCTTCCACCTGATACGGCTCGGTTGCCACATGCAATTCGCCCGAACGCACCCAATCGCAGTCAATCTCCCAGCGCTTCAGGTCGGCCTCCATCGCATCCAGGTTGCGATGACCGAGCGAAACAAGCAGGGGCATCTCGTTGGGCCAGCGGGCCAACCCATTCTCGAAACCATGCGTCAGCGAAGCCGCAACGAAGCCGCCGTTGCGCCCACTGGCAGCGCAGGCAGTCGTCTCCCGCTCCAGCAAAACGACATCCCATTCGGGATGAAGCTCTCTGGCGAGTAGAGCGGTCCACAAGCCGGTAAAACCTGCGCCGACGATGACCAGGTCGGCAGTTGTTGTTTGGGTGAGGGAGGCGGCAGGGTCGGGCCGGGCGGGGTCATCCAGCCAAAAGGGCGTAAAGCACAGCTCCGAAAGAGTGCGCAGGGTTTGGGGTTGAGCAAAAGGAGCAAACGGCATACCCCGATTCTACTCGATTCACGGGCATTGAATCACCCCCTGCGCCCACAGGCATCCACCACAGACCGGAAATACCGTATTGCCCAAACAATCTTCCAGATTCGATTCCGAAAGGTCACAACCGCCGCAAAAGGTGCAAGGCGCAAAGACAAAATTATGCAGGCGCTCGCGGTAGGCAACGTATTCCGGGTCGAGCCACAAATCCTTCAGGCTTTTTTCGTGAACACTGCCGATGACATGCCGTCGAACCAGGCGCCGTTTGCCGTGTAGATAGGTGGTATGGGTGTGCATGAGCGGCCAGCACGGACTGACTTCGCCCGTCCAGGCAATGGACATTGTGCCATTTTCGACGAAGTTGCACGTGTCGTTTGCGCCGCCCCAATTGTTGCCCGCATAACTGACGTTACAACCGCTGTTGAAGGCCGCCATCAGGGCATCGCGCGTGGTGTCATCGAAGTCCATTTTGGGCAGGCTCAGGCGCGGCAGGTGCGGCGCCTGCATATAAGCAATGTTATTGCTGACGCGGTGATACAGCGCCTCGGCTTGCATCTCTTCGGTGGCGGGCTGGAGGTTGCTGATGGAAAAATGCTGTGCGCGCAGCGAACGCCCAAGTTTAAGAATCTGCGGCAAGTCGGCAATGTTACGCTTCATGGCCACGAAAGCAATGCCAATCTCCGGCTTGGGGTAATGCCCGGCCTTGCGCATCTTGGTCAGGCGGCGCAGGTTGGCAACGATGGTCGGCAGTTCCGCGCCCAGGCGCACATCGGCGTAAGTTTCAGGGGATGCCCCGTCAATCGAGACCCACAAAATATCCAGCCCGCTCTCTACCAGTTTGCGGGAAACTTTTTCGGTCAGCGTGGTACCGTTGGTAATCAACTCCACCTTTGCGCCCAATTCCTTCACCTGCGCCACCCACTCAACCGTTTTGGGGTGAAAGAGCGGTTCACCGATACCGCCAAAATACACGTCCGGCAGGGGGTCAAATTCCTTGAGTCCATCCAAAATGCGCGCAAAAGTCTCCCCGGTCATGCGGCCAATGGGCTGTTCCCAGTCGTTGCGGAAGCAGGTAATACAATCCAGATTACAGGCCACCGTCGGTTCGATATAAACTTTCCGCAACTGAGTCACCGGGCGGTGCAGACGGATGAAATTTTCCCCTTCATCGATGCGTATTTTGGAACCAGGCTTCAGACCAAAGCGCATCGCTGCTTCTGGCGGAATTACCAGCCGCCCCTGCGCATCCACTTCGGCCCAGGCGGTCGTTTGTTTTGCAGAAATCATGTTCCGCTCCTTACCCATCAAAACCAGCCCGCGCTGGTAATTAACACCAATCTTACCCAAATTCAACGAGATGACCAGTAACAAAAGTTACAAGATTACAGGTGAGATGTAACCAGCATCGCCTCCCTCACCCCTGCCCCTCTCCCTATGGGAGAGGGAAGAAATTACGCGGATTTTTGCCATTTGCGGCAGCAAAAGCACCGATTTGCAGACGTTTCCCTCTCCCGCTTGCCCCCGTAGGGAGTCGGGAGAGGGTTAGGGTGAGGGTAGATAGACACCCAGCATCAAAAAAACAGGGTGGATTGTTCATCCACCCTGCAAGGAGCAAGCCGCTCACTGCTCACTGCTCCCTGGCCTCACTTTGCCTTGCCCTGATTCGCCACTGCCGCCGCCGCTTTAGCAACCGCTTCGGCATCGCCCAGGTAGTAACTCTTGACCGGTTTCAGGTCAGCCGTCAATTCATAGACCAGCGGGATACCAGTCGGGATGTTGAGTTCAGTGATTTCGGCATCCGAAATGTTATCGAGGTATTTGACCAGGGCACGCAGGGAGTTGCCATGCGCCGCAATCAACACCCGCTTGCCCGATTGGATGGTGGGAGCAATTTCGCTGTGCCAGTAAGGGAGAACGCGCTCCAGCGTAATTTTGAGCGATTCGGTCGCCGGCAGTTCTTCGGGTTTGAGACCAGCATAACGGCGGTCGAAGCGCGGATGGCGCTCATCATCCCATTCCAGCGCGGGCGGCGGGACATCGTAACTGCGCCGCCAGATTTTGACCTGCTCCTCGCCAAATTTGACGGCCATTTCGGCCTTGTTCAAGCCCTGCAAAGCGCCATAGTGCCGCTCATTCAACTGCCAGGCGCGCACGACGGGAATCCATTCCAATCCCATCTCTTCCTGGATGATGTTGAGGGTTTTGATGGCGCGTTTCAGCACCGAGGTATAGGCAATGTCGAACTCATAGCCACCCTCTTTGAGCAGTTTGCCGGCATTGTGGGCTTCGGCAATCCCTTGCTCGGTCAAATCCACATCGGTCCAGCCAGTGAAGCGATTTTCCAGATTCCATGTACTTTGTCCATGACGGACGAGAACCAGTTTGTATTTCGTTTCGGACATATTCAAAGTCTCCTTGTACCAGGAAATTGTACTCGATTTGCAAGAAAAACCGCCAGAGCGAGTCTGGCGGTGAAGGGGGCGAACGTCGAACAGTTACCGAATCGCCATCTCGGTATCGGGGTCGAAGATGTGGAAGTTGTCCATGTTGAAGGCAATTTGCACATCCTCGCCCACTTTGAACTTGGTGCGCGGGTCCACGCGGGCAACAAAGTTGTTGGAGCCACTGACCAGGTAGAGGAAGATTTCGTTGCCCATCAATTCGATGACATCCACCTTGCATCCAAAGGTTTCAGCGTGAATGTTCGGCGGCAGGAAGTGCGGGTTGTGAATATCTTCCGGGCGAATGCCAAAGACAACTTTCTTGCCATCCAGGTCCTGATAGGGTTTAGCGCGGTTTTCGGGAATGGGCAGGGCGAATTCGCCGGTATCCACATAAAGACGCCCACCCTCGCGCTTGATTTTGGCCGGGAAGAAGTTCATGGCCGGAGAGCCGATGAAGCCCGCAACGAACATGTTGGCGGGGCGGTCGTACAGTTCCTGCGGCGTATCCAGCTGCTGGAGTTTGCCTTTGTTGATGACCGCAATGCGGGTCGCCATCGTCATCGCTTCGACCTGGTCGTGGGTGACGTAGATGAAGGTGGTCTGGAGGCGTTGATGCAGTTTGCTGATGTTGGCGCGGGTTTCGACGCGCAGTTTGGCATCCAGGTTGGAGAGCGGTTCGTCGAAGAGGAACACCTTCGGGTGGCGGACAATGGCGCGGCCTACCGCTACGCGCTGGCGCTGACCGCCAGAGAGTTGGCGGGGCTTGCGGTCGAGCAGTTCGTTGATGCCCAGCAGTTCCGCCGCCTCGTACACACGCTTCTTGATTTCCTCTTTCGGCGTGCCGCGCAGTTTCAGGCTGAACGCCATGTTATCGAAGACCGAAAGGTGCGGATAAAGCGCGTAGGATTGGAAGACCATCGCAATGTCGCGGTCCTTGGGAGCCACATCGTTCACCACGCGGTCGCCAATCAAAATCCGTCCGCGCGTAATCTCTTCGAGACCCGCCAGCAGGCGCAGAGCGGTGGTTTTACCACAACCCGAAGGGCCAACGAACACCAGGAACTCTTTATCCTGGATTTCCATGTTCAGGTCGTTGACGGCCAGAACATTGCCAAACTCTTTCGTGACGTGGTCATACGTTACACTTGCCATTTCAGCCTCCATTTCTTGAAAGTATAGTGATTTTATTATACGCGATTTTTCGTTTCATGAAACAGGATGAATGTCATGTAACAAAATGTAACGAAATATGTAACGAATCAAAAGCCCTGCCTGCGGCGTTAAAAACTCTTCATGTTTTCCGCATTTTCCGGATACGAATGCCAAAGTATTATCCAGAGTCCACAGGTTTGGGGCTGCGCGCCTGATAACCATTTTGCATTTCCCTCTTTACGTTGTAGAATCAGCCCATGAGTAACGACGAAGTCACCCCTGTCCGCCAGCAATATCTCGATACCAAACGCCAGTACCCGGATTGCATCCTGCTCTTCCGGCTGGGAGATTTCTACGAAACGTTCGACGAGGACGCTGAAATTGTAGCACGCGAACTCGACATTGTGCTGACTTCGCGCCCGGTAGGGAAAGGCATTCGCGCGCCGCTGGCCGGAATCCCCTATCACGCTCTCGATAACTATCTGCTCAAGCTGGTGCAAAAAGGCTACCGCGTGGCCATTGCCGAGCAGATGGGTGACCAGCCGGTAAAAGGCATTTTTCCACGCAAAGTGGTGCGCGTGGTCACCCCTGGCACGCTCATTGAACCCAACCTTTTGCCGGGTGATTCCAACAACTATCTGGCTTCGGTGGTATTGGATGCTGGCGGTTTTGCCGCCGGAGCAGGCACCCCCCCTGCTGCCACCAACAGCCGCGCCGCTATCGCCTATGCCGACATCACGACTGGTGAGTTTGCCGTCACCGAACTGGATTTTGCCGATGGCGCTCCCTTGCGCGCCGAACTGACCCGCCTGCGCCCCGCCGAAATCATCCATCCCGATACGCTCCTTCTCCCTCTCCCTGCGGGAGAGGGCCGGGGTGAGGGCGGCCACGCCACCGCCCTCCCCGCCTGGCGCTTCGAGCCGGGGCGCTGCACCGACCTGCTGCTGCGTCACTTTGGGACCAAAACACTGGAGGGCTTTGGTCTCAAGCATGCCCCGCTGGCTGTCCGCGCCGCCGGGGCCATCCTGGATTATCTCAAAGATACCGAACCCGGCGCACTGAATCTGCTGACCAGCTTACGCTTCTACAGTCTGAACGAATTCATGACGCTGGATGCAGCCACCCGCCGCAACCTGGAACTCACCGAAACCCTGCGCGGTGAAACGCGCGGTTCTCTGCTCGGCGTGCTGGATTGCACCCTGACCCCCATGGGCAAACGCCTGCTGCGCCATTGGGTCAGCCAGCCCTTGCTCGACCCCGCCAAAATCCGCGCCAGGCACGATGGCGTGGAATTCTTCTTTGCCAACAGCCTCACCCGCGCCGAATTACGCGCCGCGCTCAGACCGCTGGCCGACCTGGAACGCCTGACCAACCGCATCGCAGGCGGACACGCCCAACCACGTGACCTGGCCTCTCTGCGCGAAACGCTTCGCCGTCTGCCGGCCATTCTCGCCGCACTGCCTTCGCAGGAAGCAACACTTCAGCCTTTGCTCCGACGGCTTTCGCCCTGCTCCTCGTCGCTCGCTCTGCTCGAAGCCGCTCTGGCCGAGGAACCGCCTGCCACCACCCAAAACATCGGCATTATCCGCCCCGGTTACTCCGCCGAACTGGATGGGGTCATTCAGGCTTCGGCCCATGCCCGTGAGTGGATAAACAACCTGGAAGCCATCGAGCGCGAACGCACAGGCATCAAAACCCTGAAAGTGGGTTACAACAAAGTCTTCGGTTACTACATTGAAATTTCTGCCGGACAGGCCGCCAACGCACCTTCTCACTACATTCGCAAACAGACTCTGGTCAACGCCGAGCGGTTTATCACGCCGGAGATGAAGGAGTACGAAACACTGGTGCTGAATGCTGAGGAGCGCATCCGCGAAATTGAACTCCGCCTGTTCAAAGAAACCTGCGCTGCGCTGGCCGCCCAAAGCGCCGAGTTACTGGAAACCGCCCGCGCACTGGCCGAGCTGGATTGCCTGGCTGCCCTGGCCGAGACCGCAGCCCGCAACGGCTACACCCGCCCGGAAATCACCACCGCGCCGGTTTTAGACATTCGTGAGGGACGCCATCCGGTGGTAGAAACCAGCCTGCAAGGCGAACGCTACGTTCCGAACGATGTGGTCTTTGAGCCAGGGGAAATTGTACGGGTCATCACCGGTCCCAACATGGCAGGAAAAAGCACCTTCCTGCGTCAGGCTGCACTGATTGTTCTGATGGCGCAGATGGGCAGCTTCGTCCCGGCAGTGTCGGCCAAAATCGGTCTGGTAGACCGCATCTTCACCCGCATCGGCGCGCAGGATGAAATTCACGCTGGGCAATCGACCTTTATGGTCGAGATGATTGAGACCGCCAACATCCTGCATCACGCCACCCCGCGTTCGCTGCTGATTCTGGATGAAATCGGGCGCGGAACAAGCACCTACGACGGCGTTTCGATTGCCTGGGCGGTGGTCGAATACATTCACAATCACCCGCATCTGCGCGCCAAGACGCTCTTCGCCACGCACTATCACGAACTCACCCAGCTGGCCGAATTGCTGCCAGGCGTACGCAACTACAATGTCGCCGTCACCGAAGCCGATGGTAACGTGGTTTTCCTGCACAAAATCATCCCCGGCGGGGCCGACCGGAGTTACGGTATCCACGTGGCTCAACTGGCCGGCCTGCCGCGCCCGGTCATCCAGCGCGCCGGAGAAATCATGGCCGAACTGGAGCGTACTTCGGGGCGGGCCGTCAAAATTAACCCGCTGGCGGCCCAGCAAATCGCCCTCTTCCCCGAAACCAATCCCCTGCTCGACGAGTTGAAAAAGATAGACATCAATAACCTTTCGCCCATCGAGGCGTTGAATAAGTTGTTCGAGTGGCAGAGGAAGTATGGAAAATAAAAGAGAGACCGGCGTGGAAATCAGCATCGTCCTGCCCTGCCTGAACGAGGAAAAAACGCTCGGCACCTGCATTCGCAAAGCGCAAGGCTTTCTGGCGCGGCACAACATTTCAGGCGAGGTGGTGGTAGCCGATAACGGCAGCACCGACCGTTCCATCGAAATTGCGCAATCGCTGGGGGCGCGCGTGGTACACATCCCCGAAAAAGGGTATGGGAGCGCCCTGCGGGGCGGATTCGCCGCCGCGCAGGGAAAATACATCCTGATGGCCGATTCCGATGACAGTTATGACCTGGAACATCTCGAACCGTTCCTGGAAAAACTGCGCGAGGGATATGACCTGGTGATGGGCAACCGCTTCCAGGGTGGCATTGCGCCCGGCGCCATGCCCTGGCATCACCGTTATATCGGCAACCCGGTGCTCTCGTTCATTGGCAAACTCTTCTTTCGCACCCCGGCCAACGATTTTCACTGCGGAATTCGCGCGTTTACGAAAGAAGCCATCGAGCGCATGAATCTGCAAACGACCGGCATGGAACTCGCCAGCGAAATCGTTATCAAGGCTTCGATTTTGGGAATGAACGTCTGCGAAGTGCCAACCCGCCTGTTCCCCGATGGGCGCGGACGACCGCCCCACTTGCGAAGTTTTCGGGATGGCTGGCGGCACTTGCGCTTTTTGCTGCTTTACAGCCCGGCCTGGCTGTTCCTGTACCCCGGCCTGTTTCTGTTGACGGCGGGCGGGTTGCTCTCGCTCCTGCTCTTTTTCGGCCCGGTAGACATCGGCTTTCGCTACATTGACTTCCATACCTTCATCGCCGCCGGGTCACTCTCGTACCTGGGGCTGAACATGGTTTCGTTTGCGGCCATCACGCGCGTCTATGCCTATCGCAGTGGTCTCTTGCCAAACCAGCCGCGTCTGTTTTCGCTCTTCCGCTTCCTGAACCTGGAAAAAGGGCTGCTGGCGGGTGGGTTGCTCACCCTTTTTGGGTTGATTCTGCTCATTCGCGCGCTGCTGCTCTCCAACAACTTTGCCCAAATCGGCTACGACAACAGCGTGCGGCTGGTCTTCGGCGGTGCGCTGGCACTGGTCAGCGGCGTGCAGGTGATTTTGACGAGTTTTGTGTTGAGCATGTTGGGGATGAAAACCAGCGGAAAGGAGATGCTGTGATGACAGTTGCTATCCTGGCCGGTGGATTGGGAACCATTTTCATCCCAACGGACTGAAATGTCCACATTGTGGTGCAGACCGCAAGCGCGCTTTGTTCTTTCGCAAGACCAGGCGCAGCGACCTGGATGTTTACCGTTGCCGAGATTGTAAAGGCATTCACAATCTCTACAGCAAAACAGTGTTTGAAGGATCGTCAAAGAGCACTTGTTCTAAACATGAGCCTATAGATATTTGTGCGTCTCTAACTCCCCAGGAGAAAAATGGCGGATATCAACCTGCTTACCCAATTCTTACAAGTCTACGCCTTTCAACCCGCTACTGCTTTTTGGCGGGCGGTAGAAATCGAAGTCCTGCGCCATTATTTGCCCGAAACAGGACAAGGACTTGATTTAGGTTGCGGAGACGGAAAATTGACCGCTATTTTGTTCGGAGAGAAACTATCGCACTTCCAACTCGTTGGGATTGACAGTGACCCCGGTGAAGTGGAAGAAGCCGGACGAACAGGCATTTATCAGCGTCTTCATGTGTGCGATGCGGCGCAGATTCCGGAACAGTCGCGCTCATTTGATTTCATCATCTCGAATTCTGTCCTGGAACACATCGAAGCGATTGAACCCGTTATCCAGGAAACAGCAAGACTATTGAAACCAGGAGGAAAGTTTGTTTTTACCGTTCCAGGTCCCAATTTTCACGCGTGCCTGCGTGGCCCATTCGGACTTGGCACACCGCGTGCTGCCTATTTGGAACAGCTAGACCAACGATTAGCTCATGTCCGATATTGGAGTCAGGAAGAATGGCACACATGTCTCTCAAAATACGGATTCCAAATCACAGGTCACGAAGAATATCTATCATATTATGAAGTCCGGCGCTGGGAAGATATTTCACGTATGACCGCCGGCATCTTGTACAGTCTGACACGACGCACACAAACGCCAATGCAGATTCAAAAACGGTGGGGACTACGCCGCACTCAGCATCGTATCCGTTTGCCCCCCTGGGTTGCGAGGATACTTGCCGGATTGCTCTGTTTGGGACTGAAACATCCTCAAACAGAACTTTTCGGCTGCCTTTTGATACAAGCAGAAAGGACGCAAGAATGACTAACATACGCAAAATCAATGTTGCGGTTGTCGGGTTAGGCTGGGTGGCTACAGAACGCCACATCCCTATCATTTTGCGAAATCCACATCTCTACTTTTACGGTGTCGTAGATAAACGCCCAGAGCGATTAGCAAAAACCAAAAGCCGCTATCCCTGGATACAAACTTCACATTCCGACACAGCCGACATGCCCTGGAAAGAAGAAGTACAGGCCGTCCTGATTGCGACCGACCCTTTAAGTCATTACACCCTGGCAAAAAAAGTTTTGTTGGAAGGCAAGCACGTTCTGATGGAAAAACCACTGACAATGACAGTTGAAGAAAGCCAGGAACTTCTGGAGATTGCGCGTCAAAAAAACGTCTCCTTTTGTGTTGTGCATAATTTTCAATTCGCGCGTTCCACGCTAAAGTTGAAAGAACGTCTTGCCAGACAAGAATTAGGAGAAATTATCAGCATTGAAGCCGTGCAATACTCTAATCCGCGCCGCAGATTGCCAGCATGGTATGAAAAACTGCCTTTTGGCCTGTTTTATGATGAATCGCCCCATCTGTGTTATATGCTGCAAAGCCTGGCCGGACGTTCTTTGTCTTATGTCTCTTCGCAGGTGCTCAAACGACCTGACAGAAATACTCCCGCGTTTGTGAGCGCGCAATACACAGCAGGGTCTCTCCCGGTACGAATGACGATGAACTTTGAAGCCGGCCTGAGCGAATGGCATGTGATTGTCATGGGGACAAAACAGACGGCCATCATAGATATTTTCCGCGATATTCTTGTCACCATACCGAATGACGGTTCGCACCGTGCGCGAGAGATTCTGACGACCAGCGCTTCGGCCATTAGAACGCACGCGATGGGCTTCTTACAGGCTGGCCTTTTACTTGTTGCCAGGAAATTGTTTTACGGCGCAGATGTCGTCTGGCAAAAGTTCGTTGACGAAATTGAAAATCAACGTCCTGCGTCAGAAATCTCTGCCGAAAGGGGGGCGGAGATTGTCAGAATGCAACATGAAATTATGCAAAAAAGCGCGATTCACGAAATTTCGGCATGAAAATCCTTTCATTGAGCAACTACTTTCCCGAACATCACGGAGGCATTGAGTTTGTTGCACTTAATTTAGTCACTCGCTGGCGCAAGAACAATCAGGTGCGATGGATGGCGTGTGATGTGCATGACCGCCCTCACCAGGCGATGCCCGATGATGTCCCTTTGGCGGCAATCAATTTCACGGAAGAACGGCTTGGCTTTCCCTACCCCATTCCTTTGCCTGTCGAAATCTGGCGAATTTTCGAGCAGGTTCGCTGGGCTGAAGTCGTGCATCTTCACGACTGTCTGTATATGGCAAACGCCATCGCCGCCCTGGCGGCCAGGTTTTATCAAAAACCCCTGGTCGTAACGCAGCATATCGGACTGGTTCCCTATTCCCAAAACTACAAAAACCACCTGCAAAACCTGGCCTATCACACCCTTGGAAAGAGCATTTTACAAGCCGCGCAACAGGTTGTGTTCATCAGCCAGAAAACAAAGGAGTGGTTTGAACAGCGTTTTCCATTCTCGAAACCGCCTTTGGTTATCCCTAACGGCGTAGATAGCACTCTGTTTTATCCTGCGGATACGACAGAACGAGAAACAACCCGCCAGTCATTAGATTTACGCCATAATCAAAACGTTTTGCTCTTTGTTGGCCGCTTTACTCACAAGAAAGGGATAGAGAAAATTCAACCGCTGGCAGAAAAGTATCCAGATTGGCTATGGATTTGCGTTGGAGATGGAGAAATCAGACCGGAGAGATGGGGGCTGCCAAATGTGCGCGTTGTGCCAGCCCTTCCTCAATCCGACTTAAGAACATATTACATTGCGGCAGATTTGTTCTTCTTGCCTTCGGTTGGCGAAGGTTTTCCACTCGCAGCGCAAGAGGCCTTATCGTGTGGATTGCCGGCGGCACTCGACCATGCGACGGCAAGCGCCTTCCCGGATGCGCCTGTTTTACGCTTCGATGCCAGTCATCTGCATAACATTGCATTTGAGCTGGAACGTTACTTCAACAACCCGCTAGTTAGCGCACATCTCAAACGTGCGTCCACCGAATATGCTCAACGCTGGAATTGGGACATAACCGCTCTTCGGTACGAAGAAATTTTCTCTTCACACGTAAAAACATGACCAGGCTGCGTTTTCTAACCGTTGCTTCTTTGTACAGCTGGCTATTCGTTAGCCTGGCGCTGTTTGTACTGTCAAACCGCGTAACCTATCTGCAGCTTTTCTTATTCCCCGACATGCTGCCCTGGCAGCAAGCCTCGTTGCGCGCGCTGAACGAGTGGGTGTTCCTGAGAGAGATTCTGCGCGCCCTGCTGGGAGTGGGGCTGTTTTCGCTGGCAGCTTTTCTCACGGGGGCGGCTTTCTTTCGCTGGGACAAGATTTCGCTCCTCCCTGTGTTGAGCTCCTTTGCATTGGGACAAGTTGTATTCTCCCTGATATTTCTCGCCTTGCTTTCAATAAATGGCCTTCCGGCGCACCGAACGACTCTCCTGGTCATATTGTGCGCACTTCCCGGCGTGTTTCGATTCAGATGGGCGCTTCGAGCGAATCTGTTTTTACGCCGGGCTGTCACCACAGAATCAGTTTCCGCCGCCATCCCATCCGCTTTCTCTGTTGCCACCTCCGTTTTCATTTTGATTGCAGCCCTGGGACTTTCCTCCAGCCGGTTGGGATATGACGCTACGGCCTATTACTTCTCGCATGCCCGGCTGATGGCCGTGACAGGTCATCCCCTGTTCACCTACGCCGGCGACGCTTTCGTAGTGAGTTCGTTTCATCCGGGCATCCTGTTCACGGTCATCATCCAGCTCTTCGGCGACCAGGCCGCGCGGATGCTCTCGTGGGTCAACGGCGGGGTTCTCCTGTTGGCGGGGTGGGCAATGGGCAACAAGGTTGGGCTATCAGCACGGGCGCGATGGTTTTTTATCACGCTGCTGCTCACCTCCACTGCTTTTGTAGATTTACTTGGCGATGGCAAAGTGGAACTTATCAGCACCGCCCCGCTGGTAGTTGCGCTCTGGTGGATGGCAGACAGCCTGCAAACGCCCTCGCGCGGGCGCTTTCTGCTGATGGGCGCGCTGCTTGGCTTCGCCATCATTGCCCGGCCATATAACCTCTTCCTGGTGCCGGTCTTTACTATCGCGTTTTACCTGTTCCAACTGTGGCCGGTTTTCCGCGCGCAGGGGCTGAAAGCCGCTTTGGCAGCCGCCCGTCCGGTCTTGTGGATGTTCCCCACACTGCTGCTGATGGGCGCCTTTCATCTGTGGCAAAACAACCTGTGGCTGGGTTCGCCGCTCGCGCCGCTGGCCTATGCCCGCGAGCTGGATTCCGGCGATTGGCAGTGGCAATTTGACCCTGCCATGCTCAACGCCTTGCGCCTGTTCTACCCGCTCACCATCACGTTCCTGAACACCCCGCAGAGTTTGGGCAATATTTCGCCGCTATTCGTGGGCTTCCTGCCGTTTTTGCTGCTGCCGGGCATTCGGAAGCGCCTGGTTCTCTCTGAATCCTTGCGTTCCCTGCTCCTGCCCGCCCTGCTGACGCTGGTACTCTGGGTAACTCTGTTCTTCACCGTTGTCGAAATCCGTTACGTTTTCTTTCTCTGGGTTCTGTTCTTCCTATTCGGCGCGCAAGTCATCGAAGCGGCCTTCGACGCCCTCGAAAGCGGTTACCGGACAATTCTTCGCGCCGCGCTCGCCGTATTGCTGGCCTTCACCCTGGTTCGCACGCTGGTCATTTCTCTGGCAACCTACTCTCCCATCGATTCCAACGGACGGGCGCATTGTTACGACATTCCTTTTTGCACTTTCTTCGACCCGCTCAACGAGAGCGCCCCGCTGGGAGCGCGCGTCTTTGTCCTGAACGCTTACCGCTACTACCTGCGCGCGGATTTGTTTGCCTGCTCCTCTCAGGCCGGAGAATACGCGCCCTTGCAGGCATTCGCCAAACAAAAAAGCGGACAATTCTGGGCTGAACTTTACCGGCAGGGATTCCAGTATATTACCTACGAAAAAAATTTTGCCGAAGTCCACTCCCATTTTGGCGCGCTGCCACCGCTTGAAAGCGCGCCAGCGTGGATGCGTATCGAAACCATTTCGTCCATCGGAGACCAGGCAGTTTACCAGTTAAGCGCCATCAACCCGCCCGTTTCTCCGCTCAAAACCTGCCTCCAAACGAACGATGGCCTGTGGCGGGTTACGGAAAGACGATGACCGATTTTCCTCGTTAATGGCGTGGGGTACCTATCTCCCCTCAGGCTCTCGCGGATTTGCCGTGAACGAGGGTAACGCATCCCTCCGGGAAGCCGTGTGCGGAGCATCGGCCCGCCGCGAGAGCAGGAACAAGCCAAAGGCGCTCACCAGCCCAATCAGCATCCCGCCGACCCAGATGGCGCGCGGCCCAAAATGGTCATTCAGCAACCCGCCCAACACCGGGCCAACGCCCTGCCCAAAAGACCAGGTCAGGCCAAAGATGCTCATGTAGCGTCCGCGCATATCGGCGGGGGCGATGTTGGCCGTGTGCGTGCTGGCCGTCGGCACAATGACCAGTTCGCCCAACGTCATCACCACCATTGCCAGCCAGAAACCCCAAAACCCACTGCTCAAAGCCACCAGGCCATTGGCAAGCGCATAGAGGAACATGCCAAACGCAATCATCGAGAGCGGACGATGGCGGCGCGTGAACATGGTGACGAACATTTGCAGGAAAACCACCATCAGGGCGTTGGTGGCCGGAATGGGGCCATAAACATTTTCGGTGATGCCAAAATTATCGTAGGCGTATTTGGGCATGATTATCCACATCAGGGTAGCTGTCACCCAGCCAAACATCACCAGGCTGATGAACGGCATGAAGCGCAGGTCGGTCAACACCTGCACGTATGCCCAGCGCAGGCTGGAGGGTATTTTTTCTTCGTGACGCTTCCAGTCGCGCGCCAGCGTTTCACGCGCAAAGAAGGTGAGCAGCAAGCCGTAGAGCGCCATCCCCGCCGCGGCGACGTAAAACGCCAGGTTGTACGATTGCGCCGCCAGCATTCCGCCGGCAATCGGGCCGATGGCAATCCCGGCGTTGTTAATCATGCGAATCAGCGAATAGGCTTCTGCGCGCTGTTCCTGCGGAATCAGGTCGGCCAGCATGGCATCGGCACCCACGCGATAGAGCGGGTTGGCAAAACCGCGCAAGGCCATCAAGACGGCAAACTGCGGGTAGGTCTCGGCCCAGGCCAGTGCGATGAATAGCCCGGATTCTGCAAACAAACTCACCAGCATCACGCCTTTGCGCCCCAATCGGTCCGCAATAAAGCCAGCCACGAACGAGGCAGCGACGCTGCTGACGGCGTTGATGGTCATCAACGTAGCAACCTGCGCCAGCGGCAGGTCGAGCCGTTTACTGACGTAAATCATCAGGAAGGGCCAAATCATACTTGCGCCACTGGCGCTGAGGAGCAATCCCCAAAACAACAGCCAGAATTGAGAAGGGTAAGCAGGAAAACGGTTAGATAATTGTCGAAGCATAAGCCCTATTCTATCAGGTCTGCCTTGACAAATCACCCCACGAGCATATAATCACGCCCAATACACACAAAAACGGCGAAGAGGACGAGTACGCGCCCTACGACGGCCCAGAGAGCAGGCGACACGTGGTGAAAGCCCTGCCCGAAACGGCGGCGCGGAATGGCCCTCAGAGTTGCAGGGTGAACGTTGTAACCGGCAACCCGAACCAGCGTGGCTGGAAAGGGAAACGGATACAGACCAGTAGCCTGTGCCGGGAGGCTCCCGTTACAGGGTCAGGGTATAACTCGCCTCCGCGAGCGTACCCGCAACGAGTGAGGCTGGCTTCTTTCCCCGCAACACCGCGGGGTTTTCATTTCAGGCAGCCTAATTCGGGTGGCACCACGAACTCACGCGTTCGTCCCGGTTTTGGGATGAACGCGTTTTTTTACACCGTCCGACCGCAAAAACGTAAGGAGGAAGAAATGAACCCCGAACTCACACCATCGTTCCACCAACCGCGCGAACGGGAATTGCCCGCCCAGGAACAGGGTGTCATCGCTGGAGAATTCATTGCAGTCCTTTCGGCAGAACAGGTATATGCCCAGCGCCTGGCTGAAACATCTCAACGCAGCGATGTTCCCGGACCGGCGTTCGTGCCATAAAAGAATGCGCGTCCTTGCCCGGAAAAGCGCACACACCCGCCTGTCTGACACAATCCAAAACCAAATTGCGCTGCCTGTAGCGCCGGTCTCTGCCCGGTGCATACCCGCCAACTGCCCGCGCCAACCATGAAAGGAGAAGTACCATGTCCGAACAAACCCGTTTCACCCTCTCACAAGCCGACCTGCCCAAATTCTGGTACAACGTCAACGCCGATAACCCTGTGCCGCCTGCTCCTGTTCTGCATCCTGGCACACTGGAGCCGGTCACGCCCGATTTTCTCTCCGTTCTGTTTCCGATGGAGTTGATTCTTCAGGAAATCAGCACCGAACGATACATCGAAATCCCGGAAGAAGTGCGCGAAATTTATAAACTGTGGCGTCCAACGCCGCTGATTCGCGCCGCCCGGCTGGAAAAGGCGCTCGATACACCCGCCCACATCTACTTCAAATACGAAGGCTCCTCGCCGGTCGGCAGCCATAAACCAAATACGGCTGTAGCACAGGCGTTTTACAACAAAATCAGCGGTACACACGCCATGACCACAGAAACCGGCGCCGGGCAATGGGGCACCTCGCTGGCAATGGCCTGCAACTACTTCGGCCTGGACCTGGAAGTGTACATGGTGAAGGTCTCTTATCACCAAAAGCCGTATCGTCGCATTTTCATGGAAACCTTTGGTGCCAAAGTCTATGCCAGCCCCACACCGCACACTCAATACGGGCGTTCGTTATTGGAAAAAGACCCCGAAAATGCCGGTTCGCTCGGTATTGCCATTTCAGAAGCGGTCGAAGCAGCCGCGACCTCCGGCGGAAAGAAAAAATATGGACTGGGGTCGGTTTTGAATCACGTCCTGTTGCATCAGACCGTCATCGGGGAAGAAGCTCTCAAGCAGATGGACCTGGCCGGAGAATATCCGGACGTGGTCATCGGCTGCGTGGGCGGCGGCTCAAATTTTGCGGGGCTTGCCTTCCCCTTCCTGCGCGAAAATCTCAAGCACGGACAGCGTACCCGCCTGCTGGCTGTCGAACCAACTGCTACGCCCTCGCTAACCAGGGGCGTTTACACGTTCGATTATGGCGATACTGCCCAGATGGCGCCTATCGTCAAAATGCACACACTGGGGCATACCTTTATGCCGCCGGGCATTCATGCCGGAGGCCTGCGCTATCACGGCATGGCACCCACCATTTCGGCGCTGTACGATGCCGGTCTCATCGAAGCAGTCGCGGTTAAACAGCGCGCCACGTTCGAGGCCGCCGTGCAGTTCACCCGTGCCGAGGGCATCCTGCCTGCACCAGAAAGCGCGCACGCCGTCCGCGCCGCCATTGACGAGGCGCTCGACGCCAAAGTCAAAGGAGAAAAACGCGTCATCCTGTTCAACCTTTCAGGACACGGCCATTTCGACATGCTGGCCTACGAAAAATATCTGCACAATGGGCTGGAAGATTACGAATATCCCGCCGAAGCTGTGCAGGAAGCCATGCAGCACCTGCCTCAGGTGCCGTTGCCGGCCTGAACATCGTTTCCGCCGTTCGAGCAGCCGGGGTAAGCACGCCGCTCCGGCTGTTTTTAATCCCCCTCTCATCACCGGCTGGACAAAACCGGCGGGGCATGGGAAAATTTCTTCAACTTCGTCTTTTCGAAAGGAACGTAAAAAAATGAGCAAACGCCAGGAATTGCGCGAACGCCGCGCAAAGCAGAAAAGAACACAGCGCATCCTGCTTATTGGTGGTGGGTTGCTGGTTGTAGCCGCCATTGCGCTGTTTTTCATTCTCTCCGCCAATCAATCGGTGGGAGAAATTGCCCAACCTGAACCGATTAACCGCCCCAACGTCAACTTTAATGCCATGGGTGACCCCAACGCGCCCGTCAAAATGGTGGTGTATTCCAACTTCCTCTGCGGTCACTGCGCCGATTTTGCCTTTGGGAGCGAGAAAAAACTGATTGAAGATTACATTGCCAGCGGCAAACTATATCTGGAATACCGCAGTATTGGCGGCGGCGATAGCCTGGCCGGGCGCACCGCAGAAGCCGCCTATTGCGCGGGAGACCAGGGCAAATTCTGGGAAATGCACGATTATTTATTTGCCAACCTGAAGTATGCAAACTTTTCGGATGCCCGTATCTTTGCCTTTGCCAACCGCATTGGACTGAATGCCGCGCAATTCAAAGATTGCTACAATAACCGCAAACATGCCGCCACCGTTCAACAAGATGCGGTGCGCGCCAATCAGGATGGCGTACAGGCTACTCCCACGTTCATTTTGAGCAACGGCGACGTCATCACCGGCAACATGCCCTATACAGAATTTCAGACCAAAATTGAAGCCGCACTGGCTTCTGCCGGGCAATAAAAAAGCACTGCTCGCGACTCTGCACCCCTGTCAACCAACAAGCGACCGTCCCTTTTGGCGGTCGCTTGTTGGTTCACTCATTCAAGCAGCGACTTCTTACAATCCCGCGGCGCGGCGGAGCGCCTCGGCGCGGTTGGTCTCTTCCCAAGGGAACAGAACATCATCGCGCCCAAAGTGACCATACGCAGCGGTTTTACGGTAAATCGGGCGACGCAGGTTCAAATCACGAATAATCGCGCCGGGACGCAGGTCGAAATGTTCCAACACCAGCTGGCCGATTTTTTCATCACTGATTTTGCCCGTTCCAAACGTTTCGACATTAACCGAAAGCGGGTGCGCCACACCAATAGCGTATGCCACCTGAATTTCGCAGCGGTCGGCCAGGCCGGCAGCCACCACATTTTTGGCCGCCCAACGTGCGGCATATGCAGCAGAGCGGTCTACCTTCGTCGGGTCCTTGCCGGAGAACGCGCCGCCGCCATGCCGACCCATGCCGCCGTAGGTATCTACGATGATTTTGCGCCCGGTCAGGCCGGCATCACCCATCGGCCCGCCAATCACAAAGCGTCCGGTGGGGTTGACGTAGATTTTCAAGTCTTTATCCACCATCTCAGCAGGCAAAACAGGGGTAATAACGTGTTCAATGACCGCGCGGCGAATTTCTTCCTGCGAAATTTCCGGCGCATGCTGGGTAGAAATCAGCACCGTATCAATCCGTTTGGGTTTGCCATAAGCATATTCCACCGTCACCTGGCTCTTGCCATCGGGACGCAGCCAATCGAGCGTGCCATTTTTGCGGACTTCGCTCAAGCGACGGCTGAGTTTATGCGCCAGGTAAATCGGCATGGGCATCAAGGTGGGGGTTTCGTTGCAGGCAAAGCCAAACATCATACCCTGGTCGCCGGCCCCAACCAGTTCGATGTCTTTGTCCTTCATCTCGCCGGTCTTTTCTTCCAGGGCATGGTCAACCCCCATCGCAATATCGGGGCTTTGGCTGGCAATGGCCGAAAGCACACCACAGGTATTGCCGTCAAAGCCTTTCTTGGCGCGGTCGTAGCCGATTTCGATGATAACCTGACGCACAAGTTCATCAAAATTAACGAAGGCACGGGTAGTGATTTCGCCCAATAACATCACGTAGCCGGTTTTGGTGGCGGTTTCGCAGGCCACGCGCGAATAGGGGTCTTGTTCCAGACAGGCATCCAACACGGCGTCCGAAATCTGGTCGCACATTTTGTCGGGATGCCCCTCCGTCACCGATTCGGACGTGAACAAGAGTTTGGGCGAAGTCATGAAGGTACTGCTCATTGAAATTTTTCTCCTTTTAGAAAATGAAATTGCCCCTCCAGCGGATTGAAAGGGCAATTTGCAAGAAGCGCGGCTGCCCTCTCATCTTCCAGAACATCCGTCTGTCGGAATTGGCACCGTGTTCGGCTAAGCCGACCGGTTGTCGAGGCTTCACAGGGCCGTTCCCTCCGCCTCTCTGGATAAGAGTTGCCGTTTTGGGGCTGTTGAATTGTGGAGCGATAATACCACACCCTTAAATGCGCGTCAACTTTACGATGAGAGGGCGCGCGCAGGAGCGGCGCGTTCATGCCGGCGGCAGTTCGCTCTCGCGTCCGATGCGCGCCAGGTCATCAGTGGGGCCGAAGGGGCGCAGGAGCAGGCGCAGGTGATAGTCGCCCGGCTGAACCAGGTATTGCGGCAGGGTCATCGGGCCGCAGGAGGCCCCACCCAGCCCGCATTGGGCGGCGTCCAGGTGCCAGTAAGTTTCGGGGCGGGGGTCAAGGTCGCAGGTGTGCATGGCGCGGAACAGGTCCTCGGCAGTGAAGTGGCTGGCAGAGGTCTGGAAAGGCGCTTCGCCAACGGCCAACAGACCGATGCCTTCGGCGTTGGAGAGCGCCGCCCAGCGCACATCGGTCTTGTTGCCGTGTTCCTGCGGCATGATGTAGGGGACGTATTGCCCGGTGACGGTGGCGCGGTGCAGGCCGAGCGGTACGCCCGCTTTGCGGTCGGGGTAACTTTCTTCGGGGCCGCGTCCCAGCCAGGTGAAGGTCTCAAAGCCTGGCGGCAGGACCAGGCACAACCCCAGGCGCGGCAGGGGCGGCAACGCGCCGAAACAGGTCAACGACCAGTCGAGCTGGAGCGCCGTTTCTCCGAGCAAAGCATAGGTCAGTTCGTGTCGGAATCCGGCGGGAATGTCTGCGGCCTGGCTGGTGAAGCGCGCCGTGACCGTGCCGGAGGAGGTTGTTTCCAGGGCGTCCAGCCGGTGTTGCAGCCGGTTCAGTCCGGCCTGGAGCCAGGCATAAAGCAATTTGTCTTTGAGTTCCGGCGCCCATTTGAAGCCGTCGTTGTCGGTGGGGGCGCGCCAGGCGTTGAGTTGTGGCCCGCTTTGAAGCAGGGCGTGACCGCGCCAGTCGAGAGCGGTCAGCAGCCCCGAAGTGCGCGAAAAAGTCAGGGAAAGGCCACCGTTCTGTAGCCGGATTTCTCCCTCCGTCTGTAAGACGACGGGCAGGGAATCGCGCGCAAAGACGAGCGGCGCAGAGACCTTGGGCGAGGGCAGGCTGAATTGTTCCCACGCCACGCGGTGACCGGCAGGCGCCCAGGGGCTGGCTTCGGTCAGAGAGAAACGCAGATTGAGCCACCGTTCGCCCGCAACGCCATCGGCGGGCAGCGCGTAAGGAATTTGCAGAGTCAGCGCTTCGCCGGGGGGGATGTTCAGGGTGGGGAGCGGCCCGGATTGCAAAACCTGGCCATCGCGGACGAGTTCCCACGTCCCGCGCAGATGCGCCAGGCTGGAGAAATCGTAGCCGTTGCGAATCTCCACCAACCCGTTTTCGGCATCGAGCAGACGGGCGCGCACCGGCTGGAAGAGTTTTTGCACTTCGAGCATGCAGGGATGAATCGTCCGGTCGGGGAAGATAAGCCCGTTGACGCAGAAGTTCATATCGTTGATGGTGTCGCCGAAGTCGCCGCCGTAAGCCCAATAACGCCGCCCGCGCGCATCGGTCTGGAGCAGTCCCTGGTCTACCCAATCCCAGATAAAGCCGCCTTGCAGGCCGGGGTGGCTCTCGATGGCCTCCCAATACTCTTTGAGATTGCCGACCGAGTTGCCCATTGCGTGCGCGTATTCGCACATGATGAGCGGACGCGGGTCGTTATGGTGCAGGGCAAAATCTACGATGCGTTCGATGCTGGGGTACATCGGGCAAACCAGGTCGCTGGCGAGGCGTCCGCCCTCCCAATCGGGGGAAATGGCGCCCTCGTAGTGCAGCGGACGGGAGGGGTCGTAGCCGCGAATCCAGCCAGCCATCAGGTCATGATTGGGCCCGTAGCCCGATTCGTTGCCCAGCGACCAGACGATGACCGAGGGGTGGTTCTTATCGCGTTCCACCATGCGCGCGCCGCGTTCCAGAAAAGCCAGCCGCCAATCGGGTTCGTGACACAGGCGGTTATACAGGGCGTGCGTCTCCAGGTTGGCCTCGTCCCACAGGTAAAGGCCGTATTCATCGCACAGGTCATACCAGCGCGGGTCGTTCGGGTAGTGGCTCAGGCGCACGGCGTTGATATTGTGCTGCTTCATCAGCCGGATGTCGGCCAGCATTGAGTCGAGCGTGACGGTTTTGCCGCGCGTTTCCTCGAACTCGTGGCGGTTCACGCCGCGAATATAGACCGCGCGACCGTTGATGAGCAGCTGACGGTTTTTGATTTCCACCCGCCGAAAACCGATGCGGTGCGCTTCGTACTGAAGCGGCTGGCCTTCGGCGTCGCTCAGCCGCACAACCAGGGTGTAAAGATGCGGCGTTTCGTGCGACCACAGGCGCGGCGATTCAATCGTGCGCGCCAGGGTCACCTGGTCGGGCTGGTTTTCATCGAACGTGAACAGCCCTTCGACATAATCCGGGAAGAGCGGCGCGCCGGTGGGGTCGAACAATTGCATGGCAATGCGCGCGCCAGAGGCCGCGCGCGTTTCCCCGCCCAGCCGGGCGGTCACGCGCAGACGGGCGCTTTGCAGGTCTTCAGCCACTTCGGGGCGGGCAAAGACATCGGTCAGGTGGAAAGGCAACGGGAAAGCAAACAACCAGACCGAACGGAAGATGCCCGCCATGCGCCAGTGGTCCTGGTCTTCCAGGTACGAGCCATCGGACCAGCGAATGACCTGGGCGGCAAGCACGTTGCGGCCTGGACGCAGATAGGGAGTGATGTCGAACTCGGCGGGCAGACGCGAATCTTTGCTGAAGCCGACCTTTTGGCCGTTCACCCAAAGGTAGAAGAAACTTTCGACCCCGCCAAAGTGAATCACGACGCGGCGTCCACGCCACGCGTCAGGCAGGTCGAAGACACGGCGATACAGGCCGGTCGGGTTGTCGTCTGCCGGGACGAACGGCGGATTGTGTGGGATGGGCATTTTGATATTGCAATAGATGGGTTTGTCGTATCCCTGAAGAGTCCAGTTGCCCGGCACGTCTATCGCGTCCCAGCCATCGTCCTCGAACTCCGGCGTCTCGAATTCTGCCGGCAATTGAGAGGGGGTGGGGGCAAAATGGAACTTCCACGTTCCATCCAGGCAAAGCGACCAGGGCGAAGCCGAAGGGTCGCGCCGCCGGGCCGATTCTTCATCGGGGTAAGGCGCCAGCCCGGGGCGCATGGGCAGGCGGTTGAATGCAGGCAGGGTGGGGTTTTCCCAATCGTTGGGCAGGAAAGCAGGCATGGCAGGAGCGTCCTTATGGTCTAAAAGGTGATACGGAGGGTTTTGATTTCAAAGGGGCGGAAGTCGAGCGTCAGACGGTTGCCCTCTGGCGCAAGGGGTTGGAGCGGTTCTTCCAGCAGGTTGGTCTGCTGAACAGCGCGCAGGGGGCGGAAGGCTGTGAGCGCGCAGCGCGTGGCCGTTCGCATGGCTTCGTACAGGCGCAGGATAACATCCCCCGAACCATCTTCGGCGGGTTTGAGCGTTTCGATGACGATGTTTTCGCAGTCGAGTTGGAAGAACGAGCCGCTGGGCGCAGCGGGCGCGCCCTTTACAATAGAAACCGGCGCGTTCAGGTCGTAGGCTTCGCGCAACAGGCCGCTGTGGAGCAGCGGGCCATTCCAGGTGTAGAGCGCGTAAGTAAAAGTCTGAAGGCCGCGGTCGGCGGTCATATCCGGGGCCATGGCCGCTTTGAGCAGGGTGAGATTCAGGCTTTTGCCGAGCGCGCTCAGGCCGTATTTGCTATCATTCAACACGGCCGCCCCACGCCCTTCCTCCACCAGCGCCGACCATTTGTGATTGCAAATCTCAAAACGGTCCTGGTCGAATTGCCGCGAGCGGTGATTGGGGCGGCGGATGTGACCGAATTGGATTTCGGACAGGACTTCGTTGGCGTGGATTTCGAGGGGGAAACTGACCTTGAGCAGTTTGTGGCGTTCCTGCCAGTCTATCACCGTCTCGAAGTCAATCCGGCGGCTGGCACGCCGCAGCCGGATGACCTGTTCCAGGGTCGAATGGTGCAGTTTGCGCCGCACGCGCGCGGCCACGACCAGCGGATGGTCTTCGACAATTTCGATTTCGGCGGGCGAATCGCACGGGACAGGGAGTTGTTCGGTCATGCTGTCCAGGTCCCAGGCGTCCCAAAAAGTTGGCACATCTTTGTAGAGGTGGAAGTCATTGCCGGGCGCGGCCATGCGTTCGCAGTCGGTTTCTTTGTCCCACAGGCTGACCAACCGCCCCTGCGAGTCGAACCGGGCGCGGAGCAGGGCGTTTTCAAGGGTGAAGCCCTCCGCCTCCAGGCGGATTTGGGCTGCATCGGCGGGCGGCGCCGACTGGGCGGGGATGACAGCCCACCCGCAGGCTGGCACTTCCACTTCCACCGCTCCCTGCGCCCCACGCGCCAGGACGCGGCGCGGCCAGGAGAGCGAGTTGAAAATAGTGTGAGCTTCTGCGTTCCCGGTGAGGGTTTGCAGAGCGGCCTGAGTGACGGCCTCAGCCTGGGCAATCGTTTCGGCATAGGCGGCTTCGGCTTCTTCGTAAACGCGGTGGATGGACGAGCCGGGCAGGACATCGTGAAACTGATTGAGCAGGACGTTGCGCCACGCGCTCCATAAATGCTTCGGGCCAAAGTCAAACCCGCCGGTGACGGCCGCCAGCACGCCCCAAAATTCGGCCTCGCGCAGGGCAAATTCGCTCTTGCGGTTGCCGCGTTTGGTTCTGGCCTGCGACGTGTACGTTCCGCGATGCGCCTGGAAGTATAGCTCGCCCACGTAACGCTCGCGCGGCAAGCCCTGCGCGCGCAGGTCGGCAAAGAATTCGGCAGGCGAAGACATCTGGACGCGCGGCAGGCCTTCCAGGTCGCGCACGCGGCGGTAGTATTCCAGGTGGTCGCGGGTGGGGCCGCCGCCGCCATCACCCCAGCCGAAAGCCTGTATCATTGTGCGGATGCCGGTTTTCTTCAGGCGGGTGTTCCAGCGGTCGAGCAGGTTGCCGGGGCGCATTTCGCTGTTGTAATCGGTGAAGATGTGCGCCGGGATGGCGGTGCCGTCAATGCCCTCCCACCAAAAGGTGTTGTAAGGAAACGGTTCGCCGCCGTTATACGCCCAGGTGATTTTTTGCGTGGCAAAACCTTCCATGCCGCAGCCGGCCAGAATTTGCGGCAATGCGCCGGAATAGCCAAAAACATCCGGCAGCCACAGGATGCGGCTCTCGCTCCCCAGCACTTCGCGGAAGTATTGTTTTCCATACAAAATCTGGCGGATAAGGCTCTCGCCGCCAGACAGGTTGGTATCAGCCTCGACCCACATGCCGCCATCAGCAATGATTTGTCCCTGCTGCACAGCCTGGCGAAGGCGGGTGAAAATCTCCGGGTAGCGTTGTTCCATCATCCAGTACAGATGCGGCTGGCTTTGCAGGAAGCGATATTCGGGGTATTCCTCGAACAAGAGGAACTGGTTGAGCAGAGTCATTGCCATTTTGCGCTCGGTGTGCTGGAGCGGCCACAGCCAGGCCACGTCAATGTGGGCGTGGCCAAAGGCGTGCAGGATGGGCATGGTAGGGCCGTTGCGTTTTTCTAAAACGGGCTTCAGGCGCGCGCGCCCGGCGCGGATGCTCTCCAGCAGTTCCTCTTCGGGCAGTTCCGGGTCAATCAGCAGGCTGGCGTCCATCAACGCTTCGGCAATTTCGGCGGCACGCAGGCTGAGCGGGTCGAGACGCTGGCAGAGTTCAAACAGGGTGGTGAAATCGAGCGCAGCCTGGTAAATTTCCTCGCGCCAGATGCCGAAAGACGAGGGCTTGACGATTTGCTGTGTTGGTCCCGGCTCCGGCACCGATTCGACCCCGTGCGCGTAAGGGCCATCGCCGACGGTGATGTGACCATGTCCCGCGTAGGATTCGAGCAGGATGTCGAACGTTTCGCCGCCGTGCGCCGCGCGGGTGAGCGGCACGTCACGGTGTCCCCAGCCGAAGGAACCGGCAGGCCGGCCATTCAGCCATAGCAGGCTTTCGATGTCGGTGGGGTATAGCCGGGCGACGATGCGCTGTCCCCGCGCTTCTGCCGGCAGGGTGATGTGGGTTCGGAACCAGCCATATTCCCATTTCGCGCCCCAGGGCGTGCCGGGCGGCATGGGGCGAAACTCCCGTTCGAGCGCCTGCGCGGGCGTCAGTTGTTCCAGGGTGGTAAAGCCGGTAAAGGTCACTTCGCCCAGCGGACGGTAACAGGCATTCCACAGGGCTTTTTGCCAGTTTTCGATGCGGCGCTGCCATTCGAGCGGGAGGGCCATGTTGGGTCTCCTGGAAAACGGTTCAAGTCAACCATTTTTACGGCGCAATTATAAGAGTAAAACGACCGAATGGGGTGTCGGAAATGCACGCGCTGACCTGGATTGAGGCTCTGGAATTGGAACGAATCAGCGTGACAAAATCCTTGATACAGGCCATGGGCGGTGATATAATCCTCCCGCTAAAAATATGGCGGCTGTAGCTCAATGGCAGAGCACTTGACTGTGGATCAAGGTGTTGTGGGTTCGAGCCCCATCAGCCGCCCAGTGGCCCTCCGCCAGGAGGGTCTTTTTCAAGGTGTTGTCCCCCTGCGGGGCACTTTGGGTTCCAGCCCCATCAGCCGCCCAGGCAGGCCTCGCTTTCGGCGCGCTTCGCAGCCTCTGATTTGCGCCACGATTTTGTGTTACACTAGCAACAATTCATGCAACAGGAGGTTGTCATGCGATTCTTCGATGGATTCCATGCCGGGTTCATGTTTTTTCAGGCGCTCAATTGCCTCGTCCTGCTGACCTGGCTGGGGCTGAGCATTGCTGCACTATTAGGCCTGCGAAAGAAACACATCGGCGAAACCGCTCGTGTTTTGTGGACGCTGGTGATTCTGATTGTGCCAATTATGGGCGCCGTCTCATTCTGGATTGTCAACCCCAAAGACGAAAGCACACAAGACCAGAGTGTTGGCTAAAGAAAAAGGCAACATCCGCCATCCTCATCCCGCCCGGGCATTCATGTCCGGGCGGTTCGTCCATAACCACTAAAGACGTCTAATCGCTGGTTGTTTTGGTTTATCGCCAGGTGCTGCAGAGCAACCCTTGATGGGGTCACGCGGAGAGAAAAGTCCAGGCACAGCAGACGCCACGTGAAATTTCGGATAGGCTCAAAGATTAACAGCGGGCTTCGAGCCAGGCCGCCATATCTGCAAAGACCTGTTCTCGTTCGGGTTCATTAAAGACTTCGTGGTACAGGCCGTCGTACACCTTGAGTGTCTTGTCTGTTGAACGAGCATGTTCATAGAGCATGCGTGCTCCGCCGGGGTCGACCAGGCGGTCAGCACTGCCTTGCAGGAGCAAGAGAGGTAGACGCAGGGTCCTGGCCTCAGCAGTGACGCGCTGCATGGCGGCGAGCATTTCGGCCCCCAGCCGCGCCGTCACTTTGCCCGTATAGACGAGCGGGTCATTAACATAGGCTCTGACCACCGCTTCATCTTTGGAGATGGCCGTTGCATCCAGCGCCAGGATGCCGGCCCTGGGCAACAAACGGGAGAGAATTTTTCCGATGGCAATGGTGGCTGGAGAAATGCTATCGGAGATTTTGACTGCTGGAGCCGAAAGGATAGCGCCCCTGAACTGTTCCTGGTGTTCCAGAAGATAAACTGACGCAATTAAGCCGCCCAGACTATGGCCGACCAGAAAGACCGGCGTTTCTGGATGCCAGGCGCGTAACATCTCGAAATACGTTTCGAGCGGTCTGATATAGTCAGCGAACTGCTCGACATATACCCGCGTTCCCTCGGATTTGCCATGCCCGATGTGGTCCAGTCCATACACAGCATACCCACGCGGGACGAAGGAATTGACCACGTTCAGGTAGCGTCCGCTGTGTTCGGCCAGGCCATGCACCAGCAACAGCAGTGCCTTTGGAGGGCTTTGCGGTTGCCAGTGTTGGTAGTAGATTTTCGCGCCTTGCGGAGTCTGGAACTGGCCTTCTGCATGCATCATCTGTGCGTCTCCTTTCGGTGTTGATTATAGCATTCCGCACAGCAGATTGCCCGAAGAGCAAAAACGCAAATAAAAAAACCGGCCGCAGAAGCGCTCTACAGGCGGATGAAATCCGGCAAAAAGGGGGACTCAGGCGTACAGTCCCCAATCCAGGGCAGAGGGGTCTTCCATCATCGAAAAATCCCAAACTTCCATGCCCATTTCGACGGTGACAGGCATTTTCAGCGCATCCTGGGCTTTTTGGCGGGTCATATCCACCATTGCCGGCCCATAGGGACAAAAAGGCGTGGTCAAAATCATCTTTAAGCGGGCTGTGTTTTCTTCGATGGTAATATCGCGCACCAGTCCTAACTGGATGATGTTCATGCCAATTTCCGGGTCCACCACTTCCGAAAGTTTCTCGCGCGCGGTTTGAACCAGTTCTGGATGGGTATCGTGGATAGTCCACTTGATGATATTCAGGGATTCCTCGCTCATGAAGCGCTCTCCAAAGCAGAAGTTCGAACGACGTAGGTACAGTGCGTTGCGCCGCTCAGCACACACTGTACTTTGTTGGCCGGAACGGCCAGCATTTTGGAAATCAGGGTTTGGTCTACAGTGCAGACTTCAGGATGCGCCTGACCAACCTGGAGATACGGGCAGGTAATTTCGTGGATGTGGTATTCCTCTCCCTTTTTCTCCCACTCAACCACAAAGCCTTCTGCCGCCAGCAGTTCTTTGACTGTCTCCAGGCGTTCTTCGACACTCAGGCCTTCCAACTGCTCTTTGTGTTCTTCCACCAGACCTGCGGCCACTTCTTTGAATAGTTCACCTACGAGCGGCTCTGGTAGTTTTTCTTTCATTTGGGAAAGCAGGCGCGTGGTCAGGCGCAGGTAGCGGGTGGGAAATCGCTCCAGGCCGTCTTCGGTCAAAAAATAAACCAAACGCGGACGGCCTACGCCATGACGTTCTTCTTCGGCGTCCACCAGGCCTTCTACTTGTAAATTTGTCAGATGGTGGCGCACCGAAATCGGGTTGATTCCCACTGCTTCGGCCAACTCATTAATAGTGGTGCGCGGTCGGCGCAGAAGGGTGTGTAAAATCCGGTCGCGGGTGCTTTTCATATCGCTCACTTTGGATTCGGTCGGGTCGGCTGATTCCAAAGCGGAGTATATCAGTCTTGTTCCTGTCTGTCAATAAAGTAGATAAATATCATAAAAATTTAGAGCGAGGGTGTTGCACCCCTCGCTGCAGTAGATTTACCAGTCGTATGAAGTTTCGTAGCCCCACCGTCTCAGCACCTCTCCGGCTGTCTCTTTGAAGACCTGCCGATCGCGGAGCGTGAACAGGTTGCGCCAGTTACCGGCTTTGCCCTTGGGCAGAAAACCGGCAATATCGCCGGCGCGGCGCGCCTGCCATTCTTCATCCAGATTTTGTCCCATTTCTTTTTGAATTTCGGTTTCGAGAGATGGCTCTGCGGCAACACCCAGAAAGTTCCACAATCTGGACATTTCCTGAAAGGGAGCCGCCAGCAGGTCTTCGTAGCGCAACGCATGATAGGCATTGGGATAGAGCCGCCGGGCTTCGTCGTCTATTTCGTTCACGTCATCAGCCCAGCGCTGACCGATTTGGCGGAGAAAGGTTTCAGTGAAAATGGAACGCCGCCCATCGGTGAAAGGGGTTTGGTCGCGTTTCAGGTCTTCCAGAATGCGGCGGTCTTCAGGGGTCAGAAACTTCGAGTCTTCCACAAAATTGCGGAAGCGCTCACTTATCAGCACGTCGCGCCCGTCACGCACGATGTAAATCAATTTGGCATCGGGGTACAGGGCGTGCATCTCGCGCACGACCTGTCCATGAATGGTGGATGACGGGCTTTTGTCGCCAACGATGCGTTTTCCAGCGCGGGCGGCATCTCGTTCCATGATAAAGTCGGCGGCAGCACGCAAAACGAGCGGCGAAAGGTCTCGTCCGGCATTCCAGCGGTTCGATTTGCGCGTCAGCCACTCTTCAATTTCGACCGAATTGACCAGCGCTTTGAGCAGGGGCGGACGGGTAAAAAAGTGCGCCTGATAATTGCAATGTACCTCCGGGTGCAGGCGAGTCAGGCGCATGAGGATGGTGGTGCCGGAACGCGCGTGGCCGAGAATAAAGAATTTCGGGCGTGGAAAGAATTGCCGGATTTCCTCCACTTCTTCGGCAGTGAGCGGAGGAATTTGGGCGCGTTTTTGCACAATAGTTTCGCCCTGAAGCAAAATGCGGGCGGCAGATTTCAAACGTTGGAAAAGGTTCAAGCGGGTCCCTCGAAAAAGAGTTTGTTTTTCGATTATAACGTCCAATCGGTGTTCCGGGCTGGTTTGTTGAAGCGTGTGCCATCGAAGGCTCATTCTGTCCAAAATTTCGCTTGCGTCTGGGCGGCTTTCTCATATACAATCGGTTCATGCGCTTCGATGTTTTCACTCTTCTGCCAGAAGTGTTTCCACCCTATCTGCAAGCCAGCATTTTGCAAAAGGCGGCCGCGCGCGGTCTGGTCGAATTTCGCATTCACAACATCCGCGACTACACCCACGATAAACATCACACAACCGATGATATGCCCTACGGCGGCGGCGGCGGCATGGTGATGAAACCGGAACCAGTCTTTGAGGCAGTCGAAAGCGTTTTGGGCGCGCCGCCTGCCTGCCCCGTGATTTTGCTCACCCCACAGGGACGTCTGTTTACCCAAAGCGTAGCTGCCGAACTGGCTGCACTTCCACAAATTGCGCTGCTGTGCGGACGCTACGAGGGGTTCGACGAACGCATCCGCGAACATCTTGCGACCGATGAACTTTCAATTGGCGATTACGTCCTGACCGGGGGCGAACTGCCTGCGTTAATTGTGATCGATGCCGTCTCGCGCCTGATACCAGGCGTGTTGGGCGACCCAACTGGCGCCGAAGATGACTCACACGCTTCGGGTCTGCTGGAATACCCGCATTACACTCGTCCACCAGAATTTCGCGGCTGGCGTGTGCCAGACGTATTGCTGAGCGGTGACCACGCCCGCATTGCCCGCTGGCGGCGTGAGCAAGCCCTGCGGCGCACCCTGCTCCGCCGTCCCGATATGCTCGCCACCGCTGCCCTCAGCCAGGAGGACCGCAAGTTTTTAGCGCGACTGGAAACGGACGGAGAGGGGGGCAGATAATCGCGAGAAGAAACAAAATTTCTAAGATGCTTCCGGCTTTGCCGCGACCACCCGGCTATCGAATACCGGAAGAAATTCGGAAGAAACAATTTCTAACCCTGAGGAGTTGTTATGAAGTTCAATTACGGAAAAATTTTTCTGCTCGGCTTTGGGTTCTTCGGCGTCAGTGTCATCTGGAGCGTGTATAACGCCTTCGTGCCGCTTTTTCTCGAAGGGCGCTTTGGGCTGCCATCTACGGTGGTCGGTTTCTTCATGACGCTCGACAACATCGCGGCGTTATTCATTCAACCGCCGGTGGGGGCATGGTCTGACCGCTTGCGCACGCCGATTGGACGGCGGATGCCCTTCATCCTGATTGGCGCCCCGGTCGGCGCGCTCGTCTTCGGGCTGATTCCGCTGGCGAGCGTTTTGCCACTGTTCGTGGCCTGCACCACCACCCTGCTCCTGAGCATGGCTTTGTGGCGTACACCGGTCGTGGCGCTGATGCCAGATATTACCCCCTCGCAATACCGTTCGCAGGCCAATGGCATCATCAACTTCATGGGCGGCCTGGGAGCCATCATTGCCTTTCTGGTAGGTGGCCGGCTTTATGCTTCCAACCCGGCTTTTCCGTTCTGGATGGGGTCGGGACTGGTTCTGGCTGCCGTTCTGCTCCTGTTTTTGTTTATCAAAGAACCCAGGGAATACGAACCCACAGAACATCGGCCCGCGCTGCTTCAGAGCTTGCGCGAAGTGCTGGCCGAAGACGATAAGAGCGCGCTGCGCCTGTTTCTGGCGATTTTCTTCTGGTTCGTGGGCTATAACGCCATCGAAGCCTTTTTTACGCTGTATGCCACCAAACATTTGGGACTGAGCGAGAGCGATGGCGCCGGCTTGCTGGGACATCTTTCGCTGTTCTTCGTCTTGTTTGCGCTCGTTTCTGGCTTCATTGGAGCGCGCCTGGGACGACGACTGACCATTTCTATCGGCATCATCTTGCTCGGCGGGCTGATTTTGACTATTTTCCTGCTACCTGCGGCAACACTGGCTGCCCCGCTAGCCAGAGTACCTTTGCTCGGCACGGTGCGTGTCATCAGTCTGTTCCTGATGGGGGCCGGGGTCGCCTGGGCGCTCATTAACATCAACTCTCTGCCGATGGTGGTGGATATGGTCGAAAATGCCCGTATCGGCACATACACCGGCCTGTACTATCTCTTTTCCACCCTCGCGGCGATTGCAGGGCCAAACATCAACGGCTGGGTCATTTATCTGAACAATAACAACTACAATACCGTTATGATGGTTGCACCAGTGTTCATGGCCCTGGCGCTCTTGATGATGCTCGGTGTGCGGCGCGGTGAAGCCCGGCGCGTTCCGGTGGAAGCGTTGTGACATGCTTTCACTTGCCGAAAGGTTGGAGAGGCTGTATACTTTCAACATCGCTCGTGGCGTTGGTCACGACAACTTACTCTATTCTTTCACGAGGAGAAGAATTATGAAGAAACTGTATGCAGTATTGGTTGCCCTGCTCGTTGCAGCGATGCTGCTGCCGGCGTGCGCCCCGGCACAAACCGGTCCGGAATGCGCCAAACCGGAAGTCTTCTGCGTGGGCGTGGTGACGGATGTCGGCAAAATTGACGACAAATCCTTCAACCAGTCCGCCTGGGAAGGCGTGAAACTGGCCGAGAAGGAACTTGGCGCCAAAGTGCAGTACATCGAAACCACCGATGCCAAAGACTATGACAAGAACATCGCTACCTTCGCCGATGAAGGCTATGATGTGATTGTCACCGTTGGCTTTGCGCTGGGCGAGGCGACAGTTGCCGCTGCCAAGAAGTACCCGAACACCAAGTTCATCGGCGTAGACCAGTTCCAGGCCGAAGTGACCCCCGGTGTGGCGGGACTCATCTTCCCCGAAGACCAGGCGGGCTTCCTGGTGGGTGCGCTGGCAGCCCAGATGACCAAGACCGGGAAAATCGGCGGCGTCTTCGGCACCGATGTTGTTCCGCCCGTCTGGCGCTTTGGTGAAGGCTACTGCGCGGGCGCGAAGTACATCAACCCCAACATCGAACTGTTCATCGTCTATCACAGCGACGTGGGCTTCGATAAAACCTTCACCGACCCGGAATGGGGTTCGGCCACCGCCAAATCTATGATTGAAAAAGGCGCCGACATCATCTTCGGTGGCGGCGGCAAGACCGGTAACGGCGCGGTTATCGGCGCAGTGGAAGCCGGGGCCCTGGCAATCGGCGTAGATACCGACCAGTACTACACCCTGCCCGAAGCGCAGAAGGGTCTGCTCTCCAGCGCCATGAAGCTGATTACCCCAGGTGTGTTCGATTTGATTAAGGCCGCCAAAGAAGGCAAATTCCCGGATGGCAACTACGTCGGCAAGGCTGCGTATGCGCCGTATCACGACCTGGACAGCCAGGTGCCTGCCGAAGTGAAGGCCAAGATGGAAGAAATCAACAAGGCCCTGCTTGATGGCACGCTGAAGACCAACGTCACCCCCGCCAAGACCGAAGACGGCAAGGGCTTCTGCACGCCCTGATGTCTGACAATTGCACCCGCAAGGGGAAAGAGGCCAGCCCTCTTTCCCCTTTGTTGTTATAATTCAGGGGATACCATCGAACAACTTGATTCCGGGAGAACGCTATGCAAAATGCGGATGAGAAGCAACCCCAACCCGGCTGGCAGCAGGCCGTTCGGGCTGGCTTGAATGCCGCGCTCGTGCCATTCCTGGCAATTGTCACTGCCGTCATCGTTGGTGGCGTGATTATTGCGCTGGTGGGCGGAAACCCATTTGCGGCTTATCTCGGTCTGGCACAGGGCGCATTTGGTTCAGCGCGCGCCTGGAGCGAGACCTTCGTGTGGGCCACGCCCTACATTTTCGCCGGGCTGGCAGTGGCACTGGCCTTCAAAGGTGGCCTGTTCAACATTGGCGCAGAGGGACAACTGGCGTTTGGTGCTGTTGCAACCGCCTGGGTAGGGTATGCCCTGCCCGAAGTATTGGGAATTGAAATTCCCGGCATTCTGCACCTGCCGCTGGCAATTGGCGCGGGCATTCTGGCCGGTGCGCTTTGGGCCGCCATTCCAGGCGCGCTCAAAGCCTATGCGGGCGGCCACGAGGTCATTAACACGATTATGATGAACTACATCGCCCTCAACATTACCAGTTACCTCTTGAACGGGCCGATGAAAGACAAAAATCCGCTCAATGTGATTGCGCGCACCCCAGAAATTGCCGAAGGTGCGCGTTTGCCGGTCATCTTTGACGGGCTGCGCGTGCATTGGGGCTTTCCGCTTGCCTTACTGGTGGCGCTGGGAGTGTGGTATCTGCTCTGGAAAACCACTCTGGGCTTCGAAATTCGCACGGTTGGCGCAAACCCCGATGCCGCCCGTTATGCCGGCATCAATTTCAGGCGCATTCTCATCGTGACGATGGCGCTCTCCGGGCTGCTGGCGGGGATGGCTGGAGCGGTGGAAGTGACCGGGCTGAACTACCGGCACGAATTGGGCTTCTCGATTGGTTACGGCTTCGATGCGATTGCCATTGCCCTGCTCGGCAAGACTCATCCCTTCGGTGTTGTATTGGCATCCATCCTGTTTGCCGGAATGCGAAACGGCGCAACGCGGATGCAGTTCCTGACGCAAATTCCAGTGGACATCATCTCAGTCATTCAATCGCTTATCCTGTTATTCGTGGCTGCAGATGCGATTATCCGCTATCTCTACCGAATCAAAGCCAAAGAAGAACGGCTGGTTCTCACACGCGGCTGGCGGGGTTAGGAGGCAGGCATGGATTGGCGTCGTTTCAGTTTTATCGGGTTCATCATCGTTTTTCTCTTCACGGTTGTGGTATTGATTGGCGGCAGCCGTGTTTCACCCACCATCATCATCTCCAGCATGTTGACCACCACCATCGCCGTTGCCACACCGCTTACCTTGGGGGCGCTTTCTGGTGTGTTTTGTGAACGCGCGGGTGTGGTGAACATCGGCATCGAAGGCATGATGCTGGCAGCAGCTTTCTTCGGCTGGCTGACGGCCATTTACATGAACACCGTCTTCAAATTCGACCCCAACCTGAGTTTGTGGACGGGCGTGCTGGCGGCCATTCTCACCGGTGGACTGTTCGCCCTGCTGCATGCCTGGCTCTCTATCACCTTCAAGGTAGACCAGATTATCGGCGGCACGGTCATCAACATCCTGGCGGTGGGGATTACTGGCTTTCTCAATCGTCAAATGTTTTTCGGCGAAGGCAGTATCTTTGGCGGCAACGTGCCGCACGCGCCTGGCCTGCTGCCCTCACTCTCTAAATGGCTCGCGCCGCTTTGTGGCGGCCCAGAGGGTTGCCTGGGCCTGCCGGGTCTCATTCAAGGTACATTTTTAGACCAGAAACCCGTCGCTCTGGCGGCGATTGCGCTGGTTCTCGTCTCCCACTACGTCTTGTTCAATACCCGTTGGGGCTTGCGAACCCGCGCAGTGGGCGAACACCCCAAAGCGGCCGATACGGTCGGAATCAACGTCTATCGCATTCGCTATGTCAACGTCATCATCGGCGGAATGCTGGCCGGGCTGGGCGGGGCCTATTTCACCATCGAATCGGTGCCATCCTTCGAGCCGCTCATGACCAACGGACGCGGATTTATCTCATTGGCTGCGATGATTTTCGGCAACTGGACACCCTTCGGTGCCTGGGCTGCCGCACTCGTGTTTGGCGCTTCGCAAGCCCTGCAAATCAACCTGCAATTCTTCCGCGATGCCATCCCACCGCAGTGGGCCTTTTTGCAACATGCCTACATCGTCGGGCTGGCGCCCTACGTCCTGACCATGCTCATCCTGACCGGCATCATCGGCAAAACCATTCCACCGGCTGCCGATGGGCAACCCTACGAGAAATAGGAGGCGCGCTATGTCTGAAAAACCCATCGTTCTCGAGGCGCGCGGCATCACCAAACGTTTTCCGGGCGTGCTTGCCAACGACCACGTAGATTTCGACCTGCGACAGGGCGAAGTGCATGCCTTGCTGGGCGAGAACGGAGCCGGAAAATCTACGCTGATGAACATCCTGTACGGGCTGTACACCGCCGATTCGGGCGAAATTCTCGTCAATGGCAAGCCACTCACGCTCAACTCACCACGTGATGCCATCGAACACGGAATCGGCATGGTACATCAGCACTTCATGCTCATCCCGGTCTTTACAGTGACCGAGAACATCATGCTCGGCGCAGAAACCGACCACCGTCCCCACAAGAGCGAAGCCCCCCTGGTCAAACTGGACCGCAAGCAGGTCTCCCAAATTGTGCGCGATTTCTCGCATCAATACGGGCTGGATGTGGACCCGGATGCCATCGTGGGCGACCTGCCGGTGGGCGTGCAACAGCGCGTCGAAATCGTCAAGGCGCTTTACCGCAAAGCCAACATTTTGATTTTGGATGAGCCCACCGCCGTTTTGACCCCGCAAGAGGCCGAAGAACTGTTCCGCATCATCCGCGAACTGACAACGCGCGGTGTTTCGGTGATATTTATCAGCCACAAGCTCAAGGAAGTTCTCTCAATTGCTGACCGCATTACCGTCATGCGCGCCGGGCGCGTGGTGGGGGCAACCACCCCCGCCGAGAGCGATGAACATCAGCTGGCGGCCATGATGGTGGGACGAGAGGTGATTCTTTCGGTAGAGAAAGAACCTGCACAACCCAAAGAAGATGTTTTGGTGGTCGAAAACCTGCGCGTGCGCGATGTGCGCGACCTGGAGGCAGTGCGCGGTGTCTCTTTTACCGTGCGCGCTGGTGAAATTTTGGGCATTGCGGGCGTGCAGGGCAACGGGCAGACCGAGCTGGCTGAGGCCCTCACCGGCCTGCGGCGCATCGAAAGCGGCTCAGTCAAATTGGCCGGGCGCGACCTGACCAACTGTCCCCCGCGCCTGTTTACCGAAACTGGCCTGGCGCATATCCCCGAAGACCGCCAGCGGCATGGCCTGGTGCTGGGCTACACCATCGCCGATAACATGGTTTTGTGTGATTACTACCGCCCGCCCTTTAGCGCGCGCGGCGTGCTTCAGACCCAGGCATTGGATGAACACGCACGTAAGTTGATTCAAAATTTTGATGTGCGCACGCCTTCCCCGTATGTAGCAGCGGGCAAACTTTCGGGCGGTAACCAGCAAAAAGTGATTGTGGCGCGCGAACTCAGCCGTCCCAGCGTTCGGCTGGTGATTGCCAACCAGCCCACGCGCGGCCTGGACGTTGGCTCCATTGAGTATATTCACAAGGAAATTGTGCTGATGCGCGACCAGGGTGTGGCCGTTTTGCTCATCTCCGCCGAACTCGATGAAATCATGTCGCTTTCCGACCGGATTGCGGTGATGTATCACGGACAGATTGTGACCACCGTCGAGGCTCACGCCGTGACGCGCGAACAACTGGGCTTGTGGATGGCTGGTGCAAAGCCAGAGCAAACTGCAACTTCGGTCTGATTTTTCCCACGCCGCAGGCAGGTAGCCAGTTGACTGTATCGGCCAACCTGCTGCGGCGAATTTTCATCATGCAATGAGGCCATTGGTGAAGGCGCTCGAATGCGTCAGCCTGTCGTGGCCCTATCCCGCTTTCCACTTGAACCAAAGGGGGATGGAAAGCATTGTTTGTTTTGACGATAATCAAAAACGACACACAAGAGAGGAGAGAGTATGATGTGGAGAGTTGCCCGTTCGCTTCTGATTCTCCTGGCGGCTTCGTTGGGGCTTGCAGCCTGTAACCTGCCCCGCGCCACCCCTACCCCGGCCAATCCCAACGCCTTTCTGACCGCCGCGGCGCAAACGGTGGAGGTGCAATTGACCATGAATGCGCTCCAAACGCCGCAGGCGACCCTTACCTCGCCACCAAGCGCGACGCCTCCACCGCCCCTGCCTCCGACCTTTACGAACACGCCTCCCAGCACGCCCAGCCCCACCCCTATCTGTGACCTGGCACAGTTCGTGGCCGATGTCACCGTGCCGGATGGTACCACCTTTCAGCCAGGTGAGACGTTCGTCAAGACCTGGCGGCTCAAAAACATCGGCGTCTGCACCTGGACGAACGGCTACCAACTGATTTTCGACAGCGGCGATGCGATGAGTGGCCCGGCCTCGCAGGCGTTGGCTGGCTCGGTCGCGCCCGGACAAACGGTGGATATTTCCGTCACCCTCAAAGCGCCAACCGCGCCCGGCACCTATCGCGGCTACTGGCGCTTGCGAAACGCAGCAGGCGTGCTGATGCCGGTGTCCAATGGCTTCAAAGGCACATCGTTCTTCGTTGAAATCAAAGTTAACCCGCCCACCCCAACGGCCTCGCTCACGCCCAGTCCCACGCCTCCTTCGGCGCCGGCGGTAACGCAAATCATCCTGACACCGGTCGCCGCCGAAAGCGGCCAGGTGCGCTCCAGTGGCTCGGTTCTCTCACCGCCGAACACCGGTGATTTGGATACCAACGAGACCGCTCAGGCTTTCCTCAGCTTTAATATCTCCGGTATCCCTGTGGGGGCAACCATTACCCAGGTGAAGGTAGATTTCAGCTCGTATGATACGTTAGGTAATCCCTGGAGTTTGGGAGATGGATGTCTGCGCGCCTACATTCAAAATTACGGCACGCCCGATGCAGGTGACTTCTTCCCTGGCGACCCCCTGGGTGCGCTGATGCGCTGGTGCGGCCCGGCGGAATTGAGTTCGGTCTTCGAGGATAACAACGTCAAGAGCGCCCTGCAGGCTGCCATCGGCACTTCACGCTTCCAGCTGCGCGTACAATTCCGTCCGCCCACAACCAACAATAACGGCATTGCCGATATGATTCGGCTGGGAGCGGTGAAACTCATCGTGACGTATCAATACTGAACTGTATCCATCAGGCAAACTCAATCCATTTCGCAGGGCGGGAACGTTTCCCGCCCTGCGCTTTTTGCTGGCTTGAGAAAGATGGGTATAATCCTCCTGTGAAACATGAAAGGACACACAACATGAAACGACATCTTCTCCAAATTTGCTCTCTGCTGACGGCAGGCGCGCTCCTTATCGGGGCCTGTGGCGCGCCCACACCGCCAGAACCCACCCCCGATGTGGCGGCAGTGGCAACCGCTGCCGTGCAAACCGCCGAAGCGCGTTTTACCCAGCAGGCGCTGGTGGAACTGGCAACCCGCGTGGCCTCTACACCAGTCTTCACCGCCACACCTCTCCCCGAAGCGGCTGTGCCAACCTCCACACCAAGTACAGGCACAACCCCCTCTTACGAATACTCGCCCGGCTGTGTCTATGCTACCTATGTCGCCGATGTCACCATCCCCGATGGAATGCTGATGTTGCCCGGAACCACCTTCGTCAAGACCTGGCGAATCAAGAACAGCGGCAGCTGCAAATGGGACTCCAGCTTTGCAATGATACAAATCGGCGGTGACAAAATGGGAGAACAGACACGCTTTCCCCTGACACGGGTAGTGTATCCAGGCCAGGAAGTGGATGTCTCCGTCACCCTCACTGCGCCTGCCGCTAACGGCAAATATGCCAGCCAGTGGCGACTGGCCATGCCAGGCGGCGGCAGCGCCGGTGTTGGCCCGCAGGATGTCAATCTAACCGTCTTAATTGAAGTTGCCAGCAAGCCCAAAGATGCCTTTGCTGTCACAAAAATCGTTTATGGCCCGGTGGTGCGCGACCCCAAAACTGGCTGTGATGCCAACGGCGCGCGCTACACCTTTTCGGCCACCATCTTTGTCAACGGCCCCGGCGAACTGGTCTATCAGTGGGACCGCGAACCCTTCGACGGCGTCTTCGAGGGCGGCAGGCTCAAGTTTACCGAAGCCGGCTCCAAACAGGTCTTTTTTACCTGGACGATGACCCGCGACCATCCGCAGAATTGGGAGCGCTGGGTTGCCTTGCACGTCACCTACGAAGGCACCGATAAGCAGTACGACCGCGTTCGCTTTACCTACACGTGTGATGGATGAGCCGTTCCAGTGGTTCCGGTACATGCTGTTCACAATGCGGCAGGAGATGGGCGCCATGTCACCAAAGCAATTGACTCTCTTGCTCCTCTGGATGATGTTTCTACTCAGTGCGTGCAATCTTTCTGCCGCGCCGTCTGTTACGCCGTCTGTCCATCCGAACACCGTCTTTACCGCCGCCGCGCAGACGGTGGAGGCGCAATTGACCCAAAACGCCCTGTTGCGGCTGACCACCCCACGCCCGGCCGAGTCTCTGCCGACGGCTACGCTTGCACCTTTACCGTCAACCCAGTCCCCACCGGCTGCAATTTTTCCGACCCCCGACCCCTCTCTGCCGTGCGATGCCGCCCGCTTCGTGGCCGATGTCACCGTGCCAGATGGAAGCCTCTACGCTCCCGGCGCGACCTTCATCAAGACCTGGAAGATTCAGAACATCGGTGCCTGCGTCTGGGATACTTCCTACAGCCTGGTTTTCGATTCTGGCGAAAGAATGGGCGGCCCGGACAGTCTGCCTCTGCCTGGGACGGTTGCCCCCGGCGAGGAGATAGACCTTTCCATCCCGCTGACAGCGCCTTCCAAAACCGGAAAATATCGCGGCTACTGGCGCTTGCAAAACCCTGCCGGGCAGACCGTTCCCATCGAACAAGGCTACAATGGCCGTTCCTTCTTTGTGGAAATTCAGGTCAGGCCGGGTACTGGCGGAGGGACACCTTCCCCTTTCACCGTAACCACAGTGACGTTCGCCGTATCCCATAGCGGCAGCTGTGCGGCAGGCAAATATACCGTCACCGCCACCATCACGGTCAACAAGGCTGGCACAGTGACGTATACCTGGATTCGCAGCGATGGCGCAACAGGTGCAGCCCATCGCGGCTCGCTGACGTTCGACAAAGCAGGGACGCAAACCATCACGTTCGAATGGCCGACCGGAGCCAGCGGCTTATGGGTAGATTTGTACATCGAAGAGCCGAACCAGCAGCAGTTCGGTCGTGCCTTGCTGAATTGTCCCTGACACATTCGGATTGTTGCAGAGGCAGGCTGGTTGGGGAACTTCCCGCACACACCTGGCGTCTCCTTGAGTGATTGTTTTGCTCAATTTAGACGAGGTGTATATGCGTGCGCTCAAATGGTTCTCGTTTGTTCTTTTAACTGCCCTGATGCTTTCTGCCTGCTCGTTCCCTTACGGCACACCCGATGCCGCCGCCACGCTCCAGGCTGTTTATACGGCGCAGGCAGCAACCGTTTCGGCCATTCAGACGCAAACCGCCCCAACGGCAACACCGTTGCTGCCAGCCTCGCCGACCTTTCAATTCCCTACCCTTCCCCCTCAGCAGACAGCATTTCCTACCATCACTGCCGTACCACTGTTTACCTTCACACCAATCCCACCCATAACGCGCTGTGACCAGGCGGTCTTTGTCAAGGATGTAACCGTGCCTGACGGCACAGTGATAAGCCCAGGCGCACAGTTCGTCAAAACCTGGCGGCTGCAAAACACCGGTTCGTGTACCTGGACGACCGCTTACGCGCTGGTCTTTTCTGGCGGAGAGCGGATGAACGGCCCGGCAGCAGTGAACCTGCCCGGAGCGGTCGCACCGGGGCAATTCGTGGATGTTTCGGTCACGCTGAAAGCCCCTGCTGCCGATGGCCGCTACACCGGCTATTGGATGTTGCGGAACGCCGCAGGCGGGACTTTCGGACTGGGTGAGAATGCTCAAAAACCGTTTTTCGTCACCATCAAAGTCGTTGGCGATATGACCACTGTGTTCGACTTCGTGGCCGAATACTGCTATGCCGATTGGCGTTCCGGTGCAGGCGATTTGGGCTGTCCCGGCAACGTCGGCGCAAAAAACGGCTATGCCATCGAAGTAGATAAGCCCCAACTCGAAAACGGTCAGAAATTCAACGGCAAGGGATTGCTCACCGTGCCACAGCGGGTAAACAACGGTTATCTTTCGGGCTATTACCAGCCCTTCAAAGTCCAAAAAGGCGACCGTTTCCGCGCGCTCGTCAACTGCGAATATCTTGCGAATGGTTGTAATGTGGTCTTTCGGCTCGACTACCGCATTGGGGATGGCAAAATCAAGACCTTTTGGAGTTTCAACGAAGCCTATGATGGCCTGTATTACACGGTGGATGTAGATTTAAGCGCACTGGCAGGCAAAGAGGTCACTTTTATTCTCACCGCACATGCCAACGGCAAAGCCGACGCCGACAAGCCTCTCTGGGTTGCGCCGCGCATCGAACGCCCCTCCAACCTGGTGACGCCCTCCGCCACGCCCACGCGCACACCCACCGTCACCCTGACCGGCACAGTAACGCCCACACGCACCCCTACCGTCACGGCAACAATCACCTTCACCCCCACGGTGCTGCCGCCAAGCGCCACTCCAACGGTTACGGCAACAGCAACCATCACGGCGACCGCAACGATAACACCCACACCCAGCGAAACCCCCACCCCAACGGTCACAGCCTCACCCACCGAAACACCGACTCCCACCGAAACGCCAACACCGTGAGTGATTGCGTTATAATCGTGCCTACGCGGCCTGCTGTTTTGACTGCGCTGTATCCTTTGGAGGTCTGATGAAACGTTTCTCGAAAATTATCCAGGTGTTCTCCACCCTTGTGCTGTTCACCGTTCTGACGGGTTGTAACCTGGCGCAACCGGCTCAACCAACGCCAACCGAAGTAGACGTCAGCATTGTGATGACATCGGCAGCGGCAACGGCCTTTGTGCAATTGACCCAAATCGCTGGTATGGCAACAGCTACACTTCCGCCAACAGCTACGCTGACCCCCACACCACAAGCCACCGCACCTGCTGCCGAAACACCTGCCGCAGGCGGGGGAACGACATCCACACCGCCGCCGCTGGTGATTGGCATGACCGATACGCCCGCCCAGCCTGCTCAAACGGCCCAACCCGGCCTGCCCACGCCCATTCCCTCGTTTACCCCGCTTCCGGCAGTTGGCGGAGGGCCTACGGTGGCCGCGCCGCTGTGCAAAAACTCGCTGTATATTGCGGATATTACCGTCCCCGATTACACTCAGTTCAAGCCCTGGGAGAAGTTCTACAAAGTCTGGCGCATGCAGAACACCGGCACCTGTACCTGGGACGAAGGTTTCTACTTTGCGGCGTGGGCCGGGCCGCCCAGCATGGGCTTAAACCTTCAACCCTGGAAGATTAAAGAAAAACATCAATTTGTGCCGCCCGGCGGGGTGGTGGACATCGGCATCAACATGTATGCGCCCGGTGACCCCGGCGAGTATGTGGCGCATTGGAGCTGGTACGATGACAACGGCAAGCCGTTCGGCCAGAGTGTGACGGTCGTGATTGTGGTCGTGAAGTAAGCATCCCCTGCACCTGCCCAGCAACGTTTCAGGCCGCCGGAAATACTTCGGCGGCCTGGTATTTTGCCCGTATAATGTTCCTATGCCAATAGAGCCACAAATTCCGCCGCTGTTTTTTGAGCGCATGTCCGGCTGGCTGAGAGAAGAATTCCCCGCTTTTCGTGCGGCGCTTGCTGAGCCTGCGCGCACAGGACTGCGGGTGAATACGCTCAAGCTCTCACCCGAAGCCTTTGCACGTCTCTCTCCGTTTGCGCTGGGTGAGCGCATTCCCTGGTGTTCCTCCGCTTTTTTGCTGGATGGAGAGGAGAAGCCAGGCCGCCATCCGTATCATCTGGCCGGATTGTATTATCTGCAAGACCCCTCTGCCATGGCGCCGGCAGAATTGTTGTTCTCGCTTCCGGCGCGCGAAGGAGAGCGGGTTCTGGACCTTTCGGCAGCCCCGGGCGGAAAAACCACGCATCTGGCGGCACTGATGGGCGGTAAGGGACTGCTGGTTGCGAATGAAATCAAGCACAAGCGGGTCGGACACCTGGCTCAAAACGTGGAACGCTGGGGGGCGGGCAATGTGGTCGTGACCAACGAATCGCCAGAGCGGCTGGCCGACCATTTTGGCGCGTTTTTTGACCGTGTTCTGGTAGATGCGCCCTGCTCCGGCGAGGGGATGTTCCGCAAGGAGAAAAGCGCGCGCCTCGACTGGTCACCGGAGATGGTGGCCGGGTGTGCCGTCCGTCAGGGCAACATTTTGCGGGTGGCAGCCAAACTGGTGAGGCCGGGGGGCTATCTGCTATATTCCACCTGCACTTTTGCGCCCGAAGAGAACGAAGGCGTTCTCGAGGAATTTTTGCAGGCGTTTCCAGAGTTTCAGGTGGTTGCATTGCCGCAATTGCAGGGCTTTTCGCAGGGACGGCCAGAGTGGCTGGCAAATGCCCGTGCTGCACTGAGCGGGGCCGTGCGGCTGTTTCCACATCGTCTCAACGGCGAGGGACACTTCGCCTGTCTGCTGAAGCGGAATCTGAATGCAGAAGAAGCGGTAGGGAGAAAAGATGGCAAAGCGGAGAAACGAATGGAGAAGCACAGGAAAGCCCGCAAAACGGAATTCACCGATTTGCGGTTTTGGCGGGAGTTTGCCCGGGATGCCTTAACGGTTGATTTGGCGGAAGAACGCCTGTACGTGACCGGTGAGCGGTTGTATTATCTCCCAGAAGAAAATCCTGGTTTCGGCACTTTACGGGTAGTGCATCCTGGCGTTTGGCTGGGGAGTCTCAAAAAAGACCGTTTTGAGCCAGCGCATCCACTGGCATTGTTTTTGAAGCCCGACGAAGTGAAGCGGTGCGTCAATTTTCCTGCCGATTCACCCGAAATTGCGGCGTATTTGCGCGGTGAAAGCCTGGAAGCGAATGTCAATGGATGGGTGGTGGTTTGCGCTGATGGCTGGCCGCTGGGCTGGGGCAAAGGGGTGCAGGGAACGCTAAAAAATCACTTTCCGCGCGGCTGGATGTAGCAGCTCAGCTATCCTGCCGCATCCAGCGGCGCACGGCTTCGCTGGGGTGGCGGTGATTTTTCATGCAGTCGAGTAAGGTTTGGGGTGTCTCAGCCAGGCAAATCATACGGCGGTGTTCGGGGAAGATGAATCCTTCGCGTTCGGCATGTTCGATGGCCGCCCAGAGCGGGCGAAAGTAGCCGCGTGTATCGAGCAGACCAATTGGCTTTTGGTGAACCCCAATTTGTCCCCAGGTGATGGTCTCAAAGAGTTCGTCGAACGTGCCAAAGCCGCCCGGCAGGGCGATGTAGCCGTCGGACAGGGCGTACATGCGAGCTTTGCGGGTGTGCATATCAGGGGCAACTTCGAGCCGGGTAAGGCCAGCATGCGCTAAAGCGGGGGTGTTCATGCTTTCGACGATGACGCCAATGACTTCGCCACCGGCTTCCAGGGCGCCATCGGCTACCGCGCCCATTATGCCGGTCTTGCCGCCACCAAAGATGAGACGGATTCCGTTTTCGGCCAGCACACGCCCCATCTGCCGACCCGCTTGTTTATATGCGGGGTGAATGGAATCGGAAGAACCACAGTAAACGCAAATCGAATTCATGGTTGCCTCGCTGTAAAGGATGGAAAGATAACAGGTGCGGCTTGAGCGCAAAGCAAAACACGCCCCCGCCGGGGCGTGTTGGAGCGGGAAGGGCGGGATTCGAACCCGCGGCGGAGGTTTAAGCCCCCGCACTCACTTAGCAGGCGAGCCCAATCGGCCTCTCTGGCACCTTCCCAAGATTTAGATGTCGTGGAATCAATTCCACGTTGCGGATGAGCCTGGCGGAGGGAGTGGGATTCGAACCCACGTAGGGGGTAACCCTAACATGTTTTCAAGACATGCGCCTTAAACCGCTCGGCCATCCCTCCCTGGCCTTGAACGTGGCAACGTTCAAGGGAGAGCGCACCCGATTTTACCATAAAGTTGGGCAATTCTCGGTGAAACTTTTGGGGGCTGTGCCAGATTTTCCCGCTATGCAGGCGACCGAGTAGATGCGGCAGAGAACGACGTGCAGAAATGCGCGTTGGGACGGCGCAATCTCTGCCGTCCCAACGCAAGCCGCCTCACCGGTTCTTTTAACGGCGGTTTCTTAAGAACGTCGGAATATCCAGGTCTTCCTGGTAGGAAGTTTGTGGTTTGAAATCGGGCTGTTTGACGGGCGGCGGAGGCGGAGTGACCGGTGCTGTGTTGAGGCTGACCGTCTCCGAAGGGCGCTCCACCGGGATGGAGGGTGGCACAATCGGACGTTGGGGTTCGGAGCGATGTTCAAGCCTTGATTCGACCCGCGAAACCGGCGAGGGGCGCTCCATGATGCGGCGCGGAATGCCAGCGCGCTCGAAACCGGTGGCAATGACTGTAATGCGGATTTCGTCGCCCATGTTCGGGTCTATCACGGCGCCAAAAATCATGTTCACATCGGGGTGTGCTGTTTCGCGGATGATGGCCGCCGCCTGGTTGACCTCGAAGAGGGTCATGTTCGGGCCGCCTGTCACATTGAACAGGACGCCGCGTGCGCCGTCAATGGTAATATCGAGCAACTGGCTGGAGATGGCCTGTTCTGCCGCCACCCGTGCGCGGTCTTCGCCAGCGGCATGGCCAACCGCCATGAGCGCCGCGCCGCCTTCGGACATGATGGCTTTTACATCGGCAAAGTCCAGGTTAATCAGGCCCGGCACGGTAATCAGTTCCGAAATGCCCTGAATGCCCTGTCGCAGCACGTCATCGGCCAGGCGGAAGGCATCTTGCAGGCTGGCGCGTTTGTCTACGATTTGCAGCAGACGGTCGTTGGGGATGACAATCAGCGTATCGGCATGTTCTTTCAGTTGTTCCATGCCAGCTTCTGCTGCCTGCATACGCCTGGCGCCCTCAAAGGTGAACGGACGGGTGACGACGCCAATGGTGAGCGCACCGCATTCTTTGGCAATTTGCGCTACCACCGGAGCGGCGCCAGTGCCGGTGCCGCCGCCCAGCCCGGCGGTGACAAACACCATGTCCGAGCCTTTGAGGACGTTATACAGTTCATCGGCGGTTTCTTCAGCCGATTTACGCCCGATGTCGGGGTTGCCGCCTGCACCCAGACCGCGCGTCAGTTTATCGCCAATCTGGACTTTGGTGGGGGCTTTGGATAGGAGGAGCGCCTGGGCGTCGGTGTTGACGGCAACGAAGTCAACGCCCTGAATGCCCTCCTGAATCATGCGGTTGACGGCATTGGTGCCGCCGCCGCCCACCCCAACCACCTTGATACGGGCAAAGGTTTCAGCGTTTTTGTTGGGTTCCATCATTACTCCTCCTGAAAATGAGACCAAAGGATTGATAAATTTACGGAAGCAGACGCTTGAGCAGACTGGCTAAGGTATTCCAATTCTGGCTTCCTTTCTGCCCCGCGCGCCCCTTCCGGGAATAGTCGGAAAGAGGCAGGGACTGCAATGCCGCCGCCCATGTGAGCAGGCCGACACTGGTGGAATAGGCCGGTGAGTTGAGTTTATCGGCCAGACCGAGCAGTTTTTCGGGCTGTGCCGTGCGGACGGGCATGCCCAGCACTTTCATCGCCAGCTGGCGAATGCCCGGCAGCAGGCTGGTGCCGCCCGTCAGCACCATGCCGGCTGGAAGCAGATTGTCGTAGCCGGAACGTTTAATCTCCTGAAGCATCAAGTCGAACATTTCGGCCACACGCGCTTCGATGATATGCGCCAGGTCGCGGCGGCTCATCTTCACCGGCTGGGTCTCACCGAAGGGTTGAATGGTGAAGGTTTCTTCCAGTCCGATTTCCGATTGCAGGGCGTAACCGTGCGCTTTTTTCACTTCTTCGGCCTGCGGCAGGGGCAGGCGCAGGCCATGCGCAATATCTTGCGTGATGTGATTGCCGCCAACCGCCAGCACCATCGTGTGCCATACATCGCCGTTGACGTAAATTGCCATGTCGGTCGTGCCGCCGCCAATATCGCACACCACAGCGCCCATGTTGCGCTCGCTTTCGGTGAGAACCACTTCGGCAGAAGCCAGGGGGTTCAGCACAAACTGTACCACCCGCACGCCAGCGGCAGCAACGGCCTGGCGAATGTTCTCCACAGTCGCTGAGGCCGCCGTAATGACGTGCGCTTCCACTTCCAGGCGGTAGCCGTGCATTCCAATTGGCTGGTGAATGCCATCTTCTCCATCCAGTGTGAAACCGCGTTGAATGACGTGAATGATTTCGCGGCTGGAGGGGATGGCAATACTGCGGGCGGCATCCATGGCGCGTTCTACGTCTAAATCGCTGACGTTATGCCCACTGACGGCCACCACGCCGCGGCTGTTGACCGAAGAGACGTGCGCTCCCGCCAGGCTGACCAGCGCCGAATCGATTTTCAGTCCCGAAGTCTGCTCGGCTTGCGCCACCGAGCGCGCAATGGACTGCGAGGCAGCGGTCAAATCTACAATCACGCCTTTGCGAATCCCTTCCGAAGGCTCGATGCCGACTCCCATGATGCGCAGGCGGTCATTGGCCTCCACGCGCGCCACCAGCGTGCAGATTTTGGTTGTTCCGACATCAATTCCAACGACGATATTCTCCATAAACAAACTCAATCGTTCTTGCTGATTCGGTAGAACGGGGCATCGGGGTACTCCACATTGATGACCGTGGGTTGAACACCGCGCGCCGTCAGGTTCTCGACCAGAGCCTGGTACACCAGCAGTTTGACGTGCATATTCTGGTTGTTGTTGCCAAAATAGGCCTGCCAGCCGCGTGGGTCGCTCCAGCCCAACCCATATTTCGGGTCATACACCAGCGTTGCGCCTTCTGGTATCTGGGGCGCCAGGGTGGCAATGGCTGCCGAAAGTTCAGGCCGCAGAAAAGGCCGTGCGCCCACCGTCTGCGAGGGGTCGGCCTCTGGCGCAGGCGGACTGCCGGTGGCGTTGACTGTTATCAGGCCTGCCGCTTCACCGCGCGGTGGAAAGGCATACCCCTGGGCATCTACCCACAGGACTTGCCCATCTTGCTGCCAGGCCGCGACTGGCTGACGTTCGACAACGGTGATAGTCACACGGGCAGGCAGCTCCACCTGCACATAAGCGCCGTAAATTTCGGGGAAACTTGCCCTGATATTGTATTCGATTTGCGCCGGATTGAGAAAGGCTGCCGGGCGGTTCCTTATTCCTAATACGGTGTTGATTTCCTGCGCCGAAACACGGCCATTGCCCAGAATAACCGCTTCCTGCGCCAGGAAAACCGGCTCGGTGACGTAAAAATAGAGCATCAGCACGCACGCAATCACCAGCAACAGAGAAAACCAGCGCGGCCCAAACGTAATTTTTGGCAACGAGAACGCCGCACCCTGCCAGCGGGTACTGGTCTGCGGGCGAACCTGTTCGCGAAGCGGCATGGCCGCCACATCGTAACGCGCACGAAAGCGGCTGCGGGCAACCGTAGGCGAAACACGCGGCGCAACCTGAGTCGGACGGTCGGCAGGTGGTGCAGAAGGCGGCTCAGCAACCTGAACGCGCTTTTGAGTCAGCTTTTCTCTGCGCTTCTGCTCTTCTTCTTTGCGGCGGCGGATGGCCTCCGCACGGGTGAGGGTCAGCCGGTCTGGACTCATGCGTTCCTCCGATACACTCGCACGGTGCGGTCGCGTTCACGTTTGCGTTCCATCGCCAGTTCGATGAGCCGGTTGACGAGTTCAGAATAGGCCAGGCCGCTGGCCTCCCACAGTTTCGGATACATGCTGATTTTGGTAAAGCCCGGAATGGTGTTGATTTCGTTTAAGAACACCTCTCCATCTTCGCTCAGAAAGAAATCTACACGCGCCATGCCACAGGCATCTACCGCGCGGAAGGCGCGCAGGGCGTAATCGCGCACCTGGTCGGCCTGCGTTTCGGTCAGCGCAGCAGGGATGACCAGGCGGGAATTGCCGAGAATGTATTTGGCGTCATACGAATAAAAATCGGCGCCGGGGATGATTTCTCCAGCCACAGAGGCTTGCGGGTGGTCATTACCCAGCACAGAAATTTCGATTTCGCGCGTGCCTGGCACGCCGCGTTCCACCAGCACCCTCCGGTCGTATTGTGCGGCTTCTATCAGCCCTTCGGCCAGGTCGGAACGGCTGCGGCACTTGGTGACTCCCACCGAAGAACCCAGATTGGCCGGTTTGACGAAGAGAGGGTATTCGCTCAGCGCTTCGGCGCGGCGCACAACGGCCTCCAGGTCGGCCTCAATTTCTGAGCGCAGAACAAGAATGGACTCGACCACCGGAATACCCTGTGCGCGCATCACTTCTTTGAACACGCCTTTGTCCATGCCAACTGCCGAACCCACCACGCCCGCGCCTACATACGCGGCATCGGCCATCTCGAACAGGCCCTGGATTGTGCCATCCTCGCCATAGGAACCATGCAGAACAGGGAAGTACACATCCACATCGGCTAATTTTTCCAGAATTTCGCGCCCGCTTCCATTGCGGATGACGTACAAACCCGGCCGGGAACGGTCTGGGTGCAGGGTGACGGGAAGCAGTTCGTCGGTTTGTCCCTGCTCAAAGGCAGCCAGTGCGTTTTCGCCGGTCAGCCATGCGCCCTCATGCGTGATGCCGATTTCGATGACGCGGTAACGCGCCCGGTCCAACACCGAAAGCACCGAGCGGGCCGACATGAGCGACACTTCATGTTCGCCGGAACGACCACCAAAGAGCAGAGCAAGAGTCAACACAGAAGAAGGCATGGGCAATTTCGTAATTCGTAAGGCGTTATCCAGTGATAGGTTCTGTGCGAAAGGTCAGATAAATCTGTTTTTTCGTACATTTCCATCGAGAAACGGGTGGGAGAGGGCAATCCAGATTATGGATTCTGTTTCTCACCACTCGCCGATGAGTTCTACTTCCAATTCCATCTTCACGCCGAATTTTTCCAGCACAGTCTGTTGAGCCAGTTCGATGAGTGCCTTGATGTCGGCGGCGCGGGTGTTGCCAGTGTTGAGGAAGAAATTGGCATGAACCGTGCTGATTTCGGCATTGCCGATGCGCGTGCCTTTCAGGCCGGCGGCCTCAATGAGCCGTCCGGCAAAATCGCCCGGAGGGTTCTTGAACATCGAACCCATGCTGGCGCCGGGGGGTTGTGTGGCCTTACGGCGGCGCGTGAATTGTTCGATTTTAGCCTGTATCTCAGCGGTGTTTCCGTATTTTAAGTTGAACTTTGCCGAGAGAACAACGGCCTGCAAGCCACCACGCTTGAGAATGCTGGTGCGGTAGCCATACTCCAGGCGCTGAGGCGGCCACCAGTCTCGCCCCAAAGGGGTGAGCAGTTCTGCAGCCAGCAAGTCGTGCGCCACATCTCCGCCAAAGGCGCCAGCGTTCCCGTAGACGGCGCCACCGACCGTGCCAGGTACGGTCACAGCCCATTCCAGGCCGGTGTAGCCCTGCGCCGCAGCGCGATGCGCCACATTGGCAAAAGCCGCACCCGATTCGGCCCACACGTGTTTTTCAGCCCCGCCGACGAATTCCACCGCGCGCGCCCGGTTGAGCAACACCACGCCGCGCACGCCGTTATCGCTCACCAGCACGTTCGACCCCGCCCCAAGCAACAGATACGGTTGTTCGGTCTGCCAGCAAATGGTTACAGCGCGAGCCAGTTCATCGGCAGAACGTACCGTCACCAGCAAGTCGGCCGGGCCACCAATGCGCGCAGAGGTATAGGGCGCGAGGAGAACGTTCTCCTGCGCCTGGTCGCCAAAAGCGGCGCGCAAGGCGGTTCGTGCAGCAGGGCGAAGCACGCTTTATTCTTTCTCCTGGATGCGTCCGATGAGTTTGCGCACCATACCGCGCGCTTCTTCGTCATCTTTAATGCCTTTCACGCGGAAAGGACGGTGTCCTTCGCCGGGGTCTGGTTCGGGCAGGTCGCCCAACACCATCTTGAGCGGCGGGAGCGCCATGGTTTCGGCCTGGTAGAGCTTCTTCTTTTCAGCCATGTTTTGCCTCGCTTTCTTTCAGGTGAGCCAGCACTTCGGCGCTGACCCAATCGGCATCTCCGGCAGATAGCACCAACAGCACATCGCCGGGTTTGAGATGAGAAAGAAGATAATTGCGAATTTCGGGCAAGGTGGGTAAGAAGCGCGCTGCACGATGGTACATTGCCTGCACCACCTCGCGCGCCGAAAACGATTCGCTCGGTTCGCGGGCGGCGTAAATTTCGCTCACAATGACTTCGTCGGCTTCGCCAAACGACACAACGAATTCATCAAACAAGGCGCGGATGCGTGAGTAGGTATGCGGCTGCCAGACCACCACCAGCCGCCGCGAGGGGTAACGTGCGCGGGCGGCATCCAGGGTGGCGCGAATTTCGGTCGGATGGTGGGCGTAATCGTCAATCACAACCACGCCTTTTGCCTCTCCTTTTATCTCGAAACGGCGGCTGGTGCCACGAAACTCACCCAGCGCGCGTCCGGCGGCTTTCAAATCCAATCCCAACAAACCGACCACCGCCAGCACAGCCAGCGCATTGCGGACGTTGTGCAAACCCGGTACACGCATTTGCACGCCCGAAACATACGTGGCATTGCCTGCCAGTCGAATCAGGGCATTGAAGGTGAACCCTCCCAGCCGATTTGCCATGACGTTTTGCGCCAGCACCCATTCGCCGGCTTCGGTACGCTGGTTTTCAGCAATGCGGTAACCTACCACACGTTTGCGCAAGCGGCGGGCTTCTTCCATTAAGTCGCTGGCGCCTTTATCTTCGCCACAGGCCACCAGAGCGCCTTCGGGCGGTATCAACTTCATGAACTCGAAGAACGCCGCACGAAAATCGGCAGGCGTGGGGAAGCAATCGGGATGGTCATGCTCGATGTTGGTGACCACTGCATAGCGTGGCTGCAACCCCAAAAACATTCGGTCATACTCATCTGCTTCGATAACAAACGTCTCGCCCTGCCCGGCATGGGCATTCAGCCCCAGGTTTTGCAACACGCCCCCCACGATGAAAGAGGGGTCGGCACCCAGCGCATGTAAAACCCACGCAATCATAGCACTCGTGGTGGTTTTTCCATGCGTACCGGCCACTGCAACCCCCGTTTTGTCACGCATGAGTTGACCCAAAAAATCGGCACGTTTGTAAACAGGAATGCCCGCAGCCAGCGCCGCCTGCACTTCGGGGTTGTCATCGGGGATGGCCGAAGAGCGCACCACAAAATCTGGCGCGGTCAGATGTTCTGCGGCATGGCCCTCGAAGACCACTGCCCCCAGGCGCCGCAGTTCCAGCGCCAGCGGAGAAAGAACGCGGTCGGAACCGCTGACGGTGTGTCCCTGCTCCATCAGCAGCCGCGCAATGGCCGAAAGGCCACTCCCTCCAATACCGATTAAGTGAATGCGCGCCATAATTCGATTAGATGAACACGACCAGAACGAAGATGAACGCAAACGCCAGGGCGAAGAAAATCCACGGCACACCGAGCAGGTTGGGCGAGAGGAGCGGAATCAACCGCAGGGCGGCATCTCCTTCCACCGTGCCGGGGACAGGAGCCTTAATGTAAGAGAACGGATACCCGGCCTCGGCCATGTAGAACCACACCGCGCCGATAATCAGGTAGCCGTTGAAGGCGCCTAAAATGAACCCCAACAGGCTATCCTGAAATTTTTCGCGCACGGCTTTGGAGGCAAAACGCTGAAGCGAGACCGTCTGATAGCCGAAGTACACCAGCACACCCAGGATAACGGTGCGAATCCAGAACAGCGTCAGACTGTTAGAGTCCAGGTTGTTCACGCCGGGGATATACATGCGGAGCAGCATGTTGACCGTCAGCGCGACAATCACGCTGAACAAAACCAGCAGTTCTTTGGCCCAGCCTCGAAAAATACCCACCAGGCCAAAGAAGATGACCAGCATCCAGAAGACAAAGACCAGGCTAACCATGTTGTTCTCCGGCGAGTTCCAGAATATGCCGCGCAATCGTCTGTGCGGCTTGTGGCGTGCGCAAAGAGGTCATGGCGGCGCGCATCGCGTTCAGTTTTTCGGGCGTTTCGAGCAGTTTTTCCAGCGTCAACAAAAGGCCGCTCTTGAGTTTGGAGTCTTCAATCATCAGTGCCGCACCCTGACGGGTGAGCATTTGTGCGTTCACGCGCTGATACCGCCAGGCATGGGGATAGGGGACCAGAATGGCCGGCAAACCAAACAGCGGAAACTCGCCCAAAACCGAGGCCCCGGCGCGGGAGAGGGCCAAATCGGCCGCTGCCAGCGCGGCTCCCATCTCGTCGTGCAGGTAAGGAAAAATGTGATACCGCCGGGCTTTTTCAGCGGGCAGGGCTTCGCGCGCAGCCTGAACAAGCGGCCAATCGGATGCGCCGCTGACGTGGATAATCTCTACCCGCTCCAACAAGGCTTGCAAATGCTCCAGAACCGCCAGGTTGATAGAGTGTGCGCCTTTGCTGCCGCCCACAACCAGTAAAACGGGGGTTTCGCCGCAAATTTCCAAATGCTGACGTCCTTTCGATTTGCTCCAGTGCATCAATTCAGGACGCACCGGATAGCCCGTGACGCGCACATCCGCTTTGGTAGAAAAGAAACGCCGCGATTCCTCCAACGAGACAGTAATGCGCCGGGCAGAGTAGGAGAGCACCCGCAGCGCCAGCCCGGGTTCGACATCTGGGACGAACAAGAGCGAAGGCAATCCCCACCCGGCCAGCGCCATCGGCACGGCCACATAACCGCCGGTGAAGAACAGCACATTGGGTTTGAAGGCGGTCAGGATGGCTTCGGAAGCCCGCACCCCGCGCAGAATGGCGGCCAGGTTACGCGGCAAACGCCGCAGGCCAACCCCATGCACACCTGCTGCAGGGATGGCCTGAAACGGAATGCCGGCCCGTTGCACGAGCCCGGCCTCCATGCCGCCTTCGCCGCCCACCCACAACACTTCGACAGTGGGGTGAACGGCTTTGAGGGCCTCATGCACGGCCAATGCGGGATAGACTCCGCCGCCGGTTCCGCCGGCGCAAATCAAGAGTCGCACCGAAGTTCCTCCATTCTTCTCGTTCCGAACCCGATTCGGCCTGCCGGGAAACGTTCATGAGAATCCCGATAGCCGCCAGCGAAGCGACCATATTGGAGCCGCCTGCGCTGATAAAGGGCAGGGCATTGCCTGCGAAAGGCATCAACCCCACCATAACGAGCATGTTGATAGCGGCTTCCAGCGCCAGCCAAAAAGTCAGCCCTGCCGCCAGCAAGCTGCCGAGCATATCGGGCGCTTTTTCGGCAATGCGCAAGCCGCGCCAGACGAGCAGGACATAAAGCGCCACCGTACCGAGCGCGCCAAAAATTCCCAATTCCTCGGCAATCACAGCAAAAATACTATCGGTGGGCGGCACGGGCAGTCCGGTTAATTTGGTGTTGGCACGGCCAATGCCCACCCCAAACCATCCGCCCTTGACGATGGCCTCGAACGAGCGGCGCACATGGTACGACGCCTGTGTGGGGTCTTTGAGACCTTCGAGATAGGCCGCCACGCGCTCCTGTCCGGTGCTGCTTACCTGGACAACCAGGATGCCGGTAATGATGGCCATGACCAGCAGAAAGGCAATCTGCCGTAAATCACCACCTGCCAGAAAGAAGAGCAGCCCACCCAGCACGAAGACCGTCGCGGTGGCCGAAAGGTCAGGCTGAATGTAAATCAGCCCGCCCACCATCCCCAGAATGACCGCCAGGGGGATAAGTCCCCACTGAATGTCATGCAGCTGCTCGCGTTTGGAGTGCATCCACACCGCCAGGTAAATAATGGTGACCACTTTGGCAAGTTCCGAAGGCTGGATAGAGCCGCCCATCAGGGTACGCACAGCCCCCAGCCGAATTTCGTTGACAAACAAGACCACCGCCAGCAGACCAATCGTTCCCAGCATGGTGGGAACGGCCAAAACGCGCCAGTGGTGATAATCTACCCGCGAGAGGACGTATGCCACGACCAGCCCTAATGCCAGCCACAACACCTGACGGTTGAACATCCGCATTGGCTCACCATACACTGCCAGCGAGAAATCCCACGAGGCCGAGAAAACCATCAGCAGGCCAAAGACCAGGAGTGCAATCATCACCAGCAGCAGCGGCAAATCGACCGCGCCGCCCACTTTGCGCACCAGAGGCAGGGTGGGTTGACTTGCAGCCGGTTGAATGTTTACCGCAGTGTCTCGGAAAATTCGAGAACCCATTCTTTGAACCTTTCTCCACGTTCCTCAAAGTCTTTGAACTCATCGAAACTGGTACCGCCGGGTGAGAAGAGAACCACCAACCCCGGCTGTGCCAGACGCGCGGCAGCCAGCACGGCATCTCTACAGGTCGGTACACGCGTCAGACTATACGGGCGCGAGCCGGGGATGCGCGGGCCGATGGCAGCCTGAATTTTTTCCGCCGCCTCGCCGAAAATCACCACATGGTCTACCCGCTGGCGCACCAGCTGGCCGAGTTCTTCCCAGGGCAGGTCTTTATCGCGCCCGCCCAGTAACAGGATGAGCGGCGCAGTGAACGAGCGAATGGCAGCGATGGTGCGCTCGGGCGCAGTGGCAATCGAATCGTTGTACCATTGCGCGCCACGCCAGGTACGCACATACTCCAGGCGATGCGGCACCCCCTGAAACCCCATCACGCCGGCTTCCATATCTTCTGGGGAAAAACCAGCAGCGTGAGCAATCGCGCAGGCCGCCAGCACATTCAGGCGGTTATGCTCACCGCGCAGTTCGATGTGATGTTCCACCGGCAGGCGCACCACGCGCCCTGCCTCACACAGATAGAACTTGCCATTTTCCAGGTAAGCGCCATCATGGCCGGGTGGCAGCGGACTGAACCCAAACGAGAGCAACCGTCCTTTGACCCTGGGGCGCAACTCCCAGGCAGCAGGGTTGTCGCGTCCCAGCACGGCGCAATCTTCTGCAGTCTGAAAATCGAGCAGGCGCGCTTTGGCAGCGATGTAGGCTTCCATCGTTCCATGCCGGTCGAGATGATTGGGGGTAATGTTCAAAATCGCCGCCACGTGGGGAGAGCGCGTCAGTAATTCCGCCTGAAAGGAGGACACTTCCAAAATGGCAAGGTCAGATGCGTTCATCTCATCCACATAGTTGATGAGCGGGTCACCGATATTGCCGCCCACCCAAATCCGCCGGTATCTCCCGGCGCGATTCGATTGCGCCATGCGCCCCACCAGTGTGGTGGTGGTGGTTTTGCCTGCCGAGCCGGTGATGCCCAGCGTGCGGCACGGGGCAGCCTCCAGAAAAATCTGGGTATCATTGGAGAGGGGAATGCCCTGCGCGAGGGCAGCCTGCACCACCGGATTGTTCAACGGCACCCCACCAGAGGGGCAGACCAGGCTGGGGCGCGGTTCCAGCACCGAAAGCGGGTGTCCGCCTGTCACCCATTCCACCGCCAATCCCTGCATCTGCTGCATTTCTGTCTGAAGTTGCTCGGCTGGCCGGCGGTCATTCAACACCACCTGCGCCCCCTGCCGGGCCAGGTAACGCGCCAGCGCCAGCCCTTGCCGGGCAGCGCCGAGAATGACCACACGTTGATTTTGCCAGTTGAGAGTCATAGTTCCTTTCATGCGCAAGAAAGTCCCGGGCTATACCATTGCCAGACCGACTCCGATGAGCGCGGCCATCAGGCCAATGAGCCAGAAGCGCTGAACAATTTGCGTTTCGCTCCAGCCGAGCAGTTCAAAATGTAGATGAATCGGCGCCATCTTGAAGAAGCGCCGCCCTTTGGTGGCTTTGAAGTACAAAATTTGAATGGTGACGCTGAGCGCCTCTCCAACCGGGATGATGGCAATCAACGGCAAAATTGCCCATTGACCGGTCATCAACGCTACCACCGCAATGGTTGCGCCCAACGAAAGCGAACCGGTATCGCCCATGAACAATTGCGCCGGGTGTGCGTTGAACCACAAAAACCCAAACAACGCTCCAACCATCGTGAACGAGAATTTTGCCAGAAACGACTGGCCCTGCATCAGGGCGATGATGCCGTAAGCCGCAAAGATAGTAGCCGAGATAATCCCGGCCAGGCCATCCAATCCATCAGTAAAGTTAATGGCGTTGGACATGGCAACAATGATGAAAGCGGCAATCGGCACGTACCACCATCCGAACTCCACTTCCACCGGCACGCCGGGGATGAACAGACCCGGCACTTCCAGCAGATATTTGAGTGCCCAGGCAATCACGCCGGACAGCACCCACTGGAGCAGGAACTTGACGCGAATAGAAAGCCCCTCGCCTTTGCGTTTGCCGCGAATGCCTTCCCAGTCGTCTATGGCACCTAAAAGGCCAAACAACACCATCGTTGCCAGCGGCACGAAGACCGAACGACCGGAGAGCTTGAAGCCGATAAGCGCAGCAGCGTTCAACAGAACGGTGAGCAGTAACACCGGCGCAATAATCATCACGCCGCCCATGGTGGGGGTGCCCATTTTCACCATGTGCATTCCCGGCTCTTCCACACGAATCAACTTGCCGATTTTGAAGTGTCGCAAAATGCGTAACAGGGGCGTTCCCCAAATGACGGTGAGCATGAAGCTGAATCCGGCCAGCGCTGCGGCAAGGGTGGTATCTTTCATCAGGAAGCCTCCAGTGCAGCAACGATTCGGTCCATGCGCAATCCATGCGACCCTTTGACCAGCACGGCGTCCTCAGCGGTCAGATTCTGTTTCAGCCATTCGATAACTGCTTGAATATCGTCGTATTCCAAGATGGCAGATTTCTTCATGCCTGCCTTTCGGGCCGCTTCGGCGATGATGCGTGCGCGCGGTCCGAGCGTAACCAGCACGTCGGCAACCTGTGCAGCGCGCATCCCAACCTTTTGGTGACCTTCGCGCTCATACTGGCCGAGTTCGAGCATATCACCCAGCACAGCCACTTTACGTCCGCTCATCTCTTCCAGCAAGTTCAGCGCCGCAAGAGTGGATTCGGGCGCGGCGTTGTAGGTATCATCTATCACCAGCGCGCCGTTCCTGGCGCGCACGGCAGACAGCCGCAGTTGCGTCTGGCTCTCCTGCAAACCGCGAATGATTTCATCCCAGGTCAAATGTTCCACCAGCCCAACAGCGGCAGCACGCAGAGCGGTTTCCACCGAATGGCGGCCAATCATTGGCACGCGTAAATACAGCGATTCTTTTTTGTAGTGCAGGCGGAAGCGAATGCCCTCCAGCCCTAACCCTTGCACTTCGTCGGCCCATAAATCAGCCTCTGGACTCATGCCATAGTAAAAGACACGCGCCCGCGTGCGTTCGCGCATTCGGCGCACATACGGGTCGTCGTAATTCAGGACGGCAACGCCTTCGGGCGCCGGGGGCAGCGCTTCCACCAGTTCTCCCTTACCCTGCGCAATGATTTCCTGCGAACCAGCGCGTTCGGCATGCACCGTGCCGATATTCGTCAGCACGCCCACCTGTGGCAGCGCAATTTCACACAACTGGGCAATTTCTCCCAGCACGTAGAAACCCATCTCCAACACGGCAGCCTGGTGTCCGGGTGTCAGCCGCAGCACGTTGAGCGGCAGGCCAATTTCGTTGTTCAGGTTTGCCAGGCTTTTGAGCGTTTTGTAACGCTGGCTTAAGACCTGTGCAATGGCTTCTTTGGTGGTCGATTTGCCCACGCTGCCAGTAATGCCAATCACCCGCAGGTTGAGCCGCCGCCGCCAATAGGCGGCCAGTTGCTGAAGTGCCGTCAACGTGTTCGGCACCAGGAGACAGACCGGCGGCTGAAGCGCGTTAAAGTCCACCGCAGGCAAACCGTTGCGTACATCGAGGGTGGTGTAATTGCCTTCGATTTCATGCTCAATGAGCGCCGCCAGTGCACCCTTCTTAAATGCCTGTCCGACAAAATTATGTCCATCCACGCGCTCGCCGCGAAAAGCCACAAACAGCCCGCCGGGAATGACCTGACGGGAATCGATAGCGGCCTCGGTGAGAAAGAAATCTTTCATCGCCGGGCGGATGCGGGTGAGGGCTTCGAGCGTATCCACAAAAGTCAACATAGCAGTTCACTGTCCGGCCAATTGACGGCGTACTTCATCCGGCGGGATGCCCATAAGAACAACCAGTTTTTCGACCACTTCTCGAAAAACGGGAGCGGCAATATAAGAGGCCCAATCGGCCGAATCGGGTTTCTCGAACCAGACATAGACCATAAAACGCGGGTCATCTACCGGTCCCCAGCCGATGAAAGAGGCGTTGATTTCATTTGGCAGGTAGTAACCATCTGGTCCCGGTATCTGGGCTGTGCCGGTTTTTCCGGCAATGCGGTAACCTTCGACCACCGAGGCCATCTTGGCCTCTTCCATTGAGGTTGCCAGAATTTCGCTGACCAGTCGCGCCGTCTGCGGTGAAATCGGTGTGCCGAGCGTTTGGACGGGGGTGGTGTACTGATGGCCGTTGCTCACCATGCCATACAGAACATGTGGATACACCATACGTCCCTGGTTTGCCAGCGCCGAGGCGGCAGCCATCATCTGGATGGGGGTCATGGCAACACCCTGTCCAAAAGAGTTGGTGCCTAAATCAACGCGATACCAGTCGGCGTCGCCTGGCACTTTCAGGCGTCCGCGCGCCTCATTGGCAAGGTCAATGCCGGTAGGGTGGCCTACCCCAAAGCGGCGCATGTACGTATAGAACAACTCCGGCCCCATCTGATCGGCCAGGCGTGTCATACAGATATTCAGCGAGTGGCGTATACAGCCGAGCAGGTCTTGCGGCCCCCAGGCGCCGCGGTCCCAGTTATACACATACGCACCGCCAATTTCATAAAATCCAACATCGAGATACGAAAAGTTCGGCGCAACTGCACCGGAATCGAGCGCGGCGGCCAGGGTCAGAACCTTGAAAACGGAGCCGGGTTCATATTGCATCGAAACGGCGCGGTTGAACTCACTGGCGTTTTTGTAAATCTGGTTATACTGCGCGAAGTTGTTCAAATCCATCTGTGGGGTGGAGGCCATCGCCAAAATTTCGCCTGTGCGCGGGTCCATCACCACAATCGTGCCTGCGTCCGCGCCGGTATCCTCCAGGCTTTCGCGCAATTGTTCTTCTACCATCGCCTGAATTTCGCGGTCAATTGTCAGAATCAGGTCAGCGCCGCGCGGGGTTGCAGGCAGTTCAGCAGCGCGGTTGGGGTCTTCTGGTACCCACACCGTCACTGGCACCCCGGCCAGCAGGTTGTTGTACTTCTCTTCCACGCCGAAGTAGCCGCGATTCTCCAGGGTGACGAACCCCAGTACGTTAGAAGCCAGCGTGCGCTCCGGGTAAGAACGCATGAGATGAGCTTTGAAGTGCAGCCCGGCCAGACTGGGGTCGCCTGCACTGCGGTATTCTTCGGCCAGACGGTCCTTCAGTGCCATCAGTTCGTGCGCTTTTTCGGAACTGACATAATCAGTGACGACCAGGTATACCAGACCGGCAGGCGGGTTGAGCAGGTCGTTATATACTTTTTCGTAGTTGAGGCCCAAAACACTGTTCAGTGTCAGCGCAATCGTATGCGGGTTACGCATCTCCGTGAGGCTTACGCCGATTTCGTAGACGCTCTGGTTGCCTGCCAGCAGAAAGCCGTCACGGTCGAAGATGCGTCCGCGTTCAGGATAAAGCGTGACGTATTTGCCAGCATAGCGTTCGGCCTGTTTGAGGAAGGTGGCCGCTTCCGGGCTGGTTTGAATCCGCACCATCTGAAACACCACCAGCAAGGCCAACACGGCAAAAACGACCGCCAGCGAAAGAGAGCGCACCTGAAATTGACGTTTCATGCTACCCTGATTATTCCAGTGGCCTGGAAGCCGACTCCAGCTGACGTCCCAGCCACTCGAAAAGCGATTCGTTGTATTCGGGTCGGGCGGTCAGCAGGTCGGTTTCGGCCACAGGTTGAACAAACTGAACGCCCTGCGAGGGGAAATAGCCCGGTACGACGATGTATTCGACCTCCTGGCGCTGAACCGGCTCGAAACCCAGCGACCGGGCGCGCTGAGAGAGCGATTGGTGGGAAAGCAGGGCTGCAATTTGGGTTTGTAAATCGGCGTTATCGCGTTTATTGGCGGCGATTTCGGCCTCCAGGCTCTGAATTTCGCGGCCTGTGATGGCGGTGCGCGCCGTCACATTCAGGTATAACCCGGCCACCAGCCCCGTCAGCATGACAAACGCCAAAAAGGCCGCCAGCCATTCATGCTGAAGGCGCAGAGGCATTTCGCGGTGATGGCGCAGGCTGCCGGTCAGTTCGGCCACGGCCTGATAGGTGTTGGCCGGCAGCTGGGCTTCTTTACGAACCAGCCGCAACGGACGAGCAGAGGGATGAAGTAGACGGTTGAGCAGGGTCATAACTTTTCTGCAATTCTCAACTTGGCGCTGCGGGCGCGCGGGTTGGCCTGCACTTCGGCGGGGCCAGCCTGAATGGGTTTGCGGTTAATTTCTCGCAGCCGGGCGCGATGGACACATGTGCAAACTGGCTGACGCGGCGGACACAGGCAATCGGTGCTTTCGCGGCGAAAAGTTTCTTTGACAATGCGGTCTTCCAGTGAGTGAAACGCGATGACCGCCAGCCGTCCGCCTGGGCGAAGCAGGTTGATAGCAACTGGCAGGACAGTTTCGACGGCTTCCAACTCGCCGTTGACCACAATCCGCAAAGCCTGAAACAGGCGCGTAGCCGGGTGAATGCGTTCGGTCTTGCCCAGTGTTTTGAGCGCCAGGTCGGCCAGCTGACCGGTGGTGGCGATAGGACGGTTCTGCACAATGGCACGGGCGATGCGGCGGGCGCGCCGCTCTTCTCCGTAGCGAAAGAAAATTTCGGCCAGTTCGTCTTCGGGCAGGCTGTTCACCAGGTCGGCGGCAGAGTGCGGCGCGGCAGGAGAAAAACGCATGTCGAGCGGTGCATCGCGCAGGAAGGAGAAGCCTCGTTCGGGAGTATCCAGCTGCATGGAGGAGACGCCCAAATCGAGCAGGATGCCGTCCACAGCCTGCCAGCCCAGCCGGACAGCGTGTTCGGTCATTTCGACATACGAAGCCTGCACGATGTGAATTCGCGTCCCAAAGGCTGCCAGCCGGGCGCGCGCCAGGGTAATAGCCTGCGGGTCGAGGTCGAAGGCCAGCACTTCACCGGTTGGAGCGCTGGCCTCCAACAGCCCCGCGCTATGCCCGCCCGCCCCTAAAGTGCCATCAATGTAGCGTCCGCCGGGGACAGGCCGCAAAGCGTGTATAATCTCTTCGTAAAGTACAGGTTGGTGCGGCGCATCCATAGGGTGGCGCGGAAGCGCTCCTGGCGTCAGGTTCCCAAATCAAGCGCCTGGAAGCGCGCTGTATTGGCTTCGACATCTTGCAGGGTTTGCATTTGGGCATCCCACGCTTCAGGCGTGAAGATTTCAAAGTACTCGCCCTGCCCGATGACCATCGCTTCACCATCGAGGCCGAGAAACTGCCGCAGGTTCTGCGGAACGAGAATGCGTCCGGCTTTGTCCACCTCCACCTGATAGGCAGAGGAAAGGATGAGCCGACGCAGAAGACGCGCGGCAGGGTCAGTGATGCTCATGGCCTGAATGCGCGCATACACCTGCTGGAAGTAAGCGGACGTCATGACCATCAGATTGCGGTCAAAACCTTGAGAGATGAACGCACCTTCGGCCAACGCTTCACGGAACGCCGCCGGAATGGTCAGGCGTCCTTTGTCATCAAGCGTGTGCCGGTACTGGCCCAAGAACATACGTTCTATCATCTCCTTTAATGCGTGGAACGCCGGACATCCGGCCCGGCGCTCCACTTCGTCCCACTTTCTCCCACTTGCACCCTGATTTTACATCGAATCGGGGCGTATTTCAAGCACAAATAGTACTGATTTCCCACTCTGGAATGCGTTTGTTATGCAAATCATGCTCCTGAATTCCCCCGATTGGAAAGATTACGAACTGCTCGATAGCGGCGAAGGCTGGAAGCTGGAACGCTTTGGTCCTTATCGCTTTGCGCGCCCCGAAGCCCAGGCCACCTGGCGGCGCGGCCTGCCCGAAACAGCCTGGCGCGAGGCACATGCCATCTTCCGCCCCACCGGAGAAGAGAGCGGCGGGCATTGGGAAGTTCGGCGCACCTTGCCGGAAAAATGGATTCTGGAATACAAACGCTTGCGCTTTGCGGTCACCACCACGCCGGGGCGGCATTTGGGGGTCTTCCCCGAAATGGCAGCGCATTGGGATTGGTATATTGAACGCATTCAAGAGGCCAAACGCCCCGTCAGGGTGTTGAATCTCTTTGGCTATACGGGAATTGCGTCGCTGGCAGCAGCCAGCGCCGGCGCAGCCGTCACACACGTAGATGCGAGCAAAAAATCGGTGGGATGGGCGCGCGAAAATCAACATCTCTCCGGCCTGGATGAAAAGCCCATCCGCTGGATTGTGGACGATGCGCTCAAATTTGTTCTGCGCGAGGGGCGGCGCGGCGCGAAATACGATGCCATTCTGCTCGACCCGCCCAAGTTCGGGCGCGGCCCCAAAGGCGAGGTGTGGGAAGTGTACGAATCGCTTCCGCACCTGCTAGAGGCCTGCCGCGCCGTGTTGAGCGAACGCCCCCTGTTTCTTTCGCTGACGATGTACGCCGTGCGCGCTTCGGCAATTCACCTGTACCAAACGCTGGAGGAGATGATGAGACCGTTTGGCGGCCACACTGAAGCCGGTGAATTGGTAACACGAGAAAAATCGAAAGACCGGCTGCTTTCGCACGCCGTCTATGGACGGTGGAGCGCTACTTAATCAACATGCAAAGCGTACACCGCTACGCCAAATTTTCATAATCACGAGGTCAAGATGTCACTGCATGACGAGATTCGGGAACAACCACAACGCTTGAAACGACTGCTGGCCGAACAGCGCGAAACCGCGGAGAAGATAGCCGCTCACATCCGTGCGCGCGGCATTCACTACGTTTTTCTGGCGGCGCGTGGCACATCCGATAACGCCGGGCGCTATGCCAACTACCTGTGGGGGGCGCATAACCGTCTACCGATTGCGCTGGCAACGCCTTCGCTCTTCACGTACTATGCCCAGCCGCCGCGCCTGGAGGGGGCGCTGGTGTTGGGGGTCTCGCAATCAGGCAAATCTCCCGACATTGTCAGCGTTTTGGAAGAAGGCCGCCGGCAAGGCTGCCTGACTCTGACCGTCACCAACGCTCCCGATTCCCCACTGGCCCAGGCTGCCGACCTGGTGTTCGATATTCAGGCCGGCCCCGAAAAAGCCGTGGCCGCCACCAAAACCTATACTGCCGAGTTGATGGCGCTGGCGATGCTTTCGGCGGCTTTGCGAGGCGAAGCCCAGGATTGGCAAGAGCTGGCACGCGTGCCGGAGTGGATAGAAATCCTGCTGGAGCAGGATTCTGACATCGAGCGCATGGCACAACGCTACCGCTACATGGGGCAGTGTGTGGTGCTGGGGCGCGGTTTCAACTACGCTACTGCCTTTGAGTGGGCACTTAAACTCAAGGAGCTGACCTACATCATCGCCGAGCCGTACTCTTCGGCAGACTTTCAGCACGGACCGATTGCTATGGTGGAGGGTGGGTTTCCAGTGCTGGCGGTTACGCCACAGGGCAAGGTCTTTGATTCGATGCTGGAAATGCTGGTGCGCCTGCGCGAACGTCAGCACGCCGAGCTGGTGGTGATTTCGGATGATACGCGTGCGCTCTCTCTGGCACAGTCGGCCATGCGCCTGCCAAATGGAATTCCCGAATGGCTGACCCCCCTGGTTGCGATTGTGGCCGGACAGTTATTTGCCTGTCACCTGACGCGCGCCAAAGGCTACGATACCGAAACGCCGCGCAGCATCACAAAGGTGACCGAGACGCATTGAACCTGTTCAACCCAGCCCGGCCGCTTTGTTCGAGGGGTCAGTCTTGTGCCGGCGGACTCACATTTTGCCCGCCTGGTTGGCCGGCTCCTCGGACGTTTATTGCCAAAACTGTGGCAGGTATTCCCGGTGGGTTTCGAGCAGGTCGTCCAGCACGGTCTGGACTTTATCGCCTTTCGGGCCGAGCGGATGCACCATCAGCGCCTGATAAGCGGCAGCGCGGTCGCCATGCACAGCAGCCTCGACTGTGAGCAACTCATACGCTTTGACAGCAGCCAACAGGCCGAATTGCGCAGGGGGGAGCGGCTCGGCAGGCAGCGGCTGAATACCGCTCCTGCGGACGACGGCGGGCATTTCTAACACCCAATCGGCAGGCCAACCCGGCACGGCACCATCATGCTTCAGGTTGACGATGTGCGTCTCTCCCAAATCGTTGTAATGCGCGTTGAGCAATTGCGTGGCGACAGTGGAATAATAGGCGCCGCCGCGTTTCATCAGGTCGGCTGGTGGCTCTTTCAGGTTTGGGTCAGCATATTGCGCCAGCAGGCTTTTTTCCACTTCTATCACTTCTTCGGCGCGAGAGGGCGGCCAATGTTGCTGAGCAGCTATTTTGCGTTCGGTGTAATAAAAGTATTGCAGGTAATAGTTGGGAATCATGCGCGTTATCTCAATCATGCGCGGGTCCCATTCTGGTTCAGGCTGGGCTTTGAGCTCGGCCAGAAAGCCAGTCAGCACTTGCGGCCAAACGTCTTCCCCATCTACAGTAAAGCCGCGATGCCAGGAGAGATGATTCAGTCCCAGGGTGTTCAGTTCGGCGCGCGAGAGCTCGATTTTGCGCCCGGTGGCTTTTTCCAGGCCGGCGATGATTTTCATCTTGGCGCCAATCGGCACATTACATACCCCCACAGCGGGGATTTGAGGGGCATATTTGCTCAATGCCTGCGTTACCAAACCGGCCGGGTTGGTGAAGTTGACCAGCAAGGCGCCCGGTTTGGCAAGTTTTTGCATCTGATGAGCAATCTCCAGAATGACTGGGATAGTCCGCAAAGCCTTTGCCATCCCGCCCACACCGGTGGTCTCCTGCCCTACCAACCCATGTCGCCTGCCCAGATATTCATCGCGGCGGCGTGCTTCCATGTGTCCAACCCGCAATTGCGTGGTGACATAGTCAGCACCTTCGATGGCCGCACGCGCATCGGTGGTGAGTACTACCTTGAAGGGATTGCCTTTGAACGCCACCATGCGTTGGGCAAATCCACCCACAATGTTGAGTCGTGCTGCGTCTATATCTACCAGCCAGAGTTCATCGAGCGGGAATTGTTCCACCCGTTCCAAAAAGCCGTTGACCAGTTCGGGAGTGTAGGTTGAACCGCCGCCAAATACTGCTACTTTGAGCATAGATTTGTCCTTTCGTACTTTTGACAAAATCAGCGCACCACGTCATAAAAAGGTTCGCCGGGGTTTTCATAGGCACAGCCACACGAGCGGCGTAAGACGATTTCGGTAGGCAGCAGGGTGCAGGCTTCGATGGGGCGTTCTTGAATCAGGTCGAACAAGAGCGCGGCGGCGGTGCTGCCAACCTGGTGGGTGGGCGCGCGCACCGTGGTCAGCGGAGGGTTCAGGAACGAAGAGAGGCGGGCATCGTCAAAGCCGACCACCGACACATCTTCGGGAACGCGCAGGCCAGCCTCTTTAAGAGCCTTGAAGACCCCAATGGCGGCATCATCATCGCCGGTGAAGATGGCATCGAACGGTGGATGTTTGCGAGCAAGGAAACGCTTAAAGGCCGCATACGCTGCCGTGCGGTTGAATTCGCCGCAGAGTATCAAATCCGATTGAAACGGAATGCCGTGTTCATCGAGCGCATCACGGTAGCCTTGTTCTCGCCAGTACGAATCTTCCTGCTCGGAAGGACCGCGCATGAAAATAATCGAACGCCGTCCATGCACCTGGATAAGGTGAGAGATGAGTTTGCGCGTGGCGGCTTTGTTTTCCACCGTTACGAACGGTATCCGCAAGTGGGGCGGTGCGGTGCGGTGAATGAGGACAACCGGAAATTTTTGCCGTCCCAAATCGGTCAGCTGTTCCTCATTCAGACAATCCGAGTAGCTCAACAGGCCGTCGGTGTTGTGCGGCCCGATGGGCAGCGGGCGGTGATGATGGGTTTTGTAATCGTACGTGGCGACCAGTAAGTTGTACTGGTTTTCACTGACAACCGCTTCGATACCGCTTAAGAGCGGAGCGAAGAAATCGGTGTGCATGTTGTGAATGACCAGACCCACCGTCAGCGTGCGCCGGGTCGCCAGCTGGCGCGCGGTGGTATGCGGTTTATAGTTCAGGTCAAGCATCACCTGTTGAATTCGCTCGGCAACTTCCTGCGAAACCGGCGCATTGCGATTGATGAAGCGGCTGACGGTTGCAACAGAGACCGCTGCATGTCGGGCAACATCGCGGATGGTGACAGAAGATGATTTTCGGGTCATGATTGCGCCTGTGGGGATTAGTGTAACCGGTTACATTAAAGCACAGTTAAAAAGGCAAGTCAATAGGCAGGACGCAATTGTAACAATTCACCCCTCTCGCTCTGCGGAGTTTGCGGTCTTTCGCTGGCGAGAGGCGCTGATTTCCAGCACAATCGGGCGAAAGGCTTCGGGCAAAGCCGGGATAAGACGCTTTAAAATGACGACACACTGCGGAGACGTCGCTCCAGCAACCGCCTGGCGCAGGAAATAGGCTGTCTCAACCGGCGAGGCACGGTAAAGTGCAGTGAGCAAATCAGCCAGTTCTGTTTGCAGAAACGGCGGAATGTTCTGGATGACGGGCGTCAGCATGTTGTAAATGGGCGGCAGATTGTCGTAGGACGGGTCCTCGAGCAAAGGGATAAGCGCATAAATGCCGTTTTCCCACATTTTGGGAGCGCGCGGGTCAAACCACTCCTGAACCAGTTGCAGCAAACGCTCCGGCATTTCGCGGCGCAGACGCGCCAAACCGTTGTTCAGCAAGGCGTTGCGCAATTGTTTGTCGCGTGCCTGGCTGACCCATTCTTTGACCCGCTCGGTCAATTGCGGTGCGTTGGGGTGAATTTTCCCCAGCAGCGCCGCCGCCAGTAAACGGGTTTCAAGATAGCCCGCAGCCCACAGTGCATCGCCAAGCATCAGCGCCTGTTCTGGAAAGGAGGCCGCCAGCGGAGCCAGTTCCATTTCAATTTGACGCAAAACCGCCTGCGGCACGCGATAGGCCGGCAATACGGTTGCCGGCGCAGCAATTCCCACGCGCAGCGTGCGGTCGGCATACAAATCCAGGATTTCACGCAGTTCATCCACAAAGACCGCCGGCTGGTCAAACTTTTGGACCAGCACAGCGGCTTGCGTTTTGAGACGGGCAATATCAATGGCAGGCAAGGGCTTCTTAGTATAAGAACTAATACGCTTTCGCAAAATACACTTTGCGTTTGGCTTCTGTGCCGCAAACGATACACTTGCCAGGCTCGGAAGGTTGACCCTCCAGCGGGATACAGCGCGTGGAGGCTTTGGTTTCTTCTTTCACCTTTGCTTCGCACTCTTTGCTCTCGCACCAGTAGGAAAACGCCCAACCGTTTTGCACCACCTGTTTGAGTTCTTCATAGTCTTTGGGGTCGTGAATGTTGGCATCACGGAAAGCGGTGGCGCGTTCGAGCAGAGATTGCTGGATGTCGGCCAGCATCTGGCTGACGGTAGCAGCCAGGTTTTCTTGAGAGACAAAGAGTTTCGTGCTGGCTCCCGTCTGGGGGTCTTTGGCGGGGCGGTCCCGGCGGGCCAGGGCGACTGCGTTTTTCTCCACATCTTTCGGCCCAATTTCCATGCGGAGCGGCACGCCACGCAGTTCCCAATCGTTGAATTTAAAGCCGGGCGTCACCTCTTCACGGTCATCCACCTTCAGGCGGATACCGGCGGCTTTCAATTCGCGGAAGATGCGGTCGGTGGCTTCCATCACGCGCGCTTTTTCTTCTGTGTTTTTGTAGATGGGAACGATGACGACCTGGATGGGCGCTAAACGAGGAGGCAAAATGAGGCCCTTGTCGTCTCCATGCGTCATGATAATTGCGCCGATAAAGCGGGTCGAAAGTCCCCACGAGGTGGTGTAGGCATATTCCAGCTCGTTGTTGCGGTTGGTGAACTGGATATCAAAAGCCCGGGCGAAGTTCTGGCCCAGATAGTGGCTCGTGCCGCTTTGCAGGGCTTTGGTGTCGCCCATCATGGCTTCAATGGTGGTGGACATGACCGCCCCGGCGAATTTTTCCGTCTCCGATTTGATGCCCTTGATGACCGGCACAGCGCCTTCGTTGATAGCAAAATCGGCATAGACATTCAGCATGCGCAGAGTTTCTTCGCGGGCTTCCTCTTCGGTGGCGTGGGCAGTATGGCCTTCCTGCCAGTAAAATTCGGCAGTGCGCAGGAAGAGTTTGGTACGCATTTCCCAGCGTACAACGTTGCCCCACTGATTGATGAGAATCGGCAGGTCACGCCACGACTTGACCCACTTGCTGTACATGTAGCCAATGATGGTTTCCGATGTGGGGCGTACCACCAGCGGTTCTTCCAGTTTTTCGCCGCCGCCGTGCGTTACCACCGCCAGTTCGGGCGAAAAGCCCTCCACATGTTCTTTTTCTTTTTCCAGGAACGACATCGGGATAAACAGGGGAAAGGCAGCGTTGACATGTCCGGTCTCTTTGAAGCGCCGGTCGAGCGCCTGCTGGATGTTCTCCCACAGCGTCCAGCCGTAGGGACGAACGACCATACACCCGCGCACGGGCGAATAATCAGCCAGTTCGGCTTTGAGAACCAGTTCGTTATACCACTCGGAAAAGTTTTCGGAACGGGGCGTGAGTTTGTCTTCGGACATGATAACTCCAAAGGATGAAAGGAATGTTGAGTAAAAAGTTGGCAAATCGCAACGAAATGTGACGTATCAATGACCAATCGCTATCCGTGCGGCAGTTTCCACATCCCCGGCGAAGCGCAGATAGTCCCGCTGACGGTCGGGGATATAAACAGACAGAGAGCGGAAAAGCTGGTCGAAGACGGACTGCCAGCCTTCTCCGACCAGCACAAGCGGCCTGGGAGGCAGAGACTCGACAATCATCAGGTTCCAGGTCAGGGCAATTTCGGTCAAGGTACCAGGCCCGCCCGGCAAGGCAATAGCCGCATCGCAACCCGTGATAAGCACTTGCAAGCGTTCAAGCAGGGTAGCGGTGCGCCTTTCTTCTTTTACCCAACGGTTTACGCCCACCGGTCGCCAGCGCTCGATTTCCACACAGGTGACGCCGATAACGTGTCCGCCGGTTTCTGCTGCGCCACGGCTGACGGCCTCCATCGTTCCGATATAGCCGCCGGTCAGCACGGTATGTCCCCACCCGGCCAGAATCTGGCCGAGTCGGTATGCTTCTTCATAAGCAGAGGTGCCAGGTTGCGGCTGTGCGCCGCCAAAGACAGTTACGTTCATACAGTGAGCGTTTGAAGGAAGATGGGAGCGTGACCAATACGGCCTGGTAACCGTAACAGCCCGGTCTCCTGGTTTAACAACCGGTAGGGGATGACCAGGTCTGATATGCCAAATAAAAACGGCTCGCCAGGTCTGGGAGCCGCTTTTGGCACACAAAAACGAACCTATCCAGACCGGCAGGCTTGCCAACGCGGGGATGGGGACGGGTTCAAGGCGAGCATAGTGCAATTATACAGGAAATTGGATTGTGTGTAAAATAGAAACATGCGCCTGGTTCTCACCCACGAGCAAGCCGATTTCGATGCCCTGGCCGCGTTGTTTGCAACGCACCTGCTGGATGAAAGTGCGTATGCGGTTTTACCGCGCCGCATGAATCGGAATGTACGCGCGTTTTTGGCGCTGTATGGGGCCGAATTCCCATTTGTGGAGCCGCGTGACTTGCCCCCCGGTGCAGTGGAGATGGTGACGCTGGTAGATACCCAATCGCTCGTTACGCTCAAGGGCATGGGAGAACACACCCGCGTTCGTGTTTTTGACCATCATCCGTTACGCAAGAACAACCCGGCTGGGTGGGAAGTAACCACCTTCGATTTAGGCGCTACGACCACGTTCCTGGTCGAAGCCCTGCACGAACGCAGCTCGTCTCTCTCTCCGTTGCAGGCAACTTTGCTTCTGCTCGGAATTTATGAAGATACCGGCTCGCTTACTTACTCTCGAACGACGCCCCGCGACGCCCGTGCAGTTGCCTGGCTGCTGGAACAAGGCGCCGACCTGGGCGTGGCCGGTAAGTTTCTCAACCCCCCGCTGACCCAGGAACAGCGCGAAATTTACGACCGGTTAGCGGCTGCTGCCGAAACACACGAAATCAACGGTCATCGCGTGGTGCTGGCTTGCGGCGAGGCGATTAGCCTGACGGAAGAAATTTCCAGCCTGGCGCATAAATTACGTGACTTGTTCGAGCCGGATGCGCTCTTCGTGGTCGTCCGCACCGGGGAAGGAATTCGGCTGGTGGCACGCTCAACAACCGACGATATTGACGTGGCCGCGATTGCAGCCCATTTTGGCGGCGGCGGCCACGACCGTGCGGCAGCGGCCCTTATCAAAAAAGATTCCAAGACCGTCTCTTTGCTTGCCATCCGGGAGAAACTACTCTCTGTTCTGCCCGCTCACATCCGTCCGCCCTTGAGCGTTGCCCAGGTCATGTCGCGCCGTCCGCGCTGGCTTTTGCCCGAAACGCCAGCGCAAGAGGCTGCTCGCCTGATGACGCGCTACGGCTATGAGGGCTTTCCTGTGGTGGAGGAAGGCAAAGTCATCGGCCTGCTCACCCGTCGAGCCGTAGACCGCGCGCTGAGTCACCGATTAAATCTACCGGCTGCCAGTCTCATGGAAGCGGGCGAAGTGACGGTACAGCCGGGCGATTCGCTTCAGCGTGTGCAAACACTGATGGTGGAAAGTGGTTGGGGACAGATACCGGTCGTGGAACCGGAGAGCGGCAAAATCATCGGCATCGTCACCCGCACCGACCTGCTCAAAACCCTCTCACGCCGTCCGCGCCCGCCGCAGCACGCTTACGCTCGCAAGCTGGAGCGCGCCCTGCCACCTGAACATTTGGCGCTGCTACGCGCTGTCGCCGAAGAAGCCGCGCACCAGCACCTGCCCGCTTACATCGTGGGCGGATTTGTGCGCGACCTGTTGCTGGAACGCCCCAGCCTGGATTTCGACATTGTGGTCGAGGGCGATGCGATTGCCCTGTCCAAAGCGCTTGCACACAAGCACGGCGGACGTGTGACCACTCACAGCCGCTTTGGCACCGCCAAGTGGAATCTGGAGCATTCCTCTTTCCCAATTCCAAATTTTTCATTGGACTTAATCTCCTCCCGACAGGAGTTCTACGAACATCCCACTGCTTTGCCAACGGTAGAACGCGGAAGCATCAAACTCGACCTGCATCGGCGCGATTTCACTATCAACACGCTGGCCTTGCGGCTCGACGGCCGTCACTTTGGCGAACTGCATGATTATTATGGCGGTTTGAACGATTTGCAAAAAGGCCGAATCCGCGTTTTGCATTCGCTCTCCTTCATAGATGACCCAACCCGCATGTTGCGCGCAGTGCGCTATGAACAGCGGTATGGTTTTCATATCGAACCGCGCACCCTGCAACTGATGGACGAAGCCAAACCACTGATAGGGCGGCTGTCACACGAGCGGGTGCGGCACGAACTCGATTTGATTGTGGAAGAACCCAACGCCTGCGCGATGCTGGCGCGCCTGTCTGAATTGAATTTAATGACTTCGATTTCAGATGCACTTCCCTGGAGTGTGGAACTACGTCAGCGGCTGGACTCGGCTCTCTCAGCAGTTCTCCCGCCTGAGTGGGGACTTCCCTCCACGTTTGCCGGGCTTTCGCTGCGTGGGGCATTGACCTATCTCCTGTGGCTGTTAGACCGCCCCCCTGCCATGCTGGAGCGTTTACAAGAGCGGTTGCGCTTTTCGCTGCGATTGTTTCGGGCGTTGCTCTCGGCTTCCAGCCTGTGGACTGACCTGTCCAGTTTCAGCGCGCAATCACCCTCCGTCTGGGCGCAGCGGTTGGACGAGGTTCCGCTGCCGGCCATCTATGCCGTGTTCCTGGTCAGCCGCGAACCGGCTCTGGAACAATATGCCCTGCGCTGGCGACACATTCATCCCCACATCAGCGGTGAAACACTCAAAGCGTATGGCCTGCCGCCCGGCCCAGCCTACCAGCGCATCCTGTGGCATCTGCGCGCCGCATGGCTGGATGGCGAGATAAGCAACCCGGCGCAGGAAGCCGCGCTCTTGAAGGAATTCTTAAGCGAGGAAGGCAGGTAGATGTGGACACGTCTTCTCCGCTCCCATACCGCTTGCGTCAGGACTTTCTCTCGCCCGCAGAGGCCGCGTTCTTTCGTATTTTGCATCAGATGGTGAAAGGACATCTCCACATCTGTCCAAAAGTGCCACTCTACGAGTTGTTCTTCGTCACCCGGCCTAACGAAAACGTCCATTACTTCAATAAACTTTACCGCAAAAGCATAGATTTTTTGCTCCTGCGGCAGGATACACTTCAGCCCTTGTTCGCCATCGAGTTAGATTACCCCAAGCAAACCCAACATCGTCCGGTAGATGCCTTCCTGGAAGGGTTGTTTGCGCAGGCGCACTTGCCGCTGGTGCATGTCACCGTGCAACCGAGTTACGATGTGCAGGCGCTGGCGCATTCGTTTGCCGAAGCGCTGAAGCGCACCAGCGTCGAAAATCCGTTTTTGCGTGCCGAAAGCGACTACTCGCCTGTCTGTCCGCGTTGTGGTCTTACAATGGTGTTGCGCTTTTACAGGGAAGGCCCCAAGCGAGGCCGCAAGTATTATGGTTGTTTAAACTTTCCAGAATGTCGTGAAGTGGTGGAGTTACCAGCATAGACGGTACCAACGTCTGATTTTCCCGCTTTCAAATCTTACAAAAATCGTCTAAAATATCTTTACAGGATTGTAAGGACAGTTGCCACTGAAAGTAGCCGTCTTTAGACGGCGTGGGGATAAATTGCCTGGACATTCCTGCGGGATGGCCGAAAAACATTTTTCGGAGCGGCGCTAAGTTGTCTACAAACAGGCCTGGCGTGGACACATCCGAAGTGGCGTTCCGAAACCAGGAGGAAAAATGGCACATACTTTCAATTGTCCCAATTGCGGCGCGCCGCTCGATTATGGCGGAGATGACCCGCTGATTCGCTGCCCTTATTGTCACAGTTCTGTGATTGTGCCGGAGAATTTGCGCGCCCGTCCGCAGTTTTCTTCCAAACAAGATGATTTCACCATGAACCTCCCCAGCGACCTGAGCGGGTTGTTAAAACAGGCACAACAGATATATCAAGTCAAACGCCTGGCCGAACAGGGAGAGACCGAAAGCGCGATTGCGCTTTACCGCGAAATCACTGGCGCAGAGGAATTTGCGGCGCGTCAGGCGGTCAACAAACTTGCTGCCGGTCAGCCGGTGGTGTTTCAGGACGCTTTCCTTTTAGATTCGGCCCCGCCGACCGTTGCCTCTGTTCCATCCAGGCAAACCACTTCCAAAACGGGACGGTGGATAGGATGTTTCTTTGTCTCTCTGGTGGTGTTCATCCTGGCTTCGGTGCTTGTGCCAATTGCAACCAGCTTTGGTCTGATGACGATTTTGGGCGGTGCCGGTTTGGAGCGGCCCGGAGGCGTGGAAGTTCCGTTCGATTTGGGTTATCTTCTTGGGGGGTGGGGCTTTGCCACGCGTGAACTCTCCTTTGGTGGCGAAGGCACCGGGCCAGGGTTGTTCGAGGACGTGCGGGCGATTGGCGTCCACCCCGTCAATGGAAACATCTACGCAGCAGGCTTTTCCGATGGGCGCATACAGGCTTTCGATGCGCAGGGCAAGTTTATTACGCAGTGGATGATTCCGCGCGAGCAAACAGACCCTTATTTTGATGACATGGTCGTCGGACGAGATGGGACAATCTACCTGGCGGTGTATGGCAAACTACACCGATTCGATAGCAAGGGTCAGCCATTGGGAACGTTCGAGCTGGGACGCGATTACGTGGAAAATCTGGACATCACCGCCGATGGTACACTGGTTGTGATTGCCAACGGGGAAGATATTTTGTGGATTTCTCGCAACGGGGAGATACTCAAAAGGGTGGATGATGCCGTTTCAAGCGTCTCCGGTGATTCTGAGTTGAGCGGAATGCTGGCGGTAGATGGTCTCGGAAATGTGTTCGTCTTGGGTGCGTTCAACCGCGCCGTGTTCGTCTTCGACGCAAACGGAAAGTTTCTGAACCGCTTCGGCAAAGATGGCGATGAACCAGGCCAGTTCCGTGCGCCGCTGGCGATTGAAGTGGACAATAAGGGGCGCGTGTTCGTCAGCGACATCAAAGGAATCCAGGTTTTCAGCAACGACGGACGCTACTTAGACGTACTTAAATTGTTCTCAGCGGGTTATGGTCTGGCGTTCGATGACCAGAACAATTTATACGTGACCACCGGAGAACAGAAGATACATAAATTCAGCATAAAGGATTGAGCAATGTCCCCTGTTTCCTGTCCACAATGTGGCGCTTCTCTCGAAAGCACAGAACGCGTTTGTTCGTATTGCGGTGCGGTGGTCTCTACCGCTTCATCTGGTTCTGCACCCACCATTCAGGCCAGCCGCGAGGAGCTGGATGCTCTGCTGAAGGATACGGCCGCGCCATCGGATGCAACCGTGGTGAGCAGTGAGCCGCTTCCGCTCTTTGGCAACAGCGCAGAGGCAATGGACGCCATCAAAGCCGAATTGCGCGCCGGGCGCAAGGCCGAAGCGGTTCGGTTGTATCGTGCATACTTCAAAGCGGCAACTGCCGATGCCCAGACGGCAGTTGAGCAAATCGAATATAACCTGAAGTTCGAGACGGTAGTCAGCGCGCCGGTTCCCGAAAAAACAATGCTGGCTCAGCCGGCAGCCTTCTCCGCTTTTGAGCGAACACCAGAACTACCCGCCCAGGAACCTGCCAGAAAAGCAACGCTGCCCGTGTGGGTGTGGGGTTGTGCAGCGGCGTTTCTCCTGTTTTGCTGCTTATGCGTGGTTGTGCCTGCCGCGCTCTATGTGCTCAGCCAGAATATGTGAAGCATACGTCTTCCCTCACTTGTTCACAAAGTCCCAAAAATCAATCTGCGCGTTCCATGTGCCAGGATTGGTGATGGAAAGTAGAGATTTGCCATCCGGGCTGACGCGCAGTAAGCCGCCGACAGAGGCTTCGGGGATGGTGCGCTCCCATAGCAGGCCGGCTGTCGTCGGCTCCCAAATCTGAATTCCCTGCCGAAAGGTGAGCAGATATTTGCCTTTGGGGGTAAAGGTCATCGTTTGGGGCCCATCGTAGCGCGCCCAGGGCAATTCGGTCAAGACCTGGCAGGCTTCTAACCGCCAGTAAACCAGCGCGCCTTTTTGCATATCGGCGACCGCCAGGCGGCCATCGGGGTGAAAGGCTGCCGCCGTGCCGGGCATAATGCACAGCGGCGCGCCGTTCAGCGCGTTCCAGGCCGTCACCTGTCCGTTTGCTCCATCGGCAGCAACCAGGACGATAAAGCGTTCATCGGGGCTGAGTAACAAGCCGTTGAAGGTGCCGCTGCTCACGGTGTCAATCAAGTCACAGCGGTAGGGTGCAATGCCCCATTTACGAAGTTCGAGCGGTGCCGCGGCGGTTTCGCCCTGTGCGGCGGTGAACAGCTCTTTCATCCCGTTGCTCAAATAGACGCTCTGACGCAGGGGCGCATTCCCACACTCCGATAAAACACGCTTTTTTTCGAGCAGGTCGCCGGTTTTCGTATCATAAGTCCGCACCGCCGGGCCGAGGTCGAAGGCGACGATGAAATTGCTGTTGGTGCTGAGAGAGGCCGCCTGAAAGGCCCCATCGGCAGTTTCTGGTGTGACGTTCCAGTCTTTTTTGATTTCTGGCAGCAAATAAGAGGTCAATTGTTGCCGCCCAACAATCACGAAACGCCCAAATTTCAGATTCCACAGGACTTCATAGGCTTCGGGATGCGACCAGCGGGCGCGTTTTTGCAGGGAAATGTTGGCCGGGGTGGACGAAGGCGTGAGCGGCGTGGCAGTCACAATCTGCGGTGTCGCGGTCTCAGAGAGCGGAGCAGGCAAAGGTGTGTAGGTAGGGGCAAGCGGCGGAAACGAGAGCGCGGGCGTGGGAGTGGGTGACGGACGGGTCAGATTGCAGGCCATCAGTAAGACGAGAATCGGCCACAAGAGCCGTGTTTTTCTCATAAGAACCTCCGCAATTGTTTCAACAAAATGTCCCGAAGGTTTTCAAACAGAGAGAAACCTTCGGGACAAACGAGCCGGCAAGAGGTGGTTTCCTGAATTAAGGTTTGACGTACACCGTGTACTCGAAGATTTGCTCGCCTTTGGGGTAATCGAAGGTGCCGTCGTTGAGCGGAGCGGTAAATGTGACTTTGGTGGTCAGGTGATGTTCACCACCGGGCCAATCATAGAGAAGGGTAAGATAAACCACGCACTGTTGTCCGCTGGATGAATACGTCAGTTGTTGGAACTGGTCGAGCGGGATAACGTTCTCTTCGATGGAAAAAGCAAGTTGGATTTTCTTCAAGTTCTCGGCCAGCGTGGCGGCATCTTTGGCGCACCAGCCCCAGGCCCAAAACAGGTCTTGTGATTTGTTCAGCGCAATGGTGTAAGTGAACGTGCGGTTGACCTGCGCCAAGTCTTTTTCATTGTATTGCTCGCGCGCCAATTCCTCGAGCTGTTTGGGATTTTTGTTGAGGGCATCGTTTACCTTGCTGGCATCGCCCAGTTTAGGCGGCGACGCAGGCGTGATACCGGCTCCCAGCGGCTGTAAGATAGCGCGAATGCCGTATTCCAGCACCATGTCATCTTCTCGATAGACGGTGGTTTCATCCACCGGCACACGCAGGGTAGGCGGCACGCCTTTGCCTTCCAGGAAAATAGAACCATCCGGTAGACGAGTGCGTCCGGTAGGAATTTGAACGGAAATGCCTTCGGGGAGTTTGATTTGTCCACGCGAGACTTCGGCAAACACGCCGCCGGTTGGCTCGAACCCAACCACAATCATGCCGGGGACCTGGCTCAATCCATAGGCTTCGTATTCGCAGGCGCTGGTACAGGTAGGAGCCACCAGCAAGGCCATCTTTTCAAAGCGATACTGGTTTTGGTTGGGGAGAATTTCTCCCGGCAAACCTTCTGGTTCGAACTTGCCGGTTTTTTCGCTGAAGTATTCATCCTGGCCGGTGGGGATGACTTTATCGGTCAGGAACCCGGCCAGCCCCAGGGGCGCGCCGCCAGCGTTATAGCGCATGTCGAAGATAACCCCCGCCACTTCACGCTGTTGGAATTGTTTGAGTGCACGCTCAAAGAGACGCAAGAGCAGATTCAGGTCGTCGTAGTTGGCATTGATGCGGATATACCCGATTTGTGTATTTTCGCGTTCGATAATCGAAAACTCGACCGGCAAAAGGTAGTCGGTTTCGACGTTGAAGTAGCGCGAGGTTCGGCTGAAGGAAGCCCGTTCGTTGACGGCTTTTAGCGTGACCGTTCGGGCCTGCTTACCAGGGTTGATGAAGGTGACGGTGGCTTCCGTATCCAGCGGCGCACGCACGAGATACCGCTGCTGCTGATAGCGCAGGTCAGAATCCATCGAGTGCGGCAGAGTCCACGGAACGACTTCACCGATGGCTTGACGAATGGGTTTGCCGTTGAATTCGGTAATTTCTGCGCCGATTTGGAGGCCCGCTGCTTGTGCCGGGCCGCCTTCGGTCAGATAGATGACGACCACACGGCCATCGTCCAGTTCACGGATAGCCAACCCATAACCGCCAGCAGTGGCTTGCTGAAAGGCCTGGCTGTAAGCCTGGTCACCGGGGCCGCCGCCCATACCCACATGACCATCTCTGAAAGCCCAGGTAAAATCACGAATGGCGAAGTAAAACGCATTCACGTCTTTTGCTGTTTGGGCTTGTTCCACGCGTGGCTTCAGTTGAGCATAAAGTTCATCCCAGTTGGGCTGTTTGCCTTCAATACCGTTGAAGGCGTAATTGGTGCGCGCAAATTCAAACAGTTTGTCCAGGGCTTCCGTGTAGGAGAGTGCCGAAAAGTCTTTGATGGCGCTATCGGGTGGTTCATAAAGCGGCAGGTCGGCCTCTTCGGGTTGTGAGACGGTAAACGGACGCGTATCCAAATCCACCACCGAATACCCTGCCGGTAGTGGCGCGGCGGGGTCATCGGCGGTGAAGAGCAAACCGTCTGGCCCAAAATCGGAGGGGAAAGCCTGTGCATCATCCGGCGCCCAGACAATCAGCTTGCCGCCCACAACTTCATCATCGTTTTCGGGGTCGGTACGCACCGAGGCCAGATAACTCGGCCAGCCCCGCGAGCGGTCATCACCATCGGCAAACGGCCCGCCGTAAAGGTTAGGAGAATAGACGGTTGCGAATACCTGTACACCGCTTTCTGTTTGACCGTCGTTGTCTACATCGTTCAGCGTTCCCTGCGGACGAACGGGCAGGAACAACGAATATGAACCGCCAGGGATGTCCAGGTCAACCTGCATAAAGCCCAAAACCTGCGATTCGACTGGCAATTCCCATTTTTCGTCACGGGTGATGAAGCCGTGCAGGTCATAAAGCATGACGGCGTGTTCTACTGCGTACACAGCAATCACAAAATCGTTGCTTACTTTGAACGAGCCGGTGATTTTGTACAACCCCTGGCGCTCTTCCGCCTGTGGCGTTGGCAAAGGTGCAGGAGGGGTGGGGGTGTTTGCCTGCACAGGAGCAGGGGTGGACGTATTCTGACGTGGTGCTATCGGCGTAACCGGCGCGCATGCGGCCAGCATCAGCCCCACAGCCAGCCACACAGAAAAAAAGCGGAACAGGTGGGGTTTCATCTCTATTTTTCTCTCCTGAAAAGGGGGTTAGCGTTTCCAACCGATTTCTTCGACGGCCATGAAAATGTCGGTATCAGAAATAATTCCGACCAGCTCGCCGTTTTCTTCGATGGGAAGGTGATGAAAGCGATGTTTTTGCATCAGCAGGGAGGCTTCTTTGAGCGTCCAATCGGGTTTGCCAGTGACAACAGGCGCGCTCATGATGTCACGTACGGTGAGTTCGGCGGGGTTGGCATCGGCGGCGACGATTTTGCTGCTGATGTCGGTGGTGGTGACGATGCCATAGCCGCCGCCCTCGCGGCTCAAATCTACCACCAGGCTGTGAATGCGCCGCCGACGCATCAGCGTCATCGCGTAGGAGACGCTCGAATCAGGGTCAATCACGACCACCGGGCTTTGCATCCAGTCACGAACGTATCCGGGCATGGTTTCCTCCTTTTTGTGGTGAGGAGATTATACTATTTGAGAGCCAGGATGAGTTGATTGACGTGAGCGAGCATACGTTCGCCACGAAAACTGCCATACAAGAGACGAGCAGCGACTTCTCTGTCAATTTTATCGGGCGAGCCAAGCGCCTTGCCTATTTTTTGTAAAATGCCACGGTCACAGCGGTCAAGCAGCTCAGTGGCGCGGTTGATTTCAGGAACAAAGCTGACGCGCCGGTCCCAAAGTTTGATTTCCGCCGCAAAACCGTTTGGCTCTTTCTCGAACGTAAAACAATACGTGTGAAACAGCTGGTGCGCCGTTTCGGTGATGTATTGTCCGGTAACGTGCGGCGCGTTTTCCTCAAAGTGTGCGTGAACGCGGTCTTTCAGTTGAGTCAGGGTCAATCCGCCGGTTTTGCCAAATTCGTGAAACTTGAAGATGATAGCCGGGCGGTATTCATTTGGCGTCATACGGATTTTTTGAGCCGCCAGAATTTGCAAATAGTTTTCCAGAATTGTCTCGGGGGAAGGTGGCGCTTCGGGCAACAGTTGCGCTTCCAGCTGGTCACCGCTGGTGCGCAGGTGTATCATCTCCTGTTGGGCTTGCAAAAATTCCTTGAAGCTGGAAAAACCGTAGTTCCGCTCGTGGAAGGATGGATTGAGCCGCAGCATGGCTTTTTTGAGCTCAGAAGCGGGCATCCATTCGCTTTCCCATCCTTCCAGCACGCGGCGCAAAAGCAGGCGCGCTTCGGCGATGTCAAACGAGGGGGCGGGGGCCTCGGTGGGAGAGAGTTTTTTGGGTTTGTCCGCAGGAGAGGGCGGGGCAATCAATTTGTCGTAAAAGATAAATTCATCGCAGGCATTCACCAGGTATTCGGCGCTCGTGCCGCTGATGCCGATGCCAATCACCACCTTGCCCTGTTCGCGCAGGCGATGCACCAGTTCGGTAAAATCACCATCGCCCGAAACCAGCAGCACGTGCGTCACCTGGCTGTTAGGGTTGTAGAGCATGTCCAGCGCGTCAATCACGATGCGAATATCCGCGGCGTTTTTGCCCCGTTTGCTGGAGACATGCACCAGTTCGATTCCCAGTCCCAACAAATCGCGCTGAACGCTGCGCTGTTCCGACCAATCAGCATAGGCGCGCCGCAGCACGGTGCGCCCGATGCGGCTGGCGGTTTCCAGCACTTTATCCCATTCCACCTGCACGTCTTTGCCCAGCGTATCAGCGACGCTGATTTCGATATTATCGTAATCAATGAAAACGGCCACCTGCGCCGAATCGTTGTTCATCTCCCTTTTGCCCCTTTCAGGTTTCGTCTTTTCCTATCGCCACCACCGAAGCCGCCGCGTATTCCTGCGTATGGCTCAGGCTGACTGCCCACTCAGTGAGATTCAGTGCGCGGGCGCGTTCAAGCGCTTTGCCGTGCAGGCGCAGGCAGGGTTCGCGGTTCTCTCCACGCAAAATTTCAATATCGGTAAACGCTATCGGCCCCAACCCGGTGCCAAGCGCTTTTCCAACGGCCTCTTTGGCGGCAAAGCGCGCTGCCAGCGAAGCATAGTTCCCCCCACATTGCTCACGTTCCACAGGGGTAAAAATGCGCGCCAGCAGGCGTTCTCCCTGCCGCTCAATGGCCTGGCGTAGACGCGCAATTTCGCAAAGGTCAATGCCGGTGCGTAGGGTCACAGCGTTTTCTCTACGAGGACGTATCATATCAGCCCTTGTGAAAAACCGCAAATTGCTTCTAATGCGAATTTTAGACAGATTTGGTATGCTTTCTTTCACTCAGGAGAAAGCGTATGACCTCTCTTTTTCAGTCTGTGCCGGTTCATCCGTCCGAAATCACCCCCAAACACGTTTATCTCTCAAGGCGTGATTTCATCAAGGTTGCTGGTGTGCTTGCCGGAAGCATGGCGCTGGCCGCCTGTGCACCCCAGTCCCTTTCATCAGATTCCGCACCTGCGCCTGCCGACCCTTCCCTCTCTTCCAAAACCGATGAATTGGGAGACCCTGTCAACTCGTTTGAAGACATCACGAACTACAACAACTATTACGAATTTACCACCGATAAGCGCGGTGTGGCTCAACTGGCACGGGATTTTCCCACCTCTCCATGGGAGGTAGAAATCGGCGGGTTGGTTCGTAAACCAGGTAAGTTTGGCGTGGAAGACCTGGTCAAGAAATATCCGCCAGAAGAGCGCATCTACCGTTTGCGGTGCGTCGAAGCCTGGAGCATGGTCATCCCCTGGTTGGGGTTTCCGCTGTGGAAACTTTTGAAAGACGTGGAGCCGACTTCGGATGCAAAATACGTGAGCTTCACTTCGATTTACAAACCCGAAGCCATGCCTGGTCAGCGCGAACCCTGGTATCCCTGGCCGTATCGTGAGGGCCTGCGCCTGGACGAAGCCATGCACGATTTGACGATTCTGGCAACTGGCCTGTACGGCGGAGAATTGCCTCCGCAGAACGGTGGCGGCATTCGGCTGGTCGTCCCCTGGAAGTATGGGTTCAAGTCTATCAAGGCCATCGTCAAAATCGAGCTGACGGCGGAGCAACCACCAACGCTGTGGAACCTGATTCAGCCAAACGAATACGGCTTTTATGCCAACGTTAACCCGAATGTAGACCATCCTCGCTGGAGTCAGGCCACCGAGCGGCGCATCGGAGAAATTGCTCGCCGCCCAACCCTGATGTTCAACGGCTACGCTGGCGAGGTGGCTGCACTTTACGAGGGCATGGATTTGCGGGTGTATTATTGATGCGCCGCCGTTTCACGCCTTTGCAGTTCCTGGTTCATCTCGCTGGCTGGCTTCCGCTCATTGTGCTGCTCCTGGACTTGTGGCGCGATACCCTGACCGCCAATCCCATCCAGGCCATCGAACAACGCACCGGTTACACGGCGCTGGTTTTTCTCACGCTTTCTCTGGCATGTACACCGCTGGCCTGGTGGGGGTGGAAGGAACTCTTGCAGCGGCGCAAAGCGCTGGGATTGTATGGATTCCTGTACGCTGCTTTGCACGTGACGGTCTTCATTGCCGTAGATTACGGCCTGGACCTGAATGCTCTCATCCGCGATGTTGGCACCAAGCAATATATTCTCGTTGGCGCAGCGGCCTTCCTGCTGCTCGTTCCGCTCGCGGTGACCTCGTTTGAATACTGGATGAAGCGGTTAGGAAAAAATTGGAAACGCCTGCACCGCCTGGTGTATCTGATTGTGCCGCTGATTGTGTTACACTTCTTTTGGGCACGCAAAGGCAACCTGTGGACGCTGAGTGGGGATGTGGCTCAGCCGTTGACGTTTGCCATTCTCGTTGGCGTGTTGCTGCTTTTACGGTTGGGAGCGGTCAAAAAAGTCTTAAGCCGTCTTCGCCGCTAGCAGCCTGTTTCGCCGTCTGGGGGCAAAACGGTTGTCCTGCACAGAGTGCGCGGAAAAAACCGCAACTTGGGTTAAAATATAGCGCTGGTTTCCGGGCGGACGCGGCGCGCGTCTCGCTCGTATTATCCTCGGGGCGGCACTGTGCCTGCAAGCCGGGGGAAACCAGCTTGATTCGCAAAGTTTCAGGAACGCAAGACGTTGAATACACCCTTGAAAGCCTCCGAACTCCCGCTGTGGTTCAGATTCTTGCCGGTTTTGTTGCTTGCTGCAAGCGGCGCAGCCGGGGGGGTGGCGTGGGTCAGGCCGCCGCGCACTTATTTTGGGCTGACGCACGAGACCTTTCTGGCACTTGTGCTGATTGCCGCGTTGCTCACCGGCAGCGCTGCGGTTCTGTTTCTCTTCTTTCCTCATCGGCTGATAGCACGCGGGTTGTATTACGGCTGGGTGAAAGGACGTGGCGTCATCGCCTGGCTGGTGCTTTACGGATTGCTGGAAGCCTACCTGCGATTGCCCTTGCTTTACGTTGAAAAACCGAATCTGGTCCTCAACCATGCGGCCTTGTTGGGGTGGCGCGGTCTGGCGCTGACTGGCCTGGCTGCTGTTTTGTTCATCGCCCTGTGGAAGGCGCGGCCTATTGAAAACCCGTTTCCGCCCGGCTGGCAGGCCTGGATGCAGACAAAACGCGCTGCCCTGCATTCAACGTTGAGTGCCATAGAGACGCGATGGTCAGCGCTCCTGCCTGCACTGGCGCCAATTGCCCTTATTCTGTTCGTCATTTATGGGCTGTGGGGAGCAAAGCTCTCTGACTATCTGCCAGTCTTCTGGAACGATGCAACCGGTTACTGGCTGTGGATTCGGCAATTCAGTTTCTATGGATTGGGCGGCGGCTACAACTACCCCAACGAATTGATGCCTGCGGCAGCGTTCAATCGCTATGGCGAAGGGTCACCGTTGTATATTTACGTCTACGGTTTGTTTGGACAGCTGCTCGGCTGGGCGCCGCACCTGCCGATTCTGGTGAATTTTGGTCTGATTGCCACTTCGGTGTACAGTTTTTCGCGCCTGGCGCGGCTGGAGACCCATCAGAACCTGATGCTGGCGCTGCTGCTCTCCGTTTCGTGGCCAGTGATGATATTTGCCGCCACCACCTCACACGAACCGCTCAACCTGGCGGTGGGGATTGTGTTTGCCTGGGCATTTCTGCGTTTACGGCAAAGCGAGCGCATTGCGCCTGTGCCAGCTTTGTTGCTGATGCTGTTTGCGTTTCTGGCCGGCATGCTGCGTCTCTCGTGGGTCATCCTGTTTCCGCCGCTGTTTTATTTCGTGTTTCGAGGCAGCCCGCTGCGCCGCATCGCGCTCAGCCTGCTGATGAGCGTTCTGCTGGCATTCCTGATTCTGAGAATCACCGATTGGCTCGTGCCGCCCGTCAACAACTCCATCCTTGCCGCGCTGGAAAATGAGCGAGGTGCGTTGTTTGGCATGTTCCTGCAACTCATGGCGCAGGTCAAGAAGCTGGTTATCAAGCAAACCACAACACCGGCCTGGGCAACGCTGTTTCTGCTCCTGATGCTGTGGACCGCTGCGGCGCGCGAACTTCTGGCGCTCTGGCGGCAGAAAACGCGCCTGGCAGAGATATTCAAATCACAGGCGGCCTTCGATGTTTACAACGTGCTGACCCTGCTGGCAGCTGGCCTGACGCTTTATCTGGTGAATGGGTTCTACCGCGTTTTCTATATTCCGCTGCTGGTGAGCCTGTTGCTGCACATTGCCCAAAAGAAATATCAGGTTGTCTGGAGGGTGACGCTGTTCAGCCTGCTCTTTGCACCGGTGATGCTGAACGGGCAGGGTGATTGGCAGGGTGCCAGGTTGAATTACACCTATCGCGCGCCCGAGTTCGTAACCTGGCAGAGCGGGCTGCGGGCGGCCGTGACCTATGACTCTGCTGCGGTCAACCCCTGGTGTAACACAGTTCTCATCACACTCCGTTCTTACGATGCCCGCCTGGCGGCTCTGCCACCCGGCATTGGCATTTCTTACCTGCAAGACCCCTTCCCCTCGACACCTGTGCGTTCCAGGTACCTTTGGATAAATGATGTGGATAGGAGTAAACTGGAGGAAAGAATAGAATTGCGCCTGGAAAAGCTGGCCGAACTGCCCGAAGGCACGCTCTACCGTAATCTGGATGCAAATTGTTCCCCATAAGGTGACTGCATGAAAATTCTCATCACCGGCGCTGCCGGTTTCATCGGCTCAAACCTGACCGAAGCTCTGCTAGAGCGCGGGCATACGGTCGTCGGGCTGGATAACCTCTCGCAGGGCTTCCTGCTCAATCTGAAAAACGTCCAAAATCACCGCCGTTTCCGCTTTGTGGAGGGTGATATTCGGGACGAGAAACTCGTTTTGCGCCTGACACGCGGCTGTGACGTGGTAGTTCACCTGGCGGCCTTCAAAATCCCCCGTTATAGCGACGCGATGGATACCCTGCTCATCAACTCGCACGGCACGCTCTCTGTGCTGAAAGCGGCGGCACATTATGGCGCCAAAGTGGTGGCGGCTTCCACGTCCGATGTCTATGGCAAAAATCCCAAAGTGCCTTTTTCCGAAGACTCAGATTTGGTGATAGGCCGTCCCGAAGTCAAGCGCTGGTCGTATGCCATCTCCAAAATGTTCGAGGAGCAACTCCTGTTCGCTTATCACGAGCGGCACGGACTGAATGTCGTTGCGCTGCGATTCTTTGGCGGCTACGGGCCAAACCAGCATCTCACCTGGTGGGGAGGGCCGCAATCGGTATTTATCAATGCCGCGATAGACGACGAAGACATCCCCCTGCACGGAGATGGAATGCAAACCCGCTCCTTTACCTACATCAGCGACCATGTGGATGGGATTGTGGCCTGCATCGAAAAGAGCGAGGCCAACAACCAGGTCTTCAACATCGGCAACACGCGCGAAATCACCATCAAAGAGCTGGCGCTGTTGATTTGGGGACTGGTGCGCGGCGGCGAACCCAAACTCAAATTGACTCCCTATGAAACCTTTGGAAAATACGAGGACGTGATGCGCCGCGTGCCAGATATTTCCAAAGCGCGCCGGCTGCTGAATTTCAACCCCAAAGTAGACCTGGAAGAGGGGCTGAAAACCACCATCCGCTGGCAAATCGGGCGTCGGCGCGCGCTGGGAATGCCCACCCCCGATTTAACCCTTCGCTTCGAGGACCGGGCAGAATGAGTGCGGGTCGGCGTTTCTTTGTGTTGGTGCCAGTTCTGAATGAAGCCGCCAATCTTCCCCGCCTGAGTCAATCGCTGGCCGCATTACACCGCGAATTTGCGGAACATTTCCAGGTGCGCGTGATTCTGGTAGATGATGGGAGCGTGGACGATACCGCAGGTCTGGCGCAACAGGCCGCCGCCGAAGCCGGTTTCCCTTTGGAAATTTTGCGGCACGAGACCAATCTCGGCCCCGGCAAGGCCTTCCATACCGGCTTCTCCCATCTTTTCCCCCTGCTGCGAGAGGACGACCTGGTATTGACGATTGAAGGCGACAATACCTCGCGCCTGGAACTGGTCAAACAAATGCTGACGCGCATGGGCGAAGGCTATCAGGTCATTTTTGCCAGTCCGTACATGTACGGTGGGGCGATTGTCAACACGTCCACATTTCGGGTATTTTTGAGCGCAGTGGCGAACCTGTTCGTCAAAGAAATGCTTGGTCTGCATGGGTTGCTCACCGTCAGTTCGTTCTTCCGGCTGTATCGCGGCGCAGCACTAAAGATTTTGCAGCGCCGTTACGGGCCGGGAATTGTGGAGCGCCCTGGTTTCGAGTGTATGGTCGAAATGGCAATGAAAATGGTCTTTTGCGGCCTTTCGATTTCTGAAGTGCCGATGGTGCTGGATACCAAAGCGCGCGCCGGCAAGAGCCGCATGAAAATCGGACGCACCATACGCGGGTATCTCACCCTGTGGTTTCAGAAACGCGCCTGGCAAAGGCAGGCGGAGGAAAGATGACACAACCCAAGAATTTCGCCATTATCGGTGTGGGCGGCTACATTGCGCCGCGCCACTTACAAGCCATTCGAGACACCGGTCATCGCCTGGTGGCGGCAGTAGACCCGAAGGATTCGGTCGGCATCCTCGACCGCTACTCATTCGATGTGCGTTTTTTCACCGAGGTGGAACGTTTCGACCGACATCTGGAGAAGTTGCGCCGTCTGGGAGATGCCGAACGGGTGCATTACGTCTCGATTTGTTCGCCCAATTATCTGCACGATGCCCATTGCCGTCTGGCGCTGCGGGTAGGGGCCGATGCCATTTGCGAGAAGCCGCTCGTCATCAACCCCTGGAATCTGGATGCGCTGGCAGAAATCGAAGCCGAAACCGGTCGGCGGATTTACACCATCCTGCAATTGCGGGTTCACCCGGCACTGCTGGCGCTCAAAGCGCGTTTGGAGCAAGAACCAGCCGGTGTCACCCACGACGTTCTGCTCACCTACATCACCAGTCGCGGCAACTGGTATCACGTTTCGTGGAAGGGACAGCCCGAAAAATCGGGCGGGATTGCCACCAATATCGGCGTACATTTCTTTGATTTGCTCTTGTGGCTGTTCGGCCCGGCGCACGCAGTTCGTATGTTCTACGCTGACTCCAGGCGCATGAGCGGCTGGTTGGAACTGGAACGGGCACGGGTACGCTGGTTCCTTTCGGTCGAGCGGGATGACTTGCCCCCGGCTGCGCTTCAGGCCGGTAAAACCACCTTTCGCAGCATCACCATTGATGGGCAGGAAGTGGAGTTTTCAGAAGGATTCACCGATTTGCATACCCGCGTCTATGAGCAGACGCTTACCGGGCAGGGATTTGGCATCCCCGAAGCGCGCCCTTCCATCCAGCTGACGTATGACATTCGCCACACGGAGCTCTCACCGCTGGATGAACGCGCACATCCCTTTCTCAAGGAGCGGTCATGAACGCCGAAGTCTTTGTTCATCCGTCCAGTTACGTGGATGAGCCGTGCGAAATCGGCGCCGGGACGCGCATCTGGCACTTTTGCCACATCATGCCGGGCGCCAAAATCGGGCGCAATTGCTCTCTGGGACAGAACGTGATGGTGGCCAGCGGGGTCGTTATCGGCGATAACGTCAAAATCCAGAATAACGTTTCGCTCTACACCGGCGTCCTGGTGGAGGATGATGTGTTTTTGGGACCCTCCTGCGTCCTGACCAATGTGGTTAATCCGCGTTCGCAAATCAACCGCAAAAACGAATATCAACGCACGCTGATTCGACGCGGGGCCACCATTGGCGCAAATGCCACCATCGTCTGCGGCGCGACCATTGGACGGTATGCTTTCATCGGCGCGGGGGCGGTGGTGCGCGGTGATGTGCCGGATTATGCCCTGATGCTCGGTGTACCGGCGCGTCAGCACGGCTGGATGAGCCGACACGGTTACCGGCTTCAGCCCGCCGGAGAAGCGGGCCTGTTCGTTTGCCCCGTGAGCGGCTGGCGCTATCGTCTGGAGGAAGGCGGCCAGATGCGCTGCCTGGACTGGCCTGAAGAGAAACCGCTGGAGTGACCATGACCGAAAAAACTATCCCCATGCTCGACCTGAAAGCACAATACGCCGCCTTGCGCGACGAAATCCAGGCCGCCATCGAGCGCGTGATGGAAAGTCAACAGTTCATTCTCGGCCCGGAAGTGGAAGCGCTGGAGCGCGAAATTGCCGAATACAGCCACTGCCGTTTTGGGGTGGGCGTCTCCTCCGGCACCGATGCGCTCCTGCTGGCACTGATGACGATTGGAATTGGCCCCGGCGATGAAGTTATCACCTCACCGTATTCGTTCTTTGCAACCGCCGGTTCCATTGTTCGCCTGGGCGCGCGCCCGGTGTTCGTAGATATTGACCTGGACACGTTGAACATCCAGGCCAATCAAATCGAGGCCCGCATCACCCCAAAAACACGCGCCATCCTGCCGGTTCACCTGTGCGGGCAAATGGCCGAGATGGACACCATTTTAGATGTTGCCCGTCGTTACAATTTGTATGTTATTGAGGACGCCTGTCAGGCGATTGGCGCCGATTTTCACGGCCAGCGCGCCGGTTCGCTCGGTCATTTGGGTTGTTTTTCGTTCTTCCCCTCCAAAAATCTGGGCGGCGCAGGCGATAGCGGCATGGTCGTCTGCAACGACCCGACTCTGGCCGACCGCGCTGCGTTACTGCGAAATCACGGACACCGGCCAAAGTATTACAACAAAGCCATCGGCGGCAACTTCCGCATGGATGCGCTGCAAGCTGCCATTTTGCGCGCCAAGTTGCCCCACCTGGAAAATTGGACGGCTGCGCGTCGGCGCAATGCTGCCCTGTATACCGAACTCTTCCAGCAAGCTGGGCTGACCGGCCAAGACGGCCCGGTGACACTGCTGCCCGAACGCGGCTGGGGACGGCACATCTATCATCTCTACCAGATTCGCGTTTCCCGACGCGATGAACTGATGGCATTTCTCAAAACGCACGGCATCGCCAGCGAAATCTACTACCCCGTGCCGCTGCATCGTCAGGAATGTTTTGCGGGCATGGGGTTCGAGGCCGATTGTCCCAACGCCGAACGCGCCAGCCGCGAGACCCTCGCCCTGCCAATTTACCCGGAACTCACCGCAGCGCAAATTGAGCGCGTGGTCGAAACCATTCGAGCCTTTTACGCCTTATGAAAGTCGTCACCATCGTTGGCGCACGTCCGCAGTTCATCAAAGCCGCTCCGCTCAGCCGCGCTTTGCGACGCGCCGGTGTGCAGGAATATCTGTTACATACCGGTCAGCATTACGATTATGGCATGTCGCAGGTTTTCTTCGAGGAACTCGGCCTGCCGGAAGCGGATATTAACCTGAACGTACGCTCCGGCGGTCACGGTGAACAGACCGGGCAAATGCTCATCGCCATCGAAACCGTCTTACTCCAACAAAAACCTGATGCTGTTATCGTCTTTGGCGATACCAACTCCACCCTGGCCGGGGCGCTGGCGGCGGTCAAACTGCACATCCCCCTGGCACACATCGAGGCCGGTTTGCGCTCCTTCAATCGCCGCATGCCCGAAGAACACAACCGCGTGCTGACCGACCACTGCGCCGACCTGCTTTTTTGCCCCACACAAACGGCAGTGGAAAACCTGCACCGCGAGGGCCTCACAGCGGGTGTACATCTGGTTGGGGACCCGATGTACGATGCCGTTCTCTTGTTTGGGCAGAGAGCCGAGCAGAAATCGCACATCCTGGAGAGTCTCGGCTTGCGGCCGGGCGCTTACCTGCTCGCCACCATTCACCGCGCCTATAACACCGATGACCCGCAAGCCCTGGCGACCCTGCTCGACATCCTGCAATCGCTGGAAGAAACCGTTATCCTTCCCGTTCACCCGCGTACGCGCCGCCGAATTGCCGAATTTGGCCTGCTCAAAGAGCGCGCCGCCTCCCGTCTGCGGCTTATTGAACCGCTCAGTTATCTGGATATGCTGGTGATGGAAAAGAACGCTCGCCTGATTTTGACCGACTCAGGCGGCGTTCAAAAGGAAGCATACTTTTTCGCGGTTCCCTGCCTGACGTTACGTCCCGAAACCGAATGGGTAGAAACGCTGACCGACGGCTGGAACACCGTAGTCGGCCTGGATGCCGACCTGATTCGCCGTCACGTTCGAGAGGCCTCACCGCCTGCAACCCCGCCGCGCCCGGTGTTTGGGGAGGGCAACGCCGCAGAGAAAATCGTCGAAATTTTGACAGCCAACGCCCGGAGGTAAATCTCCGGGCGACAGGGACACAAAAGCCATTTTGGGGGAATTCTCGCCTTGTGCTGTTTTGTGGTTTGAGATGACGTTTACGGACACTTGAAACGTGCCGGGTCGAGGTCGCTTGCTGCTTGCCAGACCCGCTGGAACTCTTCCAGGTAGCGTTTGGCAATTTCGGCGTTTTCGATAATCAGGATATTTTCATTGTTGTTTCGGTTGGCGCCATCGCTGAAATTCAGTGAGCCGGTCACGACAATCCGGTCATCAATGATGATGACTTTGTGGTGCAGAAAACCAGAGTTGCCATCGCGTCGCATTTTGCCGCCGGCGCAATAGAGGGGCAACATTTCGCTGAATTCGCTGTCGCTGCCGACCGTCTCGAACACACCTTCCACCGTAATGCCGCTTTTGATGCGCTCTATCATCGCGTTGCCCATATCAGGCTGAGTGTAAGAGAAAGCCATGAAGCGGATATTGCGCTGCGCCTTTTGTAAATACGAGACGATGAATTGGACAGGCTTATCTTCGGGCGAAAAGGCCACCTGAATCGGCGTGCCGTTGATGGTAAGCTGTTGCTGTTCGATGGTGGAAGGCGACCGGGCGCCAAATTGTCCGTCCCACATATCGGCAAATTGCCGCTCGTAGATGGCTGCCAGGGCAGGGGATTTAATCACAATCACGTTGTTGTTCTGCTCGAACATGCCATTGATGGTAGCGTTGGTCGAACCCGTCCACACCACCGCGCCATCGAAAATCCAGAATTTGTTGTGCATCAGGCCGTTGCGGGCGTCATCCCGAATTTCGATGCCCGCTTTTTTCATGGCCGCCAGCTGCCCATGTCCGGGTTTCTTATCGGCGCCCAGTCCGAATTCGTCATCGGTGATGAAGCGCACCTCGACCCCTCGTTTGTGGGCGCGGATGAGGGCGTTAGAGACATCGGTCAGGTCTATTTCAAAGGCGGCAACATGAATGCTGGTTTGGGCCGAGTCAATGTAAAAAATGAGCCGCTCGGCCAGCGAACCGGCCAGCAGTTCGGGAGGCAGTCCGTTGGCGCTGTATTCGTTCTTTTTGGCTTCGCTCAAATTCACAGGCTTGACGAAACCGACTTCGTACCAGTCGCTGCCAGAGGGCGCCGGGGTGACACCGCCAGCGTCTCGTGGTGTGGAAGTGGGCGGGCGCAAAGGCGTGTCGGTCAGCGCGGCGGGCGCTGCTGGAGTGACCGTGACGGCTTCGGTGAACAGGCCCAGCGGGTCGGCACCGGTGAAGACGAAAATCAACCCCAGCGCCAGGACAATTGCCAGGACGATGAGCATTCCCTTGGGATTGCCGGTTTTTTTTCTCGAACGGCTCATTTCAGTCTCCTCTCCATTTTCTAAACCATCTCGCAAAAAATCCTTCTGGCTTTTTTTCCTGAACAGTCGCGGGTTGGCTGGTTTGTGTCTCTTTCTCCAATAATTTCAGCAAAGCGTCGAGCCGGGTTCGCGCATCATGGCTCTGAAGGATGACCGCCACCTGCGTTTTGAAATCGGCAGGCGGCTGCCAATTTGCGCCGAAGAGAACCTGTGCATGTTCCAATGCAGTCTCCAGGCTTTGGCGCAGGTCGTCCGAAGGCCAGTTTTCTGCAATCGCAAGGTCTTTGAGCGCCACCATCAGGCTGCGGAGGGCTTTCATGCGTGGGTAAACGGCTTCATCAGCCTCATCGTCGTCTTCGATGTCGGCGGTCTGCCGGGTCAGCGTTTTGGCCCATGAAATGCCCCAATCGAGCAGGATGCGGGCGGATTCTTCGTCGTTCAGCCCACTGCGCAGGGCTTCGTTATCGAGAATGCTTTCCGCCGCCATGCGAATTCGCGCTTCGAGATTTGCCATTTTCCCTCCGAAGTGTCAGGATGCGCCAAGTATACCCGAAACTTCAACGCTGAAGCAGTGCGCGCAGTTGGCGGCACAAAGCAGCATATTCTGTGCTTTCGCGGTAGCCAGGCCGGCCAGCGTTGGGATTTTCAATCACTTGCGCCTGGCGGTTGGGCGGTTGACTCAAGAGCAGGATGTTGTTTCCCATCAGGGCGGCTTCTTCCAGCGCATGGGTCACCAGAACCAGGGTCAGAGCCTGCTCTTCGGCCAGTTCCAACGTCAGAGTTTGCAACCCCTCGCGGGTGGGTGCATCCAGAGACGAGAAAGGCTCGTCCATCAGAAGCAAATCCGGCTGCAACAGGAGAGTGCGCGCAATGGCCGTGCGCTGGCGCTGTCCGCCGGAGAGTTGGGCAGGATACTGGTCTGCAACCGCGGTCAGTCCCAGCCGTTCCAGCCAGAAGTCGGTGTTCTGCAGCCGGGCAGGTTCTTTAGGAGCGTGAATGCCATCGGCCCCATAGAACGAGCGCACCTTCAGCCCCAGTTCCACGTTTTCACGCACGGTCGCCCAGGGCAACAGGCCATAATCCTGCAAAATCAGACCAGTTTGCGGGCGAGGGCGCACAACCCGCTCTCCATGAATAAAAATCTCGCCGCGCTGCGGCAGTTTCAAGCCGGCCAGGAGCATGAGCAAGGTACTTTTACCGCAACCCGAAGGCCCCAACACCGCCCAGCGTTCTCCGCGTTCGGCGTGCCAGTGGAAAGCCTCGAAAATCGGCTGTCGGTATTGAAAGCAAAGATTGGAAACGGTAATCATAACAGGGCAGTGTTCTGGCCTGATTGTACGATAAAAACAGCGCGGGAGGTCTTCCCGCGCTGACGTTGTTGTGGTTGCACCAAGTGCTCAGGGCAAAAAGGAGGGGTTGACCGAATCCCGATAGGAAACATCCGCCTGAAGCAACCCTTTGGACTTGGCCCATGCCAGCACATCGTTCCACTCGTCTTCTGACGAGACACCCTTGAGCGGGAAGCGGGGAACGTTGTAAGAGCCAAGCAGCGGCGGCGGCACCATTTTCTTTTCGGCCAGCAACGCACTGAACTGGCCCGGTTCGGTGTTGATGCGCGTCACGGCGTCTTCGATGGCCGCCAAAAAGGCTTTGACGGCCTGCGGATGTTGTTCGATGAATTCTTTGCGGAACGAGATGACGCTCGCGCCCAGCAGCGGGTACGAGGAGTCATCCAGCAAAACCACCGCACCCTGCTGAACGGCCAGTCCACCGAGCGGGTCTGGCATGACGGCTGCTTTGAGTTCGCCCGAAGCAAGCAGGGCCATGCGGTCGGAAATTTTCGGCACGGCGACGTACTTGATGTCTGCGCTACTGAAGCCTTCTGCTTCGAGCAGGCGGTCGGTGAGATATTCGATAATCGTCCCCTGCGAAATACCGATTTCAACACCTTTCAGCTGTTCGACATCGGTGATTCCACTCTGTCCAGAAGCCAGCAGGAAGAAATGACCTGCGCCTTCGGAGGCCATGTGACCATAGCGCACAGCCTGCATTTGTATCTTCTCGCGGTTGAAGAGCATCACCGACAAGAGTTCGTTCAGCGTGCCATCGGCTTGCCCGGCCTGAAGCAGCTGGTCACGCTCCGGCGCGGAACCAACCGGAATAAGTTCGACCTTGACACCGTGTTTGGTATAGAGACCTTCCGCTTCGGCCACGAACATCGGAAGGGTATCAATGACCGGGATGACGGCAATCCGCACGGTCACATCGTCTGCCGGGGTCGCTGCGCCGCAGGCGCTCAACAACAGGCTCAGCAGGAAAAACAAAAAGGGGAGACGTTTCATACGATGTTTCTCTCTTTGGTTAGAATTTTTCTCTTCAGCGAGCGATATTTTCTGTTCGCTGACCGCTGACAACGAATGATTTACTGCCTTGCCCCCACCGAGCGCGCCAGAAACGCTTTGATTTCCGGCAGCGCGGTTTGCAGGTCAGGAGTGCCGGTGTAAATCCAGTGAATCAGAATTTCATTCAGCGCCCCCACCCAGGCGCGGGCCGAAAGTTCTGCGTTTTGGGGCGGCAGGCTGCCATCCTGAATGCCTTTTTCGATGCGCTCACGAATCAGCGTTACGAACCGGTCATTGATGGCGCGGCGGCGCTGCTCAAAAGCGGCGCCCAACCCCACCGCCTGAATGAGGACAATTTTTGCCAGCGCGCGGTATTGCTCAAACAGGCGCAAACTTTCGCGCAGAGCAGTGTCAAGTTGTTCCATACCGCGCTGTTCGCCGGAAAGAGTCTCGCGCAGCCGTGTTTCCAGCAGGCCGATAAAGGTCTCAATCAGACCAAAAAAGATTTCTTCTTTGTTCGGGAAATGAAAATAAAGCGAACCCTTCGAGGCCGCCGAGGCGGCGACGATGTCATCCATGCGCGTTTCGTGATAGCCCTTCTCGGCAAAGACGCGCGCTGCTGCTTCGAGGATGCGGGTACGGGTATCGGTCATTTCGGTCGTTGCTGTTCGATGAACAACATCCTGAACATTCTGTTTTTGCCGCTCGTTACAGGTCAGTGCTGACGGCAAGCAAAGTTCAGCCAGGAAACAAGATAGGCCGCCCAACTAGACTGACCAGTCAGTCTAGTTCGACAGTGCAATAATACCACAAAAAAACGCGCGGAAAAGCAATCCGCGCGTTGAAGGAACACGGAAACCAGGGCAGGTCAATGTGCCTGGCGGCGTTCGGCAACCGTTTCGATGACGATGACCGCCAAAAAGCCCAGCAACATCAGCCCTACAGCCAGGGCGACCTCGCTGGTAAAGGTAACGGGCAGAACGTTGACTTTTTCTATTTTCCACGGCCACAACTCGCGCAGCGAGCCAAGCATGAAGCCAACCAGAGCGGCTACGGTCAGGTCGTGGTAGTGGTCTAACAGCCAGCGCAGGAGATTGGCAAAAGAGACAATTCCGACCGCCGCGCCAGCCATAAACACAAGCACTGTGACGATATCCAGACCAATGAGCGCACCAAGGATATATTGATATTTGCCGAGCAAAACCAGGATGAACGCACCGGAAATTCCGGGCAAAATCATGGCACAAATGGCAATCATGCCGCTCAGGAAGATGAACCACAGCGCATTTGGCGTTTCTGCCGGACGCAAGCCCATAAGCAGGTAGGCGCCCACTGCAAAGACGGCAACGGTCAGCAGGTTGGGCCACGTCCAGGCACGCACACGGCGGCGAACGACATAGACCGAGGCCACAATCAGCCCAAAGAAGACCGAATAGACCAGGGTGGGGTGTTCATCCAGCGCCCAGTGCAGGAATCTCGCCAGGCTCAGGATGGCGGTAGCAATGCCGATGACCAGAGCCAGCAAAAAGCGCCAGGGGAACTGCTCAAACGCGGCGCGCCAGCGCAAGGTGAGCAGGTTTCTTAAGAAAGGAACAACGGCGCGGATGGCGTCAATCAGTTCATCGTAAATGCCCAGGATGAAAGCCATAGTGCCGCCCGAAACACCGGGAATGACGTCGGCAATGCCCATTAAGAATCCGCGCAAAGAAACGCCGAGATAGCCTCGCAAGGTGCGGGGAGGAGAAGAGTTCATAGAAGGGTTACAATCCTCTCTGTTGGGTTGAGTGTGTAGATTTTTGCTCCCGCCGCGCTTTCCACCATTCAAAGAGCGCCGGCAGAACGGAAACAAACACAATGCCAAAAATGACCACCTCAAAATTGTGGCGCACAAAGGGGATGTTCCCAAAGAAGAAGCCCAGCGAAATGAACAACGCCACCCAAACCACGCCGCCAATGATGTTATACGAGAGGAAATATCGGTAGGACATTTCCCCCATTCCGGCCACAAACGGCGCAAAGGTGCGTACAATCGGCACGAAGCGCGCCAGGAAGATGGTTTTTCCGCCATGTTTTTGGAAGAAAGCGTGCGTGCGGTCCAGGTGCTCCCGCTTTATCCATCGGCTGTGATAGGCGCGTTCACCCACACGGTGACCAATCCAGTAATTGACGGTATCTCCCAGCACAGCGGCCAGTGCCAGCAAACCAAACAAAAAGAAGGGGTTCAAATCGCCCAAAGCCGCAAATGTGCCGGCGGCAAACAAGAGCGAGTCGCCAGGCAAAAAGGGAGTGACTACCAGGCCAGTTTCAACGAAAATGACCAGGAACAGGAGGGCATACGTCAGCGGGCCGAACAGATGAATCGCCTGTGAGAGCGACTCGTCCAGGTGCAGAAGCAAGTCAAAGCCGAGTTTCAGAAGGTCCAT